>CANSPM010000001.1 GCA_947648875.1 uncultured Lachnospiraceae bacterium
ATATGCAGTTGTTAATTGGGCATGGTCAAGTACCCACCATCATGCCAGAAGCCTCGATTTTCTTGTGTTTATATAGATATTTTCATGTAAAGGAGATGATGTGATATGAAAAATAATGGTAGTTGTATTCAAACGCGGAGGGTGACTTTAATTTAGCTCTCCGTAGAGCAATCTGACCGGGAAATAGAAGAAGATAGAGCCGGATTGCTTGGAAGGAGTACAGGCGCAGTTGGAGAGTATAAAAGACCCCTGAAAAGGGCGGAATAATCTGTATGAGGGGCAGAAGAATTAGATGGGGTAGAAATACAAAACAGAAAATTGTTGACGCATAAAGAGGTTATTGCCAATCCCTGAGTTCTGAAAGGGGGTTGTGCAATCACCTATTTCAATACAAAATTTGAAAGGAGTATAAATATGTCAAGGCAAATACGAACTTCTGCAAAAGCTGTTATAGTTCAAAATGGTAAATTGCTTGCAATAAAGTTGTCTGATGGCAAAGAGGAGTGGTATATTTTGCCCGGCGGCGGTCAAGACGGTGAAGAAGTACTTCCTCAGACGGTTGAACGAGAAGTTAGAGAAGAAGCAGGAATAGAGATTAAATGCAAAGACTTACTTTTTGTTATAGAGGGGGTTCACGGTGAGAATTTTCATAGAATTGATTTAGTATTTTTATGTGATTATCTGGGAGAAGCGAAAAATGCAAAAATTCATAGTGATACAAGTCAAATTGGATTTGACTGGTTGGATTTGTCTGTATTGAATAGATTACCATTATTTCCGTCAAAACTTCGCCGTCCAATAATGAATTTTTATGAGGGAAAAGAATACATAAAATATCTTGGAAATGAAGAAATAGGTGATCCGGAATGTTTAGAATAGATGAATATATTGATGAATTAATAGATACTTTAAAACATGCATTTGGTGAAAGACTTGTGTATATAGGACTGCAGGGCAGTTATCTTCGTAATGAAGAAACTAAAAACAGTGATATTGATATTATGGCTGTGATGGATCGTCTTTTGGTTGAGGATTTGAAAACTTATCAAAAAGCACTTGTTTCAGTAGGAAATTTTGATAAGTCCTGTGGCTTTATTTGCGGCAAAGCGGATTTGGAGCATTGGAATCCGTTGGAAGTATGTCATTTGTTGCATACGACTAAAGATTATTACGGAGAATTAAAAAGTCTTGTTCCTGCATATACCATGGAGGATGAGAGAAATTATGTAAAATTCAGTTTGAATAATCTCTATCACGAAATATGCCACCGCTATATACATGCTGACAGAGAGTACAATGTTTCAAAGCTGCCAATAACCTGTAAATCAGTATTTTATATTATGCAACATTTGTATTATCTAAGCAGTGGTAAATTTATAGCAACAAAACGGGAATTGCTTGAATGTGTACAAGACCAGGATCGAACTGTTTTGGAATTGAGCATGTCATTGCAAAATAATATCCATTTTGATTTTGATAGCGCTTTTTCAGAGTTATTTGACTGGTGCCATAGCGCATTACTAAAAATATAACTAAGAGCGCCTGTTGATGCATATGAACAAAGCACTTTTCATGCAGACGGCAAGCGTTGTGTGACAGAACAGACAACTGGAAACGATAATTGGAGTCATTTTATCACACGCGATTTGGACATACTGAGGAAGTTTGGCAGATTGGATTTTGATTTGTTCTAATATTAAAGAAGATGTCCCAAATGCTGCAATTGTTTAGGATCAGGGACTCCCCAAACGTTTCATTACGGTTGAAGGAGCGCTCGTGTGTTTGTTGTGGACTTCATTCGATTGCCGTTGACAATCCGGAAAAAGTTGCTTATACTAAATACAGGAATATTCTGGCTGGAAAGGATGTAAAGTCTTATGGGACTTAGTGTTATGGGAGTTGGCAGTATGCCCTATGGTATGAGTTACGGTATGAATGCCTCCGTCAGTGGAGCGGCAGGCAGTGCGGGTAGGGTACAGCGTATGCTCCCTGTGGGGGCGACAGAGAGAGACCGGGGCGTCGAGGACAGCCGTGCGGCTAAGAGAGCGGGCAAGGTCGAGTGCCAGACCTGTAAGTCAAGAAAGTATAAAGACGGTTCCGACGAGATGGTGAGTTTTAAGTCGGCGACGCATCTCTCGCCTCAGGCGGCGGGATCGGCGGTGATGGCCCATGAGCAGGAGCATGTCTCCAACGCCTACAAAAAGGCGTCGTTGAATGACGGCAAGGTATTGCAAGCCAGCGTACAGTTGCGTATGGGCGTATGCTCGGAGTGCGGGCGCAGTTATGTGGCGGGCGGCACCACCAGCACCAAGATAAAGTATAATGAGGACAATCCATACGAGAAAAATGCCAAATCTCTTCAAGCGGAGGCCTTCAAGGGTAACAATGTAGACATAGCGGTGTAGCAGCAGTTGCCTTTGTCGAGTTTTCAGTCATAGTAACAAATCATGGCCTGTATGTGACGAATATGTTACATACAGGCTTTTTTGAGTTAAATGTATGAACAATTTCTAAATTTTCATTAAGATTTCCGCTTATTACTTGTGGCAAAAAATGGAATATGCTAAAATCCATTTAACAGGGAAAAATAAGAAAAATGTTTTGTATACAGCCCTTCTGTATGGAGGGGGAATGGAGGAGAACCAATGAAAAACAGAATGTATTATTTGCTTTTGCCGGTCTACCTGTTTGTGGTGGGCTTTGTGCTGATCGTAAACGGAGTGTTCACCGGACAGGTTACATCCGTCAGCAACCTGGTGATCAACCTGATGTTTCTGCTGCTGATCGGTATCCTGTTTTTGATTTCCTTTACCAGCTTTTTCCGATTAAACCGTATGACGGACAAACTGCTGGGAGAGGCGGACAAGATATACAAGGCCTATGACGGCGGCGATCATAAACTGTGGGAGACTTACCGCGCCAAGAGCAAGGTTTTTGAAGACGACGTGTTGGACGAAGCATTTTACCGTTATCAGAAAAAGATGAACAGCTTTCAGACCAGGCACGGTCTTATGGGGCGCTGCGAGATTGAGGACTATCTCAATGAGGACATGCTGAACCAAGTGGGCATGAATTATTACAATTCCGCTATTTCCGGCACTATGACGGGACTGGGCATTCTTGGTACATTTATCGGTTTGTCCATAGGCCTGGGTTCTTTTAATGGCAACGATATCTATACGATCTCGGACAATGTGGGGCCGTTGCTGGATGGCATGAAGGTGGCTTTCCACACCTCGGTTTACGGTATTTTGTTTTCCCTGGTATTCCAGTTTGCCTATCGCAGTCTGATGGCGGATGCCTATGACAAGTTACAGGAATTTTTGGCGGCTTTCCGGGAGTGCGTGGAACCTGCGGTACACAATACGGACGAGAATACTAAGGCCATGCTGGTTTATCAGGCCAATATGGCCAATTCCATGAAGCAGATGACGGAACTTTTGAAGGGAGAGGCAAGAGATCAGGCGGAGAGTTTGGACCGAATGGCACAGCGGTTCTCGGCCCGATTGGAAGAGACCTTGGGAGCCGATTTTGACAGACTGGGTTCGACCTTGCAAAAGGCGTGCAAGGCGCAGGAGAGTTATGCCGAAAATTACCGCAGTATGGCGGATACCACCAAGGAACTGCTGCTGGCTAACCGCGCGTTGCAGAAAGCGCTGGAGGAGACATTGGACAGACAGGAGTCCATGGCCCGGCAGCTTAAGGAGCAGGGGGAGCGGATCGACGCAACCTGCACCACCATCAATGAGGAACTCAGCAATCAGCTGTATGCCTATGCGGAGGCCCATGACATGTAGAGGGGACTCTTCTAACAAAGAAAGGGTGTGAGAGAAGTTGATAAGAAGATATCGAAAGAAAGAGGCATTTGAGGAGCCCAGCTACTGGCAGTCCTACTCGGATATGATGGCGGCTCTGCTGCTGATCTTTATCCTGATCATCGCCATTACACTGGCAATATATAAACAAAAGACAACGGATTTGGAGCAGACCCAGATAGAACTCAACGCAGCGAAACAGAAGCTGGATATAGCCACAGAGGAGCTGGAACTGGCCAAGATAGATCTGGAAAATTATCGCAGTGAGATAGAGGCTTCCAAGCATGATCTGGAAGATTCGCTGTTAAAACTCCAGGAGGCCTATGATGCGGCGGCTCTGACCAAAGAGCAGCTGGCGGCGGCTTATCTGGAGATTGACGAGGCCAGGGGGGAACTGGAATCCACCCGGAGCCAGCTACAGGATATCGTGGGAGTGAGGACGGATATTATCGGGCAGCTGCAATCCAGATTCAATAATTCCAGCATGAAGGTGGACGCGCAGAATGGTTCCATCAGCTTCTCATCGGATGTCCTGTTCAAGTATGGCAGCGCCAACCTGACGGACGCCAGCAAGGAGACTTTGACGGAGATCATCCCCATGTATCTGGATGTGCTGTTGCAGGATCAGTTCCGGGATTATATCGCGGAAATTATTATCGAAGGGCACACCGATACTTCCGGCAGCTATCAGCATAATATGGAACTGTCCTCGGAACGCGCCAGTTCGGTGGCCAGGTATATACTGGATTCCAGGAACGGTCTGAGCGAGGAAAAAGTCGGGCAGCTACAGTCCATGCTGACCATCAATGGCCGCTCCTACAGCAGTCCTATTTATGAGACAGGGACCGGGCAGATCGACATGGCGGCATCCCGGCGTGTGGAGATTAAATTCCGTCTGAAAGAGGATGAACTGATTCAGAGAATTACGGAGATATTATCCCAGCAGACTCCGCCTGTCCAAAATCCACAGTAGACAATGGAGTATGACCATATTTCCGACGAAAAGCGGCCGTATGGCCAAGTATACAATAAAGGGTAAGGGTTATATAGTAATAAAGGACACGCCTGTCATATATATTTTATGACAGGCGCGGTAACAGTAAATATGACATTGCCATACATAAAGAAAGCAGAGTAGCAGGGCATCTGTGCAAACAATAAAAGTGACAGGGATGTATAGGAAAACGTGTCAGAATGGATGAATAGTTCTGTCTCCATTGGTATTTACAGGACAGACAATTCAAACTGCAATGCAAACATGGAATAAATCCGGCTTAGTAATGGCAAGATTTTTACAGAACTTTGCACTGGGAAATTCTGAACCGAGTGGTGAAGTCGCGACGCGCGGCGATGAAGGAGATCGAAAGATCTCCACTGGGAGGGAAGCGTAAATGGATGAAAACAGAGAGAAGAGAAATGAACTGCTGGCGGCCACAGTTATCAGGGGGCTGGAGAGCCGCAATATGAAAGGTTATTATGCCGCCACCAAAGCGCAGGCTCTGCAAATGGCCCTGGAACTGATTCCGCAGGGCAGCAGTGTGGGCTGGGGCGGCTCCATGAGCATTCAGGAGATCGGTTTAAAGCAGGCTGTGACCGAAGGCAATTACTGTGTGTACAATCGTGATGTCGCCCAGACCCCAGAGGAAAAGCGCAGGATCGAACTGGCCATCTATGATGCGGATTATTTTCTCACCAGCAGTAATGCGGTGACGGAGGATGGGATTCTGGTCAATATAGACGGCAATTCCAACAGAGTATCGGCCATTGCCTATGGTCCCAGGCATGTGCTTATGATCGTGGGCATGAACAAAATCTGCAAGGATGTGGACGCGGCTGTGTACCGGGCCCGGAATGAAGCAGCAACCTGTAATACACAGCGATTTCCCATTCAGACCCCCTGCAAGGTGACAGGGTCCTGTGCGGACTGCAAATCCCCTGACACAATCTGCTGTCAGTTTCTGACCACACGCTTTTCCAGACACGCGGGGAGGATTCAGGTGATCCTGGTGGGCGAAAATATCGGTTTTTAGTTCGGTTCTTATTTATAACAACAGACACCTCCCGGAGTGTGGCATCTATTGTTCCGGATATCTTAATAATTTCTTTCGTTTTTCCTTTGGTCGGGCTTTAGAAAGGGCTGTTATGCTTAGTTCGACGGAAGGAGAATGCGCTATGAATATCTTGATTTTAACCGGAAAATTTGGTATGGGACATTGGAGCGCCGCCCAGTCTCTGCGGCAGCAACTACTGGGCAGTCATCCCGGGGCGTCGGTGGAAGTGGTGGATTTCCCTGCCTATGCCCTGCCAAATTTTTCGGGTCTTCTGTATAAGTTTTTCAATCTGATGGTTACCCGCGGAAGACATATCTTCAATATGTATTACCGGATTACAGGCAAGGGACACCCCGATGCCCATCCGCCTTTTGAGGGGATATTTTTGGAGCGACTGACACAGTTGCTCTCCACACAGTGTCCGGATGTGGTGATTGCCACGCATCCATTGTGCGCGCAGTTGGCTTCCCGGCTAAAGGATAAGGCCAAAGGGAGTATACCGATTCACACAGAGGACGGAGGTCCGCTGCATTATTTTCTGGTAACATGCGTCACGGATGTGAGTACACATCCGGAATGGATTAACCACAACACAGACTGTTATCTGGTGCCCAGCGGGGATATTCGCCGGAGTATGGAGAAGGGGGGGGTAGATCCCGCGCTGATCTGTGTCACGGGCATCCCGGTCAGAGAGGAGTTCCGGCGTTTGAACGCCAGGGGCGAGGGCCAGGCAATGCACAGTGACGACAGAAAGCGGGAATTGCTCATTATGGGAGGCGGGCTGGGACTGCTTCCAAAGGACAATGCCTTTTATGAGGCTTTAAACCGGATTCCCCACACCCACACCACTATTATCACAGGCCGCAACAAAAGGCTTTATAGGCGCCTGCGGGGCAGATGGGAGAATATTCAGGTGGAGGGTTATGTGGGGCAGGTGTGGGACTATATGGCAAAAGCGGATCTGATCGTGTCTAAACCCGGCGGTATCACCCTGTTTGAGGCAATCTTTGCCAGGGTTCCCATTCTATCCTGGCCCCCGACTCTGCAAAATGAACGCAGTAACGCCAGGTGGATGGTGGAAAAGGGGATTGGCTGGGTGGCCGGTTCGGAGAACTGTGCCGGAGAGATACAGGAAATTCTGCTGGATAAAGGGCGTTTATCATCCGCAGCCTACCGTATGGAATGCATCAGGAGACAGCTGCAGGCGGGAACATTGAACCGAATGATGGATACGGTGTACAGGGAAAGACGGATTACGGCTTGAGGGCGGCGGCCCATGAGCGCATTGGCAGTTTGCACAGAGTTACGCTATGGTTATGCAGGAAAGAGGTAAGTATGATACAGGGAAAGAAGAAAAATATGGGCGGAATATTCCTGGCGGTCATGATGATTATAACCGGGGCGATATTGTTACGGGGACAGTCCATGAGCCTGCTGTGGGAGAGTTTGAAGCAGGTTAAAATCCCCTGTCTTTTCGGCGGTTTAGTCCTGATGCTGGGCTATGTGGGTTGTGAGGCCATGTGTACTCGGCAGATCATGAAGCGGCTGGGCCACAGGGTTCCCTATAGGCGGTGTCTCGGATACTCTTTTGTGGGATTTTATGTGAGTTCCATTACGCCATCTGCCACAGGCGGTCAGCCTGCGCAGATTTACTGTATGAGCCGGGACCAGATTCCTGCCGCTCATGGGGCTCTGAATATGATGCTGATCGCGGCCTGCTATCAGACCGCCACTCTGATCTGGGGCGGGGGCGTATGGCTGTTTTTCCCCAGAGCCGGAGAATTTCAGGGGAGTATGGGGCTGCTGCTGTTATACGGAGCGGGCATGATGGTTCTGCTCACTTTGGGAATGGGGGTGGTGATGTTTCTGCCCGGGGTATCCCGGCGGATCTGTCTTGGGATTTTGCGGCTTTTGGAGAGGTTTCACCTGCTGCGAGATCCGGCCGCCATGCGGGAAAAGCTGGAACGGCAGTTGACGGAGTATGCCCAAGGCGCTGCCTGCATAAAGGCGAATCCGGGATTGGCCCTACAGGTGCTGATTCTGTGCCTGGTTCAGTTGGGAATGCTGTTCTCCGTCCCCTGGACGGTGTATCTTGCGTTTGGACTACAGGGACATGGCTGGATTCAGATAGCCGGTCTTCAGGCGCTGCTTACTCTTGCGGTGAGCAATCTGCCTTTGCCAGGTGCCGTGGGACCGGCGGAGGGGGGATTTGTAGCCGCCTTTGTCACGGTGTTTGGGGCCGCCATGGTCACCCCGGCCATGCTGGTCTCCAGGGGGATCAGTTTTTATGCGTTCCTGCTCCTCAGTTTTCTGGTGTCCATGGCGGTGCATCTACGGCTCAGGGGAAGAGGCGCTGTGCTGCACCGCAGAAATAGGAATTTAAAGAAGTGTCGAGTTTTAGGGCTGCTACAGGATAAGGTGTAGCAGCTTATTTTTGGGTAATAGCGGCTGCTTTCTTTTTTCCTGTACATAAATATCTTTTTCCTGTACAATGGATAAAGACGATCATATTGCGTCTTCCCGTACAGCGTGCTGATGAATGTCCGGATGCTTCAATCAGTGGGATACGCATGCCCCGGGTGGTGCTGCGGAAGGGGGACAGGCGGAACATAAATAGAGGACAAGGAGCGGCAAAGGGCATGGAAGATAAGGTTTATACAAAACTGGTGGTGGGCATTCTGGCCCATGTGGATGCCGGAAAAACCACATTGGCGGAAGGAATTATGTATCTGACCGGAGGAATCCGAAAGCTGGGCCGGGTGGACCACGGGAATGCCTTTCTGGATACCCATGCCCTGGAGAAAGCCAGAGGTATTACCATATTCTCAAAGCAGGCACAGATCAGTGTTGACTGTGGCGGTCAGACAAGGGAGATTACGTTGCTGGATACCCCGGGGCATGTGGATTTTTCCGCCGAGACTGAGCGCACGCTACAGGTACTGGATGCCGCGATTCTCGTAATCAGCGGTGCGGACGGGGTGCAGGGACATGTGGAGACTCTGTGGAAGCTGCTTCGGCGCTATGGGGTTCCCACCTATCTGTTTATCAATAAGATGGACCAGCCCGGGACGGACCCGCAGATACTGCTTGAGCAGCTGCGGGAGCAACTGGATGAGAACTGCGTGGATTTCAGTGCGGCGGATGCATTTCTGGGAGCGGATAACGGAGATATTTTGCTGCGGAGTCAATGGAAACCTGCTGAACAGGAAAAAACGGAGGGAAGTTCAAGGGGGCACCATAGAGAGGCCGGGCCATTGTCGCGGGAGCAAAGAAACCAGGGAGATAGCAGGCAGTCGACGCAGGCTCTGAGGGGCCAGGGAGACATCGGCCGGATGACATCGGACCAGGGTATGCCCGGAAACGTGGATGACTTCACCCGTGAGCAGTGGATGGAGAGAACCGCTCTGTGCAGTGAGGAAATGATGGAATCCTATCTGGAGAAAGGAGCGTTGACTGTCCCGGACATTCGCGAGGCCATTCGCAGACGGCAGCTTTTCCCCTGTTATTTTGGCTCGGCTCTGAAACTCCAGGGGGTGGACGAATTGTTACAGGGCATTGCCCGCTACACCTATGAGCCTGCCTATGGGCAGGAACAGGCGGCCAGGGTGTATAAGATTGAGAGGGACACAAGCGGCAGCCGTCTGACCCATCTGAAAGTGACCGGGGGAGTCCTGAAGGTGAAAGGGTTGCTGGAGGGGGAGAAAATTGATCAGATTCGTATATATTCCGGGGCGGGATACAGGCTGGCAGAGGAAGCCCCGGCGGGATGTATCTGTGCCGTAACAGGGCTTGAAAAGACTTACAGCGGCCAGGGGCTGGGCGCTTCGGCAGACGGGGAAAAACCCAGTCTGGTACCGGTGCTCAGTTATCGGGTGGAACTGCCGGAAGGTTGCGATGTGCATAAAACGCTGAAAAACCTGTATCTGCTGGAAGAGGAGATTCCTGAGCTGCACATTTTGTGGCAGGAGGGCAGGAATCCCGGGGAGGGCGAGATTCACGCCCAGGTCATGGGACAGGTGCAGATCGAGATTTTGCAGGAATTGATTGCCGGGCGATTCGGCACGCAGGTGTCTTTTGGGGAGGGAAGCATTGTATACCGGGAGACGATTACGGGGCCGGTGGAGGGGGTAGGGCACTTTGAGCCGCTGCGCCACTATGCGGAGGTGCATCTGTTGCTGGAACCGGGGGAGCCGGGCAGTGGTTTGGTGCTGCGGGCGGATTGCGGCGAGGATGATCTGGACAGGAACTGGCAGCGGCTGGTGTTGACGCACTTGGAGGAAAAGGAACATAAGGGAGTTTTGACCAATTCAGTCATAACAGATATGCGGATTACACTGATTGCCGGAAAAGCGCATTTGAAGCACACGGAGGGCGGGGATTTTCGACAGGCTACTTACCGGGCCCTGCGACAGGGACTGATGAAAGCGGAGAGTCGACTGTTGGAGCCCGTGTATTCCTACACGCTGGAACTGCCCACGGAGAATCTGGGACGGGCTATGAATGATATACAGAAAAGGAGCGGGTGTTTTGACGATCCGGTGACTTCGGGAGAGCGCAGTATTCTCAGAGGTACAGCTCCTGCGGCCACATTAAACGGCTATCAGATGGAGGTAAGCGCCTACACCAGAGGCAGAGGCAGACTGTCCTGCCAGTTCCACGGCTATGCCCCCTGCCACAATGAGCAGGAGATTATTGAGAACTGTGGCTATAATCCCGATCACGATTTGGATAATCCCGCCGATTCGGTATTTTGTGCCCATGGGGCGGGTTTTATCGTACCCTGGCAGCAGGTGGAGGAGTATGCTCATGTGGACACGGCAGACAAGCTGCGTCGTATGCGGCCGGAAATATTTGGGCCGATTGCGGAGGGCGGCGGGGATTCTCGATTTTCCATCCGGGGAGAGGAAAGCGGTGATGTACCTGGGGGAAGTGCGGGAGCTTTTCAGGGCGCGGGGCAGCATCGCGGCGGGCGGGATGGCCGCGCGGCCCGGGAGGACCGTTTTATCAGTCAGGAGGAGATCGAGGAGATCTATCTGCGCACATATGGCACGAAGGCGCTGGACAAGAACCCCTGGAACAGGCCTGCGGCTTCCCACAGAAGCGCCTCTCCGGCCAGGGAGCCAGTCTACAGAGGCACGCCCGGGCAACGCCGGGAGCGGTATCTGTTGGTGGACGGCTACAACATTATTTTTGCCTGGGAGGATCTCCGGGACATGGCCCGGGATAATGTGGAGGGGGCCCGAACAAAGCTGATGGACATCCTCTGTAATTACCAGGGCTATATACAGGACACCTTGATTCTGGTGTACGACGCTTATAAGGTCAAAGGAAATCCCGGTACAGTACAGAAATATCACAATATCCATGTGGTCTATACCAGGGAGGCGGAGACTGCGGACCAGTACATTGAGAAGACCGTACACCGGATAGGGCGGAAATATCAGGTGACGGTGGCCACCTCCGACGCCCTGGAGCAGGTGATTATCTGGGGGCAGGGCGCGGCCCGCATGTCCGCGCAGGAACTGCGCCGGGAGGTGGAAAGCCACACTCGTCAGCGTCTGGCGGATTGGCAGGATCAACAGGAAGGAGGACGTTTTTTTGTCATGGAGGAGAAGCTGCGGCAGGTGGGGCTTCCGCCGGATTCGGAATAAGCGTCCGGCGGCCGGATGGAGTTTGAACCTATGGAAGATTGCGCACTTGCGGCAGTCCGTTGCGCCAGGTCGTATTTCGTCATAAAAAGGTAGGATTTATGCATTGTTTATGAGGGAACACCGCTATATACTGAGAAAAAGCATTCCTGTGGTCGAAGAGCGGGCGGCGGGTAAAACAGGAGGTCATTATGAAGAGAAAAGTGGCGATTGTGGGGTGTGGAGGGATAGCGCAGGTACATACCCGGGCCATTCAAGATCTGGAGGGTACGGAACTGTGCGCCTTTGTCGACTGTAGGTTAGAACGGGCGAAAAAACTTGCGGCCCAATACGGTGGGGCGGGGGCCGGGATATATGAGGGAATTGAGGAAATGTTGTCCGCCGGGAAACCGGATGTGGTACATATCTGCACGCCCCATTATCTTCATGTACCAATGGCGATTAAGGTGCTGGAGAGCGGCGGATCGGTCTTTATGGAGAAGCCTCCGGCTATTTCCAGGGAGCAGTTTGCACAGTTGGAAATAGCGGCAGAGGGTAGCACAGGGAAGCTGGGAGTGTGCTTTCAGAACAGGTATAACGCATCCACAAAAAAAGTGGATGAACTGTTGCGGGAGGGCAGTCTGGGAGAAGTGAAAGGCGGCAGAGCCTTTGTCACCTGGAACCGGGGCGCGAATTATTATCAGGACAGCGATTGGCGGGGAAGATGGGAGACGGAAGGCGGCGGCGCGCTGATCAACCAGTCCATTCATGCCCTGGACCTTTTGCTGCGATGGCTGGGGGAGCCGGATGTGGTGGAGGCGTCCATGGGAAATCATCACCTGCGGGGGGTGTGTGAGGTGGAGGATGTGACGGAGGCTTTTCTGGGATTTCCGGGGGGAAAAAGAGCCTGCTTTTACGCCACCACGGCCTACGTGTCCGATGAACCGGTGCTGATAGAACTTGCCTGTGAGAACGGTAGTATCCGCCTGGAGGGGGAGCGGGTAACGGTGCGCTACTCCCGGGGCGAAGAGGCTGTTTTTCTGTTGAAAACAGGCTCTTCGGCGGGTAAATCTTACTGGGGATGTGGTCATGCGGCCTGCATTGGTGACTTTTATCATAGTCTGGAATACGGGACTTCCTACGCGAATGATCTGGGGGCGGTGGCCAACACGCTGAGAGTCATGATGCGGATTTATGAAAGCGCGGGGAGAGGATCACTTTTTTGATGCCATTTGGCGGCGACTTTGGCATTCGGGTTGAAACGTCAATCAGGAGCATAAAACAGCATATTTCCAGTAAATACACGGGCCCGTATCCGGGGATCTGAATATGACTTTACAGGGGGCCGTGTCCGGGCATATGGAAACGGCTTTACGGGCCACGTCAGGCCGATTGAAAGCGGCCTCAAGGGGAACGTCATTTCGCTGGAAGGAGTATGCGGAACGCAAGGAGGAAAAACATGGAACAGGTCAGATTGGGAATTATCGGAATCGGTGGCATGGGAAGCAACCATGCCAGGAGCATTCTGGAGGGCAAAGTGCCAAAGATGCGGCTGACGGGGGTAGCCGATGTGAGGGAGGCCAGAAGAGAGTGGGCAAAAAAGGAGCTTCCTTCGGATGTGGCCGTCTACAGCGAGGGAAAGGAACTGATTGACAGCGGTGTGTGCGACGCCGTGCTGATCGCCACGCCCCACTATCAGCATCCGGAGTTGGTAATCTATGCTCTGGAGCACGGCCTGCACGCGATCAGCGAGAAGCCCGCGGGGGTCTACACCAAACAGGTCCGGGAGATGAACGAGGCGGCGGAGAAATCAGATAAGGTTTTTGCCATTATGTTTAACCAGAGAACCAACTGTGTCTACCGAAAAATGCACGATATGATCGCCGGCGGGGAACTGGGACAGATCAAGCGGGTGAACTGGATCATCACGGACTGGTACCGTACCCAGAGTTATTACGACGCGGCGGACTGGAAGGCCACCTGGGATGGGGAAGGCGGCGGCGTATTGCTGAACCAGTGCCCGCACCAACTGGATCTGATCCAGTGGCTGTGCGGCATGCCGGTGCGGGTACGGGCTTTCTGTCACGAGGCCAAATGGCATGACATAGAGGTGGAGGACGATGTGACAGCCTATCTGGAATATGAAAACGGGGCCACAGGCGTTTTCGTCACCACCACTGCCGATACGCCCGGCACCAACCGACTGGAGATCACTCTGGAAATGGGCAAGCTGGTGTGTGAGAACAATAAGCTCCTGCTGTATCGCCTGAGTGAAAACGAGAGAGTTTTCTGCAAAACCTCCCCGGAGGGATTCGCCCAGCCGAAATGTACGTTGGAGGAGGTGGAGACCGACGGGCAAAATGAACAACATGTGGGAGTACTGAAAGCGTTCGCGGGAAAAATTCTTCACGACACGCCCCTGGTGGCGGAGGGAACCGAGGGGATCCGCGGCTTAACCCTCTCCAACGCCATGCATCTGTCCAGTTGGCTGGACCGGATGGTGGAGATACCCTTTGATGAGGAACTGTTTTTACAGGAACTGAACAAAAAACGGGCAACTTCCAGGAAAAAGACAGGCAGCGGCGTTGTGTTCGATACCACGGGAACTTATTAAACCCTTTGCGCCAGTAGCCGGACGGTAAAGTCTCGAAAGCGCGCGGAAGCAAATTTTATGAGAGCGTTTTCGAAGGAAGTTTGTCTCCCTTGGCGTACTGAAGAGACTTTCCCTTTTAGAGCCATTGGACAGCGATTCTTTTAAGAGGAGAAAATATATGTTTGATAATATCATTTTAACGGGATTCGCGGACGAGATTGCCGCGTCTCTGGACACCCAGATGCAGGTGCTGGACAAATTACATATGAGCCACATTGAAATGCGGGGAGTGGACGGAAGAAACTTTGTGGAATATACAAAGGAGGAAGCCCGGGACATCAAAAAGCGCCTGGATGACAGGGGATTTGCTCTCTCGGCTGTCGGCTCTCCCATCGGAAAGATCGGGATTACAGATGATTTCGCGCCCCACATGGAACTGTTTAAGCATACTGTGGAACTGGCCCATATTATGGGGACGCCCAATATCCGGATGTTCAGCTTCTATGTTCCCAGGGAGAAAGCGGAAAGCTATAAGGAGAAAGTGCTGGAGCAGCTGGGACAGTTTGCGGATTATGCCGTCGCCAATGAGGCTGTTCTGCTCCACGAGAATGAAAAGGGGATTTACGGGGAGATGGCGCAGAGCTGTCTGGATATCATGAAATGTTTTGCGGGGCCGCACTTTAAAGCCGTTTTTGATTTTGCCAATTTTGTGCAGGCAGGGCAGGACACCCTGGAAGCCTATGAGCAGCTGAAACCCTACATCGCTTACATCCACGTGAAGGATGCCCTTCTTCGGGACGGGAGCGTGGTTCCGGCGGGCCATGGGGACGGCAATGTCAGGGAGATTCTGGGCAAGTTGAAAGCCGGCGGCTACAGCGGATATCTTTCTCTGGAGCCCCATCTCTCGGAGTTTACGGGCTTTTCTTCCCTGGAGAAGGAAGGCCAGATCGGCAGAAAACTGTCCGGGGAGGAAGCCTTTACCCTGGCGCATGACGCACTGTTAAAGATTCTGGAAGAATTATAGGCATGACTCGTTATTTCTTTTTGAGGTACTGTGTACCTGCCGGAAATAGACTATAAGTCTGTTTCCGGCAGCAGGGTAGAAGATAAATCGGATAAATCGCCGCAACCACAAGGTTTGCGGTGATAAGGAAGTCATTTCGGATTAGGCGGTACAGCTCCTGTTACAAGGGCTGTACCGCCTTTTCTGGCGCTCTATGAGCGCAAATCTTACCTGTTTACCTTTTCCGGCGCACAGACTATGATTTTCTTGATAATTTCTTTGATGATTACCCGGCCAGCTCGTCAATACTTCAAACAGCACTGTAGCTGCCGTCCACCGGCAATTTGCCGATAAACGGATTGGTGGTGGAAGGGCCGCTGTGGCCTCTCCCATTGCTACCCAGCCGGGTTCATTCTCTGTATTCGGTTTCATAGACGGTTTGTTTCCCATATTCTGTACCGCGCCGGATTCGCTTCCCATGCCCCTTTGACAGGGATATTCAGATATTGGAGCCTGCTCTTTTAGAGGAACATATCGTTCCTCTAAAAGAGACGATCCGGATATCACGCTTGATACGGCGGAGCGGGAGACGGGTACGAACGGGAGACTACTGCCTTCTCACAGGTCGGACGAACTTCCAGAATCGCTCAGGGTCATGGTACAGATAGCCGATTCTTCCGGGAGTGGTGTCCAGACAATAGCCGGACTTTTCATAGGCAAAAGCATTCATTGCCTCTTCCACTTTGTTTTCCACACTACAGTTTTCCTGATCGTAATGAAACGGTCCGTGCTCAAACACGATGTACTCGCCCTCGGGGACTTCCATCATAAGCATCTGCGATGGCACTTCGCCCTGATAATCCAGGGGCAGGCGTACCCCATAGCACTCCGCAAGGGGAATGCCCCAGCTGCAAAGCCGGCCCCTGGGATCATTGAGATATCCAATGATCTGTCCGCTGCCACTGTTGCTCTCACTGCCGCCCAGATCGTCCAGCTTGCCTTTAATGCTGTCTAACAGGCCGCAGACGGTTTCACAGTCCTGGCCGGGAATCCGGCTCTGTTTCTGCCAGAAGTCCCAGTACCCGATGCTCTCATAGTTCCGGATGTGCAGGAACTTGTGGGCGGGAATGGTTACAAAATAAATCTTGATTTCTTTTGCGGATTGTATCATACCTGTCTCTCCTATTTCCAAAAAGTAGCGGTCAAAAGGGTGGATCTTGGTGCGGAGTACTACGGGCACAGGGTTTTTGCGGTATTCCATGGGGGTGATGCCGTAGGCGGCTTTGAAGGCCCGGGTAAAGGCTTCGTGGGAGGAAAAACCGTAGTCCACGGCGATTTCCAGAAAACTGCGGCGGCTGTCCCGCACTTCCCACAATGCGAAAGCCAGTCTGCGGAGCCGCAGGTAGTCCCGGAACTGCATGCCCGTTATCTCCCGGAACTTCCGGGTGACATGGTATTCGGAATATCCCAGCTGGCAGGAGAGAGCGCGCAGCGTCAGCGCATCGTCCTGATGGCTCTTGATGCATCTGTCTATTTCGTCAATAATAATTTGAATCTGCTGCTGCCACTCGTACACTCGTCTGCCTCCCGTAGGAATCCTTTCTGTACTTTTTCCCTTTCCGACCGCTCTAAAGCCAGTATAAGGGTTCGGAGATATAAATATTTGATTCTGCTTGTGGTTCTGCTCCGGCGTTTTACTATCTGCTCCTGTGGAATTATAACCGAGGAGATGCAGGCCTGTCAAATCCCAGCATAATTCCGCCGTTTTCGGCGTAGTAGCCGCATAGCCCCAGTGTGGGGGCTATGCGTACATCGGCGTTATCCCAGGTTTTGCGGATCAGGTCGGCCAGCTTTTCGGCGGCTTTTTCGTTGTTGTTATGCATGAGGCGGACCTTTCCGCCATAGAAGCCGGTCTCACTCATAATCTTTACCATCCGGGAGAGGGAGCCGTTTTCTCCATGGCATTTGTTAAGAATCTCCAATGTGCCCTGGGCGCTGGCCTGCCCCACCACCCGGATGCCCAGAATTTCACAGATTTTGGCTACAGATGGGCTGACGCGGCCATTGTTTGCCAGGTTTCGAAGGGATTTCAGGCAGAAGAGAAGCCCTGTGCGATGGGCGTATTCCCGGATACCGTCAAGAATCTCCTTCTCACCAAGTCCTGAGCAGATCAGTTCCTGCAATTTCTCAATGAGCAACGCCATCTCGGGTCCTGCGGACAGAGAGTCGATAACATGCACATGGCGAAGAGGGTATTGTTCTTCATATTCTGCCTTGGCAGCTCTGGCGGCGGCGCAGCTACCCGACAGTCCGCTGGTAATTGTGACGCAGAAAACGACTTCGGCATCTTCAAAAGCATTCAGCCAATCCCCGATGCCGGGGCAGGCGGTGCCGGATTTCCCGCCGTGGGAAAGCGCCTCTTCCATCTGTGCCAGATCCAGATTGTCGTCGTCAGGAAAATCTCTGTCTCCCACCATAATGTGGAGTGGAGCGTAGGCAAAAGGGATGTTTTCGATGGAATGGATGTTGGATGCGGAATCCGTAACGATTTTATATTTCATGACAGCCTCCTTGATATAGTATAAATTACCCTTATAGCGGTTTTTAAATAGCTTGTTATGTACATAACCAGATTATCAGTTATAAAGAAACCTGTCAAGAGATATAAGAAAACTTTACTTGCAAAAAGGGAACGTTCATTGTATGCATCCCTTGCTAATACAAAGTATCTTATGTTAAAATTAGATTTGGAATTTGATTTTTCCACATGCAGATACCGATTCGCGTCCGATCATAAGGGCGGGCGTTTGGTCTGCGCCGGATGGCGTTTTTGGGAAGATGCCGGATACAGGGTTTCACATCCGAATACGGGCCGGGGCGCGGTATGGGGGGACAGCAGACGCTTGACAGCGCAGGGCGAATGTCAGCCAGTATGCAGGAGGCATATATCCGAATAAGGGGGAAGCAGTAGCAGATATGACAAAAATCAGTGAATTTCATATGCCCAGGTATCAGGAATTGCCTGATGTGGGCCTGTATTTGGAGCAGACCACTAAATATATCAACGGATATCTGGAGCCGCTGGGATGTATGGAGATTACCGCATCCATGATCAGTAATTATGTAAAAAAGGGGTATGTGGCCAGCCCGGTGAGAAAGATGTATTACCGGGAACAAATCGCGCAGCTGTTTTTTATCGCCGTGGCCAAGAATGTGTTTTCCATGGAGAATATCGGGAAGCTGTTTGTCATACAGAAAAAAACATATCCCACCCAGGTGGCATACAATTATTTCTGTCAGGAATTTGAGGATAAGCTGTATGCGGTTTTTGGGCTTGCAAAACCAGTCGACTCTGCGGAGAACATAGGGATCGGGCCAAAAAAAATGCTGTACAGCGGTATTACCGCCATGGCGCATATCATCTATTTAAGTCATCAGTTTGAGACGATGAAGGAGTTTTGACTATAGATCCATAGTCCTGCAAACCCTTGGGAAAACGGCCGCCCGGCGGGAGAGCGCCAGATAGAAAGGTGTTGAAATATCATTTGTGGTCAGTGGGAAAATATGTTATAATGAATGTGCGTTTAAGGTGCGAGATACATATAAGAAAGCGATAGGAGGACGGGACTATGAAGCTGACATTTATAGGTGCGGACCATGAGGTAACGGGAAGTTGTCACTACCTGGAGGCGGGGGGCAAGCATATCCTGGTGGATTACGGCATGGAGCAGGGGGTGAATGTGTTCGAGAATGTTCCTCTGCCCGTGGATGAGGCGTTGATAGACTATGTGTTTCTGACCCATGCCCATATCGACCACTCCGGTCTGTTGCCGCTTTTGTACGCCAAGGGTTTTCGGGGGCAGATCTTTATGACCCATGCCACGGCGGATCTGTGCAGCATCATGCTTCGTGACTGCGCTCATATACAGATGGCCGAGGCGGAGTGGAAGAACCGCAAGGCCAAAAGAAGTGCTTCTCAGCCAGCTATGGAGCCTTTGTATACAATGGAGGATGCAGAGGGCTGCATCAAGCGTATTGTGCCCTGTAGTTATGACAAGGAGATCCGGGTGGCGGACAATATACGGATTCGTTTTACCGACATCGGGCATCTGCTGGGGTCCGCCAGTATTGAGGTATGGCTGACGGAGGATAACACGACCCGCAAGCTGGTGTTTTCAGGGGATATCGGCAACAAGGACCTGCCTTTGCTGCGGGACCCCCATCCCACCAGGGAGGCGGACTATGTGGTTATGGAGTCCACCTACGGAGACCGATATCACGACAAGAACAGGCTGGACTATGTATCCGCGCTGGCCCAGATTTTGCAGGAAACCTTTGATAAAGGCGGCAATGTGGTCATTCCCTCTTTTGCAGTGGGGCGTACCCAGGAACTGCTCTATTTTCTGCGCAAGGTCAAGGTGGGCCGACTGGTGAAGGGGCATGAGGACTTCCCGGTGTATGTGGACAGTCCCCTGGCGGTGGAAGCCACCAATATTTTTCAGGAAAACCGCATGGAATGCTTTGACGGCGAGGCGCTGGAATACGTGAGGGAGGGAATCAATCCCATTTCTTTTGCGGGACTGCGCCTGTCCATCACCAGTGACGAATCCATTGCCATCAATTTCGACACAACTCCCAAGGTGATTATCTCCGCCTCCGGCATGTGCGAGGCAGGGCGTATCCGGCATCATTTAAAACACAATCTCTGGAGACCGGAGTCCACAGTTCTCTTTGTGGGCTATCAGGCTGTGGGAACATTGGGCCGGGCGATTGTGGAAGGAGCCAGAGAGGTGAAACTTTTTGGGGAACCCATTGAGGTGCGGGCTTCCATCAAAAAGCTGGTGGGCATGAGCGGTCATGCGGACAAGGACGGGTTGCTTGACTGGGTGAGCGGTTTTGAGGAGAAGCCTAAAAAAGTTTTCGTGGTTCACGGCGAGGACAGTGTGTGCATGAACTTTGTGGAATGCCTGAAAGTGGAGCATGGTCAGCGGGCTTATGCTCCTTACAGCGGCACGGAGTTTGATCTGATTGCCAATAAATTTACCTATGAGGCGGAGCCTGTGCCCGTCAGGAAGAGAACTACAGTGGCCACCGGCGTATTTGCCCGTCTGGTAGCCGCAGGGCAGCGCCTGGCGGCGATGATCGCCAAGTGCGACGGCTGGGCCAACAAGGATCTGGCAAAGTTCGCGGATCAGGTCAATTCACTGTGCGACAAGTGGGAGCGGAACATCTGACAGGGGAATTTACACGGATGTTCAGCAAAATATTGCAGGTCCGCCGTTAAAGAGGAACATGGAAGTCAGAGCTAAAAGGGGGAGAAAGCGCTCCCCGTCGGGAGGACGAAGCCATTGAATATTATTGTAGCGGTAGACCGGAACTGGGCCATTGGCAACAAGGGGGATCTGCTGGTACGCATCCCCAACGATCATAAACATTTTCGGGAAGAAACCACGGGCAAGGTGGTGGTGCTGGGGCGCAGGACCCTGGCGACCTTTCCCCAGGGGCTGCCTCTGAAGAATCGTACCAATATCATACTCACCCGCGACACCGGGTATCAGGTAAAGGATGCTCTCGTTGCGCATTCTGTGGAGCAACTGATGGAGATGCTGGGGGAGTACGACAGCCGGGACGTGTACGTCATCGGCGGCGAAAGCGTGTATCGGCAGCTGCTGCCCTACTGCGATGTGGCCCATGTGACCGGAATTGACCACGCCTATGAAGCGGATGCCTTTTTCCCCAATCTGGATATGGACCCGGAATGGGAAATCACGGCGGACAGCGATGAGCAGACCTATTTTGACATTGCTTATCAGTTTCTGCGCTATGAGCGCAGGGGCAGGGCGGATTAGCAACAGAAAGAGCACACCATTCGGCAATGAATTTTCAGGATGAAATGAAACGAGTATTTTTGCGACTTGCCGCCGGAGAGGTGACACCGGCAGAATGGCATAGCCTATTATTTTCACGCCCAGGGGCGCCCGGTGAAATGCTCGGATTCTTATGAGAAAAAGCCCGGGATAAGGATTTGCGAAAACAACGGAAAGCCATGGAAGCGTATCACGGGTCCGGGGCTGCGGCCGTGCATAATGAGGAGTGCATGAGAAAATACTTTCGGGAATGGCCTTTTGCATATAACCACAAGGGGGCTCCCTGGCGGTGCTTTATTATAATGCGGAGTTTTTTGCCAAAACAGAAAGGATTGCTGACTCGGAGGAACGCGGTATCTGCGGCCGGAGATGAGGCGGCCAGGAGGGAGCAAGTTATGGGGATGTTGGACTATTTTACCAGAAAACAAAAGAACAGGCGGGTTGAGAAATCCTGCCTGGCGTTCTGCCCGGAGAGCGATCCCATTGCGATCATAGACAGGATCGAGAACATGTTTGGAGGAAGCGGCGGCAGCAGCAGGACTAACAACTATACTTTACAAAACGGCGATATGAAGATTTTCCTGGCCGCCTGTGGCGCGTCGGAGACAAATGCCAACGGCACTTATGCCAAAGAGCAGCTCAACGGGGTACAGGGCTTTGTCTACAAGATTCAGACATCCCAAATAGAGGTGAAACGCAATCTTTTTTATCACCTGCGCCAGTGCAAGGCGCTTCTTCGGATCGACTACGGCTATGACGGCGCAGGTGCAAAGGAATCCGCAGATAAGGAGCGGGAAATCCGCTCGCTTATTTTGCAGGTGACCGGGATGTTGCGGGGGATTGTCACCTTCGGGGACGGAACCGCCTTTCTGGACGGTAAGGGACAGCTGATTCTGGATCGCAAGGGCAATACGGAACTGGATTATTATATGCCCTCTGAGGTGCTTCCGGGGGCGGACTGGGGGAAGGACATGCCTTCGGAGTGCCGGGAGCGGAGAGACCGGTCCATGGCCTGGCTGAAGGAGCGACACATATATGTGACTCCGTGGCTGCCCCTGTTGTCTCAAACGGAAAAGGACGGTCCCGCCCGGACGGTGAGGGAGATTTGCGGTCGGGCGGGTGCTCTGCTGGCGGTCTCTCTGTATTCCGAATGCCGCCTGGGAGAGGGGATGGACTATGGACAGGCCAGTGCGTTTATTGCGCCGGTTATGAGTCGGTTTGAGGTGGAGAAGTATCTTTCTCCCAAAGAGAAAGCCTATCTGGATAACCCGGATTCCACACGGGAAGAACAGATTCCCTGGTCCTGGCAGTATGAGAATCTACTGGTGACGGAATGGGCACTGGGACTGATCCCGGAGCTTCCTTATCCCGGTGCAATCTGCGATGTGCCAGGGACGGTTCGGGCGCTGCGGGATTTTGACTCCCTGGACGCCATGGAGCAGGGGGCGTCTTTGCGTTCCTACAGGGAACTGCTGGACGCCGCAGATCTGATCTACCGCCTGGACTGGGCCTGCGTGGATGCCAGAGTGATGGGCATGCCGGCTCCCGGCGGGCTGAATGCCGGTGTGGTTGTGGAAAGGCATCACGCCCTGTTTTGGCTGGCGGGGGTGGATTCGCGCTGCGCCTGGGATGACGTGGACTTGTCTACTTAAGCCATGCCGCTACAATCCCCTCCGGAGCCTGTAGTCTTCCGAATTTGAATTTGACAAATAAACCGGGGAAATGTATACTATACAGTATGCAAATTACTGGAGCGGCATATCGTACTGTGACAGAAAACGCAGTATGTCGGCCTGTGTCTATGCGCAAAAGCGGACGAGAATCGGGGGCATGGATAACCGGGGAGGACATATGCCCGCCCCACATACAGGTGCAGGAAAGGATGAGGGTAGTGATGGAGAAGAAGAACATTGACTGGAGCAATTTAGGCTTTGGATATGTACAGACAGACTATCGGTATGTGTCCAATTTCACCGGAGGGGCATGGGATGAGGGGGCGTTGACGCAGGATTCCAATATTGTGCTGAACGAGTGCGCCGGAGTATTGCAGTATGCCCAGACGATCTTTGAGGGTCTTAAGGCATACACCACGGAGGACGGCCATATTGTGACTTTTCGCCCGGATCTGAATGCGGAGCGTATGATGGATTCGGCGGCCAGGTTAGAGATGCCGGTATTTCCCAAGGAGAGGTTTATAGATGCCGTGAATCAGGTGGTAGCGGCCAACGAAGCCTTTGTTCCTCCCTATGGCAGCGGCGCGACCCTGTATCTGCGCCCTTATATGTTTGGCATGAATTCCGTAATCGGTGTAAAACCTGCGGACGAATATCAGTTCAGACTTTTCTGTACCCCCGTAGGCCCATATTTTAAAGGAGGAGTAAAACCCCTGACCATCCGTGTCAGCGATTTTGACAGAGCGGCTCCCAATGGCACAGGTCATATCAAGGCCGGCCTTAACTACGCCATGAGTCTGCATGCAATCGTATCGGCCCATCATGAGGGGTATGATGAGAATATGTACTTAGATCCGGGGACCCGCACCAAAGTGGAGGAGACAGGAGGCGCCAATTTCCTGTTTGTAACCAGAGACAACAAGGTGGTAACGCCCAAGTCCAACAGCATTTTGCCATCCATCACCCGCCGTTCCCTGGTACATGTGGCGCGGGAATATCTGGGTCTGGAAGTGGAGGAGAGGGAAGTGCTGCTTGCGGAAGTGCAGGATTTTGCGGAGTGCGGCCTGTGCGGTACGGCGGCGGTTATCTCCCCTGTGGGTAAGATCGTAGATCATGGAAAAGAGATCTGCCTGCCCAGCGGTATGAGCGAGATGGGGCCTGTCACCCGGAAGTTGTATGATACCCTGACTGGCATCCAGATGGGGCGTATTCAGGCTCCCGAAGGATGGATTCATGTTGTCAAACAATAGGATTCGCGCCAAAGCTCTCTTGCCATAAATATTGTCAGACATAATGCGTCCGGTCCTCGAGGAAAACCTTTCGGATCGGACGTTTGTTTTCCATTCCCGGGTTTGTACTGAACAATGTGGGACAATATAAGCTGTGGAGGATAGTAAATCCATCCGTTTGTGAGTATAGTAGCGGGGTATACAGTGAAAATGAATAAAAAGCGCAGAAAAAAGAAATACAGGATAATATGGGGGGGCCTGTTGGCGGCTTTAGCCTTATCCTTCACCGGCTGCAACCTTAAAGGGGACCTCTCCCGGGTGGTGTTTACCACTGGTTTTGACAAGGACGAGGTGTTTCGCATCGGGAGGAGTACTTGTACACTTCCGGAGTTTATGGTATATCTGGTCAACACCCAGAATCAATATGAGAATGTATATGGAGAACAGATCTGGAGCGTGGAGGCAGAGGGTGTGACGCTGGAGGACAATGTGAAAGATACGGTGCTGGCCAAACTGGCCCAGATCAAGACAATGTATCTGATGGCAAAAGAGCGGGGCGTGGAACTGGATGAGGGGGAAAAACAGCGGGTTACGGCGGTGGCGCAGGCATATTACAATTCCCTGTCAGAACAGGAGCGACAGGCTATGGGAGCGGATTTGGAACTCATCCGGCAGCTGTATACAGAGTATGCCATGGCGGAGAAGGTGTACAATCAGATCATTGAGGGAATTAACCCGGAAATAAGCGACGATGAGGCGCGCACCATCACGGTGGAACATTTATTGATCCGTACCTATACCATGGATGGCACAGGCAAACGTATCAATTATTCGGAGAGTACGAAGCGGGAGTGTTATGAGCAGATTCTACAGCTGCGGGAACAGGCGGTGAACGGAACGGAAGATTTTGCGGAACTGGCGGCAAAATACAGCGAAGACGGGAATCTGCGGTATTCCTTCCGAAAAGGTGAGACGGACCCGGTTCTGGAAGAGGTGGCATTTAAATTGGAAAACGGGGAGATCAGCGATGTGGTGGAATCGAAGGAAGGCTATCACCTGATCCGCTGTGTCAGTACCTTTGACAGGGAAGAGACTGATGCCAATAAACTGAAAATAGTGGAAGAGAGGCGGGGACAGGTATTTGGCGGGGAGTACGATGCCTTTGTGGAGACTCTTCCGCGTAGCATGAACGAGGAATTATGGCAAGAGATTGCGCTGGTTCACGACCGGAAAGTAAATACGGATGACTTCTTTGCCGTGTTTGAACAAATGTCGAATCCCTGATTATTTGTGTCGTATTCGGATATGTGGAGCTTAATTTACTTTCCGCAATATAAGTTAATGAAAATTTTAGAATTGTAAAAAGTGCCTGGAAAAGCCCTATTTCCGGCACTTTTTTGCAAATTGTTAGCACTCCTGTGAAATGAGTGCTAATTTTGTGTTGACATTTGAGGACAAGAGTTTTAAACTTATCAATAGCGGCAGAAAGTCTTTTGAGAAAAGTGCGTGGGAGCGCATCATTTCAAAGAGATTTCTGCAAAATACAGTGTATAAAATGAACAAGAAAAGGATGTGGTAAGTATGGCAGCAAAAAACGGAAGTTTGTCAATCAACAGTGAAAACATTTTCCCAATTATCAAGAAGTGGTTGTACAATGACCACGATATTTTTTACAGGGAACTGATCTCCAATGGGTGTGATGCCATCACCAAGCTCAAGAAGCTGGATATGATGGGGGAGTATACTCTGCCGGATGATTACAAGGCCAGGATTGACGTAGTGGTGGACCCGGAGAGCAAGACATTGACCTTTACGGACAACGGTCTGGGTATGACCGCCGACGAGGTGGAGGAGTATATCAATCAGATTGCTTTTTCCGGGGCAACGGATTTCATTGAAAAGTATAAGGATAAGAGCAACGCAGATCAGATTATTGGACATTTCGGACTGGGCTTTTATTCGGCTTTCATGGTAGCCGACGAGGTGCATATCGACACCCTGTCCTATCAGGAGGGCGCGGTGGCGGTACACTGGGAGTGCGATGGCGGCACAGAGTTTTCCATGGAGGACGGTCAGCGGAAGGAAGTGGGCACCACAGTCACCCTGTTCCTCAGCGATGGATGTCTGGAATTTTGTAATGAGTATAAGGCGCGTGAGGTGTTGAAGAAGTATTGTTCTTTCATGCCTACGGAGATTTATCTGTCCAAGGCGAATACCCAGGAGACGCAGATCATTAAGGCGGATGAAAAGCTCGAGGATGATGTGGTGTTGGAGGAAATTCACCCGGAGGTGAAGGAGCCCAAGGAAGGCGAGGAGCCGGAAGAACCCGGTGAGGAAAAATTAAAGATCAAAAAGCGTCCGGAATTGATCAATGAGACTGTACCACTGTGGACCAAACACCCCAATGACTGCACCAGAGAGGAATATCTGGCATTTTACCGCAAGGTGTTCCAGGATTACAAGGAACCTTTGTTCTGGGTACACCTGAATATGGATTATCCGTTCAATTTGAAGGGTATCCTGTATTTCCCCAAGATCAATATGGAGTACGAGTCCATCGAGGGAACCATCAAGCTGTACAACAATCAGGTGTTTATCGCGGACAATATCAAAGAGGTTATTCCGGAATTTCTGATGCTGCTCAAGGGCGTCATAGACTGCCCGGACCTGCCTCTGAACGTATCCAGAAGCGCATTGCAAAATGATGGGTTTGTGAAGAAGATTTCTGAGTTTATCAGCAAAAAAGTGGCTGACAAACTTTCCGGTATGTGCAAGACGGAGAAGGAGGAATACGAGAAATACTGGGATGATATCAGTCCCTTTATCAAATTCGGATGCCTGCGGGACGACAAGTTCTGTGAGAAGATGAACGATTATATCCTGTTTAAGAATCTGGATGGCAAATATCTGACTCTGCCGGAGTGCTTGGAGGTTAAGCCAATGGATGCCGACGAGACCGACGGGGATTCCAAAGAGACAACAAAGGCGGCGGAAGGCGAAGCGGCGAAGACCGACAATGTTGAGAACGAGGGCGACGAGGCGAAGGAGTCCGGCAGTGCCGTGGACGAGAACGGCGAGACTGTGGAAGCGGAGATTGTGGCGGAGGAATCCCAGGAGGGCGATGTAGAGGACGAAGCCGAAGAGGAGAAAAAGGAGAAGATCATCTACTATGTGACAGACGAGCAGCAACAGAGCCAGTATGTCAATATGTTTAAAGAGGCCAAGATGGACGCGGTGATTCTGACGCACAACATTGATCAGCCTTTCGTCTCCCAGCTGGAGTCCAAAAATGAAGGAGTTAAATTCCTGCGCATTGACGCGGATTTGACCGATACGTTTAAGGCCGAGACTTCCAAGGAAGCCGAGAAAGAGATGGAGGAACAGGCGCAGGCCATTGCCGCCATCATGAAGAAGGCTTTGCATAATGATAAAATTACGGTCAAGGTGGAGAAACTTAAGAACAAAACGATTTCTTCCGTGATCACCCTCTCCGAAGAGAGCAGGCGTATGCAGGACATGATGAAGATGTATTCCATGAACGGCATGGATATGGGAGGCTTTGGCGCGGAAGGTGAGACTCTGGTGCTGAATGCCAATCACCCGCTGGTACAATATGTGGTGGACCATCAGGACGGCGAGAATGTGGAGATGATCTGTGAGCAATTGTATGATCTGGCCAGGATACAGCACGCGCCGCTGGCGTCTGAGGCCATGGCTAAATTCATTGCCAGGAGCAATGATATTATGATGATGTTGGCAAAATAATTACAGGAGAGAATAGACGGCATGGCCCTGGGGCTATGCCGTTTCTCTGTTTCCTGACTTAGGAATCTTTTCAGAGCGGGGACCGGATCGGGAGTGTTTACATTTTTAATCTATTTTATATGGATTTAAGGGGGTATTTATGTTATGATTTAAAATACGGCTACGGAAGGATAGAGGAACATACCATGGAAGAATTGCGTTTTATCATACAGTACATCAAAAGACACAAATGGCATTACTTTGCCGGTATCATCACCCTGTTTGTGGTGGACTTTGCCAATCTGTACATACCCAGGATCACCGGCACGGTCACGGACGGACTGACCGACCATACCCTGGACTGGGACGGCGTGAAAAGCTGCCTGCTGGGTCTGCTCCTGCTGGGGCTGACTCTGGCAGTGGGGCGCTTTCTATGGAGATATTTTCTGTTTGGCTCTGCCAGAAAAATTGAAAAAGAATTGCGTGACGATCTGTTCGCTCACCTGGAAAAAATGAGCGTGGACTATTTCAATGAAAATAAGACAGGTGATCTGATGACCCGTTTTACCAGCGATCTGAATGCCATTCGCATGGCGATTGGCATGGCGGTAATCTCCGCTTTTGACGCCACTGTTATGACGGTTATGGTCATCGGACAGATGATGGTGTATGTGAATGTGAGGCTGACGCTGCTGGCGCTGATTCCCATGGTGGTAATCTGCGGCGGTACGATTTATTATGGTAAAATGATACATTCCCGGTACATGGAACGCCAGGAGGCGGTGTCTGATCTGACGGATTACGTGCAGGAGAGTTTTTCAGGCATCCGGGTCATCAAGGCCTTTGTGCGGGAACAGGCGCAGCTGCAAGCTTTTACAAAGGCCAATGAGAGGACCAGAGAGAAGAATTTAAACCTGGTGCGGCTACAGGCTGTGGTTATGCCGCTGCTGGAAGTGTTCATCGGTATCAGCAGTCTGGTGACTCTGATCTATGGCGGTTACCTGGCGATCCTGGGGGAGATTACCCTGGGGCGTTTCGTGGCGTTCCATCAATATGTGAATATGCTGGTATGGCCTATGCTGGCCTGTGGCGATGCCATTAATACCTTTGCCCAGGGCGGCGCTTCCATCAAGCGGGTGAGCGCTGTCATGAAGGAGGAGCCGGGGGTGAGAGACTTGCAGTTTGAGGAACTCCAATATGAAGAACTGGCGCCCGGGGCACAACCTGCCGAAGGAGGACAGTCTGTTAAGACCCGGGGAGGCGGAAACAGTGGGGGCAACCGGCAAGGCCCGGGCCATGTTTCGGGGAGAAAGGGCAAAAAGACATCCGCTTATCAGGAAAAGGAAGGCGCGGACAGAGGAAAGTCTGCGGCCCGGGCCAAGAGTCGCCTGGAAGCGGTCTGCCTGGAAGGGGAGAGAGAGCGGGAAAAGCAGTCGCCCCTGACCGGGCAGATTACCTTTTCTCATCTGACCTACACTCACAAAGGGGCGCTTCAACCGGATTTGCGGGATATCTGTCTGGAAGTTCCGGCAGGTACGACCCTGGCGGTGATCGGACGCACCGGCAGCGGCAAATCCACGCTGGTCAATCTAATGCTGCATTTATATAATACGGAGCGGGGAATGATTCTGCTGGACGGCAGGGACATCAATGCCATTCCTTTAAAGGAGCTCCGGCGGCAGATTGCCTATGTGCCCCAGGATAATTTCCTGTTTTCCGATACATTGAAGGCCAACATAGCTTTTGGGGTAGAGGGGCAGGATCTGGAGAAGATAGTGGCCGCCACGAAGGCCGCCTGCATCCATGACAGTATCATGGAGTTCCCTGATCAATATGACACTGTGGTGGGAGAGCGGGGGGTGACTCTCTCCGGCGGACAGAAGCAGCGCAGTTCCATTGCCAGAGCGTTGATGAAGGATGCCCCCATACTGATTCTGGACGACGCGCTGTCTGCGGTGGACACGGATACGGAGGAAAAACTGCTGCGAAACCTGCGGGAGAACCGACAGGGGAAAACCACCATATTAATTGCCCACAGGATATCCACAATTCAACATGCGGACGTGATTCTGGTGCTGGATGAGGGCCGGGCTGCGGAGGTGGGTGACCATGCAGGGTTAATGGAGCAGAAAGGCATTTACTACGAGATGTTTGAGAAGCAGCAGTTGGAGGCCGCTATGGGTGAGCAGAGGGCTGCGCTGCACAGAGAGTATGGAGACGAATCCTCCCAGGGAGAGACGGGGCAGGAAACAGACCGGGCATCCCGGCCGCCCCAGGGAGAGACGGGGCAGGAAACAGACCGGGCATCCCGGCCGCCCCAGGAGGAAACAGCGCCGAAACCGGATTTGGCACCGGGAAAGGAGGCGGAGTAAAATGCGCAGATTATTGACCTACCTTAAGCCTCACAAGTGGACCATGACCATTGCCACAATCCTGGTACTGTTTATCATTGTGGTGGAACTGTATCGCCCCATCATTATTGGCGATGCCATTGACAACTATATCAACGGGTATTACCGTCCCTTTCAGGTGACGGCCCAGGGGGCAGAAGGGGCTGTACCCTACGGGGATATTTGGCTGGTGAACCGGCAGGCCGGTGAGCCCTCTGCGGAGCAGGATTCCTCTTCATATTATCAATTGTTTCTCTATGAGGATCGTTATTACATGGCGGAAGGATTGACTGCCGCCGAGAGCGAGGCCCTGACTGAGGGCAGTCCTCAACTGATACAGACCTATGTGGATCAGGGAGCCCCCTGTCTGAACAGGGAGCAGCTGAAAGCGCTGCGGCGTTATGATTTTACAGGGATTCTCTCTGCTGCGGGGCTGTATTTGCTGATGATGGCACTGGGTTTTGTGCTGAACGCGGCGGATACCTGGATGCTCCAGAAGATGGGGCAGAATATCATTTTTCGAATGAGGGAGCAGGTTTTTACTCATATCCACAGCCTGTCTCTGAGCTTTTTTAACACCACGCCAGTAGGCAAGCTGGTGACCCGCGTGAGCAACGATACCGAAGCCGTGAATGAGATGTTTACCACGATCCTGGTGCGGCTCTTCAAAAATGTGGTGAAAATCCTGGGATACGCGGTGGTGATGCTGTCTATCAGTGTGCGTATGACGCTGGTATCTTTCGTGCTGCTTCCGGCGGTGGGAGTGCTGACTTTTGTGTTTCGGTTTTACTCCCGTAAAGCTTACAAGATTACGCGAAACAAGATTACCGAACTGAATACTTTTCTCTCCGAACATATTTCCGGTATGAGATTGATTCAGGTATTTGTTCGGGAGAAGGAAAAGTATGAGGAATTTGAGACGAAATCCAGGGAATTGTTCAGGGCCAACTGGCGGGAGGTCATGACCTTTGCCATCTTCCGCCCCAGTATTTATTTTCTATCTATCATAGCCATGGTGATTGTGATTGGGACCGGAAGCTACTCGGTGCTGGGAGGCACTCTGTCTTTAGGCACACTGTTTATTTTCATCACCTATATCAGTTCTTTCTTTGAGCCGATTCAGGAACTGGCGGAGCAGTTTGGCACACTACAGTCCTCCCTGGCTTCTGCGGAGAAGGTTTTCTCCATATTGGATGAAGTGCCGCAGATCGTGAATCCTCCCCGGCCCATAGAGGTGAATATCCGGGGGAGCATTGAATTCAGGCATGTGTGGTTTGCCTATGAGAGAGAGGACTATATTTTAAAAGATGTTAGTTTTGTGATTCGTCCCGGGGAGAAGGTGGCCTTTGTGGGCGCAACCGGCGCGGGCAAGACCTCCATACTGAATTTGATCGGCAGATATTTTGATATACAGAAAGGCGAGATTCTGATAGACGGCGTTAATATTAAGGAGATCGACAAGACCCTGCTGCGCAGGGCCATAGGCCAGGTACAGCAGGATGTGTTTCTCTTTACAGGTGATATCAAGAGCAATATCTCTCTGGACAACGAGGATATCAGCCGGGAAGATGTGATTCGCGCGGCCCGGACAGTTCACGCGGACACATTTATTGAGAGAATGCCCGGTACCTATGACGCGCCGGTGACGGAGCGGGGCAGCACACTGTCCGCAGGACAGCGGCAGTTGATCTCCTTTGCGCGTACCCTGGCCTATGAACCCCGGATTCTGGTGCTGGACGAGGCTACGGCGAATATAGACACGGAGACGGAGAGCCTGATCACCCAGGCCCTGTCCGCGTTGATGAAAGACCGTACTACCATTATGGTGGCGCACAGGTTGTCCACTATCCAGCATGCGGACAAAATCATTGTACTGCATCATGGACGCATTCGGGAGTCCGGCAGTCATCAGGAACTGTTGACGCAGAATGGACTGTACAAGAAGCTGTATGACCTGCAGCTGGTGCAGGAATAGAAATCATATGGACTGCTACGGGAAGGAAACAGAGGGTATATGAATTTGGGGAGACGGAATTCATATACCCTGTATTTATGACAATCGAATCCTTGCAGAGCGCGAATTTCGTGCATTTTCTGTGGATATTGTCCGTTGTATTCATTAGCTGGTGGGCGGATAGCTGGTGTTCGTAGAGCCGGTTGCTGCCTCCGGTATTCATCCATGCCCAATTTGTTCTTGTAGATAAGGCGGGGAAAATAAGTTAATATAGGAAAGGAAACAGACAGATTACAGGAAAAGGCTGGTAATTATCATATGATAGAGCGCATTGTAGACTATTTTAATTTGGATCAGATCTGCCAATCGGGGCAGTGTTTCCGCATGCATGCGGAGGGAGAGAACCGCTACAGCGTTATAGCCGGGAAGCATTATCTGGAACTGGAACAGCAGGGGCGGAGATGCTATTTCGACTGTGATGAGGCGGCGTTTGAGAACTTTTGGAAAGACTATTTTGATCTGGGTACGGATTACGGCTCATATACAGGCAGGGTGGCCGGGACAGACAGTTATCTGAGGGATGCGGCGGCGTTTGGCGCGGGGATCAGGATTTTGCGGCAGGATCTGTGGGAGATGATAGTCTCTTTTCTGATTTCCCAGCAGAATCATATCACGCGGATACGCAGATGCATTGATAATATCTGCACAGGGTACGGAGAAATATTGGAGAACGGCCATGGAAAGGCATACCATGCATTCCCCACTCCCCAGGCTCTGGCAGTCCTCCCGGAGGACGCGCTGATGGCCTGTAATCTCGGCTACCGCAGCAAGTATGTTGTGCGTGCCGCCAGAAGTGTGGCAGGAGGGGAATGCAGCCTGGCGACGATTCGCGGGCTTTCCTATCCGGAGGCCAAAGAGAAGCTGTTACAGCTGTACGGCGTGGGTGAAAAGGTGGCGGACTGTATCTGCCTGTATGGGCTGCACCATCTGGAGGCATTCCCTGTGGATACGCACATCCGGCAGGCCATGGAGGCTCACTATAAGGAAGGATTTCCCATGGAACGCTATGCGGGCTGTCAGGGGGTGTTACAGCAGTACATATTCTATTATGAATTGGCCGGAAACACACTGCATCAGGGAAAGAGGGCAAAAACTTCTTGACTGTAAACCTGGTTTATACTTTATGATGGGAAAAACAGGATACAGGGAGGTGGCTATATGACCATAAAAGAGGCAGAGGAGCGGACTGGTTTATCCCGTTCCAATATACGATTTTATGAGAAGGAGGGACTGATCAGCCCCGGTCGCAATGCGGGTAACCGTTACAGAGACTACGTGGAGAGGGATATAGGGGATTTACAAAAAATCGCTTACCTGCGCACGTTGGGTATTTCCGTCAAGGATATCCGCAAAGTTGTGGGCGGACAGGCAAGTTTATACGAGGTGATTCAGGGACAGATTCCCCTGTTGGAGCGGCAGATATCCGAACTGCAAAATGCCAGGCGGATGTGTGAAGTGCTACTGGCGCAGGGGCCGATAGAATACGAGGAGCTGGAGATAAACAGATATATAGATGATCCGAAAAAATACTGGCGGGAAAACCGGAGAATTTTAGGAATGGATTCTATCAACTTTATCTTCATATGTGGAGGAAAAACAGTCTGGGCTTTTATTACGGCGGCATGTCTTCTGATTGCACTGGGCGCTCTGGGGTGGCTGCCTGACAAGATACCGATTCAGTGGAGCGGCGGCGAGGCTGTATCCTTTGCGAACAAATGGACAATCCTGGCATATCCTGTGGCCTGTGGGGTTATCCGTTTTATGCTGCGCCCCGCCATTGGTACATGGGTCAGAGGGAATACTTTATATGGCAGTTTGGTTACGGATTATGTGTTGAATTGCCTTTGCTTTGTCGCTCTGTCGGTGGAGATATTTATGATTCTTTTTGTGAGGGGATTTGTTCGACGGATCACAGGGATTCTTCTTGTGGAGATCCTGATGCTGGCAGGTTTTTTATGGATTGCAAGAAGAAAACTGCCCACAGGACTGTAGGGAGGGGCATTTCTTACGAGTGCCAGTGGCTATGTGGAAGAAATATTTCCAAAATATGATTTTTCTTGACATTTGTATGTTGACCATGCAAAATAAACTTGTGTTGATAACCATGCAATATACAGCATGATGGCGATTTTGTAGTGTCCGTATGGCAAATGTCGCAATAATGAATCATATATGCGGCGCAGGAAAGAAAAACGAATGGTTTGTGGTACATCAGGATTTACGCAAGTGCGTGATGGAACTGTAATGCGGCGGAAAAGGTGAGGCGTCAGGGCATCTATACATAGGGAGAGGCAGGAAAACATATGACAAAGAAACAGCGTGCGCTTATCATTATAGAAAAACTGAAAGAAGAATACCCCCAGGCGGACTGTTCCCTGGACTACGATCAGGCGTGGAAGTTGTTGGTCAGCGTGCGGCTGGCGGCACAGTGTACAGACGCCAGAGTGAATGTGGTGGTGGAAAAGCTGTATGAGAAATTTCCGGATGTGGATGCACTGGCCCGGGCTCCGGTGGAAGAGATTGAAAGAATTGTGCATCCCTGCGGTCTGGGCAACAGCAAGTCCAGGGATATCAGCGCCTGCATGAAGGTGTTGCGGGATGAATACGGCGGCAAGGTGCCCGAAGATTTTGACAAGCTGCTGGCTCTGCCGGGAGTGGGAAGAAAGAGTGCCAATCTGATTATGGGGGATGTGTTTGGCAAGCCTGCCATTGTAACAGACACACATTGTATTCGATTGGTAAATCGCATGGGTCTGGTGGATGGCATCAAGGAGCCTGCGAAAGTGGAAAGGGAATTGTGGAAGATCATACCGCCCCAGGAGGGCAACGATTTCTGCCACAGATTGGTGAACCATGGCCGGGAGATCTGCACTGCCCGCACCAGACCTTACTGCGATAAATGCTGTCTGCGGGATATCTGCAAACAAGTGGGGGTATAGCGCATTCTAACGTTTTCCATAGAGGCTATGGAATATTGACCATATTTAAGACAGGAGGCGGCAAATGTCCATCCGGGCCATAGGCGGATTTGCACATGGCATACTGACCATCCTAGACGATTGCGAAATCCCGTCGTTTGCCAGGCTGTCCTACAGGGCTGGTTTTTAGCGCCTTCATTTGCGGGCTATGCCGGAAAACTATCCGGCATAGCCCGCAAATGAAGGTGCTTTTTATCTTTTGGCAATCAGCTGTAGGTCTGATTTTTGTTTAGAGAGGTGCAAGCCTTCACAATCTGTATTTTTCAGGAATTAGTCATCTATCTTTCTGGCGACGCGCCGCAGAGTCCGAAATGTTTTCCGTATTGCGGGTATGATCTCATGTATAACTAAAGCAATAAAAGGAGAAAAATGTGATGAAAAACATTGACAAATTCTTGGATATGCAATATCATGTTTATATAACGCACAAGCAAAATTTGATATTTTTTTATAAATTGAACTTGTGAAAAAGTAGGCAATCTACTATAGTGTTTTATTGAATGAAACATAATGTAAGGGAGAGTTTATCATGAAGTTGAATCCACGCGAACTGGAAGTTCTGAAAATCTTACACGCAACGGAGCAGCCGCTTACATCCACCCAGATTGTCAGAGCCGGTGAGGAACTGACGCAGAGCACCGTTCAGGCAGTATTGCGCAAGCTGATGGCCAACGGTATGATAGAGGTTCAGGGAGTGACCCATAGTGGCAATGTGCTCAGTAGGACATTCGGCGCTACGGAAAAGTCCAAGGAAATCCTGACTCAAAGGTTTTTGGACTCCTATAAGAATTATAAGAACATTATCAGTATCAGAATGGCCATTGAGGGCATGTTGGATATGGAAGAAGACGAAGCGAAAAGGGAAGAGGATATCAGGGCAATAGAGAAGGTGGTTGCCGAATTAAAAGGGTTGATAAAGAAGAAATAAAGATTAGTGAACATATGAAGCAGCAGGGATTTCCCCTGCTGTTTTTGCGTGGGCGCATCTGTTTCTACAGATTAGCAGAATCAATATTTGCTCTGTCGAGGAATATATATAGCGGAGATGCGTAAAGATGTAGGACATGCGCCTCTTATGGTTATAAGCTGCGGCGTTATCATCGAAAATGACAAAGGGGAGATACTGCTTCAAAAGCGGCGTGATAATGGAACTCGGGCGCTTCTTGGGGGGGCTATGGATATTGGAAAGAAATCAAATCTGCCGGAGGACATTCATAAATATGATAAACGGGTCATTACGGATTGGACGAAAGAGGTCCGGCCAGTCATTATTGATTGATTCCTGCGGCTTTGCTGTCAGTGGAGTTGCGTTAAGTGATATTATTTGCGATGCACCTGCTTCCCATGTACTCAGGATAACCGGGAATAATGCAGGAGTGGGAGATGCACGAACTGACATAGTTGTGGATTTTTTCGATTATCCATAGTAAAATAGAATCAAAAGAAACAAGGATGGAAATTTGTTTGCCCGGTATGCCGGAAGGGAGAAGGGTGGATTTTACATTTAGCCTGTACAAATTAAAGGAAGTGAATAGCTATGAGAACTTACAAAATAGATAACTATATTGCCCAAAGTAGTGATAGCGGTGAACAGTATATAACAAGATTTGGCGGACAGCCGGATTGGATTGCCGCCCCCCAATGGCCGGTTAGCCTTCCGTGGGGGAATCGTCCGTTAAAATTTATAGGACAGATACGATTAAATGACTTTTACAGGGAATTGAAAGATATAACTTTAGCATACATCTTTATGACACAACCGGAAGATAAGACGGACTCGTTTTTTGACCCGGATATAATGTATCCTGATGAGGGGGAGAATGCCATCATTATTCAACCCAATGGAAAAATTCCGGAATATATTCATGTAGAGAATCTTTTTGTTGGCCCGACAGTAGATCATGAATCGATATGGATGCCCCATACGACGGAATGTGAAGAAATAGCTGCCATGGAATTTAAGAAATTAGATATAGATAAATTTTGTGGTATTCCCGCTTTTTTCGGGGATAGTGCAGTTGAGCCTAATAATATGCTATTAATGCAACTCCATACAAATTGGTTGCCATTTTATATAAACGGCGGAGGCGCGCCAACAATGTTTACATTTCTCAATGACAAGAAAGACGGGGGCTTTATCTTAATGGAAGATATGTAATACATACACTTTCCCACGCCCTGCGGGGGCCGTGTTTCCGCTGTCGCCGCCTAAATATTCTTTGCAATATGTGCTATGAACCAGAAAATAGCAAAAAAGGAAGAACTTTGATGCTGGGAGATTTATATTATCATGGCGCATTACAAACATAGAATTCATTAAGTGATTTCAAAGCAGGAGAAATATTTATGGAGAGAAAAGGCAAGAAGTTTTCATGCTACGGGTGTTATCAAAAATATGCAATCATGGTAGAGCGGCCCGCGTTCATTGGCACATAAGCAGAGATGCGAATCGCAAAAATTATTTGAAAGACACTTGTATATGATAAATCGCATACAAGTCGGGGACAAAATGTCCCAAATATGGGGTTAAGGTTTACCAAAACAGCAATAGCAGCGTTCCTTTTAAGTTTGCGGAAGAGTTCCGCAGGATTGCCGAGTACATAATTTCTGTATCTGAAACAACAGGAGGATGTGATTTATGATCACCAAAGAGATACTACATATTGCGATGGAACAGTCTGCCGAGGACATCAACTGTAAAACGGAAGACTTTATGAAAAACCAGAATGTAATTGTTCCATTCCGTCTGGGGGAAAAAGCAAGGAAATATCTGAAAGAGCCGATTATAGCAAATTTCGTTTCTTATGGGAACAATGTGGTTGTTTCGGTTACGGAGGATGTCAGGGAAATGGTGACGGAGTATGTAGACAAATATGCTTTTTATCACCTTTTTGAAACACCCAATATGCATTGGTTGAGCAACAGGTTGGCAGGGAATGGATATAATATCTGTTTTATGGCAGAATATTTTCTTCCGGATCTAAATAATCTTCGTCCTCTCTCCTGTGATTATGAGCTGCGTGTTCTTGAACAGCGCGATTTTAATCAGCTGTATCTGCCAGAATGGAGCAATGCGCTTTGCGAGAATAGAAAACAGTTGGATATACTCGGTGTTGGGGCCTATGAAAACGAGAAGTTAATCGGGCTTGCCGGTTGTTCTGCCGATTGCGAAAAAATGTGGCAGATTGGGGTGGATGTGCTGCCGGAATATAGAAAAAACGGAATTGCTTCCGCGCTTACCAGCAGGCTGGCCCATGAAATACTGGAGAGAGGGAAAGTTCCGTTCTATTGCGCCGCATGGTCAAATATCCGTTCTGTAAGAAATGCTGTAAAAAGCGGTTTTATTCCCGCTTGGGTGGAGATGACAATAAAGCCGACAGCCATGGTGAATGAGATGAACGGAGAAGCGAAATGAGAACTGGTTCAAAATAAGAACCGGCACGGGAAACCCGGGCGGATTTCATCTTGCCGGCGCTTCGGTTGTTATGGGCACAGCACAAAAGCCGACGGCGCGCGGAATTGGACCAACTACGGTAATCAAATGATTTTCGCGCATACAAGAGGGGACGACATGAAATTTTCAACATGGAAATATACAAGACCGGATTACGCGGAGGTAAGAGAAAGAATAAACAGCTGTAAAGAAAGGATGGGGAACGCCGCATCCTATGAGATGTTTCGGGAGGCCTGGCTGGATGTAAAGAAAGCAATTGAATACGCGGACTTTCAGGCGGAAATTATCTATATACGTCATCTGTGCGGAATAGATTATCAATATAGTCTGGCGGAGATCGAGATCCAGAACAGGGAGGAACCCTTATTGTACGCGCTTCGGGATGAATGCAATATAATGGCGGCTGGCTCACAATACCGTAATGAATTGGAACAGGAATTTGGAAAACAGACTTTTGCATGTATGCATTATAACCCGGCTAAGGAAAATCCTGACAGTATGAGACTACAGTCAGAAGAGTCGGCGTTGAAATTACAGTATAGAAAGCTGATGGTGCAGGAAAAACGGGATGATGAAGCGCTGTTTCAAGTGTTTCGAAAACTCATTGAAACGCGCCGCGAACTTGCGGAAACCCTGGGATATCGTAACTATATTGAACTGGGATATCATCTTCGGGACCGGCGGGACTATGGGACAAATGAACTGACAGATTTCAGGGAGCAAATTCTAAAATGTGTTACGCCTGCAATATCGGATATAAAGGCCAGGGGAATAGAATGGAATCGTTTTCCTGCCGTTGCCGCAAACGGAAGGGAATTGTTTTCGGCCATTGTCACTATGTTTAAGGATTTGTCAGAAGAAGCCGGAAGCTATATCGAAGAGATGGCGCATAAGGAACTGTATGACCTGGAAAGAAGAACCAACAAACGCGCTAATCTGTTTTCCTGCTGTATGCTGCCATATGAGAAGCTGCCTTTTATTATTGGTAATTATACCGGCGACGGACTGGAAACAGGTTATGCGGTCCATGAGTTTGGCCATGGATTTGCCTTTTATACCGCGGCGAGAAAGCAGTTGTTATATGAATTTCATCGTTCTTCTCCGTCCGTGAATGAAATACATTCCAAGACAATGGAACATTTTATGTATCCCTATTTGCAAATGTTTGTGGGAGAATATCAAAAAGAGTACATACGGAATCACTTGCTTCTTCAACTGGAAAACCTTACATATCGCTGTGCAATAGATGAATTTGAACATTTAATGTATGACAGGAATCTCTCAAGAGTGCAGCTTTGCGAACTGTGGGCAAATATTGCGGGCAGGTATATGCCCTGGAACAGAATATCTGCGGAGGAGGTACAACAGGGAATATGCTGGCCGCGCCAGACCCATCTTGTAGAAAGTCCATTTTATTATATAGAATATAATATTGCGCAGGCGAGTACCTATGAGTTTTATTTGAAGATGAAAAGAAACTACCGGCGGGCCTGGTCAGACTATTTAACGCTGTGCGGCGAAGGGGGCAGCAGATCATACCTGGAATTGCTGGAAAGCGCTCATTTATCCAATCCGTTTGTTGGAAATACAATAGAGGAGATCTGCCGACCGGTTATTGACGAATTGCATAGTCTCCTATAATATCGCCCGTCATAATGATGGGGGACTGTAGAAAAAAAGAAAAGGGGACTTGATGAAACATGCGTTCTGCTATATAATAATTTCAGTGGGGTGCATGTTTTGACATTTCCATGTTGAAGCTATGACCGGATATAGTGGAGTTTTTGCCTAGAATTATGTAGAAATTGGCATATGGGATTTTACAGGAAAAACAGACAGGGATTTTGATTGCGGTTAAAACAGTTTAAGACGGTATAAAGGAACCGAGTGGAGCGGTAAAATGCCTAGAACATATAATGATTATATTGATTATTTAAATGAAACAATTTGTATTCCCGCTGTTCAGCGATATGAAGCAATTGATTTGTTTGCGGGCTGCGGGGGATTGTCTCTTGGTTTTGAAGCTGCCGGGATCAAAACCATGGGATATGAAATGGTAGGAGACTGCTGTGATTCGTACAAAAAAAATTTAAAATCAGAGTGTAATCAAAAAGTGATAGACGAAAACACAGAATTTCCTGCCGCAGATATAATTATTGGCGGACCACCCTGCCAGCCGTTTAGCAGACGGGGAAAGCAGAAGGGAAAGAATGATACAAGGAATGGTTTCCCGGCTTTTATAGAGGCGGTACGGCGGGTACAACCCAGATTGTGGCTATGTGAAAATGTAAAAGGACTACCTGAACAAAATATAGAGTATTTTCAAGCTGTTGTTGAACAATTAAAAGGCTTGGGTTATAAGGTGGAACATCGAATCTTTCAGTTAGTACAGTATGATGTCCCTCAGAACAGAGAAAGATTAGTAATTGTAGGACATAGGGGGAGATTCGTTTTTCCACAGCCAAATGACTATATAGTCACTGCCGGGGAGGCACTGGGCAGCATGGCATCAGAAATCCCAGAGAATGCGGCGTTTTTGACGCCTTCCATGGATGCGTATATTGCGAAGTATGAAGCAGCGTCAAAATGTAGGAATCCCAGAGATTTGCATCTCGACAGACCTGCGCGGACTTTAACATGTCGAAATCTTGCAGGGTCTACAAGCGATATGCATAGGATCAAGCTCCCTGATGGACGCAGAAGGCGGATTACAGTTCGTGAGGCGGCCCGCCTGCAAGGGTTTCCAGATTGGTTTGAATTTGTAGGGACAGAGGAAAGCCAATATACGCAGATCGGAAATGCAGTTCCCCCCATTTTTGCCTATAAATTGGCGAAAGCAGTTATTGATTGCTTGCAAGGAGGAAAAGATGGAATATAATCAACTGCCTGTAATTCACTATCCGACATTTAATAAAAAACCCGAAAAGGTTCAGAAACTGATTAGACAATCCTTACAGATTATAGAAGCGCTTGGGGTTCCCATAGATGATTTGACAGAAAGACAAAAGGAAAAAATGGCTATGGCATTTTTGGCGGTGGGAGATGTAAAAACATCGGCTGGATGGAAGAAAATTAAGGACTCCAATCATGCGTATTCATTGACCACCCGTGGAATTATTGCCTATGAGAACCAATACTTTGGGGAAAATATCAGCAGCGGTTCTTATGACGATATAAAGAGAAAAGATTTGGCCAGGTTGCTTTTAGCTTTAATAGTAGTCAATTCTAAACCTGGTTCCAATACAAGCAACCCTACAAGAGGGTATAAGGTTAGTAACGTATACTCGCGGATTATAAAGAATTATGGGCAGGCAGATTGGTTTGCGCAAGTGGAAGCATTTAATAAAATGCATCCTACTTATCTGGAAAGAATATCCGCTAAAAGGGATATTCCCAAGTTGGCCGTACTTACACCGGATGGCAGAGAAATCCATCTAAAAGATGGGGAACATAATGCTATCCAAAAGCAGATTATAGAGGAATTGCTTCCACGCTTTGGGTATGGGGCGACTCTACTATACTGTGGTGATGCCGATAACAAATATGGTGTAGTTTATGAAAAAGAAAAATTGTCGGAACTGGGCTTTATGGATTTGAGGCAAAGTGTCTTACCGGATGTGATTGCGTATTCCGATGCAAAGGACTGGATCTATCTTATAGAGGCATACCATACGTCCAATCCGATTACGAAAGCAAGGAAGCTGGAACTTCAGCGTATATTGGGTGAGAATGCAAAAAAAGCCATTTTCATTACGGCATTTGAAAATAATTTTGTATATCGTAATTGCATGGAAGAACTGGCATGGGAAACGGAGGTTTGGATAGCGACGGAGCCGGATCATATGATACACAGAAACGGTTTTCGATTTATGGGGCCATATGTTGAGGGAGTGCAGAACGAAAAGTGATTCCTATATGTTACATTTTACGGAAATCCTTTCAAAATGCCCGGATACGGAAGCAGGAAGGTCTAAAAGCCCATATAACAGGAAATTGGTTTAGAAAGGATAATTATCGCCGTGAGGGAATTAATGTGTACAATGGCACCGGGACTGGAAGAGATCGCAAAAGAAGAGTTGGCGGAGAAATTAAATAGTCCCAATATAACGGAAACCGGCAGAGGCAAGGTTTTCTTTCACGGAAAATATCACTTGGAAGAATTCTGTAGGCTGTCCTGTGTGGATAATATATATATGGTGGTATCCCGCATGTTCGTGGGAACACGGAAGCAGGATTTGGAGCAGTTATATGATCATATAAAAAAATTGGATTTTTCGGAGGCAAAACGGTTTTTAGGCATTCAGGATAAGCCGGAAATAATTGTGAGCGCAAGTAAGAGAGGAAAACAAACCTATTCGCGTTTTGATCTGTCAGCCTATGTTACGGATCTCCTGGTGAGTACTGGGAAATTTGTGGCAGGTGATATCGGCAAACACAATTTTCCCATACGAGTTGACGTGGATATAAATACATGCATCCTTTCTGTTCAATTGACAACGGCGGATTTCAGATTTCGGGGCAGTAATTATGGATATATGCCAGGAGGAATACGTCCCACCATTGCGGCCGCGTTGATCCGAGTAAGCAAACCTGATAAAGCGGATGTTTTTTATGATCCCTTTTGCGGAGCGGGTACAATTCCCAGAGAACGTGCCCGCATCCAAAACCGGCGTATATTGGCCAGTGATATAAATCCCGATGCCGTTGTGTGCACAAAGAACAATTTACCGGGGAACATAAAAGTTTTTCAGTGTGATGCCCGCAATATGAAAGTAAAAGACAACAGCATAGATGTCATTGTTTCCAATATCCCCTGGGGGAAGCAAATTGAGGTGGAAAGTATTGCGGAACTGTATACGGATTTTTTTCACGAAGCGGGAAGGGTCTTGAAAGATAAGGGACGCATTGTAATTCTTACGGACAGAGAAGAAATCGTAGAATGCGCGGAGAAAAGAGGATTTCGCATCTCCCGAAAAGCTGTGGTCAGCCTCCACGGCCTTTTGGCGGGAGTATATTTTATTCAAAAATAACTATATTTGTTTTTTCTACTGGTTTATGGACCGCTTATACGATAAAATGGTTCTGAAAAGAGGTGATGATATGGTGGAGAACTTTTGGGGATTCAGTCATAAAGTAGGAACCTATGCCCATGCAGAATAGTGGTTATATAGACTTCTGCGTGGGCTGCTAAAGCTATATAATCTGCTGTTTCTGCACTTATTTATCAAATAAATAAGGAGTGGGAAAATGAAGTACAGGAATGCAGCAGAGATTTTGCCTTCCGGACTGCTACGGGAGATTCAGTGTTATGTTGAAGGGGAACTTTTATATATTCCCAGGTGCGAATCAAAGCAGGAATGGGGGGCAATCAGTGGATCAAAACAGTTTTACCTGGACAGAAACGGTCGGATCAGAGAACTGTTTGACAGTGGTATGACGCTGGAGGAACTGGCGCAACAATTCGGGTTATCCAGCAGCACAATCAAAAAGATCATATATCAAAAGAAAAATATGTAATATTGTTTCTTCCGGAATTATATATAAGTGATTCCGGGAGATTTTTTGTGTGCCATAATAAATTTTGCAGCGCTTATATCTTGTTGTATCCGATGACGGAATCCTCGCAGAGCGCGGATTTGGACGATATTAAATAATATAGTCACGGCAGCAGCACGCAAAACGACTATAGTTGTTTTGCGGACTGGAAATACTTTGCCTTATACGGTATAGTTTTTGCAAGTCCCAATAAATGGATGCGGAGAGAGACCATGAGAGTAAATGATATAAAGAAATATAGAAAAAAAGACATCTATTCATACAGTTTTGGTCCATTTCCCACATTCGAACTGTTGCACACTAAGCCGGAGATCACAGAGAGCGTCCTGGTGCATTCGGACGCGACGGAGGAGATTCGGGATAAATTGAAGCAGGAATGCGGAAAAACAGGCGTAAAGATTATATACAGCGACAGGACTGTCGAAAAAGTGCGCGACAAAGACAATTGCATCATCGTCGGCGTTTTCAAAAAGTATAGTTCTATTTTGGAGCATAATGAAAATCATGTGGTGCTGGTAAATCCAAGTGACGCAGGAAATCTGGGGACGATTATCAGAAGCTGTGTGGGGTTTGGCATTACGAATCTGGCAGTTATCGAACCGGCAGTGGATATTTTTCATCCCAAGGTAATCAGAGCATCCATGGGTGCCATATTTAAAATGAAGATTGCGTGTTTTCCCTATTTTCACATGTATGATCAGAAGTATGGAGAGGAGAGGGAGAACTACCCCTTTATGCTAAAGGGAGAGTATCCGCTGGGATCTTTTAAGCATCCGGAGAACAGAGCTTTTTCACTGATTTTCGGAAACGAGGCAAGGGGATTGGACGCAGCTTTTCGTGGACTTGGAAAAAGTGTGGTCATTCCACATACCCAATCCATTGACTCACTCAATTTGTCTCTGGCAACAGGAATCGGCATTTATGAGTTCTGTGTTAAAAGGCAATGGGAAGCAGAGGAGGAAGTCATACACCGGTAAGGGGACAGAGGATGTTCGGAGAAAGACAGGCAGACCTCGCAGAGCCGGTTTGTGCGTGGGGAAAAAAGAATAAAAAGTACAAATCCCCATAGATAATATTGGCGGTCTATGGTACAATGAATGAAGCTCTACTGAACAATAACAATAAAAAGTAAAGGAGCAAATAGCATGAATATCATTGTGATCGGAGGCGTTGCCGCAGGCACAAAAACCGCCGCAAAACTGATGCGCCAGGACCGCAGCGCAAAGGTTACGGTGTACACCAAAAGCAGGGAGATCTCCTATGCCGGTTGTGGTCTGCCCTACTATGTGGGGGGAAGTATTGAGACGAGAGAAGCATTGATTGTAAATACGCCGGAAAAGTATGCCAGGCTGACCGGCGTGGAAGTGCGAACGGAGATGGAGGCTGTGGGCATAGACGCTGCATCTAAAACGGTCATCTTTGCGGACGGCGAAAGGGTTTCTTACGATAGGCTGGTCATTGCCACAGGCGCCGTTCCTTTTGTACCCGACGTGGCAGGCGTCGGCTTGCCGGGGGTATTTACCATGCGCACTCCCGATGATGCCATCGGACTTCGCTCCTATATGGATGACCACCGCTGCCGCAGCGCCGTGGTGGTGGGCGGAGGATTTATCGGTCTGGAGATCGCGGAGAATCTGTTGTCCCAAGGGCTGAAAGTCACTGTGGTAGATATGGCTGACCAGGTTATGCCCAATTTGTTTGACGCAGATATGGCCACATATATCCGCCGTCAGTTACAGGCCAGAGGCATCCGCATTGTCACTGCGGCCGCTCTGGAAGAAGTGCTGGGGGGTGAGAAGGCCGAGGGAATCCGCACCAGTGTGGGTGTCTTTGAGGGAGACTTGGTGGTGCTGGCCATCGGTGTTCGGCCGGCAACAGGGTTCTTGGCGGAGTCGGGGCTGGAAATGAACCGGGGAGCCATCGTGGTAGATGACCGTCAAAGGACAAATTTGGAGGACGTCTATGCCGTGGGTGACTGCGCCCAGGTGTATAACCGAGTTACCGGAAAAGGCCAGTGGTCCGCCATGGGCTCCACCGCTAACATTACCGGGCGTTGTCTTGCCAGGAATCTCACTGGGGAGGACGCTGTCTACGGCGGCTGTCTGGGCACCGGAGTGGTGAAGCTGGCAGGGGACCTGAATGCCGGTCGCACCGGACTGACCGAGATACAGGCAAAGGAGGCGGGCTATGATGTGATCACCGTTACCTGCGTCACGGATGATAAGGCGCATTATTACTCCGACGCGTCCACCTTTGTCACCAAGCTGATTGCCGACGGAAATACCCATAAGCTGCTGGGGATTCAGGTGTTGGGCGCCGGAGCCGTGGACAAAATGGTGGACATTGCCGTCACCGGCATTGCCATGGGCGCGGCGGTAGAGGATTTTGACACGCTGGACTTTGCCTATGCACCTCCATTCTCCACCGCCATCCATCCCTTTGTGCAGGCGTGCTATATATTGGAGAACAAGATGTCGGGGGCCTTTGAGACTTTTACTCCCGCCGAGTATGCCTCGGGCGCGGCCAGGAGTTATCGCGTTATTGACGCCCATCCTGCGGCCGCCATTCCCGGCGCAAAATGGATTGATCTGGGCAAGGTCACCGCGCCCCTGGAGGGGATCGGGACGGAGGAGAAGCTGTTGCTGGTATGCGCCAGAGGAAAGCGTGGTTATTTCCTGCAAAACAGGCTGAAAGCGCTGGGCTATACCAACACCCGTGTACTGGAGGGCGGCGCTTTTGTAAACCAGGTCAAAGTACAGTTTGCGGGCGACGTTCTGCCTCCCGAGGAGATTAAACGTGTCAAGGCATTGGGCTGCCTACAGGATAAGCGTTATCCGGATGTTTTCAATGTCCGTGTCATTACCCGAAACGGTAAGATCACCGCAGAGGAGCATCGGACCATTGCCGAGGCCTCGGAGCGTTTCGGAGCGGGAACAGTCACCATGACCACGCGCCTGACGCTGGAGATACAGGGGGTTAAGCATGAGAATATACAGCCGCTGATTGACTTCCTGGGCGAACATGGATTGAGTACCGGCGGCACAGGTTCGCTGGTGCGTCCGGTGGTCTCCTGCAAGGGCACCACCTGCCAATATGGTCTGATCGACACTTTTGGTTTATCCGAAAAACTGCATGAGAGGTTTTATGTGGGTTATCACGGGGTGACACTGCCGCATAAGTTTAAGATTGCCGTGGGGGGCTGCCCGAACAACTGCGTGAAACCGGACTTGAATGATCTGGGAATCGTTGGACAGCGCATTCCCATGACAGACTTTTCCAAATGCCACGGCTGCGCGAAATGTCAGGTTGCGGAGAACTGTCCCGTGAAGGTGGCCAAAGTGGAAGGGGGAAAACTTTTCATTGACCCGGAGGTCTGCAACAACTGTGGGCGCTGTAAGGGAAAATGTCCTTTCGGCGCGCTGGAGGAGTACAGGGAGGGCTATAAGGTCTATATCGGCGGTCGTTGGGGCAAGAAGGTCGCTCACGGTATTCCCCTTACCAGGATTTTTGAAAGTGAGGAGGAGGTGCTGGAGGTGGTGGAGAAGGCTATTCTCCTGTTCCGTGACGAAGGAATCTCGGGTGAGCGGTTTGCAGATACCGTGGAGCGTCTGGGCTTTGATTATGTGAACGGAAAACTCCTTTCCGACACGATTGACAAGGCGGCAGTTTTGCTAAAGCAGGTGAAAGGCGGCGCAACCTGCTGACCGGGTTTTCCCATATGCAGGTGTCAGCGCATGGGAGGGGGCAGACAATTCATTAGATCTTTTGGAGAAGGAGTATATTGGAGGGGCGATATGGCGGAAGTCATGTCGCCTCTCCTATAATAAGCATTTTCCATGCTAAATTTGACAAAATGACACAGCTTTGCTATAATCTAACCACTGAGACTGATCTGCCGGATCGCATAAGACGATGAAGGGCTTTGAAACGATTTCTCTTTTTGTTTGATGAAGGGGAATTTATGCTCTTTGGTCATTGCGGTCTTATTTATTTGCTAAAAGCGCAGTTTATGATAGATATCTAAATCCAGCCGGATATGGATCGCCAGCTCCGGGGCTTAGAGAGCAGTGGGACATTCTGTCAGGGAAGGATGCACTCATGAAAAAAATCTTTTGTCTGTTTTTGCTATATTGTATGCTATGTCTGGCCGCGTGCGGCAGCGGGACTGCCGCGCAGCCGCCCGTGGAGACGGACCCGGAGACGGCAGTGACCTTTATGGACGATCTGGGCCGTCAGGTGACGGTGCGTCATCCCCAGAGGGTGGTTTGTCTGATCGGGAGTTTTGCGGATATCTGGTATCTGGCCGGAGGGGCAGAGCAACTTGTGGCGGCAACGGATGCTGCCTGGACGTATTTTGATCTGCCACTGGGTGAGGAGGTGATCCGCCTGGGGGGCACTAAACAGCTGAACATGGAGCAACTGATCGCCTGTGATCCGGATCTGGTCCTGGCGAGCTGCGGAACCGACCGGAATATGGAACTGGAATCTGCCTTTGATGAGATGGGGATCAATGCGGCGTATTTTTCTGTCAATACATTTGAGGATTACATGCGGATGCTGAAAATTTGTACGGACATCACAGGACACGTCGAAAACTATGAGATTTACGGCGCTGCCGTCCGGGCACAGGTAGAAAAGGCCCTTGGGAGAGTGGATGGCTCGCATCCCAGTGTTTTGTATATCCGGGCTACCGCAAGCACCTGTAAGGTCAAAAACAGTGAGGACAGTGTGCTGGGAGAGATGCTTGCGGCTATGGGATGTGAGAATATTGCGGACAGAGAGGACAGCCTTTTGGAGCAACTCAGCATGGAAAAGATTCTGGAGAGCGACCCGGAATATATCTTTGTGGTGCTACAGAGCGCGGACCCGGCAAAGGCCCGGGAAGTCTTGGAGACCACACTCCTGCGAAATCCCGCATGGACTTCTCTCACGGCCATAGAGGCGGGGCGCTATTATGTGATGGATCAAAAACTCTATAATCTGAAACCAAATGAACGATGGGGGGAAGCCTATGAGCAGCTTGCGGATATTCTATACCCGGCACAGTGACAGGATTTTCTGGGCCGGGCTGTGCGCCCTGACGCTGGTGGCGGCGGTGCTCAGTCTGGGCATCGGCTCGGTGGAGCTTAAGCCCGGGGAGGTGTTTGACGCGCTGACCGGGCGGGATACCGATTCAACCGCCGCCAGAATCGTGCTCTACAGTCGATTGCCCCGCACCTGCGCGGCGATGCTGGCGGGGGCTGCGTTGGCAGTTTCCGGCGCGATTATTCAGACGGTGCTGGACAATCCTCTCGCGTCCCCCAGCGTCATCGGCGTCAATTCCGGCGCCGGGCTTGCGGTGGCTTTGGTATGTGCCGCCGCGCCGTCTGCGCAGCAGTATACGCCTTTTGCGGCCTTTGGCGGAGCGTTGGCCGGGGTTTTTCTGGTGGCTGGGTTGTCCCGGCATGCAGGCGCTTCCCGTATGACGGTAATCCTTGCGGGGGTTGCCATTTCGGCGCTGTTTGGGGCCGGAATTGATATGGCGGTTACGCTGGTGCCGGACGCTCTGGGAGGTGTCACGGATTTTCGAATAGGCGGCTTTACGGGTGTCACCATGGCGCGGCTTGCCCCGGCCGCCGGTCTGATTGCAGTCAGCCTGGGGGCCACGCTGTCGCTCTCTCAGCAGATGGAAATCCTTGCGCTGGGCAGTGATACTGCGCAAAGCCTGGGGCTTTCCGTGGGGCCTGTACGATTTATCCTGCTGGTTCTGGCGGCAGCCCTGGCGGGGGCCACAGTGAGTTTTTGCGGCCTGATGGGCTTTGTGGGACTGATTGTACCCCACACTATGAGACGGCTGCGGGGAGACGGAAGCCTTTCGCTGCTTCTCTCTTCCGTCCTGGGGGGCGCTTTCTTTGTGGCGGTAAGTGATCTGCTGGCGAGAGTGCTGTTTTCCCCCTTTGAACTGCCTGTGGGGATTCTATTGGCATTTGCGGGGGCGCCTTTTTTCTTAGGACTTCTTTTTAGGCAGAGAGGGGGAAGCGTATGATCCGGCTGAACCGGTTATGCGCCGGGTATTTTGGAAAACCCGTCATACGGGAAATCACTATGGAATTTCTACCGGGGAAGGTTACCGTGCTGTTAGGCCCCAATGGCAGTGGAAAGTCCACAGTGCTGAAAGCGGCGCTGGGACTGCTGCCGCGCATGGGCGGTGAAATTCTGTATGACGGCGTGGATATACGGCAGCTGAAACCCAGACAGATTGCTCAAAAAGCGGCATTGTTGGTCCAGAGTCGAAACATTCCCTCCATCCAGGCACTGCGGCTGGTGCTACACGGGCGTTTTCCGTATTTGACATATCCCAGACACTATAGCGGGAAGGACTATGCCATCGCCCATGACGCCATGGAGGCCACGGGGAGCAGACAGCATGAAAACGCTAAAGTAGGTCAACTCAGCGGAGGCCAGCGCCAGGGGGTGTATCTGGCCATGGCGTTGGCCCAGGACACGCAGACCGTTTTTATGGATGAACCCACCACCTATCTGGATATCCGCCGCCAGTTTCAAACCATGGAGACCGCGCGTTCCCTTGCCGGGGAGGGGAAAGCGGTGGTGCTGATATTGCATGATATCTGCCTGGCTCTGCGGGAGGCGGACCGAATTGCGGTGTTTCAGGAGGGCAGGCTATTGTGCCTGGATCAGCCGGAGGCTGTCTGTAAAAGCGGGATTTTGGAGCAGGTATTTCAGGTGGGGGTATACAGCGCCCAAACTCCTCACGGTACACAGTATTACTGCGTTCCGGGGCAGTATCCTGCGCAGGGTTCTTATGAATGTCCAAATGCCTGAGACAGCGGAACGCAGTTGCCCAATTACAGGCGAGAATGTTGGTCCTGTTTCGGGTGGTTGTCAATTGGTGTCTGATTCTCTCTGGCCGATGCGGACTGGGATGTTTTACCGCATGTTCTTTGCCTGCTGCTACAGGGGAGAGGACAAGGATAACAAGGAGGGAGAAATGCCGTATTTTCCTATATTTATTGACTTAAAAAACAAACCGGTTTTGATTGTGGGCGGCGGCACTGTGGCGCTCCGCAAGCTGCAAAAGCTGCTGCCCTACGGAGGGCGGCTCACAGTGGTTGCCCCGCACATTTTGCCCCAGTTGGCGCTGATTCCCGGTGTGAATCTACAGAGGCACAGTTTCGGCGTGTCCGATCTGCGCCCGCGTCCTGCGCTGGTCATTGCCGCTACAGATGACAGGGAGACGAATCATTGTATCTCCCTACTCTGCAAAAAGCGTCATATTCCGGTAAACGCGGCGGACGACCCGGCGCTGTGCAGTTTTCTGTTTCCTGCCTTGGTGCGGCAGGGTGATTTTTCGGCGGGAATCTGTACCGGCGGCGCAAGTCCTGCGGCGGCGGCATATTTCAAAGAGCGGCTGCGGGAACTGCTGCCGGAAGGACTGGACGGTATTCTGAACTGGCTGGCATCCATACGCCCGGTTCTGAAAACCGCCATACCGGAGCAGCATAACAGGGCGGATATATTTCGAAGACTGTTTGATGCCTGCATGGCCAAGGGCGGACCTCTGACGCGGGAGGAGGCGGAACGTTATATGGACGGCGAACTCCGGGACGGTGTTGTAACCCAGGGCAGTGCTGCGCCCCAGGGCAGTGTTGCGGCGTGTAAAAGTGTTGCGTTTAAGGGCAGCGTCGCCCTGGTGGGAGCGGGGTGCGGTAAGGCGGATCTGATTACGCTGCGGGGACTGCGGCTGCTACAGCAGTGCCAGGCCGTGGTGTATGACGATTTGATTGATCCGGCGTTGCTGGAGTCGGTTCCAGAGTCCGCGCTGCGGCTCTACATGGGAAAGCGCAGTGGAACACATGCCGCGTCGCAGACGCAGATCAATCAAAAACTTATCGAGCTGGCTCGCTCCGGCCTTCGGGTGGTGCGTCTGAAAGGCGGTGACCCCTACCTGTTCGGACGGGGAGGAGAGGAGATGCTGGCGCTGCGGGCCGCCGGAATCCCCTGTCAGGAGGTTCCGGGGGTTCCTTCCGCCATCGGCATAGCGGCGGAGGCGGGTATCCCCGTGACTCACCGGGGAGTAAGTCGTGGTGTATATATTGTCACGGCCCATACTGCCGACACACCGGATGGTCTGCCGGAGGATTTTGACGCATTGGCAAAGCTGTCGGGCACGCTGGTATTTTTGATGGGGCTGGAGCGGCTGTCCGCCATTGTGGCCCGGCTGATAGCGGCAGGGAAAGACAAAAACACGCCCGGGGCGGTGATCTCTGGCGGCAACGCGCCAAACCCTGTCCGGGTCAGAGCGCCGTTGTTTCAGTTGGAACAGGCCGCAAAAAGTGCCGGCGTTTCCCCACCGGCCATCATATTGGTGGGTGATGTGGCGGCTATGGATTTGTCCGAGTCCGTCGGTCCTCTTGGGGGGCGAAAAATTGGCGTAACAGGCACCCGGGAGGTGGCGGAGAAGCAACTGACCGCGTTTCGGGCGTTGGGGGCGGAGGCGTTGTGGGTGTTGCGTCTGAATGTGGAAGAGCTGCCGATGGAACTGGACTGGCGGAGTATGGGAGAGAGACCGGGCTGGATTGTTTTTACCAGTGCCAACGGAGTCAGGACATTTTTTGAGCGCATGGAAGGGGAAAGCGTAGATATGTCTCTCCTGGAGAAATGGAAATTTGCGGTTATTGGCGCCGCCACCGGCGCAGCGCTGGAACGGTATGGGATCCAGGCGGATCTGTGCCCCGAAACTTTTACAAGCGAGGCATTGGCGGTGGAGATCGCCGCTGCGGCAAAACCCGGAGATCGAATCATGCTGCTCCGTTCGGCGATGGCCTCTTCAAAGTTGTCTGAGGTGCTGCGTGGGGAGGGGTTCGCGGTGGAAGATCTATCAATTTATGATGTAAAGAAGGAAGTTTACGGCGATGCGCTTCCCACGCTGGATTATCTCACTTTTTCCAGCGCAGGCGGTGTGAAGCTGTTTTTTGAGCAGTATGGGGAAATCCCTGCGGGAACCCGCTGCGTCTGCATCGGCGGTGTGACCGCCCAGGCCCTCTCACAGTATGTGGATAAGCCGTTTTTGCTCTCCCGGCTTATTTCTGCGGAGGGAGTGGTCGAGACGGTATTGCGTGATCAGAGAGAGCAGGGGCGTTCCCTTCAAGTTTGCTTTTCGGAAGATATCTCTTTAGAAGACAATAATTCATAAAATTTGGAGACTAATTTATATATATGGCTTCCCAGTTCCTGAGGCCAGCGCTCCGTAGGATTAGTATGTAATGATTTGGCACGTTTAACAGCAAGGGACACATTTTCCACAGTATAATCGTCCGGATTGGGAATTTTATGGCCGTTGCCGCCCATAGTAATTCCCAGATCACTCATTTTTGTGCGGAAATAGCTGTCTCCCACTCTGTTTGCGTGCTCCATATCCTCTTCACATACTTCAAAATGATGTAAATAGAGCCAAAACTCAAAAAATGGGTTGGTTACGGCGTATTGTATTCCTTTTGCCGTACATTGCTGTAGAACGGTTTTAAATTCATTTATCTTATTGGCTGCAATATGATCGTCTACATCAATCACAACCCAAAATTCATCTTCCAAATGTTTGTCAAATTCATATATATGGTTATTTTCTTTTTTAAAGGTTTCCAACCTTTCCAAAACATATTGCGGGCTGGATTTGTTTTGCTCATCCCATTGGGCCTGAGTTCGTTCAGAAGCGGGAATTTTTAAGAAGTTTTTTCTGGCGGACACAAGGCATATTTGGCTGGAAATGTCTGAAAAAACTTTTTCTGACAGTATTTGAAAATATTTTTCTTCTGTCACAGGTCCCTCGCAGGAAAAAAATATAATCTTGGAACTGCGGGGACGCTTCTCTCGTAAAGGCTGTGGAATCATGGGCATTCTGGTAGATAAGTTCATCTGCTATAATCCCCCTTTATTACAGGAACAGCTCCAAAACGTCCTGCCAGGTAGCTTTTGATATTTGAGTACCCATCGACAGTGTCAGAGGGCAGCATATAATCTGAAAACGGTTTTAAATAGCTTTCTCCTGAGTTGTTTTTTTCAATAAACCATATTTCATCCTGGGTCAGATCCTCTAAGCTGATCAGATTGACGTCATGTGCCGTAAAGATCAGCTGGTTCCGATGCTCTTTTGCAATGAAATCATTTATAAATGTTTTGGTCAGTTTCGTGTGCAGACAACGGTCTATTTCATCAATAAAAAACACAGATGATTTTGCGGTAAGGCCAAAAAGGATGGGAAGCAAATCCAACAGTCTCTGCGTTCCGTCAGATTCCTCATCCTTGTGAAAGGAGAAAGTTTTGCCAGCCAGTGAATGTTCCAAAATCATTTCGCATAACATGGGCTCTCCGTGCTCTTCGTTAAAAATGAACAGACGGCCATTGATATTTACCAATCCCTCTCGTTTTTGTAATATATCGTCTATGATCTCCTGAGGAATGTCCATATCAATCAACAGCTTATTTAATTGTACTTTTTTGGTATGCGCAAAAATTTTGTTAATGCCTGTATCATAGTTCACTAATTTGGACGATAAAAATCTGGCGAAGTTCTCATTCTGCATTAATCGCATCTCAAGCATATGCACTTGAGAGGAAGGGAAAATGATTTGGATGTTATAGAACCATTCCATTATACTCTCAGCCATGGAAAAACCGTTTTCTGATAACTTATAAAGAAATAACTGGTTGCGCTGATTCTTTTTTATAGTTTCTTTGAGCAACTCGGCCAGGCGTCTTTTTTGGCTGTTTTTTTTGCCCAAGTACTGTGAAAGTTCTATGGAGGTTAAGTCTTCATCGGTGGTCAATCTTTGAAAAACTGGCCTGAAAGTGGTTTTTCCCAAGACCATTAACCATTCCTCCACGACTCTATAATCATCCAGTGTAAACCCATATTCGTAAACATTTTCATTGTGGTAAAACATAAATTGAAAAGTACTGTTCTTTCCAATGTCTGAAAAATCTCCCTTAAATTGCGGAACTCCAGTTCTGGTTCCGCTTTTTTGGGCTTCTACAATATAGTCTCTGGCAAAATCAAGAGATTGGATAAAATTTGATTTTCCCGAGGCATTCGGACCTAACAGAGCACCGCGACGCAATATTTTCCAAGGCCCCTGTACCGTGTCAAGTGTAACAAGATAATTCTGATTAAGGCCTTGGGTGGTTGGAAACATACTGTATTCTATTGGATGCGCAATTGACTTATAATTCGTTACAATATATTTTAGAAGCATAATAATACCTCCTGATTAAAGGGTTTCCATCACCGCACCATTTCATACTGCAGGCTTTGGCCGTAGAGGAACCTGAAAAGCAATTTCTGTCTTCTGTATTGTAGCATACAGTTAATACTACAGCAACTATTACTTATCCAAATGCCTCTATCCCGATGAGGCGCCATTTTATCAGAATCCCGGCGGTTCCGCCCCGTTTTTTCTGTACTGCGACGGCGTCATATGCATATACCTGCGGAAGGTGCGGTTGTAGTAGCTGATATTGTTAAATCCTGTCCTCATGGCGATATGGCTGATCTCCAGGTCTGTTTCGCGCAGTAGTTCCATGCTCATGCCAATGCGGTAAAAGTTGATATATTCCACAGGGGACATACGGGTCATGGATTTAAAGAATCGGCACAGATGCCCCTGGCTGATATGAAATTCGGCGGACAGATCGTCCAGGGAAATAGGGCGGTCATAGTTTATGCGGATATATTCGATCATGTCTTTCACAAGGCTCACACGGTAATCGGAGGAATCCTTGACGCTTTTTTCCATTTTTGGAGCATGGCTATAGCAGAGATGCCACAGTTCCAGGAGCCTTGCCTTGATCAGCAGTTCGTAACCGAAGTCTTCGTGGAGAAAGAGTTTACGGATCTCACAGAGCAGACCATATGCCCGGGCCTGCCAGCCGTTGTCTGTAGCGGTAAGGATGGGAAAAACCATATCCCGGTTTAGCACCGGATCAATATACTGCTGCCGGATGGCATCGCTGACGGGGCCCGACAGCAGGTATGGATGGAAGACCAGGGCAAAAAAAGAGAAAGGTTTTCCGATCTCGCAGGTCACCAGGTGGAGTTGATTGGAGGGAATAAAAATCACATTGCCCTGGCTGATCCTTGTATATTCGCCGTTTAAACGGAGACTGGCGGCCCCCGCAGTGACCACCAGGATTTCCATCTCTTCATGCCAGTGGCAGTGTATGCGCTCCGACCTATCCGCATTCGACACCACATCATAGATTGTCAGCGGAAACAGCATATTGCCGTGGGCTGTCTGTTCTTTTAACATTAAGAATTGTTGTTCCATTTTTCTCCCTGATCCGGACAGACCGGAATCAATCTGCACGCCATGCTTTGCACCAAATTAAGTAACTTCTTTACATCTTCTGTATCTTGCGCATATCACGCACCGGTTTTGAGGCGCGTCTAAATATCCCTGCAAGTGAAGGAAAAACATCAAAAATAAAAGGCTGAATATCAAAATAGTGTTAGCGCATATCAAATAAATTATAGATTGTTGCGGCAAAAATCATTATAATACAAATATAACAAATAAAAAGGCAAAGCGCAACCCCTGGGGTGTCCTGCTGGTCATAGCTTGATCAGGAAGCGCTGCTTTTTAGCCTCTGCCCAATAAACAGCATTAGACGCGTGCAGTATTCAGTCGAACGAGAACTTGTAGAGGCAGAAAAAGTGGTTGATTCAAGGCGTATTATATCGGCAGATATGTTGGCTGCTTAAAGTCAGGCCGACGGCTGAATGCTGTCAGAAGAATTACGAAACAGAGGCAGGCCTATGGCAGAAGAACGGCAGAACAGTGGTAGGTCGATGGCATAAGAATGACAGTTAAATGCCAAAATGGCAGCGGATAAACGGCGGGACAATAGCAGGCTTGGGGACGCAGAAACGGAGGGTATAAGATGAGGTTTACGGAAGTAGAAAACGGTTTGTTGGTAAGGCGCCGGAATGAGCGTCTGCTGATTGAGGCCTGGGGCACCAACGCCCTGCGAGTGAGGGCTACACAGTATGAGGAATTTACCGGCAGGGATTGGGCGCTGGAGGAGCCGGTAAGCCCGCATAAGCTACAGGTGAAGGTGTCAGTCCGGGGAGAGGAAGCTCTTGTGGAAAACGGAAGACTCAAAGCGCGGGTCAACTCGGCGGGGGTGCTGTTCTTTTACAGGGACGGAAAGCCCATACTCAGCGAGTATCAGAGAGACTACGCAGGCACGGAAAGCGGGGAAAGCAGATGCCTTAAGATTGTCAGCAGGGACTATAAGGCCATTGTGGGCGGGGATTATGCTTTGACAGTGCGTTTCGAGAGTCAAGACGGGGAGAAAATCTTTGGTATGGGACAGTACCAACAGCCCTATTTGGATCTGAAAGGCTGCACACTGGAACTGGCGCAGCGCAACTCCCAGATCTCCATTCCCTTTGCGGTATCCAGTCTGGGATATGGTTTTCTGTGGAATCATCCCGGAGTGGGCAGGGCCACTTTCGGCAAAAATTATACGGAGTGGACAGCCCAGGCCGCCAAGGAGATGGACTACTGGATCACGGCGGATGACAATCCAGCCAGGATCATCGAAAACTATACGGAAGTAACCGGCAGAGCTCCCATGCTGCCAGAAGGGCTGCTGGGCCTGTGGCAGTGTAAACTGCGCTATCGCACCCAGGAGGAAGTGCTCTCCGTAGCCAGAAAATATCAAGAATTGGGCATTTCTCTGGATGTAATTGTCATAGACTTTTTCCATTGGACCAGACAGGGCGACTGGAAATTTGACCCGGAGTACTGGCCCGACCCCAGGGGCATGTGTGACGAGCTTCACGCCATGGGAACCAAAGTGGCGGTTTCCGTGTGGCCCTCTGTGGACAAAAAAAGCGAGAACTTTCAGGAGATGCAGGAATTGGGCTACCTGATCCGCACGGAGCGGGGAAGTAACCAGACCTATGATTTTCAGGGGGACTGTCTGGAGATTGATGTGACCAGCCAGGAGGCCAGGGAGTATCTGTGGGAGAAGTGCCGCAAGAACTATTATGACTATGGCATAGACATGTTCTGGCTGGACAATTCGGAGCCGGATTATGGCGTGTATGATTACGACAATTACCGTTACGCGCTGGGGACGGCGCTGGAGGTCAGTAATCTGTACCCCAAGCTGTACACCAGGGCCTTCTATGATGGGATCAGGGCGGCGGGGCATGAGAAGGATATTTTGAGCCTGGTGCGATGCGGTTGGGCGGGCAGTCAGAAGTATGCAGCGCTGCTTTGGTCAGGGGACGTGCCCAGCACTTTTGCCTCCCTGCGGGACCAACTCAGTGCCGGACTGAATATGGGACTTGCGGGAATCCCCTGGTGGACTACAGATATCGGAGGCTTTATGACGGACGATGTGTCTGACCCGGCTTTCCATGAACTGCTGTTGCGCTGGTATGAGTTTGCTGTATTCTCCCCGATTTTGCGGATGCACGGAGACCGCGGCCCTCACAATATTCCGCCCCTGTCTGACAGAGAGTGGGGGGGTGGGCATTTGTATACGGGGCAGCCTAATGAACTCTGGAGCTATGGGGAAGAGGCATTTCAGATCATGCGGGACCAACTGAATCTCAGACTTTCTTTAAAGCCCTATATAGCAGGGCTTATGGAGGAGGCCAGCCGGACGGGGGCGCCTCTGCTGCGTACCATGTTTTTTGAGTTCCCGGAGGATGCCCGTTGCTGGGATTTGGATGATCAGTATATGTTTGGAGATAAATACTTGGTGGCTCCCGTTCTGGAGGCAGGCATGACGCGGCGGTCGGTGTATCTGCCCGCAGGAAGCTGGCGGGATATGGCGGACGGGAAGGAGTATGCGGGAGGGCAGATGTTGATCTGCGAAACCCCCATTGAGCGGATTCCGGTGTTTGAGAGGGTTTAAGCGGAAAAAATTCTGGCGGAGTACAAAAAGTTGCGAGATAGGCGGCAACGATAGAATCCACGCTTTGCGAGAAAATTGTCATAAACAAAAGGCTCCCTGCTGTCTGGCAGGGAGCCTTTTTAGTTGCTGCCCAAGAGAGAAACAACTAAAACCATAGGCTATGAGTTTGAAAAGTTGTTATTAGTTAAAAAACTTCCTGGCAGCGACAACGGCGCCTACGCCTGCAACAACAGCGGTTGCGGCGGCGAAAGGAACGGCATTGGTATCGCCGGTCTTAGGAGCCTTGACAGGAACTTTGTCCAGGGAAACAAAGATTACGGGGGACAGGGAAGAGAAAGTTACGGTAACCTTGCCGTTTTCTACCTTGTCAGGTACGATCTGCTCCCACTGACCGTCCGCCTTTAAATGCAGAACAATAATGTTCTGGCCAGCCATGACATTGGTCAGGTTAAAGGGAATGGTAACCTTGCTGAAGGTGGTGGGCAACTTTACATCTATCATCTGTAAAACGGTTCCGTTGTTGGCAACTGCCCATGAAGCGGCGGCAATGGCAGCTTCGGAAGTGGCGGGAAGCGCTTCGATGGTCAGGGACGTATTACTTGTCTCAACGCCGTCAATGATGATATTGCTCCATACTTTAACACTGTCAACAGTGGAATGGCCATTGGTGTTTACCGCAGTGGAAGAACCGGCGGTGGGGGTAGATGTAGATGTGGTCTGGCTCTTATTGCCGCTGGGAGTGGTAGTACCGGTTGTCTGACTGGGAGCCGCAAAAGCCATCATACTCATACTGCATGCCATAACCCCGGCACACAGTAACGCAAAAAATTTTTTCATGATTGAAATCCTCCTTATTCTTTTATATCCTATGGTTATGTATATTAACTATTCGTTAATATCAGAAATAAGTATGTCGTTTACCAGCACGGCCTGTACCAGATATCGTTTCTCGGACTGGTTGCCCACACAGGTAGACAGGGTGATCAGGCGGTCTTCCGAAGTGACTTCTACCTGATCGTCCAATACTGCGGACATGCTTCGAATATTAAATATCTCCGACAGATATCCGGAGCGTCCCTCCAAAGTGGCATAATCGAACGAGTACAGCAGGTGACGGTCATCGTAGCTGTAAGCGGCAAATATCCGGTATCTCAGTACTCTGTCCGGAGTGTAGATATATACATAGGGATGATCCGGCAGGAAGATCTCATCCTCATAGTTGTGCAGATCGTGGAACATTGATCCGTCTTTCATATTGTGGCCATATATCACAGTATTAAAATCTGAAAAATCCTTGTTATTTTCCATTTCAGTATATATACATCCCGGATATCCTTTAGAGCCGTCCAGATTATAATTCAGGTAATAAGAATCATCCGACGGATGCTGCAACACAGGGTAGTCAATCCGGGTATCGGGAATGGAGATCCAGGCGTATATGTCCGCACAGGTATCTTCCTGTAGCGCGGCGAAATCTACAGTGCGGAAAATGGCCTCATCCTCGGGAAGTTCCGGCATTGGAGTGGCTGTTGCCACAGGTGGTGCCGTGGATGCCGCAGATGGGGCCGGTGAAGGCAGGGGGAGTCCCGTCATAGATGCCTGTAGGGACTCATACATTGCTTCTTTTTCACTGGCATTTTTGTAATATTTAAGAATGAAAGCGATCGCCAACACCATAATTACCAGACAGACACCGGTTATTATGAGATAGATTACGGAGTTATTTTTCTTCATAATTATATTCCCTCTATTTCTGTATAGAACACATCTATTATAATTTGTTTTAATGCATCCTGATCTACATAGAATTCATCAAATTCTCCAGAGGTATCTGTAACACCGGGCAGAGTGATCAGGTCATCCTCTGAGAAGGTGTATTTGACGGCCTCGCTTGCCAGATACATAACCTCGTCGACCGTGAGGTTCGTGACCATTGACGGAGCGGCGGCAGTGAAAAGTTTCACGGGGAGCGTAATATCCTTGGCAAATTCCTGTTTTGCTTTTTCCACATAGGCCAGGAGATACTGTTTCTGTCTGCCAAGGCGCATTCTGGCGCTCTCCGGCACATCCTCATCCCGGTAACGGATGTACGCGTAGGCAAGGCGCCCGTCCAGGTGGACGATTTCTCCCGGAGTAAACGAAAAATACTCCGATGTGAAATCGTCCAGAATGGAGACATCCACACCGCCTATAGTATCATTGAGTATGTAGATTGCGGGCAGATTGATGGCACAGTATCCATGAATAGGCAGTTCATACATCAGGTGGGAAACTGCCTTGACCTGGTTTTCGGCACTTCCCTCCCTGCCGTCCCCATATCCGTGGGCCAGGTTTACCTGTGCCTGGACAGTACCGAGAAAAAGGTTGTCCTGATCATACATGTCCACATCCGTCATAGTATTTCGATCAATGGCAATAACGGACATTCTCTGGGTATCGGGGTTCAGCACAAGCAGAAAGAGAGCGTCTGCCTGACCGGAATTCCATCCTTGTTGCTGCTCACTGAGCACATGATCCACATCAATTCCCATACACAGAAAAGAGAGAATGTTTTCATTGTAAGCATAGACCTTTCCCTGATAGCGAATCCAGTCTTCCTCCCATTCCCCATATGGCGGCGTCTGATCCGTTTCAGAAAAAATGAGAGGCATTTCGGTAGACGCGTTCTTTAACAAATTAGATTTTCCCAATTGCGTTATAATGAAAAAAGCCAAAAAGCCAGCTAATGCCAGGGCCAATAAAATGGAAAATGTCCATAAAATAATTTTTTTTATCTTCATTATTATAGTCTTTCTATTTGCAAAACACTTTAAGTATTCCCGGAATACAGACCACTCAAATAACAGCAAAAATTAAGGAACAGGATGTAGCAACTATTTTGCTATAATACCACCGGACTTACGAATAGTCAACGAATTAAGGAAAAATTAACTGGTAAAACACATAAAGACTGTATTTTACAATAGATTATATATGCCGTTCATGCTATAATTATTACTTCAATGTGTTCCGATGTTTAATATTTTCAGAATTGAGAGAAGGGGAGTATTATGTCAGAAGAAAAAATATCCTGGTCGTCTTTCCTGAAACTGATGATGACCATTGCGCTCCCGGTGGCGTTACAGAATCTGTTGTCTACCACCGCCGGGATGGTGGATACGATTATGATCGGCAGTATGGGAGAATTGGCGGTGGCAGCGGTGGGAATCTGTTCTCAGATCAGTTCCCTGTTTTTTTCCTGCTATTGGGGCTTTGCGGGGGGAGCCATGCTGTTTTTTGCCCAGTATTGGGGAGCTAAAAACGAGAGGGGGATTAATCAGACCTTCGGTGTGACGTTTCTCTTTATGACTGTCGTAGGGGCGGCGTTTTCCGTTATGGCCATCACCAATCCGGAGTTTATGCTGGGAATCTATACGGATAAAGAGCATATCATACAGATGGGAGCGCCCTACATCCGTATTGTGGGTTTTGCATACCCGCTACAGGTGTTTGCCGTTCTGGTAAGTTTTTTCATGCGTGCCACGGAGCGGGTGAAGGCACCCCTGTTCTGTTCCATAGCCTCACTGGCAGTGAATTTCGTGATGAACTTCGTGCTTATATATGGGCGCTTTGGCGCACCCAGGATGGGGGTGGCAGGGGCCGCCGTGGGGACGCTGGCCTCGGGGATCGTAAATCTTCTCCTGTTGGTGATCTTTCTGCTGGTCTCTAAGTGTGAGATACGACTACGCCTGCGGGAAATGTTTGGTTTTCAGAAGGAATTTTTTGGATCTTATCTGTCTAAATGTCTTCCCATATTAGCCAATGAGATGCTTTATGGCGTAGGGCAGATGATTATCAATATTGTAATAGGACACCAGGATGAGTCGGCCATTGCGGCTATGGCGGCATTTCGCGTCTGTGAGGGATTTGTGTACGCTTTCTTCGGCGGACTGTCCAATGCGGCCAGCGTAATCATCGGCAAGGAGGTTGGCTCCGGAAATCTGCCCAGAGCCTATAATTACTGTCGCAAGTCTTCCCTGTTCTGCCCCATGGTTACCTTTGGCGTGGTGGGTATTATCACATTGTTTAATCGCCCGATTCTGGGGCTTTTCGGATTGGGAGACATGGCTTTGGAATATGGAAAATATATGCTGCTGATCTATCTGGTATTTGGTACCATACGAACCTGCAACTATATTATGAACGAATCCTATCGGGCTGGCGGCGAGGCAGTATTCGGTACAGTGCTGGAGGTGGGCTGCCTGTTTATCATCAGCGTGCCGGCCACCTGGATTGCGGGCATGGTGTTAAAACTCCCTTTTCTGGCAGTGTTCGCCTTTGTGTATACGGACGAGATTATCAGGCTGCTGGTGGAGACCAGGTATACGGCCTCCGGCAGGTGGGTGAAGCCTGTGACAGAGCTGGGAAGAGGGGCCTTGCCTCAATTTCAGGAGTGGCTTAGGGGAAGGCGGAAAGCCGCCGGGAGGCTTCGCCGGAGCTGACAGGATTGAGATCAGGGGGCGGACAGTATAGGTAAAAAATAGGAACTCTGACAGCATGCAAAAAAGCACTGTCAGAGTTCCTTTATTTATGATAATAGAATCCTCGCAGAGCGAGGATTCCATGGTTTATCCGTGCAGGGATTATTTTACCGTAACAGAAGTGATGTGGGGGTTGACGCCGTTGTACCAGTACAGGAAGCCCTCCATATCCACGGTCTGACCGATCTCCAGAGCCTTAACAGCCTGGTAAACTTCCGTGTCGGCACCGCACAGATAGGATTCTACAGTGAAGGTGTATGTATTGCCGTTTAAGGAGACGTTGAAGTACAAATCACTGCCTTCTTCGCCGGAGCCGTCCCAGTTGTACATGAAAGCGGAGCCGTTGCCTGCATCCTCTACGGTCATACCCTTGAAACTCACGAACTCGTTCTGATGCTTGATCAGGTCGTCCGTGCCCAGCAGAGAGGTCACGTCCCGGGCGGAAGCCACATAATTGCCTTCCATGATCTCAAAGGTTGCGTCAATGATCTCCACCTCGCCGGACCACTCGGCCTTGTAGCCTGTCACCTTGATTTTGGTGCCAGTGGTCAGTTTGGCGTAATCTTCCTCGGAGCAGGCCATGTTGTAAAGGAAGTAGGCCCCCTCTTTGTCCTGGGCATATACGGTGGCCTGATTCTCCCACCAGGACTGCTTTGCCTGCACATAAGCCTCGATCACTACCTGGGTGTCCAGGGCAGCGGCTTCGTATTCGGCGTAGGTCATAACGCCTTCGGACTTTACGTCCTGGGCAGGATCAGCGGCATCTCCGTTGCCGCAGCCGGTCAGTGCCAGCACCAAAGTCAGTGCCAGAGTTGCAATAAAACTTTTTTTCATAAGTCTCTCCTCTTTTCTGCGCTTAGAGCGTGTGTAAATACTGCTTTCTCCAAAATACGCATCACACATGGGGGCGTGCGTATGGGGGAATGAATCTACAGACACGCTTTTGCCGGTTTACAGTAACCAATGCTATTATACCGCAAAATGCCGATAAATCAATGGTGATTCTGCCTTTTTTTACGGTTTCTCAAAGCGTTTCGCGCTACATATGCACCAATCATGAGCCATGTGATTCCCAGTCCGGACAGCAGAGCCGCCGCCATGGGAGGCAGTGCCCCTAGGTCTCTTTTATCCGAAGTGGTCTGCATGGTACTTTGCAGGCGGTAGAGAGAGGATACATCCCGGTAGAGTTTTTCCATGTAGGCTTCATCAATGGTCTCTTTTCGATTGACCGATTTGGTCACGTTCTCGATCATCTGACCCGCCGCGTCCCGCAGAGAGGTGGAACCATTGAACACCGGTGTCACAAAAGTGTCTTCCACATGGGTGAGCAGCAGCCGGGAGGCTTTGATTTTGATGTCATAATAAGTGTCATTATCCTGGCCGCAGCGGCTTAAATAGTCCTGATACTGCGCGCTGTCCCGGGCCATGGAAGTGACGGGCACATAGCCTTCCGTCTCCGCATAGGCAATCTGCACCTCGTTGGTAAGGAGATACTGGGCAAAGAGCCAGGAAGCCAGCACTTCCTGGTTATCCGGTTTGTTGAAGACACAGACGGAGGGCCCCTGGGAAATCATCAGGGGATGTTTCGGGTCAAACTGCGGAATGGGATATACCTCCGTCTCAAACTCTACCAGGGCTTCCTCGCTGATATCTGACAGAGGCGCGTGGGTTCCCATCCAGGTGGCTCCGGCGGTGGAGTCAACGGCGAAAATGCACTGGCCCGCATTCAGGAAGTTGGCAGGGTAGCTGGAGATTTTAAAGGTGGAGAATGCACCGGTCCCGGCGTGGTCCGCCACGGTGTACAGGAGTTCTCTGGTGGTGTCGTTGAAAATCAGAATCTCTCCCTGGGGGCTGGAATATCCAGCGCCCTTCTGTTTCAGCATCTGAATCATCATGTTGTCTGTGGATTTGTAGATAAAGGGGATCATGACTTTCTGCCCGTTGACCAGATAAGTTCCGTCGTCGTCTCTGGCAGTAGCGGCTTCGGCCACTTCCCAGACATAGTCCCAGGTCAGCACTTTCGGCAGAGTATATCCCAGGGCTTCCACATAGGTTTTGTTCACATAACAGGCTTCCGTGGAACGCATATAGGGGATGGCGTAGTAATGGTCGTTAAAAGCGCATTCCTCCAAAAATTGGGGAATGATCTCATCCCTGGAGGGACCGTCATAGCGTAACATGCTGCCGCCCAGCCCGTATCGGGAGTCCGCGAAAAGCCCGTCCAAAGGCACGACGATGTTGACGCCGGTCAGATAGGTGGCGATATGGTCCGGGTAGGTAACGCACACATTGGGTGTAGTGCCGGTGGAGATATTGGTGATCACATCGTTGTAGATCCGTCCGTAGTCCGTATACAGCCGCAGGTTCACGGAGATATTGGGGTACAGCTTCTGAAAGTCCTCTATGGCCTTTCTGTAGATGTCGGTCTGGGTCTTGTTGGTGTCGTTCTTAGCCCAGAAGGTGATTTCAAAATTTCGGGAGGTATCGAAACTCTCTGGTATTTGAAAAGATTCCATCCCCCTGGAGCCGTGGCAGCCGCCCAGAGAGAGCAGCATGGCCAGCAGAGTGAGTACCGATAGCGGCCGAAACCACAATTTTCTGTTTCTTTTCTTCATAATTACCCCTTCCCCGCAAATCCCGCGCTTTCGCAGGAACAAGATTTGAATTTGCCTGCATTGTTGTAAGTTATCCCTTTGTCCCCCCTCGGGCCACTCCTGCCATGACTTTTCTGCGAAAGATCAGAAACAGCACGATCAGGGGGACGGAAATCACCACCACGGCTGCCATCATGGCGGGAATATTTTCCCGTCCAAAGCCGTTTTCCCGGATTTCCTGGATGCCGTTGGAGACCAGATAGTAGTCGGGATTGTCGGTGATCAGCCGGGGCCATACATAGGAGTTCCAACACTCAATGATCTTCAGGATGAGGATGGTGATCAGCGTGGGCTTGCAGATGGGAATCATGACCCGGCGCAGATAGCGCAGGTCCGAGGTGCCGTCCACCTTGGCAGCATAGTAGAGTTCATCCGGAATCTGGGCGAAGTTCTCCTTCAACAGGTAGATATAGAATACCGAAGTCACTGACGGCAGAATCAGTCCCAGAAAGGTATTTCGCATTCCCAGGTTGGTGATGGTGGTAAAGTTGGTGATGACCACCAGCTCATTGGGAATCATCATCAGGGATAAAAACATAGTGAACATCAGGTGCTTTCCCCTGAAATCCAGCCGGGCAAAGGCAAAGGCCGCCAGCGTAATCACTGCCAACATGATGGCGGTGGTAGACAGAGTAAAGAGCAGCGTATTCAACAGGTATTTTCCCAGGGAAACGGTGGTGAAAGCATCCACATAGTTTTGCAGGGTGGGGGACAGAGTGAAAAAGGAGGGCACATGCTCCGCGTTGTAGGAGCCGTAGCTTTTCACGGAGGTCAGCAGCATCCAGTAGAAAGGAAACAGCACAATGAGTCCCCACAGAGTCAGCAGGGTATAGAGGATGATGTTAGAGATTATTTTGCCGGCCCGGGCACGTTTTTCTATCTTTTGATAATTTGTTTTCTGGCTCATAGTAGGCCTCCTCGCTAATAATGTACATGCTTTTTGCTCACAAGCAGATTTATACAGGTGATGGTCAGCACGATGGCGAACAGTATAATGGCCGCCGCCGACGCGTAGGAAGGGTAACCACCGCTGTCCCCATAGAGCATGTCGTAGACATAGCCCACGATGGTGTTCATTTCCGAGGCGTTTAAGTCTGTGCCGAACAGGGCCACCGCGTCGCTGTAGGCTTTGAAAGCACCGATAAAGCCGGTGATGACCAGATAGAAGACCATGGGAGAAATCATGGGAAGCGTGATTCTTGTAAAAATCCGCCACCTGGGGGTGCCGTCCACCCGGGCCGCATTGTAGTAGGTCTGGCTGACGGAGGCCAGGGCACTGGTGAGGATCAGAATTTTGAAGGGCATGACCACCCAGACGGTATAAAAGCACAACACAAACATCTTGGCCCAGTAGGGACCGCCGATGAAGTCCACGGAATCGCCGCCAAAGGTTTGAATCAACAGGTTTACCAGACCGTCAGAATAGGGAGTCTTCTTAAACAGGATCATAAATACCAGTCCCACTGCCAGGGTATTGGTCACATAGGGCAGGAAGTAAACCGTCTGAAACAGATTCCGCAGGGGTTTTATGGAACTTAAAGCTACGGAGATCAGAAGCGCCAGCCCGGTGGAGAGAGGTACGGTGATTCCCACCAGGAGCAGTGTGTTTTGTACGGCCTGAAGAAAATAGGGGTCGTGGAGCACATAGGAGTAGTTGTACAGTCCCGTGCCGGAAAACGTCTGGGACGCGGAGTTGTACCCCTCCTCAAAAGAATACACGAACACGTCGATCAGCGGGTAGATCATGAATATGCCCAGAAACAGGAAAGCGGGCAGCAGGTAGAGCCACCCTTTTAAATTTTTATTGTCCATAGTTGGGTCTCCTTCTATTGCCCATAGTCTGGCTGTGCCGCCTTATTTCTGCCGTAGGGAGCGTCGGCTACATATCCGTTACCGTTATGCGCCCGGTCTTTGACGGATGACTTAACAGACTCGCGCGGTAAAGGGGATTCTCTCCCCGGTTTCGGAATCAAAGAGGTAGAGTTTGTGGGGCTTTATGGAAAAGCGCACGGTCCGCGCGTCGGGGTCCACCATACTCTCCGCGTTGATGATGGAGCGGATGGATACAGTAGCGGAGCAGGGGTGGGTGGATACCACACTGATATCCCGGCCCATGACTTCCACCCGGGTCATATGGCAGGTCAGAGGGCCGTCTTCCCGGGGGATAAAGCCCTCGGGGCGGATGCCCACAGTGACTTCCCGGTCCGTCGTGCCCTCCAGGGCAAGGACAGCCTCTTCACCTATATAGAGTCGTCCGCCAGACACTTGTCCCCGAAAAATATTGATGGGCGGAGTGCCCAGAAATTTGGCCACGAAAAGGTTTACCGGCTCGTCATAGACTTCCTGGGGTCTGCCAATCTGCTGCGCCACCCCCTCTTTCATGACCACGATCATGTCCGAGATGCTCATGGCCTCCTCCTGGTCGTGGGTGACAAAAACGGTGGTGACGCCGGTCTGCCGCTGGATACGCCGGATTTCCTCCCGGGTCTGTAGGCGCAGCCGGGCGTCCAGATTGGACAGGGGCTCATCCAGGAGCAGCACTTTTGGGGATTTTACCAGCGCCCGGGCGATGGCCACCCGCTGCTGTTGGCCCCCGGAGAGTTCGCTGGGCTTTCTGTCCATGAGGCCTTCTAACTGTACCAGCTTTGCCGCTTCCAGAGCTCTCTTCTCCATCTCTTCTCTGGATAGTTTATCCGCTCCCCGTAGGTTTTCCAGTGGAAAGGTGATATTTTTCAACACCGTCAGGTGGGGGTAGAGGGCATAGTTTTGGAATACCAATCCCACGCCTCTGTGTTCGGGGGGCAGGTTTGTCACATCGTCCTCCCCGAAAAAGATTTTTCCGTCGGTGGGCTTTAACAGGCCGCAGATCAGGTTCAGAGCCGTGCTTTTACCGCAGCCGGAGGGACCAAGCAGGCCGACCAGTTTGCCATCGGGGATTTCAAAGGTGAAATTGTTTACCGCGATGACTTCACTGGAGGATTTTTTGCCCCGGCCGGGAAATTTTTTAGTCAGATTCTGTAGCAGAATTTTCATGTTTTTGCCTCTTTCCGCATATCGCAGGCAGGATATGCGCCAATCAGTATTTGGATGGGGAATACCCCTGTGCTTTTTGTCTTGCAGGGTATGTTCCGTGAACATTATAGCGGATTTGGGGGAGTTCTACAAGACGGAACGTGCAAACCCGGGAAATTTAATGTATTATAACGCATAATTCATTCCTGCCTATACCTCAAATGCATAGACGCAAAGGCGGAGGAAAACAGATGAAGCAGGCATATCCTGTAAGAGATAGCCTGCTTCATTAGTTTATCTAAGTAGATAAAATATAGGGCCGAAGCCAGAGGGCCTATTTTAACTTATAGACCAAATCCTTGCAGGATCTCGGAAAATTCCGCAGATCTGGAGAATCCCTCCAGCACTTCTTCTCTGCTGATCCCATTGTTCAATCGTCCAACCCAATCGGTTTTCCCGGCTTCATCTGAGGGGCGGTCCATAAATGTCTGATACAGGGTTTCAACAAAATCCTCATTGTTTAGCCCCTTGTTCATATATTCTTCTGAGAAGAAGAAACTCTTAGCCACATCTTCCGCGCTCATGGTACCGGAGGCAATACGCCATGACCAATCCTGCACACCTGCTTCCTCACCGTCTCTTCCCAGCGCTTTTGTGTACATACGGAGAACATAGTCGCGAATATTCGGCGTAATTGCAATTTCGCCGGAAGTGTCCAGATTGCCCCGCACAATATTATAGGAACCGCATAGGCGGTCAAACTCTACAGAGTTTACAAAGCCTGCCAGTACGTATAGTCTGGAATTTCCCATACTCAGGCTGGATAACCAGGTATTTCGTCCGCCTTCGTCTGCCTCTCTGTTAAAAAATGTGCGATAAAGTACATCAACATATTCGCTGTTACTCAGGCCGCGGTTGGTAAATTCATCACTCATGATAAATCCGTGAGCAATGCCCGCACCATCCACCTGGAATGTCTGTAACCTCTGGGTCCAATCTCGCAGCCCTTCGGGTTCGGCTGGTCTGTTTAACGCAACCGTATACATACGCTTGACAAATTCCTCTACTGACGCGGCCATACTGAGGGAGGCGGAGGCCTTATAAAAACCGTTGGCCATCGTTGCTGAGATTTCGGCAGTTCCTGTGTTTAAAACCGTTACAACACCGTTGTTGACGGTTGCCACGGCCGGATTGGAACAACTCCAGATCAGGTAGTCAGGAGCAATTACATGGCTGACATCGAGACTGGGATTTTTTAGGTAAAATGCGGCGCTTGTCTGACTCCCCGGACTGACAGATGAAGTGCCCAGAACCAGGTTGCTGGTATATGTATAACTTTCTTGATCCCCCCAAATAATGCCGGAAGATGTAGATGCTTCCGCAAAGGTTTCGGTTGCGATCTGTATGGGTTGAAGTGCTGTTTTGTCCGCAGGGATGCCGCAATTGGTTTCGTTTTTTCCACTACCAAAGCACTGTGCCCAATAATAAATGCCGTCAACCACCACACAACCGATGCCTATGGTGGTATAATTAGGGTTTAAAATATTTTGTTTATGTCCTTCCGAGTTCATCCAGGCGATCATCACATTTTCGGGAGTTGAACTGCCATATGCTATGTTTTCCCCAAACATTAAAGTATTGAGATCCATACAGGAGGAACCATCTGGACGTGTATGAGAAAACAATACGGAAGACTCCATGGCCCTCTGCATAGCTGTCTCTAAAAGGGACGAGTTCATCACCAGATCAGGAGCGCCCGCCTCTCTTCTTCTCTGATTGACGATAGTAAGTACTTCAAAAGCATTTGAGTAGCTGTAATTGCCGGACAGAGAGAAGTATTCCAATGTACGTAGTCCGTTTGAGCCAAAAGCGCCCAGTTTGGGGTTTTTCGCTGTGAGCAGCACAGTGGTATCAAATGCGTGAGACGCCACCAAATTTACAGAAGCCGGAAGAGTCACGGCGCTTAGTTTCGTACAGTTCCCAAAGGCATATCTGTGGATTGTTATCAGTCCCTCATTCAGATGAAGACTTTCAAGGGATCTGTCGTTTAGGAAAGCCTGATACGGGATGACGGACAGGCTGCTGCTGGTAAAACTTTTTAGGGAATAACATTCCCCGAAAGCGCCGTTTCCAATTTCCTTAATATTGGGGGGCAGAGTTATAGCAGCCAGCGAGCTGCAATACGCAAATGTATGCGCGTCAAGTTTGTCCAATACTGTGCCGAAATCTACTTCGGTCAGCGAGCTACATTGTCTAAACATCTGATAGGAAGTGCTCTTAAGTCCGTTGCCGAATTTTACGGATTTCAGGCCGGTGCATCCAAAGAAAGTAAAATCATCTGTACTTGTAACGCTGTCAGGTATCACAACCGAAGTCAGTGCGGTGCAATTCTGAAAAGAGGATCGCTCGAGAGTTGTAACTCCTTCCGGAATAATAATTTGTGTCAATTGCGCGTTTTTTATAAAAGCGCCCGCCCCCACTTTTTTCACCGTGGATGGAATTATATAGGTTGTTCCGGATTTCCCTCCGGGATACGCGAAAAGAGTCTGCCCGCCGTCAGAGAAGAGTACTCCGTCAGTAACGGAAAACACACTGTTTTCCGGCTCTACGCTGAAAGAGCCGATCAGCGCGCCAAAGAAAGCCAGACTGTCAATATTTGTCAGGTTTTTGCCTATTATAAAGTTTGTCGGTTTTGTATTCTGGAAAGCATAGGTCCCAACAGAGATAGCGCCTGGCATAGATATTTCCGTGAGAGATACGCAATTCGCAAACAGACCATCCGGAATATTTTGTATGCCGGATGGCAGGGTAATATTTTTTAGAGATGCACAGCCATAAAAGGCTCCTTCGCCTATGGCTGTGAGTGTATTCGGAAGGAGAACACTGCTTATATTAGCACAGTCGGCAAATGCCTGTGCGCCAATTTTGGTTACGCCGTTCTCAACCACAACAGAATTGATCAAATATTTATTGGGGGCCCAGGGGGCGGAAGAACCGGCATAATCGTCCATTTCCCCCGTCCCGGAGATAATCAGGGTTCCGTTTGTCAAACTCCAGGTCAGATTGCTTCCACAGTTGATGGATGCGGTTACCAAAGGTTCGTCCATATTCAGATCGTATTCAGCGGACACTGCAAAGCCGAACGGAAATTCCAAGTCCTTTTCAGTAAAGGATAACATGTCAAATGCCTCTGGCCCTGGCCACGCAACGGCACCGCTGTCCGGCACCGCTGTTTCGCTGAGAAAACTGATATCTGCGTTTTCCGCTGCCGCCGCAGTGATGCCAGTTTCCCAAAAGATACGCGCCGGGAAGACGAGTTCACTGATTAAAAGGAAAATCGTAAGAGTTATTGTAGACAATTTTTTCATATATCCGTACCTCCATGATGATAAGTATTTTGAGTATTATTTTTACATTATTTTCCGGTAAAGTCAAGCCGGACCTGCCTGTATGGTTATATTGTTTGGATTGCTCACGCAGTCGGTTTGTGTTATGATAGAACAACAAAAAGCGGCAATGAAGTTACTGTTGGAAGTGGTGATGTGACAGAACTGTTCCACAGGCCGCACAGAAAGGGGAAGAATATGAAAGACTGCCTGCAATTATTCAGCAGCCAGACAGCACAGTGGTTTCGGGAAAAACTGGGGAATCCCACCCGGGTGCAGGAGGCCTCCTGGCCTGCCATCGCCGCAGGGGGACATGTGCTGGTGTCCGCTCCCACTGGTACAGGCAAAACGCTGTCGGCTTTTCTGGTATTTCTGGACAGGCTGAAAACCCGGGCGCTGGCGGGAGATCTTCCCCGGGAATTACAACTGATCTATGTGTCCCCGCTGAAATCCCTGGCGGCGGATATCCGTGAAAATTTAAGGAAACCCTTGGAGGGAATCGGCGGTGAGGGACTGCTCTTTGTTGCCGTCCGCACCGGGGATACCACCCCCAGGGAACGGCAGCAGATGGTGAAAAAGCCTCCCCACATTCTGATTATCACCCCAGAATCCCTGTATCTGATGCTGACCAGCAAGACGGGGCAGAACGTGCTGTGCACTGCCAGGGCTGTTATTATAGACGAACTCCATGCGCTCATTGACACCAAGCGGGGGGCACATCTGATGCTCTCACTGGCCAGGCTGGACGCTCTGTGCGGCGCGCCTTTGCAGCGCATCGGCCTGTCCGCCACCATCGCGCCTTTGGAACAGGCAGCCCGGTACCTGGCTCCGGAGCCGGTGACGGTGGCGGCGCCCGCCATGGGGAAGAGCGTGCGGCTTGAGATTCTGGGACCGTACGCGGATGTGCGCAAAAAGCGCAGGGATCCGGTATGGCAGGAATTGGCGGCGCTGGTATACCAATACTGCCAGGGAAACCGCAGTGTCATCGCCTTTGTGGAGGGCAGGCGGTATGCGGAAAAACTGGCCTATTATGTGAATCTTCTGGGCGGGGAGGAATTTGCCCGGGTACATCACGGAAGTCTGGCCAAGGAGCAGCGGCAGGAGACAGAATGCGCTTTGCGGGAGGGGAGATTGCGGCTCTTGTGCGCCACTTCCTCCATGGAACTGGGCATTGACGTGGGGGAAATTGATCAGGTACTACAGGTGGGCTGCCCCCGTACCGTCTCCGGCACTTTGCAGAGGCTGGGACGGGCGGGACACAATCCCTCCCGCACCAGCGTTATGTATCTCTTTCCCAGGACGGCGGCAGAGTGTGTGCTCTGTGGTATGACGGCCCAGCTGGCCCGTGAAAACAGGGTGGAACGGCTGAATCCTCCCCAAGGCTGTCTGGATATCCTGGCCCAGCATCTGGTGTCCATGGCGGCATTTCGGTCCTATGAGGTGGAGGAAGTTCTGGAGATTCTTCCCAGAGCATGGCCTTTCCGGCAGATTACCAGAAAGGATGTGGAGTCCGTGCTGGAGATGCTGGCCGGGGATTATGAGCACAGGCGGGATATTCCGGTGAGACCCCGGATTTTGTATGACCGCATCCATGGGAGAGTGGAGGGTGACGGCTACAGCAGGATGCTGGCAATCTCAGCGGGGGGAACCATCCCTGACAAGGGTCTTTACACCGTGCGCACGCAGGATGGTGTAAAAGTGGGAGAGGCAGATGAGGAATTTGTCTATGAGACCCAGAAAGGAGACCGCTTCCTTCTGGGGGCTTTTGCCTGGCGGGTGACGGAGATTGACAAGGACACGGTGACGGTGGTGCAGGCCCCGGTGGAGGGAGCCAGACTGCCTTTTTGGCATGGGGAATTAAAGGGCAGGAACAGAGAGACGGGAATGGCTTTTGGCAAAATCCTCCGGGGGCTTTGGGAGGCGGAGCAGCGTGGAGCGCTGGGAGAAGCTCTTAAGGCGCTGGGACTGGACGAATCGGCGGTGGGATTGGCAGAGGCTTATCTGCGGCGGCAGATGGAGGCTACAGGCGGTCTTCCCGATGACCGGACGATTCTGCTGGAGCATTTCAGGGATCAGTCCGGTCACAGCCAGCTGATGGTCCATTCCGTCTTTGGGAGACAGGTCAATAGCCCACTGGCCCTGCTGGCGGCCCGGCGTGCCCAGCAGGAGATGGGTGTCAATGTGGGCAGTGTGGATGAGGAAGACGGATTTCTGCTCTATTCTTATGGGGAGGAAGCCATGCCGGAGGGATTGCTGTACCGGGTGGACCCGGAGTCCGCGGAGGCGGTTTTGGGGGCGCTACTTCCCTCTACTCCTCTTTTTAATATGGCATTCCGCTATAATTGCGGTAGGGCGCTGATGATGGGGGTGCGGGGGAAGGGCAGACAACCTCTGTGGATGCAGCGGCTTCGCAGCGCGGAGATGTTGGATCAGGTGGCGGGAGAGCCGGATCACCCCCTGATGCGGGAGACCCGGCGGGAGTGCATGAACCAGCTGTGGGATGTGACGGGACTGCGGGAACTTCTGGAAAAAATGCAGGCCGGTGAGATCCGGGTGCGGGAAGTTTATACGGACACGGCCTCTCCCATGTCGCTGCCTCTGCAATGGAGCCAGGAGGCGGCGATGATGTACGATTACGCTCCCACGCCCAGAGGGATTCACAGAGCCGTGGAGGAAGCTTTGCAGCGGGAAGAACTGCTGCGGCGGGAAAAGGAACTGGTGCGCCCGGATTCGGAGGAATTGGCCCGGGTGCAGGAGGGAGGCCGGTTGTATGGGGGCGGACTGCCCCAGGACGATAAGCAGCTGCACGCTCTGCTGATGACCGAGGGAGATCTGGCGGCAGGGGAACTGGAGGTTCCCGTGGAGTGGCTGGAAAAACTGGCGGGGGAGGAGCGGGCGCTCTATCTGGAACAAGGGCTTTGGATTGCTGTCGAACAGCGGGAGTTGTATGAGGAGGCCCTTGCGTGCGCCCTTGGCGGTCCGGCGGCGGATATTGTCCGCCGAATGTTGCGCTATCGGGGCGGGGCCACTGCGCACCAGGTGGCGCGGCGGTACGGGTGGACTGCGGAAGAAGCCCGACAGGTGCTGGAAGAACTGAGGAGCAGAGAGGAAGTGGTGGCCCAGGAAGAACCGCCGCAGGGGGATTTCGCGGAATGTCCAAAAATCGTTTACTACCATGCCCAGCTGTACAGGCGGGCCAGAATCCGCACGCTGAAAAATCGCCGGGAGGAGATATCCACCTGTCCCCCGGAAAACTATGTGGCACTGCTGTTATCCCGCATACAGCGTTCTGCTCCACCCCAGGAGGCTCTACAGGATGCCATTCATTCTTTTGCGGGCATGGCTCTGCCTGCGGCTATGTGGGAGGAACTGATACTGAGCGCCAGGGTGCGGGGGTACAGAGAGGGGCATTTGGATGCCTTTCTGGCCCAAGGGGAATATTTCTGGCATATGGAGGAGGGCGGCAGGCTGGTATTTGATGCCTCGGAGGAGATAGACTGGGAGCGGGAAGTGCAGATCCCCTGGGAGGAATTGTCTCACAGCGAGAAGTGCCTGACAGAGGCCCTGGCCCGTCGGGGAGCCAGCTTTCCCCAGGCACTCAGTCATGTGCTGGAGGGGGAATCCCCTCATGACGCGCTGCTCTCCCTGATGGAAAAGGGATTGGTTCGCGCGGACAGCTTTGTGCCGGTGCGGCAGTGGCTGAATCGGGAAAAGACGGAGAAAGCTGCGGCCCGGCGGCGGGTGGGAGCAAGAGTGAAGGTATTACAGGCCGGCAGATTTGATCTGGTGAGACCCCTGCGCCCGCTGACAATTCAGGAACAGATGGAGAGATGCTTTGACCGGTATCTGATCCTGTGCAGGGAGACTGCCTCCGCATGGGGCCTGTCCTGGCCGGAGGCGCTGAAACTTCTGCGGGTATGGGAGTACACCGGACAGGTGCGCAGGGGCTATTTTGTGAGAGGGCTTTCCGGGGCGCAGTTTCTGCGCAGGCAGGATTTTGAGAGTGTCACGGCTCGACTGATGCATCCGCAACCGGAGATGGTCTGGCTGAATGCCGCCGATCCCATGCAGCCCTGGGGAAAGCTGGTGGCCCATGAGCCGGGGCGCGGCTTCGTCAATGTGCCGGGGACGGCGGTGGCTTTTAAGGGAGGCCTGCCGGTAGCGGTGTTTGAACGGCAGGGCAAGGTACTGCGCTGCCTTGGGACAGAAGATTGCCAGGGCGGGAAAAGATTGGATACCAGGGGGCGAAGCGGTGAACTGGGGGAAGGCGGTTCGCAGGGAGACAGTTTAGGAGGAGACGGACAGCGGGAAGGCGGTTCACAGGGAGGCAGTTCAGGAGGAGACGGGCAGCGGGAAGGCGGTTCACAGGGAGATATTTTGCGGGAAAAGGAATTGTCGGAGATTTTGGTCCTGTTTGCGGAGGAGTTTCGCAGCGGCAGGATATTTCCGGGAAAGAAACGTGTATCTGTGAAAGAATACCCCGTTCTGGCGGCGGATGCTCTGGCGGCGGGTGGATTTTTGCATGAGGTACAGGACTATGTGCTGTACCGGTAAGGGCGGGGCGGGAGCCAATCTGCGGGCTGTGGAGACGGCGGTCCCGTCCTTTATCAACAGAGCCGGTTTTTGGATAACGCCGGTTTTCCGGAGTACTGTAAAAGAGTGTAAAGGCATTGACAATTAAATAGACCTTACACTCTTTTAGTCGGTATATCTGGTTATATGGCTGCTTTGGCTATCCCCGGTATCAACGCATTCATTTTGAGAATCTCTTCCACCGTGTCCATGCCATCTTGCAATCTTGCGAATTTTTTATTGGCGTTCAGCTCAAAAAGTTTTTGCGTAAGCTGTAACTCTGTTAATTGTTCATGCATCTTATTTTGCCTGATTTCCATCATTTTCAGGTGATCGTCCATCTTGTCAAGCCTGGTATCCATCTTGTCAAGCCTGGTATCCAGCTTGCCAAGTTGCTCCAGTATTTTCTGAAACATGTCCATGCTTTCCCTGTCCATGTGTTTGTACCTCCTCCATAAAGAAGTATACCACTTCCAGAGTGTAAAGTCTATTTAATTGTCAAGGTATTATATATTTTTCACCCTTTATGTCTGGCTTTCTGTCCCAACGGCGCCGGGCATAGCTTATGGAACCCCATGTTGACCTTTTCACAATTCCAAGGTGTCTGCCGCCCTTAGGAAATTTGGATTTGAATGCAACAGGGCGCGAAATTCAGGCGCAGACTCATAAAATGCCCACCAAAACAGGAGCAGCCGTAAGTTAATGGAAAATGGGAAAAATCTCCGCCAGAAACGCTACAGAGTAGCCGGGAGTTGCACATCATGCATTCCTGCTCCGGGTGAAAGAGAGCAGAAATAGACAGAGAAGTAAAATAGAGATTCAGATCATTATCTATTAGGATCTGACAAAATGCGATTTTATAAAGGATATCACAAACAGGGGGTTTTTGCAAGTAGAAACAAAATAGAAAAAGTAGAATTTTTCCCTCCCGTACAAGCTGATTTCAGGTCGGCTGAGAGATTAAGAAACGCCGGGAAGCTGTATAAACACTATGTTTTTGCACGTTCTCAGCGTTCCTTTTATGGGTCTCGATTATAGCCTTATTTTTAACCCGTCATATGCAAAACGTATCAAGTTTAATTCTTCCTCCAACTTTCTATAATCATCATATGATTTTCCCCAGTCTTCCTCTAAATGCGTAATCATTACTTCTTTGATTCCATACTGTTTTCGTATTGTATCAATTTCGTCCAAAGTAAACAGTTCTTTTCGCAGTGGGTTATCTTCGCTTAATATAAAGCCATCTTTTAATATATTACCTACAATTGTATTGCCAATAATTAAAACATCTGCACCGTGAAATTTCTCTGATTCTGGAAATGGCTTTACATCACAGGGGGCATAAATTATCTTTTTGCCGTTAGAGGAAATAATAAAGATTGCCACATGTTCCTGTTCATCTACCGGAATCAGCTCAATCAAAAGATTGTTTTTCTTGAACACACGAAGTTCCTTTGTATATACAAGTCCTTTTGCCTCATAATACGCAATAACTGAACCGTATTTTGTACTTTGCTTTTTAATATCTTCAAGAATGGCAGGCAAAGAAGCAATTTCTATTGGATTATCCGGTTTCTGTCCCAGCGAATCGGCAAGCCAGTCCATTTTCAATTGCTCAATCACACGCATTCCCATTGTGTGATCGGGATCGCAATGGCTGTATAAAATATGCTCGACTTTTTGTATGCCGGAATTATTCAATGAAGCGTTCATATCTTCCGGCGTATCAATCAGTACATTCACATCTTCAACAAACAGACTGCACCCCGTTCTTGCATAAGGAAATCCTTTCTGCCGCGCTTCTGTACATACACGACAGTTACAACATGCCCTTGGCGTGCTGACCACAGCCTCCGGAACCAAGTATGATTACATTCATGTTATGTCTGCCTCCTTCTTTTCATAAAATGTTAATGTAAGTCTTTCGTTAATGACCTTTGTTTTGCCTGTCTGTCGATACCCCATTTTTTCATACAGATGACAGTTTTTAGGCTCCTGTAGAATTGTGTCCAGCTCCCAATTTTCGCTTCCATGTATTTTTTCACACAGCCGGATGGCTTTCTGCGCAATGCCTTTTCCCTGAAATTCCGGCAGTATAAATAAGGGGGAGATTCTTTTGTTTTTTTCGTTTTCCTTTTTGTCAATAATGCGGATAGCTCCTACTTTTTGCTGTCCGATACAAATAAAATAGTAAAATGTAAAGTCCTGTTTCAAGCGTGCTTCTATTTTTTCCATGTTTTCATTTGCAGGACTGGTGTCAAAATCCTGATATTTCTCCAATAATTCTTTAAAAGATTCAACCTGCATATCGTGTAGTTCTTTTACATCGTCAATAGTTGCCCTTAATAATGTTATTTTCATATACAGCCCCCGTATTAAACCAAATCAATCCTTTCGAGATGGTGTATATTTTTATTTCTATATACTAAGTCATCTCTTACAGTAAATTCGACCTTTTCCCAAAAAGCATTACCCGATACATTTTTCTCAAATGTCACCAATGCCACTTTGTGTATTCCCTCTGCTTCCAAAGCCTTCATTACGGAATCAACCAGCTTTTTCCCGATTCCCTGCCCTCTGTATTCTTGCTTAACCGTTGTGTGATGGATAAAGCCTCTGCGCCCGTCATGTCCGCCCATAATGACGCCTATGAGTTTTCCGTTATCTTCCGCAACAAAGCAAGTATTTGGATTCCGCAATAAATATTTGGCGATTCCTTCCTTTGAATCGTCTGTTGTATTCAACCCCATGCCTTCCGTATGTATCCACAAATCATATACTTTTTCATAGTCTTCAATGTCCATTATCCGAATTGTCATTATCGTCGTTCCTCCGTTTGCTATTGTGAATGTTTCTGAATTTTTCCAGCCGGTAATGCTGCTCATTATCCAGCCCTTTTATTCCATTTTTATATTCATATCCCTTTTTCCGATAAAACTCTACCGCTGTAATAGATGCGGGAATTTCTATTCTTTCCGCTCTTAAAAGCAATTCGTCGGATTCAAGTGTATCAATGATATAGCGGCCGATCCCCTGCCCCTGAAATTCCGGCAGCACAAAAATAGTAAGTAATATACTTTCCGTCAGACTTCCCAAAAACTTGATATGGAACCGACGCCCACTATTTTATCTTTATTCCAAAATACATACACATGTGCATATTCAGCCACACCTTTGAACCAATTCACATCATGTCTGGCAGAGAGTGCAGCCATAGTTCTCTGCCCATAATCTTTCACATTGACTTCCCTGAAATTTCTGTGAATCAGCCTGATAATTTCCTCCACATCTTCATCACGATAAGGCTTAGTAATAACCTCTGTCCCATTTGATAATTCCATAAACAACGCCTTTCCAAACAAAAAAGCACTAAACATACAATATGTCCAGTGCACTTCTGAAACTATCGGCTATTACAAGCATTCTATCATAATGACAACTTACATTTGCCGATTTATATGCACAGACATATCAGACCTACCTGCGTAACTGTGCATCCAATCGAAACACAATTACTTCTAAGTACGTCTGTAATACATGTACATATAGTTCATTGTAAAATGTAAGTTCTGCATTTCCATGTTCTCCTAAACTTTTTTAATAACCTACCATAATTCTATTTATATGTCAAGAAATATTTTTGCAAAGAGGAAGGAAAAGTGACCTATTCAGACGGCTAACTTGGAAACGCAGGGAACTTGTGGATTGACAACATGTGCAGTTTTTGCTATACTGTATTCCCTGCGTCAACAGAGATATTGATGGAAAAAACTAAATAGGTTTCATTGTCAGTTGAGATGGGGCCAGACTACTTGGAAAGATGCGGAGACATAACTACCAGGAGGAAGCAACAATGATTACGATGGAAAACGTATGCAAATCGTACAGGATTGCAAAGCGGAGCGGCGGCTTCCACGAGGCCGTAAAGGCCCTGTTTCACAGGGAGTATGAGGAGATCCACGCCCTCAGAGACGTAAGTTTTACCATTTCCGACGGAGAGATGGTAGGTTATATCGGCCCGAACGGAGCGGGGAAAAGCTCCACGATCAAAATTCTAAGCGGAATATTGACACCCGACAGCGGCAACTGTCTGATAGACGGCAGGGTGCCCTGGAAGAATCGAATCGAGCACGTTCGTCAGATCGGTGTGGTATTCGGACAGCGCACACAGCTGTGGTGGGATGTTCCGGTCATAGATTCCTATGAACTCTTAAAAGACATTTATACGATCCCGGACCAGGTATATCGGTCCAATTTAAGCGAATTGAGCGAATTATTGAATCTGGGGGAACTGCTGCGCACCCCGGCTCGGCAGTTGTCCCTCGGGCAGCGTATGCGTTGCGAGATTGCGGGTTCCCTGCTGCACAGTCCCAGGATTTTGTTTTTGGACGAGCCCACTATCGGATTGGATGCGGTGTCCAAGCTGGCAGTGCGGGATTTTATCAGGAAGCAGAATCAGAATCATGGAACTACCGTGATTCTGACAACACATGACATGCAGGATATAGAGGCCCTGACCAGAAGGATCATTTTGATCGGAAAAGGACAGATTCTGCTGGACGGCACACTGGAAGATATTCGGCGGGGTGGAGAGAATATTGACGAGGAAGTGGCCCAGTTGTACCGCAGCTATGAGATATGAGAGCAGGAGAGAGCTATGAAAAAATATTATTCGTTTTTCCGTCTGCGGTTTTTCATGGGGCTACAGTACCGGACAGCCGCTGCGGCGGGAATAGTCACCCAGTTTTTCTGGGGCATCATGGAGATTCTGGTGTATCGGGCATTTTACGAGGCGGATGCGTCGGCTTTTCCCATGCGTTTTGAGGCGGTGGTGACTTATATCTGGTTACAACAGGCCTTTCTTGCGGTGTTCGGAGCCTGGATCATGGAAGGGGAGATTTTTGATACCATTCGAAACGGCAATATCGCCTATGAGCTGTGCCGGCCTGTGAGTATCTATCAGATGTGGTTTTCCCGGTCGGTGGCAAACCGCGCCTCCAAGGCTCTGCTGCGCTGTGTTCCGATTCTTGCGGTGGCGGCGCTGCTGCCTTCTCCCTATGGGTTACGACTTCCCGCCAGTCTGCTGCATGGGGGAGTGTTTCTGCTGGCGCTGGTGCTGGGACTTCTGGTCATAGTGGCGTTTACCATGTTGGTGTATGTTACGACTTTTTATACCATTTCCCCGGAGGGGGTTCGGATTTTTTGCGTCTCGGTAGTGGAGTTTTTTGCCGGAGCCGTGATACCGTTGCCTTTTTTCCCGGAAAAAATACGGTATATTCTGGAGCTGCTGCCCTTTGCGGCTATGCAGAATGTGCCTCTATGGGTATACAGCGGCAGTATGTCCGGGGAAGAGATGTTGCGGGCGGTCTGCTTACAGGTGTTCTGGCTGGCCGCGATGGTGGCGGCGGGGCGAAGCCTGTGCCGAAGGGCGGAGAAAAGAGTGACGGTGCAGGGAGGGTAGGAACTGACATAAATATCGGGCAGGCGGGAGTGTGTGAAAAAAATTTCACGGTCTTGATAAGAGTGCCCGCTAAAGCGGGCAGGCGGGAGTATGTGAAAAAATTTCACGGTCTTGATAAGAGTGCCCGCTGAAGCGGGCAGGCGGGAGTATTTATGAGAAGAAAATTGCGGCTGTACGGACATTATATATCCATTGTGATTCGGGGGATGATGCAGTACAAAGCGTCTTTCCTGCTCACGGCTCTGGGGCAGTTTCTGGTTTCCTTTAATGTGTTTCTGGGCATCTATTTTCTGTTTCAGAGGTTTCACCAGGTCAGGGGATACAACTACAGTGAGGTGCTGCTTTGTTACGCTATAGTACTCATGGAGTTCTCATTGGCGGAGATGTGGGCCAGAGGGTTTGATACCTTTTCCGGCCTGGTCAGGAGCGGTGAGTTTGACAGGGTGCTGGTGCGGCCACAGGGAGAGATTTTGCAGGTGCTGGGCAGCAGGTTTGAACTGACCCGGCTGGGCCGGATGCTACAGGCTGTGGTTATCCTGATTTATGCGGTTTGTACGGCGGGTATTCAATGGACGGCGGGAAAAGTATGCGCGGTTCTGTTTATGCTGGTGGGAGGTATGGCGGTGTTTTCGGGACTGTTTTTGATTTATGCGGCGCTTTGCTTTTTTACCCTGGAGGGGCTGGAGTTTATGAATATGTTGACGGACGGGGCCCGGGAGTACGGCAAATATCCGCTGGATATATACGGTAGGCGGGCTCTGCGGCTGGCGACAGTGATTGTACCCTACGCCCTGATCCAATATTATCCGCTGCAATATATTCTGGGGCGGACTGCCAGTCCGGTTTATATCTTTCTGCCATTGCTGGCGGTGCTGTTTTTGTTGCCCTGCTATGGGCTGTGGCGGTTTGGGGTGAGGCATTATAAGTCCAGCGGTTCGTGAGATCTGCCGGAATATGCGCGCCCTGGCGCGTCCGGCTATAAACAATTTCAGATAAATACAACAGTAATGTGCTCCAGGGCGGGCACAGGGCGGCTTGTTGTGATGGGACAGCGTTTGCGGCGGACGGGTAAATGCTGTTTTGAGATATCGGAGAGGGTTTATGGCGATGGATGAATTTTTTCAGAAAATACTGAATGATATACAAAGTTCGAAAAAGGCAGTAACAATTTTGCCTGGCGAAGGCTCTGCAAGAGAAAAAATAAGAGATTTTAAGATTAACCTGGCAAGTCTTCTGGGGAGACTTCTCGATAATACGGGAGGGATCATAATAGACAACTGGATACGTTTCTACGGAACAGGGGCAATTGACTTTTCTTCCAGAAACAAGCTGTTTCCATTCGACGATTTGGTGATAGCGGAGGACGTTTTGGGCGGTTTCTTTATATGTCTGGAAAACGGTCATATTGGATATTTTGCTCCGGACTGTCTCTGTCTGGAAGATTTGGAAATACAGTTGAACCAGTTCCTGTACTGGTGCCTGCATGGGGATACGGATACATTTTATATGGATTATCGCTGGGAAAACTGGAGGGAAGATCTCGCCGATTTAGGATGTGACGAGGGCGTGGCGTTTTACCCGTTCCTGTGGGCCACAGCGGGAACCCGGCAGGGACAAACGCCGGTTGGACGGGCAGAGAAAAGTATGGAAAGCAGGGAACGCAGGATTGTCCCCATGGCTGAGATTATCGGATTAGAGTTGCATTTTTATGAGCAAATGCAGGGAAAGAATCCGATTTAGCTTGACAATTTCCCCACAGATACTATAAAATGAGAAAAACGTTGAAAGAGGCAAGTAGTACTTACCAGAATTTACAGAGAGTCAGGGCAGCTGAGAACTGACAAGGAAAGTAAGTTACGAAAATCACTCTGGAGTTGCTGACTGAAAACAAGGATGTCGTTAAAGAAGGGTTTGTCGGAAGTGATATCTGTGTAAGTAGGCCGTGCCGGTATTCCACCGTTATTTGGAAGACATATGTTGGTATGTTCGTGCAGGTGGTGTAAAAATTGAGAAGCGCAAGCCCTCATCCTGGAATGGATGGGGGCTTTTTTGCATTCAAAGAAGGAAAACCGCACTGTCCGGGCAGAGTCTCGCGCGTAGAGGAGGATTTACCATGAAGTATGAGGAACTGTCAAACAAACCGGAGCTGGCGTTGATCCAGGAGGAAGTGCTGGATTTCTGGAAAATGGAGAAGATTTTTGAAAAGTCCGTGGAGCAGCGGACGGGAGAGGAGGTGGTTTTTTATGATGGACCGCCGTTTCCCACCGGAAAGCCCCATCACGGCACCGTTCTGGTGTCCTTTATCAAGGACATGATCGCCAGATACTGGACTATGCGGGGGTACCGGGTGCCCAGGGTATGGGGCTGGGACTGCCACGGGCTGCCCATTGAAAACCAGGCGGAGACGCTGCTTCATATCACGGATAAAAACCAGATCGAAAGAAATCTGGGCATCCACAAATTCAATGAGAAATGTTACGAGATCGTTGCGGGCAACAATGAGGCCTGGAGAGAATATGTGGAACAGATGGCCCGCTGGGTGGATTATGACGGGGCGTACAAGACCATGGACAGAGATTTCATGGAAAGTGTTATGTGGGCGTTTAAGCAGTGCTATGACAAGGGGTACATTTACCGGGATTACCGTGTCACCCCCTACTGTATGCACTGCGAGACATCCCTGTCCATCTCCGACACCCGTGAATCCGATTCCACAAGGCCCCGGCAGGACCGCTGGATCATTGCCCGGTTTAAGACGCCGGAAGCTGTGGCGGAAAAACAGGTGTACTTTCTGGCCTGGACCACCACGCCATGGACTCTGCCTTCCAATATGTGTCTGGCTGTGGGGGAGGATCTGACGTATGCTTATGTGGAGGTGGGAGACTGCGTCTATGTGGCCTGCAAAAATACGCTGGCAAATTATGAAAAGGTTTTTGGAAAATCGCCGGTGATTGTCAAAGAATGCAGGGGTACTGATCTGGTGGGAAAGACTTATGAGCCTCTGTTTGATTATTTTGGAGACAGGAAGGCAGAGGGGGCTTTCCGGGTGGTTTCCGCAGAATATGTGGGTTCGGAGGAGGGCGTGGGAATTGTCCACACGGCGCCCGCATTCGGTGAAGATGATTATTGGACTTGCAGGAATAATCGGATTCCCCTGGTGAACCCCGTGGATGAGAGAGGGCATTTCACTGCGGATATTACCGACTTTTACGACCCTGCCGGAGAAAAAAATGTCATGGAGATGAACTCCGCGATTATCCGGTATCTCTATGACAGCGGCAAGGCGGTGGCAGATGGAACCATCCTGCACAATTATCCTCATTGCTGGCGATGTAAGCAGCCTCTGATCTACAAGGCCATGGAGGCCTGGTATTTCGACATCGGTAAAATCAAGGACCGCCTGACGCAGCTCAATGAAGATATCAACTGGGTGCCGGAAACCGTAAAGCATGGGCGTTTTGGCAATTGGCTGGCAGGAGCCAGAGACTGGAATATCTCCAGAAACCGGTACTGGAGCACCCCCATTCCGATCTGGGAATGCGAAGAGTGCGGCGAGAGGGTGGTGCTGGGCAGTGTGGAGGAAATATATAAAGCCAGCGGTGTGCGCCTGACCAATTTGCATCGGCAGTATATGGACCAGGTAACTTTTCCGTGTCAATGCTGCGGAAAGACCATGCGCCGGGTGCCGGAGGTTCTGGACTGCTGGTTTGAGAGCGGTTCCGTTCCCTTTGCCCAGAAGCACTATCCCTTTGAGAACAAGGAATGGTTTGAGTCCCATTTTCCCAGCGATTTCATTGTGGAATATACGGGACAGATCCGCTGCTGGTTTTATTATCTGCATGTATTATCTGTGGCGCTTTTTGATAAGCCCGCATTTCAAAACTGTATAGTCCACGGAATGGTTCTGGCAAAAGACGGGAAAAAACTGGCCAAATCCTCCAAAAACTACACGGACCCCATGCTGCTGATGCGGCAGTACGGGACGGATGCTTTCCGGCTCTATTTGTATCAGACAAACGCCATGCTGATCGGAGACTTGCTCTTTGATGAGACGGGCATTCAGGACGCGTGTCAGCAGATAATTCTGCCCTACTGGAACGCCTGCAATTTTTATATCTCCTATGCAAATATCGACGGTTTCAGGCCGGAGGGACAAGGCCGCGACTTGACGGAGAATAGGTTGGAGAATAGAGAGGGGTTCGTGTCAGAGACCCGACAGGGGGAACGGGAAGGCGTTATGCCGGAGGGACGGGAGGCGCTTCTGCCGGAAAATCAGCTGGACAGATGGATGTTGGCCAAATTATATGAGACCTGGCGGCAGATCACGGTCCATATGGATTCCTATCAGGTGAACAGGTATGTGGAGCATCTGGTATCTTTGGTGGACGGACTGACCAACTGGTATATACGGCGTTCCAGAAGACGTTTTTGGAGCGGCGGTATGTCCCAGGATAAGCGAGGCGCTTATGATACCCTGTACTATGTTCTGGTGTGTACCACCAAGATGTTTGCCCCTGTGGCGCCCATTCTCTCGGAAAAGATGTATAAGATTCTGACAGGGGAACTATCCGTACATCTGGCACGGTGGCCGGAGATTCCGCAGGTCTGCGAGGACGGGAAACTGCTGGCTGATGTGGCCCTGGTGCGGGAGGTAATCTATCTGGCCCGCTCCATTCGCAGCAAAAACCGGGTGAAGAACCGGCAGCCCTTGCCCAGTCTTAGGGTGGCGCTGCCGGACTCCTCCCGTAACAGCGTCATAGAGGAGTTCCGGGATGTGATCGCGGAGGAACTGAATGTGAAGAGTGTGGAGATTCCGGACGGGGTGGGGGACATTGCGGAGGTGAAATACACGCCCAATTTCAGCGAGATCCGCAGCAGGTATCCCGACAGGATTGCGGAGATCGTCAAGGCTGTCAAAAGCGGAAAGTTCCGGATGACGGGAACAGAGGTTCTTTTACAGATGGGGGAGCGGGAGGAGAGATTTGCGGCAGAAATCATTCTTGTGGCTTTTCTGGCCAGGGACGGTCAGCATGTGGCCAGCAGCCGGGGAATTGTGGTGTCGCTGGATCTGACGCTCACGGAGGAACTGAAAGCGGAAGGGCTGGCAAGGGATATGGTCAGAAATATTCAGGATGCCAGAAAGCAGATGGACTGCGAGATCACGGACACGGTTCTGCTGGCCTTTGAAGGGAGCGTGCCGGAAAAGTGGGTGGAGTATATATGCCGGGAGACTCTGGGCAAACAGGCAGAGTTCTCCGCGCCGGACTGTGTCCTTGCGACCCGGACGGAACAGGGGGAGGAGGTAAAGATATTGGTAAAGAAAGAACGGGACTGAGAAGAGATTTGGACTGCGGCCTGGGATGTGGAGCAGAGAGCGGGCAGAATAAGGAATTTGGCAGAATGTCAGATCCTAATTTACTGTAAAGAGATTACTAAAGGTATAGAAAAAAGAGAGTAACACTCAGTTTTAAGAGATATCTAAAATGAGTGTTGCTTTTTTTCTTTTATCAGATATAATTTAAAACAATAATGTGTGAAAAAGAAACGAATGGAAATTCAGGCAAGTTATTTGGCGAAATGTAAATGGGTCAGTACACTAGAAATAGGATAATAAGGGATTTGGATTTACAGATGCCGATACAAAGAATATGGAGTAGATATCAGAGAAAAGTAGATTGAAATATAGCCGACTTGCAAGAAACAGCATCTGTGAGTTCAGCAGGCTAGGTTACGGAAAGGAAACGGCGAATGAAGTCAGAATTTGAGCATGATGCCACACCTACATGGAGTGGTTTTATATATCAGGGCCATGTGGCGGTTTATTTAGCGGTGCGGAAGATTTGTGATCTGCTGGAGCCACCGTATTTTATGGAAGTACAGGAAATTGCCGCATCGTTTAAGCTGGAAGTGGAGAATTGGGAAGATGTGGCTGTTTTCAACGAGGATGAACAGGGAAAGCATTATGTCTCAATACATCAGGTCAAAAACAGGAGAGAACAAAATATTGGGGCATACAAAAAGCCGCTTGTGCAATTGTTGTTAGAAAAAAGTAAGCTGGAGGAATTGGGGCTGGGGATACCGGAGGCATATTTGCATACAAGCAGTGAAATCACTGAAGAGGAAAATATTATCAATCAGTTCCTGCAAAATTGGAATAATAAGGTTCTGGAATTTTATAATGATTTGGAGACTCTCAAGGATCAGGAGATAGAGGAAAATGGCAAGAAGGAGTTTCAACAGAAAGTGAGCGCTGTGATTGGGGAGGAACCTATAGGACTTAACAGGTCAAAATATTCAGATATACTAAAAAGTATTAAGAGTTGTATTCAGAATGATCAAGAGGTAAGTATATTAAAAGAAAATATAGAAAGTTTGTGGAACTACCTGAAAAATGAATTGGCAGTCGAAGGTATGGGAGCAGACGCAGGAATATATATTTATGATGACAATACAAGAGGCTGTGATGTAGAAAATCTTTTTGCAAAGATAGTTAGACAGGTAATGCGGTACAAAGAAATTACACATAGTCCTGAGCAATTGACATTGGAACAATTTGAATATATAGCGGATAAGCTGCTGGATTATATAAGAAAATTTATCTCAAAAAGACATTGCTTAATGCAGAAAAATAAGGAATATGCAAAAGAATTTTCATTTGCAGAAGTAATAGCGATTTTAGATAACCACGTACGGTATATTGAAAAAGAGGCTAATATTATGGCGCTTAAAAGGAAATATGACGAGGCGATGTCCCAATTTTGCAGAGTTATTTGTAAATATAAATGCAAAGAGGAAAACGATCATGAATGTAGACTGCTGTATCCGGAATATAGTATAACGGATCTGGATGAAGAGAGCTTTATAAGTATGTGCTTTGGATATAATCCAGATTGCGACAAGGGAATAGAGGATCGCATGTGTGTAGGAAAGTTGCTTAACAGCGATGGACTGCAAAATTCCGTTTTTTTAGTATTAAAGGAGTGTGCGGAAGAGTTCTTCAGACAGGAAAAGGACAAAACAAGAGTAGTGATAAATGACGTAAATAAAAATGCGTTTTTGACGGCGATTTCAAGCAGATATGTTGATGTTGCAATAGAAAATATTGTAAAGGGAATCAATAACAATACTGCTATGGTAAGCTCTGTGTTTGAGGCGGACGAATTGATTACGGAGCGATTGAACTCAGCTGAGGAAGAGATATGGGATAGCAGTTTTTGTGATATAGAGGAGAAATATTTAAGCGAAAGGGCGAAGGAGAATAGTGACATTATCCGGGATAGTATTTGCGCTCCAAAGAAACCTGCATTTGTTACTGCTGAGGAATTGATGAGAAGGCTGCAATAAATCTGGGAATTTTCTAAAAGAACAGGAGAGAAAGATATGCGAGAGTTTATCAAATCATTTGCAGGTGATAACTGCTGGGATTTTTCTTATAAAGAGTATAATTTTCTGTTTGTTGAGCAAAAGTATCAATCTTTTTATTTGTTCTATTTTCCCTCTGACAGAGAGCAGTTACTGAAACTAAAGGAAGAGTCCGGAGATATTTTTCGGGCCATTAAAGGAAGTGAAAGTTATTGCTCAGATATGGATAAAAATATAACCTGTATTCTGTGCCTGGAGGTAGATGAGAATGCATATTATGAAACAAACGCATCTGGAAAAGTCAGTGATTTGGGTAAAATCATATGCCTCGTGGAGGAAGATTTGAACTATTTTAAGAAGAATGTACTTTTATATACAAAAAAGATGGACATATTTTCACAAGAACATATAGGCTGCTTGGAGTCCCTTTGTCAGGAATACTTCACGGAAGAGAATTTCCAGTCTTATAAAAAATCATACAGTGGGAATATAGAATATGACTTTTTAGTTAACCTGTTTATTAAGATTCCATTTCTCAGTTTTGGCGGATATCAACCAGGAAACCGCAAAGAGTACCAATCCATGGAGTCCTTCATTCAGGGCAGGCTGACAGAAAAAGCGTTAGATTTGGGATTTATAGAAAAAATATGTGTTGAACTCGAAGGGATATTACAGGACGAAAATGCTTTATATGAGTACCTTGACGCATTGGTGAAAGAGCCGGCAAATGAGGCTGTTATGCCAAAGGAGGAACAGAAACATGAGGATTAAAAGCCTTGAAATGAAGAATTTTAAACTATTTGATGAAAAATTTGACAAAATGCAGGATATTGCGAGGACCGATCTGATTTTGCTAAACGGTCCTAACGGATATGGAAAAACAACGATCTTTGACGCGCTGGAACTTGCTTTGACCGGTGAGATAAAAAGAATTAAAACATATAACAAAGAATTAGGAGTATCCAAAAGTGAAAAACCTAAAAGAAAAATATTGATTGCGGATCCCTCTGAGGAAGCATACGTAAATGTAATATTGGAAGAGTGTGGAAATGAACTGAAGGTGGAGCGTTTTTATGAAAAACCTTTGTGTACTCAGGGAAATAAGGATTCTCAGGATAATAATCCCCACAAGATCTTTGATAAATTTCAGTTAAGGCTTTATTATAATGGTGAGGAGATAAAACAGGAGGAAGAAAGAACTCATATTTTAAAATGTCATAATTTAAATGGTATAAAGGATTTCTTTGACAAATGTTGTTTTCTCTCACAGGATGAACATTTACAGTTTTTGAAAGAGACAAAAAAGGATAAGTCGATGGCGCTGGGATTTCTGTTTCAGCTGCCTGAGGAACGGCAAAAAGAACTGGACAGGGTAAATGCCATTTTAGGTTTTATACAAAATTCCAATACAAAAATTAATGTAGGATATCTGAAAAAGTTTGAAAATCTGGAGAACGGCTTAAAAGAAGAGATTAAAAATCTGGAGAGCAAATGGAATAATACTTTAGCTGATCAGGATGAAGGAAAGCAGCCAAAGGTTGAATACGCGTGTCTATTCCCGAATAAAGAGTTTAATTGGGACAGAGAAAAACCATTTCTTAAAGATGAGGAATTCGACCAGGCGTTTAAGATATTGGAAAGGCTGGACTACTATGCAAAAAATCAGGAAGCGTGTAAGAAATATATTTGGAATAAGCCGTACAGAGAATTACTGAAGCCTTTTAAGGGTACAGAAAATATCTTATATGAGGAGAATGAGCTTGAGTATGCGTTTCGCTTTTTTCCCTTATTACGGAATGGATCAAGACTTGAAGACAGGTATCAAAGGCAGCAGCAGTTGGAATTACTCAAACAGAGTCTGGATAAGCGGGATATCTATAATCTGAATTGGACGCTTGTGGCCAGTGAAAATCTTTTAACGGAAGATATGATTGAACTGGCCAAAAAGGATATTGAGCAGGTGAGAACATTGGAACAGGTTCAGGGAACAATCGACCAGGTACTTACAGAGATCAGCAATACCAGAACGATCTTATTGCGTCAGGCCAGGGAGGCGATGGAGCAGAAGGCGATTTCGGATGGGGAATGTCCGTTTTGTGGAAACGTCTATGGCAAGTGGGAGATATTGGAGCGGCATATTTCAGAGGAAAAAGAGAAATTGCTTTCTGTAAGTAATGGAAACGTAGCGGAAATACAGAATCGAAAAGACGATATCTATGAAAAATATTTAGACGGAATTGCTGCATCGGCGCAAGCTATTTTGCAGGATTGGGTGCCGGAGACGATCTATAAAAAATGCCTGGAGATAAAAAAGTATAAAGCAGAACTGAATAAAATAGAGGTGCTTCTCAAAAAAATAAATAGTGGTCTTCCCGTGGAATATCAGGAAGATATGACTAAAACAGCCAGAGATTATGAGAACTTGGTTCAAACAATAAAAAATAACTTAAAGGCGATTCCAGATGAGATGCAAGAACAATTGGACTTAAGAGATTTCTGGAGAGACTTTGCGTATTATTATGATGGAAGCGAAGATAAGTTCAGCGAAAAAACAGTCTTCAAGTTACAGTCAAAGAGAAGCTATATTATGAAATTTTTTTTAAATTCTCAAAGAAATCTGCTTTTCACTAAAAAAGGAGAGCTTTTAAAAACAGAGAAAAGGCATAAAAAATTACAGGAAATGTATGATTTGCTTTCAGAGTATAAAAAAGCAATAGAGACGGGAGTGACAGACTATAAACAAACGGTTATTCAGGATATTGAGCCCTTACTGCATGTGTACACCGCGAAAATCCTACAGCAGAAATTTTGCGGAAAGAGTATCTTCATACAGACAGATGAAAACATGCGGAATTTCCAACTGACACATTCGGAAGAGGATAATCAGGATATTCTATACAACATGAGTTCAGGGCAGCTTGCGGCAGTTTCCCTGTCTTTTCTGCTCTGTATGCATCAAGTATACGCAAAACAGCAATCATTGCCCATTTTACTGATCGATGACCCTGTTCAGACAATTGATGATGTAAATATGGTAGGGCTGGTGGATATTTTACGATTTGAATTTCAGGATACGCAGATTTTCATATCGACACATGAGCAGAGATTTGAGTGGTATCTGAAATACAAATATGAAAAGGCTCAAAAGATAATTCAATCGTACAATATGAAAAATATAGTATTGCAGACAGAATGATGCTTAAGGAAATTCTTTTCCGTAGGGCGTTCTGGAATACCCTGAGAAAATATATTAAGATGGTCAGGACATAAGGGTTAAATCTTGTTTGGTGGGCACTATCAGTCACTTTTTCCGCAAACGCATAATCTTCGTTTTTTGGTACACACTACCTGCTATACAATTCTGTGCCTCAAAGGCGGCGGAATCCAAATCCAGGAAAAGGAGTGTACAAAAATGATAGAGGACGATACGATCAAACTGCTCAGGGAGTGTAATGCGGGAGTCAAAATGGGCATTTCCTCTCTGGATGACGTGATGGATCATGTGAGAGACCAGAATCTGAAAAATCTGCTGATCCAGAGCAAGGAGACACATTCCAGGCTGGGAAGCGAGACCCATCAGTACCTGATGAAATGTCAGGACGACGGCAAGGAGCCGGGAACCATGGCCAAGATGATGTCCTGGATGAAGACGAACATGAAACTGGTAGGCGATGACTCAGACCGGGTGGTGGCTGATTTGGTGACGGACGGCTGCAACATGGGGGTAAAGTTTCTGTACAAATATCTGCACCAGTACCCGGCGGCCGACGAGGACTGTAAGAAATTGACAGAAAAGATCATCCGCGCGGAGGAGTCGCTGGTCAAGGATCTTCGGGAGTACCTGTAAGGATTTCATAGGAATATCAGGTTCGTATATATCATAAAAATTTATCAGGTGAGGCATATTTTATGGTGAGGCGGTACGACGTAAAGTTGTACCGCCGCAATGATTTTTTGGATCGATTTTTGTAGACAGGATTGGAAGAAAGTCACAAACGAAAATGCAAGCGTTTATTGCGTGATGCAGGATGTACCGCTTGACATCTATAAGCAAGTGTGCTATGCTTCTATAAATTTGAATCTCAAAATATTTGAACTTCAAAATTATATGGCATATAAAAGGAGAATGCGTATGAGCATAAGGATTGTAACGGATTCCGGAGCGGATATTCCCCAGGGCTTTCGGGATGACCTGACGATACTCCCCATGCATGTGTATTTTGGGGAAAAGGAATTTCTGGACGGAGTGAGCCTGACGCACCGACAGTTTTACGAACTGTTGATAGAGTCGGAAGAATTACCCAAGACCAGTCAAATTCCTCCCTATGAGTTTGAACAGGTCTATGAGCAGGCAGTGGCAGCGGGAGAACAGGTGGTGGTAGTCACCATATCCGGCAAACTCTCCGGCACTTATCAGAGCGCTTGTGTAGCGGCGGAGGAATATGAAGGCAAGGTATTTGTGGTGGATAGCTTAAACGCTACACTGGGTGAGCGATGTCTGGTGGATTATGCCCTTCGGCTGAAAGATCAGGGGAAGACGGCGGAGGAGATTGCGGCTCAACTTAAGCAGGCCCGAAAGAGGATTCGCCTGCTGGCCCTGCTGGATACGCTGGAATACCTGAAAAAGGGAGGCCGAATTTCAAAGTCTGTGGCTATGGTAGGGGGAATGTTGTCCATTAAGCCCGTAATTTCCGTAGTGGACGGCGAGGTAGTCATGGTGGGGAAGGCCCGGGGGTCCCGTAACGGCAATAATCTGCTGGTACAGGAGATTCAGAAAGCAGGGGGCGTGGATTACACCATGCCCTATTACTTAGGCTACACTGGTCTGGATGACCATATGCTGCAAAAATATGTGGAGGACAGCCGGGCATTATGGGAAACGCATGTGGATCATCTGGATGCTACTTCCGTAGGCGGCACCATAGGGACTCACATCGGTCCAGGGGCTATAGGCGTATTCTTTTTTGCAGCGGAAGAATCTTAAATAAATCTGAAAGGCAGGAAATTGCATGGAATTTCCTGCCTTCAATTTTGGACAGCGGAATCTACGCTCCGCATGGATTCCGCGGATCTGTCCCAATATAAACCATACTATTTTATATATTTTTCCAGGGTCGCCTGCACTGCGCCGGGACCGGCGGACAATTCGGCAAAATAGTCTTTGACCAGGTCAGCCATGTGGATCGCTGTCAGATCCACGCCAAAGACCTTTTCGTTGGACAGCAGGGGATCTAAACGGGATAAATCCTTGGGGGTATCATCCAGCTTATAGTCCTTTACATAGGCCGTGGCAGCTTCCAGCAGGGGATCGCTGCTGGGAACAAAGGCATTGCCAGCATCATCTACTGCCATTAGATAGCGTAGCCAGCCCGCATATACCAGGGGGATCAGCTTTAAGTCTGCAACGTTCAGATCCGGTCGCTTCTGATATGCCTTGATGGTCTCACCAAAACGAATAGCCAGTTTTTGGGAGGTGTCGGTGGCAATGCGCTGGGGAGCGTCGGGCATAAAGGGATTGGGGATGCGTACATTGACTACGGTGTCAATGAACTCTCTGGGGTCCAGAATGCCGGGATTTACCACTACTGGCAGTCCCTCCCGATAGCCGATGATTTCTACAAAGCGTTTAAGCAGCGGGTTTTTCATCTCCTCGGACACCAAGGTGTAGCCCAGCAGACAGCCGTAAATCGCCAGGGTAGTGTGCAGAGGATTTAAACAGGTACAGACTTTCATTTTCTCCACCTTATCTACGGTTTCCCGCTCGGTGAAGATTACGCCGCCTTTTTCCAGGGCGGGTCTACCGTTGGGAAAACGGTCCTCAATCACCAGATACTCGCATTCCTCCGCGTTCACAAAAGGGGCCACATAAGTGTTTTTGCTTGTGACGGCGGCGTCCAGTCCCGCAATGCCGTCCCGGTTTAACAGGGCTTCCATTTTGGCGTCGGGTCTGGGAGTGATTTTGTCGATCATGGACCAGGGATAGGAAACGGCCTGAGGGTCCCTCACATAGGCGGCAAAACCTGCCTCCGCCAGCCCGTTTTCGCACCAGGCGTCGGCAAAGGCCCATACGGCAGCGGCCAATTTATCCCCATTGTGGGAGCAATTGTCCATGCTGACCATGGCGATGGGTTTTTTGCCGCTTACATAGCGGTGATAGAGCAGCGACACCACCTTGCCCAAATAGCTGTTCGGGGCGGGGGAACCGTTGATTCCCGGGCCGTTGTTATAATCCGCCGAAATGGCGGGCAGTACGTTCCCTCTGGCATCTGTCAGAGCATAGCCTTTCTCCGTGATGGTAAAACTGGCCATTTGCAGGGAGGGGGCGGCAAAGATCTGCTTCAAACGGTCATACTGGGACGGGTTGGCACTGTCCAGTATCAGGGACTCGGTTATGCTGCCCACTATGGTCTTTTCCACAGTGTTGTCCGCTTTCAGGGTGGCCAGGATGGAAAGGTTGTCGTGGGGCCAGTACATTTTCTCAATGATTTCGTAGTCAAAACCTTCCACGGCGATAAGCCCGGTATCCACTATGCCCTGATTTAACAGATTCTGCAGCACGTTACACTGGAAGGCCCGGAAGATATTGCCTGCCCCGAAGTGTATCCAGGCAGGGGCGGCCTCTGTTGCGGCCTTAACCTTGTCATAATCAAATTCCGGGAGGCGGTAGCCGGCCTGGAGGAAAGCCTCCCGCTGCTCCTGTATGCTCTTTCTTGTGAGTTCCATTTTTACCTCTTTTCTATAGGGTTGCACACTCCTGCGGGGAGTTGGGCCCCGCAATGCATATCCCGCCGCTACAGGGGGATACGCGTCTGTGTACTTTCGCGAACTATGTCGTATCAATTTGCGCCTGCCATGCGGAAGCATAGGATACTTCCTGCATACCCGGGGTATTTTACTTTTGGTGCTGCTTCTCGATAGCTTCCCACAATCCGTTCAGATATGTGGCGCCCAGCGCCCTGTCGTACAGGCCGTAGCCGGGCATGGCCACCTCATCCCAGATCATGCGCCCGTGGTCAGGACGGATGGGCCCCGTAAAGCCGATATCATACAGCGCCAGCATAATCTCGTACATGTCGAAAGTGCCGTCGCTGGACAGATGGGCGGATTCTTCAAAATCAGTGGGGGAATTGAATTTCAGGTTACGCACATGGGCGAAGTGTATGCGGCCCTTCAGGGAGCGGATCATATCCGGCAGGTCGTTCTCCAGGTTGGTACCGTAAGAACCGGAGCAGAAAGTTACGCCGTTGTGAGGGTTATCCACCATCTGCATCATCCGCAGGATGTTGGTTTTGTTGATGATAATGCGGGGCAGGCCAAATACACTCCAGGCAGGGTCGTCCGGATGGATGGCCATATGAATGTTGTATTTGTCACAGGTGGGCATAATGCGCTCCAGGAAATATTTCAGATTGGAAAAAAGTTTCTCGTCGTCCACATCTTTGTACATCTCGAACAAATCCTTGATGTGCGCCATGCGCTCCGGCTCCCAGCCTGGCATAACAGAACCGTTGGTATCTCCTGCGATGGACTCAAACATTTTTTCAGGGTCCAGAGCGTCCACTGCCTCCTGGGTGTAAGCCAGTACGGTAGAGCCGTCGGGACGCATCCGGGCCAGTTCCGTTCGGGTCCAGTCAAAGACAGGCATGAAATTGTAACACACCATATGGATGTCCGCCTGTCCCAGCCTCTCCAATGTGGTAATATAATTGTCGATATACTGCTCCCTTTCCGGCGTGCCCACCTTGATGGCGTCGTGGATATTCACACTCTCGATGCCGGCCAGAGTAAGCCCTGCGTCCTCGATCTCCTTTTTCAGAGCCAGGATGTCCTCCATCTCCCAGGCTTCCCCGGGAGCCGTGCCGTAGAGGGTAGAGATTACTCCGGTTACACCGGGGATCTGACGAATCTGCTTTAAAGTTACTGTGTCGTACTTGCTGCCATACCAGCGTAGTGTCATCTGCATATAGTTGCCCTCCTGATAAAAAGTTTTACATATTCCCTGCCTGCTGCCCGGGAGTATGCTGCATAAAGTTCGCGATTGCCTCTTCAGGCAGATCAGCTCCGGCGCAGTCATATGTTTCCGGCGTTTGCGCGCATATGCCTTCCGCAGGCGGCTGCTCTCCTGATGACAGATTCTATTTATATTATAGAATACAAAGAAATGTAAGAAAAGCCTATAAGTTGCTTGAAAAAGTGTAAAAATTGCTCTATTATAGGGATAGAATCTTTTGGAGCAGGTGTGCTTGATATAATATATCCATTTTGGCAGAGTGTATCCGGCAGAGAGCGGCGCGGAGGGGAAATGTAAAATATTGAGTCGAGGGGACTTTACCCTTTAGAGACGTCGCGCGGTGATATAATTGGGGGAACGGGCATGCAGGAATTTAAACGACATCAGTTGGAAGCTACGGATGAGCGGCAGTATATGATCCGGGAAGGCTATGAGGTCTATGAGAAACAGGGGGCGCCATTGGGAGCGCTGGCCTTTCATTATCACAGCTTTTATGAAATTATCTATGTGTTGGCGGGAGAGTATTCTTCCATGTTGGAAAATCAGACGTATCACATGAAAAAAGGAGATTTTCTGCTGATTGACTGCAATATAATGCACAAATACCACTTTGTTGAAAAGAAGCATGATTCCTCCAGACGCATTATATTATGGGTCACCAGAGAGATGTTGCAAAACCTATCCGGCGAGGGGCTGGATCTGAGCGCCTGTTTTCGCGGACGGGGCTCCTGCGCCTATCATTTTCCCATCTATTATGAAGAGATGCTGAGAGGTTACCTGTTGAAACTGGTGATGGCGGAGCTGCCGGATGTGCCCTCACAGAGGGCCAAACAGGTGCTGGACCGGGGGTATCTGACCCTGTTTTTCGGTTATTTGAACGTGTTGTGTCCCCGGCGGGAGTATGGTTTTTCACGGGAAGACATGGTATTTCATCCCATGGTGGAGCAGGTGGCCGACTATATTGACAGACATATCACCAGGGGGATTACCGTGGAGGAACTGGCGGACCATGTACACATGAGCAAGTACCATTTCCTGCGTAAGTTCAAAGAGCAGACGGGAATGACGGTCCATAATTTCGTGTTGAACAAACGTCTGATTCATGCCAGCGAGGAACTGGTACAGGGAAGGAGTCTGACCGAAGCCTGGCAGAATGCGGGATTTACGGACTATTCCTCCTTTCTGAGAAATTTCAAGAAAGCCTTTGGAGTTTCACCGGGGAGATATCGGGAACAGATCCCCCAGTCCCTGGTTCTCTAAAAAAAGACTGTGGACATTTCAAATAGAATATTGTAAAATATAGGCGGTGCCATATCAGACGAATATTACAGACCAGTGGGTCTAAAGTGGGTAGAAGGGGAGGTCATATGACGACGAAGGAATGCTATGAATTGATGGGGGCGGACTATGAGGATGTGCTGGGACGCCTGATGATGGAGAAGCTGGTCAAGAAATTTTTGTATAAGTTTGCGGATGCCAAAGATATGGAAGATTTGAAGTCTTCCCTGGCGGCAAAAGATTATGAAACGGCCTTCCGCATGGCACATAATTTAAAAGGGGTATGCGCGAATCTGAGTATTACGAAGCTGGGAGCATCCAGTTCCGAATTGTGTGAGGAACTCAGAGGGGGTTGCAATACCGACAGAGTAGAGCCCTTGCTGGCCGTGGTATTGGAGGATTACGACGCGACACTGGCCGCTATCAGACAATTGCAGGCGTCGGAGGGCTGATATGTAAGGGGGCGGGAAACTTTGGCGGATGCGCCCTCGCAGCTGAGAAATTTCCCCCAGGCGGGCTCTGTAGCACGGGGGCGGAACGCAAAATAAGAAAAACAGTCTCGGAATGTAAGGAGTCAGGATAATCTGCGGATGCGCCCTTTACAGCTGCGTATTTTTCCGTAGGAAGGTCCTGTAGTGCAGAGACGGAATTTTAATAAGGAAGGATTAAAAACGCAATATGGGCAATACGGTTTTAGTAGTGGACGATATGGAGATCAACCGGGAGATTCTGAGAGAAATTCTCAGTGAAGAATATCCGGTGGAGACAGCGGAGGATGGCTGCAAGGCCTTGCGGATTATTGAGGAGAGGCATGAGGAACTGGCAGTGGTGCTGCTGGATCTGATGATGCCTGAGATGGACGGATTTGCGGTGCTGGAGGTGATGAAGGAGAAGGGATGGTTTGATAAGGTCCCGGTGTTGATCATCAGCGGCGAGACCTCTGTCAAGGCGGAGAGGAAATGTTTTGACTATCACATTTCCGATTTTATCCGCAAGCCCTTTGACAATGCTCTCGTGAAAAAGAGAGTGGGCAATGTGGTGAACCTGTTCCACTATCAGCGGAATCTGGAAGACAAGGTGCATGAGCAGACCAGGACCCTGCGGGAACAGAATGAACTGTTGCGGTTTCAGGCCGACAAGCTGAAAAAGAGCAACACAAACATTATAGAAATTCTGGGTACGGTGGTGGAGTACCGTGATTTTGAGAGCGGCGAGCATATTAACCGCGTCAAGGGATATACCCGTATACTGGCAGAGCGCCTGGCCAAGGAGTATCCGGAGTATGGGCTTGATCAGGATAAGATTGATGTGATTGTCTCGGCCAGCGCACTGCATGATGTGGGTAAAATAGCCATTCCCGACAATATTCTGTTAAAGCCGGGCAAACTCACCAACGAAGAGTTTGCCTGCATGAAGACCCATACTACCAGAGGGGGCGAAATTTTGCAGAATATCCGGAACGCCTGGGACGATGAGTACGGTAAGATCAGTTATCAGATTTGCCGTCATCATCATGAGAAGTTTGACGGGCGGGGATATCCGGACGGACTGGTGGGAGACGAGATCCCCATTGCCGCCCAGATCGTTTCCATTGCGGATGTATACGACGCGCTGGTCAACGAGCGGGTCTATAAGGACGCGTTTCCCAAGGAGGAGGCGTTCCGCATGATAACAGAGGGGGAGTGCGGAAAGTTCAACCCCAGGTTGCTGGAGTGTTTTCGCATAGAGCGCAAGGCATTTGAGGACTTAAAGATATCCTACGATCATATGGAAAATAAGTAATGCCGAAAGTGTGAAAGAGGGGGAGTCTCCTGCCTGGGGATATCCTCTTTTTTGCTCTTTATACCACAGCATACCCGGAAAAGTTCTGATCCCTGACCGAGGCTTGTGGACCGGGGAACCGGAGATATGTTTTATACAGAGAATGAAATTGTGGCATACTATGACGGAAGAAGCGATATGCGGAGAGAAAAGATGGACGGAATCAGAAAAGAGCATAACTGCCAGGTGAGAATGGCATATGACAAAGTGCAGGCGGTGCTGCGGGAAGTAAGGAATGTGGTAAGAGGTAAGGACGACTGTGTGGAAAAGGCATTTTCCGCCATATTGGCCGGGGGGCATATTTTGATCGAGGATGTGCCGGGGGTGGGCAAGACTACCCTGGCGGTAGCTTTCTCCCATGCTCTGGCGCTGGAAAACCACAGAGTACAGTTTACGCCGGATGTACAGCCCTCTGATATACTGGGTTTTTCCATGTACAACAAGGACTTGGGTACTTTTTCCTATCATCCCGGCCCCGTTATGTGTAATCTTTTTCTGGCGGATGAGATTAACCGAACCTCTCCCAAGACACAGTCGGCGCTGCTGGAGGTCATGGAGGAGGGCTGTGTCACCGTAGACGGCGAGAGTCATCCGGTGCCTGCGCCGTTTATTGTGATGGCAACCCAGAATCCCAAGGGCAGCGCGGGCACACAGTTGCTGCCGGACTCCCAGCTGGACCGCTTTATGATCAGTATGCGCATGGGCTATCCGGATCTGATAGACGAAATTGAGATCGCCAAGGGCAGGAGTCAGCGCGACCGTTTAAAGGAGACTTCGCGGGTGCTTTCAGCCGAGGATTTGCTGGCATTGCAGAGTCTGGTAGAGCGGGTATTTATCCACGACAATATCTATAAATATATTGTGCGTCTGGTGGAGGCTACCCGTCAGAACAGTTATGTGGAACTTGGGGTCAGTCCCAGAGGAACCATCGCCTGTACTCGTATGGTCAGGGCCAGGGCTTTTATACAGGGCAGGAATTATGTGATTCCGGAGGACGTGGCGGCAATATTTCCGGATGTGGCGGGGCATCGGCTCCAACTGGGGACCAGGGCCCGCGTGGCCCATGTGACGGCGGAAACCGTGCTGGAACATATTCTGCTACAGGAGAAACAGCCGGTATCTTATAGGAAGAATCAGGGGGAATGATGATTCGTTTTCTTTTGGGGCTGCTGGGGGCGGCAGGGGGATTATATATTGCGTCTTTATACGAGAACAGTTCCATCGCGCTGCTTGGCTGTACCCATATGTTTCTGATGGCGCTTTCCTTTTTCTATATTCTGTATGAAATGGAAAGTGTAAGGATTACACTGGACATGCCGCCCGTCATGGCGGATCAGGGGGAGTCGGTCCATATTCGGCTCCGGGTAAAGCGCCGATATCGGGGCTGTTGCGGTATTATAAGGGTACAGGTGGCAGTGGTTCGGAAAGATCTGCGCTCCGCCACAAGGCATAAGTGGCTGCGGATGGAGAGTGGTTTGGAGTCGGCGGACTGCTTCCTGTCCATCGCGGAGCCGGGCAGCTATGAAATTTTGCTGCGACGGGTGAGAGTCTATGATTTGACGGGATTGTTCTGCCTGGAACAGCGCAGAGCAGTCAGAGGGGAGAGGGCTTCACTGGGGGTGCTTCCCAGAATCTATCCTATGGGGATTTCTCTTTCTGAGGCTGTACGCGGTTTTGTAGGAGAAGCGGAAATGTATGACTCTGTGCGAAGCGGCACGGATGCAAGTGAGACCTTGCAGCTGCGTCCTTTTCGGGATGGAGACGAACTGAGGAACATTCACTGGAAGCTCAGTGCCAAGGAGGGTGAACTGATTGTCAGGGAAAACAGTATGCCCAAGGGCTGCGCGGTGTCAGTGCTGGTGGAGTCGGTGGCCGTCGGGGGAGAGGCGATGCTACAGTGTGTCGCCAGTCTGTCCTTCTGTCTGATGGACCGGGAGTGTCCTCATTATGTGGCCTGGTATAACGATGGCCTACAGGATATCGTGCGGGTGCGGGTAGACAATGAGGAAAGTTTTTATGAGGCCCAGCTGCGGCTTCTGCGGGAAGGGGGCGCCAAAGGAAAAACGGACATAGTGGCGCGATACCGGGAAAAATACAGTGGCGAACCGGTGCTGCACCGGATTTATGTGGGAGCAGGTCCCTGCTTTCGAATGGACGACCGGGAGACGCTGCGCTTTAAGTCCTCCTCCCTGGAGAGGGAACTGGGGGGAGTAGAGTTGACGCTGTAGGGAATATGTGGAACTAAAACAGGAGAGTGATAGGATGGGCAAAAGGCCCCGGGTTAGCTGGCAGGAGAGTCAGAATGCCGAAAAATCGCAGAACGGGCGGCTGTCAGGAGGGCTTCTGACGCTGTACATTTTGTATGCGGCTTCACTGAGTCTGTTGCTTCTTTATGCTACGGCGCGGATTTTCGAGGACCGGTTCGGGCCTCTGCTTAAGGAGGGCGGACCTGGATATCTTTGGGTGACCGTGTTGTTGATACCAGTGATTCTCGTCTGGAATGAGACGCTGTATAACAGGGGCAAGAACAGGCTGCGTCTGGTGGGCAGTCTGGTGCTGCTGGCAATGGCTCTGCTTGGCGCCTGGCATTATTACCGGGAATGTGTCTGGCAGCTGGTCAGGGGCTGTTCGGGGCTGGTTCAGCGTTATCTGGATGCCTGGAACAGTTATTATCTGACTTCCCTGAGCATAGAGCAGGCACTCCGGGGAGGCAGAGCGGAGGAGCAGTTGGCCGAAGCGATGCTGCTTGCCGTGGGAATGATCCTTTTACAGACTTTTTCCGCCATGCTGCGAAAGAGGTCTGTTCTGCTTCTTATGCCGGTGGCCGTGCTGGCGGCGGAGATGATGGTGGGGCTGACTCCCGGGGCAGGTGGGATGGTCTGCCTGTTTGTCGCGGGGGTGCTGGGGCTGCATCTGGACCGTCACAGAAGATTTCGGGCGGCTCCGTCGTTGGCGCTGGCGGGCCTGATGGTTCTGCTGCTGTCGGTGAACGCGGTATTGTTGGAAGAACCTGTATCCCGGATTCTTCTGACACATGATCGACTACAGGATTTTCAACACCGGATGGAGCGGGGAATCCGGGAGTATGACTGGCAGGCCCTGCTTAAGTCCCACAGAGAGGAAAGGCTGGACAATCGGAAGCCCGAATATACGCAGAAGGAGGTGTTGACCATTACGGTCAGCCAATTGCCGGCCAATAATCTGTATCTTCGGGGTTATTATGGAACAGAATATCAAGATGGCTCCTGGGACGCGGGAGGGAAGGACTTTGAGAGAGCCTGCCGCCGATATGGCATGGGCGGTGGGGAAGGGACATGGTTGCTGGCCGGGCTTGCTAGTTCTGCCAGGGCCTCAATACCCAGAGTACAATATGTACTGGAATACACAGGGCGGCGCGGCAGGGCGGCCTATCTGCCCTATGAGGCGGATCTGGAGACGGTCGGGGACGATTGTAAGGTCGGCGGCGACTATTTGGTGGAGAAACTTTGGAGTCTGGAAAGTCTGACGTTTGAGGGATTTGTGCCCGGCAGTCTGGTCTTACAGAATAGCGGGAACGAAAATTTGGATGTTCAAAGTTTCTATTCGTGGTATAATGCGTATGTTGAGGAGCATTATCTGGAAGTCCCGGGAGAGTTGCCGGAACTGACCGGAACAGTCAATTTTCTTTTGCGGTCAGATGCCTGCATGGAAGCGAAGGAGGAACTGAAAAATGCGGAGGTGGTGGGGCGAAACCTGGCCAGGTTGACGCTTGGCAATCTGGTGGCAGAGGAATTGCGTGCCCGTGCCCGCTACAATATAGATCCAGGCAATCTGCCCAGGGGGGTAGACCCGGTGGAATACTTTCTGGGAGAGAACAGGCAGGGGTATTGTATGCACTTTGCTACGGCGGGAGCGCTGATTCTGCGGCAGCTGGGAGTGCCGGCCAGATATGTGTCGGGCTATGTGGTGCCCCCCGATCAGTTTAGGAAGACTTCGGAGGGGCACATGGCCAGCGTGAAGGACGACGCTGCCCATGCCTGGGTAGAGATCTGGCTGGAGCAGGTGGGCTGGGTGCCGGTGGAAATGACACCGGGCTATGGAGAGGCGGGAGATGTGCTGGCGATGCCGTCATCCGGGGAGCCGGAGAGTCCCGGCCCGGACGGACAAGGGGATTGGGAACCGGATCCTTTTGATGACATGGGGATACAGGATGTGGGGATGCCGCCGATTTCTTCCATAGAGCCGTCAAATTCTGCACAGGACAAGGTACGGGGAGAGGAAGCGTCGGGAAGCACAGGGCCGGATCTTCTGACCACTGGTCTCCAAAGTCCGGAGGACTCCCATGAGGAGGAGGGATGGGGATTTGCCGGAGAAGGCGGCTGGGCTGTCTTTGGACAGAACGGCAGTCTGCGGGTGAGCCATGTGTTTTTTGCGATTCTGGGTATATCGGCGGTATTCTGCCTGGCGTGGCTGGCCGTTTTTTGTCTACTGCGCCGCAGAACTGCCTGGTGGGAGAAGGTCAGGGCAGATATGGAGAAAGGCAGTGCCAGGCGCGCAGTGAAAGTACTTAACGGAAGATTGTATAAACGGCTGAAACGAAGACGGGCGGGCATTTTGGTTTTGGGATCGGATCGGGAGTATCTGGTGGCGCTGTGTCGGCAGTATCCCCGGATATCGCGGGAAGATTGGGAAGATTATCTGGAAGTCGTGCAGAAAGCCGTCTATTCTCACGAAGAGATCAGTCCCAAGCAGGCGAGAAGCTGCTATGACCTGTTAAGGCGAACGGGAGCTTATGGGGGGCGTCTGATCTGTGACGCACATAAGAAGGGACAATAAGAGACATTATAAAGTAAAAACAGGAGGAAACTTTGCGTAATCAGGATAAATATGAAGAGAGAGCGGAGTCTGTACGGATGGCGGACCTGGAGGAAATGTCAGAGGATGGAGAGCGCATGGCTATAGAGGAGATGGAAGTCCTGGAAAGGCAGAGGGTACAGCGCAGAAGGGAACGTATGGCAGTCATGCGTCAGAGGAAACGGCGACAGGAACTGCTTCGTCGTTGGTCACTGCTGGTTGCCGCAGGGGGCATTGTGGTGGTGCTGGCAGTCTGGGGCTTAGTCCGTCTGGCGGGAAGCGGGCCGGCGAACGGGGATACGTCCGGTGGAGAAAGTCAGGGAAGTGAACAGACAAGCGGGGATACGTCCGGTGGAGAAAGGCAGGGAAGTGAACAGACAAGCGGGGATACGTCCGGTGGAGAAAGTCAGGGAAGTGAACAGACAAGCGGGGATACGTCCGGCGAAGAAAGCCAGGGAAGTGAACAGACAAGCGGGGATATATCCGGCGGAGAAAGGCAGGGAAGTGAACAGACAAGCGGGGATATATCCGGCGGAGAAAGCCAGGGAAGTGAACAGACAAGCGTGGATACCTCTGACGGAGAAAGCGTGGAAAGTAGACTAGGGGAACAGACGGAAGATTTGCTTGCGGCGGGGACCGGGAAGGGCAGACAACATACGCCGCCGGGGAAAGGGAAATCTGCGGAAGAGAATCTGCCGATAGAATCGCATCCTGCGGAGGATCCGGCGGAGGGGAATCAACCAGGGGATGCAGGGCAGAGAGGAGAGGCCTTTGCGTTCAGCCCCTGTACCTCGGAACACACGGCGGCCTTCCCGCAGGAGGGAAGAGGGGTTTACAGCACCAACGGCATACTGATAGATGTGGAGACGCAGGAAATTCTGGCCTGCCGGGACCCTTATACACGCATCAACCCGGCATCTATGACGAAGATTCTCACTTTGCTGGTAGCCGTAGAGCATGTGGAAGACTGGGGGGACACCTTTACCATGACTGCAGAGATTGCGGATTACACCTATCGACACGATTGCAGCGTAGTGGGTTTTGGCGTGGGTGAAGCGGTGACGGTGGAGGATCTGCTCTACGGTACCATTCTGCCCTCCGGCGCGGACGCCGCCATGGCGCTGGCTGAGTATGTGGCGGGTTCCCAGGAGGCTTTTGTGGAGATGATGAATCAGAAGCTGGAGCAGTTGGGAATGTCGGACAGCGCCCATTTTACCAACTGTGTGGGGCTGTATGATGAGAATCACTACTGTACGGTATATGATATGGCGTTAATTCTCAAGGCGGCCACGGACAATGAACTGTGCCGCAGAGTCATGTCGGCCCGCAAATATACAACTTCGTTTGTCACAAAGGACTGGCCGGAAGGGATTATGCTGTCTAACCTGTTCTTGCGGCGCATTGAGGATAAAGACACGCACGGGGAGGTGTTATGCGCCAAGACAGGTTATGTGGATCAGTCCGGCAGCTGTGCTGCCAGCCTGGCCACGGACAATGGGGGACGGGAGTATATCTGTGTTACCACTGGCTCCATAAGCAGCTGGGCCTGTATCTATGACCATGTGGAAATCTATCAGACGTTCCTGCCCCCGGTGCAGGAATAGAAATCCGGCCAGGCGGATTCAGGGCTTGAGAACGGTACAAACGCATATTTTCGGACTGCGCGTCGGGTTATATCCAGGCGCTGATATGGATTGTCAGCCCGCCTGGGCGGAAATACGCGAAAACCGGGTATGCGCATCATTGTCCGGGGCGATGGATTTGTGAGCCTGCGCGGGCGGAAATACGCGGAACTTATAGACAGGAGGGTCCGGCAGAGAGACCGGAGTATGGGACCATGCATCATGAATTGGAAAAACAGAGGCGGCTGCGCGTCAGGCAGCTGGAACAGTGGAAAAAAGTGATACTGGAGTATGCAATTATCACATTGGCAACATTCTTTATGGTGGTGGGAGTACATTTTTTCAAATTTCCCAATCACTTTTCCTTTGGAGGAGTCACAGGTGTGGCGGTGGTACTGGGAGAGGTGTTAAATTATTCGGCAGCTACCTACACTTTTATCATCAATATGGCGCTCCTGGTATTTGGCTTTATTTTTCTGGGAAAAGATTTTGGTGTTAAGACAGTCTATGTGAGCGTGTTGACCTCCGTAGGTCTGTCGGTCATGGAGAAGTGGTTTCCTCTGACGGCTCCGCTGACAGAGCAGCCGGTGCTGGAACTGATTTTCGCCATCTTTCTCCCGGCTCTAAGCGCGGCGATTCTGTTTAACATCGGGGCGTCGGGCGGCGGCACGGATATTCTGGCCATGATTCTGAAAAAGTATACCTCTTTTTCCATCAGCGCGGCCCTGTTTCTGGTGGACTTTGTCATTGTGTTGGCCTCCTGCTTCGTGTTTGATATACAGACGGGCCTTTTTTCGCTGACGGGGCTGCTGGCCAAGTCTCTGGTTATAGACAATGTGATTGAGAGCATCAATCTGTGCAAGGCATTTATGATTGTCTGTGATGACCCAGAACCAATCTGCCGCTATATCTGCGAGGAATTGGGACGTAGCGCCACTATTTACCGGGCGGAGGGGGCCTACTCCCACCATGCCAAAATCATGATTCTGACTGTGACCAAGCGCGGTCAGGCGGTGCAGTTGCGAAACTTTGTGCGCCGCAGCCAGCCGGATTCTTTTATTACCATATTCAATTCCAGTGAGATTATTGGCAAAGGCTTTCGGGGTTTGAATTAATCCGGTGATTCCGTGCCGCAGAAGGTCCTGTGGGTGTCTGCCGCAGCACAAAAATAATCTGACGGTCGGAACCATCCTGCGGAAAAAATTTTGATAGAAATGCTATGGAAAAAGGACAATGTATATGTTATACTGTGGTACGCGGAACGCCGGAAGGAAATCCGCGCGGCTTATAAAGACCTTTGAGAGCCATTGCGCAGGGGCTTGAATCGGGATTTTACCCTTAAGAGCCATCGGGCGGCGATTTAAATGGAGGTAACGTATGGGAGACACACACAATAAGGGATTAAATGCGGATTTAGTATGGAATGATCTGGAGAATTGCTGCAGGAGTGAGGCTTTATGCGTTAAGTGCCAGGGAGAGTCCTGCATCATAGGTTTTGCCAGACAGTGTATCAGGAATTATCAGCGAGAGCCTAAAAAGGAGGTTCCGGGTGGCACGGAACGTATCCCAGTTATGGATCTGAAAGTTTTTGAGGAGGAAGAACTGGAAAAGGCCATTGCGCATATTTTGAATGAGTGTAAGGACTGCAGGGAAGATCACACGGAAAACTGCATTATCAATGTGATTCGAAACTGCTATGAGGTGGGGCTGCTGGGGGACGTACACCCCTATGAGGGCAGCGCGCTACAATACTTAATGTTCCTTAAGGAGAACTACCCTGACAGTGCGGCCCGGATTGCGGAGATCTATATGGAGAGTTTGAAGCATAAAACAGTGTAGAGGCGGGACTGAAAACCGGGAGGGAAAATGTACGGGGCAAGCGAGAAAAGATACGAAAAAATGCTTTACAACCGATGCGGCAGGAGCGGGTTGAAACTGCCCGCTCTCTCCCTTGGGATGTGGCATAACTTCGGGTCGGTGAACGAAATGGAGAATATGAAACGGATTCTCTTTGAGGCATTTGACAGCGGCATCACACACTTTGATCTGGCCAACAATTATGGGCCTGCGTACGGAAGCGCGGAGGAAAATATGGGCCGGATTTTGAAGTCCGACCTGATGCCTTATCGGAATGAAATGATCATATCCACCAAGGCGGGATATGATATGTGGAAAGGTCCCTATGGGGACGGAGGCTCTCGAAAATATCTGATTGCCAGCCTGGATGAAAGCCTTAAACGGCTGGGGGTGGACTATGTGGATATTTTCTACCATCACAGACCGGACCCCGATACGCCCATGGAGGAGACCATGGCGGCGTTGGACCAGATTGCCCGGTCAGGCAAGGCGCTCTATGTGGGGATCTCTAACTATAATCGGGAGCAGACGGAAAAAGCATGTCGCATTCTGCGGGAGCAGAAGACTCCCTTCCTCATTAACCAGGTCTCCTATTCCATGCTAAACCGATGGATTGAGAGGGATGGAGTAAAGGATTTTATGTACGAGCAGGGAATCGGATGTATTGCTTTCAGCCCTCTGGCCCAGGGGATTCTCACGGGCAAATACCTGAAAGGTATTCCGGCGGATTCCAGAGCAGGCAGCGGTAAAAGTCCTTTTCTGCGCGGCGAAGATATCTCCGAAAAAGAATTGGAAGAAGTGAGAGCCCTACAGGAGATTGCAAACGAGCGGGGGCAATCTCTGACGCAGATGGCGCTGGCCTGGATTCTGCGGGACGGGAAAGTGACCTCCGTGCTGATTGGTGCCAGCAGACCCGAGCGGATCAGAGAAAATATCAGAGCGCTGGATCATATTCATTTTTCTCAGGAGGAATGTGATCAGATTGACGGGATTTTGGCGTAAACAAATATAACATATAATAAAGAAGCTCTGGTCATACGAAGATTTCGGAGCGAAATAAGCCCCCGCAGAGATTATTGCGGGGGCTTTACGTCGTGCATGACAATACCATTCTCACAGAGCAGAGATTCTATTGTTAGAAAAAGTATTATCCTTCGATGGGAATATAGTGCTTTTTCTCTTCCATGGCCACAGGCTGTTCCTTGGGGATGTGGAAGCTCAAAATACCATTCTCATACCTGGGGTGAATATCCGCCTCTGTCACATGACTCCCTACATAGAAGCTGCGGTGCATGCTTCCGGCATAGCGTTCACGCCTTACATAATTGCCGTTTTCTCCCTTTTCGTCCCGGTCTAGGCTCTTGGCGGCGCTGACGGTCAGAGTACCATTTTCCAGCTGCATCTGAATCTCGTCTTTCTGGAATCCGGGCAGGTCAATATCCACCGCAAAGTCGGTAGCCGTCTCCTGGACATCCGTCTTCATCAGGTTTTTGGCATTCTTTCCATACAGGGCTCTGTCAATATCAGGAAACGCGAAATCCCCCATAAGGCTGTCAAACAGATTTTCTCTAAAAATACTGGGCATCATCATAAGTCATTTCTCCTTTCATTCATTTCTGTGTAAGCACTGTGGGACAAGCCCGAAGTGCCATCGTTGGGAACGGAAATCTAATTTCTTTTGTCCTGTTTGTTCTAGATGTAATATAACACACATATTGGCACTCGTCAATAGAGAGTGCTGATAAAAACTGTGAATTATTTGTGAATCCTTTCTGAAGTATCTCCAAATTCAGGTGGTTTAAATCTGATCATGCTGGGAAATATACAATAAAAAACCCCGAACCTAAGCCATTGCTTAAGTCCGGGGTTTGGAGTTGACCTTGGCCAACTCCCAAAGGGGAGGATTAAGTATTACTTTTATCCTTGGTACCATCAATGGAGGGGGTTCCAATGATAGTAGTAGTATGTCCGCTCCTTAAGGGTTTATACAAATAATAAAAAATTTTTCGGAAAAGTTTTTGGATACCGGAAAGCCGCTATAGTTAAAACGAATTTCCGAGCGGTCACTTATCGGAAGCAGGGGAATCCTCCGGGACGCTTCCATCCGGATCCAGGTCTGCCATGGTATGTCTGCCGCGCAGTTTCCCGTACATCCAGATATAGACCCATATCAGCAGAGGGATGGCAATGGTACCTACCAGGCAGGCCTGGAACAGCCGTCCGGAACTGTCCTGATTTAAGATTGCCACCACCAGAGTTATTAAATACATGGCGACCAACAGAATCACCCCGGCCAGAGCCACTACCTGTCTGGAAGACATTTTCTTTTTTGTGTCCGCTCTATTTTTTTCGCTCATGATGAACCCTCCTACATTTAATCGCTGCGAGATTGTTTATAAAGGCCGCTCCAAGCCCGGGCTTTATTCCATACTTCATTTGACATACTTAAATCTTATAAAAATATATTGCCATAGTTTGGCGGGGGATGCAAGATAAATCATCCACGACATTAAAATTTCCGGTATGCAAATTTTGTAAGGCGAACTGCAAATACCCAATGCGGTCAACTATGGAACGGGAATTTCACGTTTTTGTTGCGTTTGAGAAAAAATTGGTATATACTTATTATATACGAGAAAAATGCCGGAATTTATGCCGGGCAGAAAGGTATGGTTAAGTGTTATGGCATTGTTGGAAAAGTGGAGAGAAGTGGCATATAACGAAGAACTGGGTACAGAGAAGCTGAAACAGTTGTGGAACGCTTACTTTCTGGAGGAAAGAGACATCTACGCGCAGCTTTTGAAGAATCCGGATGAGGAAGTTACAGGCACGGTCAAGGAACTCTCCGATAAATATGATGTGTCCCTGATGACAATGACGGGTTTTTTAGACGGGATCAATGACAGTCTCGTGACACCCAATCCCATTGAGGAGATGGAGGAGGACACAACGGTCAGCCTGAAATTTGACAAGGAACTGCTGTATAAGAATATGGTGGCGGCAGACGCGGACTGGCTGTACAATCTGGAGGAATGGAAGGATATTTTTGACGAGGACAAGCGCAAGGCGCTTTACAAGGAGCAGAAGTCTTCCACTACAATTGTTAAGGACGCCAAGGTATATCCTAACGATCCCTGCCCCTGCGGGAGCGGCAAGAAGTATAAGAAATGCTGCGGCAGATAATTTATTTAGCAATAAATAGGAACAAGATAGCAAAAGTGTGGCTTGCAAAGCCTGTCTACAGAATGATATAATAAAAAAGGCTTATCGAATTGTGGAAAGTCATAAGAATGGGAAACTGTTCTTAAATAAATAAGAAAAGAGGAAGAGACTATGCGTTTTTTCATTGATACCGCAAAGGTAGAAGACATTAAAAAGGCCAATGACATGGGAGTAATCTGTGGCGTTACCACCAATCCTTCCCTGATTGCCAAAGAAGGCAGGGTATTTGAGGAGGTTATCGCGGAGATCGCATCCATCGTTGACGGACCTATCAGCGGTGAAGTAAAGGCAACCACCGTAGACGCGGAAGGCATGATCGAGGAGGGCAGAGCCATCGCCAAGATTCATCCCAATATGGTGGTTAAGATTCCCATGACCACGGAAGGTCTTAAGGCCTGTAAGGCATTGACTGCCGAGGGTATCAAGACCAATGTTACTTTGATCTTCTCCGCCAATCAGGCGCTGTTAGCTGCAAGGGCGGGCGCTACATATGTATCTCCTTTCCTGGGGCGCCTGGACGATATCAGCCAGAGAGGTGTTGATCTGATCCGGGAGATTGCTGATATCTTTGCCGTGTGCGATGTGGATACCCAGATCATTGCAGCAAGCGTGCGCAATCCTGTTCATGTTACCGACTGCGCGCTGGCAGGTGCGGATATTGCCACTGTGCCTTACGCCGTGATTGAGCAGATGACCAAGCATCCTCTGACCGATGCCGGGATCGCGAAATTCCAGGCTGACTACAAGGCGGTATTTGGGGAATAAAACCTGTATTTTTGAGCCGGAGGCTATCGCTTCCGGCTCGTTCTATTTGTATAAATTCATGAAAAAACTTCCATTATATTTTCTGAGAAGCAGCTAATACTAAAACCAAGATAAGCGATGACAAATCACTTACGCGGCAAGGTCAGAAAGCACCAGCGGGAAAGCCAAGATAAGTGAATGTCTCACTTATCTTGGATATAGATTGCAGACAAAAAGAAAAATGTATGGAGGTGAAAAAGAATGACAAGCAGAGCGAATAGAGTAGAAGTTCCCGAAGCTAAGGCAGCTATGGATCGTTTTAAGACCGAGGTTGCTTCCGAGCTGGGTGTAAACCTGAAAGAGGGCTACAATGGCGACCTGACCTCTAAGGAGGCTGGTTCCATCGGCGGCGAGATGGTTCGTCGGATGATTAAGCAGCAGGAAGAGCAGATGAAGTAAGCTGCTTTGACGCGAGAAAAGGGGGCTGTCGCATAATGCGGCAGCCCTTTTTAGGTGGATTTTTTGCACAGAAAGGACTTCTGTTGTTGAAAATCCCAAATGAGTATGCTAAGATAGATGCAGACAAGAGAGAATCATATAATCGGCATCTGCCTGGGCGGTATGCAAAATATTTTACGACAAACAAGGAAAGAAGGGCATACAGACGATGGAACAGTATAAACAGGAATTTATTGAGTTCATGGTGGACAGTAAAGTTCTTAAGTTTGGCGAGTTTATTTTGAAGAGTGGCAGAAAATCTCCTTTTTTTATGAATGCAGGGGCTTATGTCACAGGGACGCAGCTCAAGAGATTGGGGGAATATTATGCCCGGGCCATCCATGACAACTATGGGGATGAGTTCGACGTGCTGTTTGGACCTGCTTACAAGGGGATCCCCCTGAGCGTTGCGACCACGATCGCCTACAGCGAGCTCTATGGCAGGGAAATCCGCTATTGTTCCAACCGCAAGGAAGTCAAGGATCACGGAGATGTGGGTATTCTGCTGGGCAGCAAGATTAAGGATGGGGACAGGGTGGTGATTATTGAGGATGTGACTACCTCCGGAAAATCCATCGAAGAGACGTTCCCGATTCTGAAAGGACAGGCCGATGTGGAGATCAAGGGGCTTATGGTATCTCTGAACCGTATGGAGAAAGGACTTGGGGGCAAGGTGAGCGCGTTGCAGGAGATCCGGGAAAAGTACGGTTTTGAGGCCCGCGCCATTGTCACTATGGGAGAGGTGATCGAGCATCTGTATAACAGACCCTATCGGGGAGAGATACTGATAGATGATGCGCTGAAGGCGGCGATTGACGTATACTATGCGGAATATGGCGCATAGTGAATAAACAGGTAAAAGTGCGTGGGGCCGGATCTCCGGCAGGATGTTTCGCAGGCCCCGGGCGCAGGGAAAGGCAGGGCATTGAATATGGAAGAGAAGGTGTATAAAGTGATGAAGGGGGCAGGCGCTCTCAACATCACACTTGGGGTGGTGACACTGGTGCTGGGGCTGGTCAGTGGCATTCTGTTGATTATTGGAGGTTCCAAACTGCTTGCGGGAAAGTCTAAGATCCTGTTTTAACCGGAGCGGAGGATCACTATGTCACAGAAAAAGAATTATATGTTTACAAACCGCAGGCATTCGGAAAAAGCGATAATGTCTACGGTTTTTGGTGTTTTATGCACTATGTCGCTGTTGGCGGTGGTGCTGTTGTCCTACAGTCGAAGCGGGGATATTCCTACAGGTTACGGTTTCACAGGACTGTTTGCCGCCATATTGTCCATGGTGGGAATGGTGCTGGGGGTGCTGTCTCTGCGGGAGGCGGACAGATTCAGACTGTTTGGCTGGCTGGGCGTACTGCTCAATGGCGTAACTCTGGGGGCGGTCAGCGGAATCCTCTATGCTGCTTCTTATCTCTAAATTGCAAGTGGCGAAGTGAAATTTATATCAATCGGGCATTGCCATGGGACGGCCCCATATATGCGCAAGGCGGACTTTCCAATACGGATTGATGCAATACCGCAGGCAGGACAGTAGCTGACTTGTCGACTATAGGCGCGCGGGAAAGGGAAATATATGGAACAGGTGCAGAATAATATGGAAGTTTTGCAGGAGAGATACGGACTGGTTCTGGAGCGGATCAAGGAGATGGAGACGGAGTGCATGGGCCATCCGGCGCTGGACGCGTATTTTAAAAAGATGGCGGCGTTTTCGTTAAAACTGAGCGACTATTTTGCCTTTGTAGAACAGGGGCATATGCAGGACGCACAGTTGTCCGAACTACAGACTTGGAACCGGGAATTGTATGAGGACATTCTACCGGAGCATTATGATCAGAGTTGGGGAAATCCGGCTTATAGCGTTGCCAGGATGGACGCTCAGTGGGGACCGCTTCTGGCTTATGTATACGAAGAACTGCGCAGTGGGATAGTTCCGGCGGCGCAGGGTGATCTGGAGGATGTAGTGGTGCGGATGGAACTGCTGGTGGAGATCTATTGCGCCTGTGTAGGCGCATGGCAGGAGGAAGGTCGGCTTCCTGCCTATGAGACTGTCCGCCAGATTGCCTATTGGCATAACAGCGATTACTCCGATATACGGGCGGAGAAAACCATTCGTGAGATGGCCTGCCCGGAGGGAAATCCGGCGGTGGAGATCATTATGGGAGCGGATCTAAACGATGTGCGCTATCTGTACCGCTATGGTCTGTATGTGACGGAAAACGAACTGGAGACCGCCAGATTTCTGCGCAGTCTGCCGCAGGAGACTATCGACATCATGGCAGATACCTATACGGAGGGCTATCGTATCGGTTTTGAGGTGACGGGAAAAGATCTGTCCATAAAAAACATAGTGGATTTGTACTACCATATCGGATTTGAGAGAATGCTGCGCAGGGCGGTGGAGAATTTTGCCGGGCTGGGGCTGAAGCCGGTAGTCGGGGAACAGAAGGTGGAGGGGGCCAATCCCAACCGGCAGTACGCTTATGATCATAAGGATGACCACGGGCTGTTCTGGGACAAGGCTTTGATGCAGCGAAAGCTGGAGGTGTTGAAAACCGCCTATGAGCAGTATAAGCAGGAACTTAAGGGGTATGCGGGGCCTGCCGCAGTGGAGACTTTCGGGGAGGAACCCTTCGCGCCGGAGAGCAGGCCTCAGGCGGTTAAGCTGACGCCGGAACAGCAGAAGTTATGGGTAGAGTACTGCGCCAGAAGCAGGGAACTCTATGCGCAGCATATTTTGATGTCGGAGCGCAGTTTTACCCTTATCGCGTTTCCGGTGCCGGAAATCGGTGAGAATTTCCGGGCGATTTTTGAGGATACCATCAAAGTCAACACATTGGATTATATGAAATACCGACAGATTCAGCAGTGTATTATCGACACTCTGGACCAGGCGGATCATGTGGAGATCAAGGGGATGAACGGCAATGTCACGGATCTGACCGTGAACCTGTGGAAGCTGCAAAATCCCGAAAAAGAAACCATATTTGAAAACTGTGTTGCGGATGTGAACATTCCGGTGGGCGAAGTCTTTACCTCCCCGGTGCTGGAGGGGACCCAAGGTGTGCTGCATGTATCCAGAGTATTTCTGGGGGGACTTGAGTACAGGGATCTGTCAGTCACTTTCCGGGACGGTATGATAGTGGACTACGGCTGCGGCAATTTCCCGGACGCGGAGGAAGGAAGGCGCTATATAAAGGAAAATGTGCTTTCGCACCGGGATACCTTGCCCATGGGTGAGTTTGCCATTGGCACCAATACCACAGCCTATGTGATGGCTCGCAGATGGGGGATTGAGAATAAGCTGCCCATTCTGATCGCGGAGAAGACGGGGCCTCATTTTGCGGTGGGGGATACCTGCTATTCCCAGGCGGAGGATGTGGCGGTATACAATCCGGACGGCAAGGAAATTGTGGCCCGGGAGAATGAGAAGTCCCTGCTGCGGGGCACAGATCCCAGGAAGGCATACTTTAACTGTCATACGGATATTACCCTTCCCTTTGACGAGCTGGGGGAACTGACAGCGGTGAAGGCGGACGGCACCCGGATTGCCATTATCGCGAAAGGCAGTTTCGTGCTCCCGGGCAGCGAAGCGTTGAACGAGCCTATGGAACAGTTGAAATAATGTAACAAAAAACCCTTGCATACCTGCACTAAATCTAGTACACTGTAATATATAATTGATGTCTATATCGTCGGCGGATATATCAGTTTTTTGCTTATAGATTTAAATATAAGTCAGTGCGATATTGCGGAGGCGGCGGGCTATACGTCAGCGCTGCGGAGCAAAACGACGACAGGATGAGGAACAGACGGAGGAAAGAGAAGAATATGGCTAAAGTCGGTATCGTCATGGGCAGCGATTCGGATATGCCCGTTATGGCTAAGGCAGCCGATGTATTGGAGGAACTGGGAATCTCCTATGAGATGACCATTATCTCTGCGCACCGGGAGCCGGACGTGTTTTTTGAATATGCAAAAGGAGCCGAGGAAAAGGGATTTAAGGTTATTATAGCGGGGGCGGGTATGGCGGCCCACCTGCCAGGCATGTGCGCCGCCATATTTCCCATGCCGGTGATCGGTATTCCCATGCACACCACTTCTCTTGGTGGCAGGGATTCTCTATATTCTATTGTGCAGATGCCCTCCGGTATCCCCGTGGCTACCGTCGCGATCAACGGCGGGGCCAATGCGGCTTTACTGGCGGCAAAAATTCTGGCCACTTCTGATGAGGCGCTGCTGGGGAAGTTGAAAAAATACGGAGAGAATCTGAAAAAGCAGGTGCAGGCCAAGGATATGAAACTACAGGAACAGGGCTACAGGGCTTATCTGGAAGGCATGAAAAAACAGGGGTAGGGAAACTACCGCGCTGTGTATGGAATTAGTTCCGGCGACGGATCGGACGGAAATCTATCTGTGGGAAATGGCACCGGACATAAAAATACGCAATTCTGAATGCGAAAGGCGGATTATACATATGGATTACAAGAAAGCTGGCGTGGATATCGAGGCGGGCTATAAATCAGTGGAGCTGATGAAAAAATATGTAAAGGAGACCATGCGCCCGGAGGTCATGGGGGGATTGGGCGGTTTTTCAGGGGCCTTCTCTCTGGATGCCATCAAAAATATGGAACATCCGGTGCTGTTGTCCGGCACGGACGGCGTGGGCACCAAGCTGAAACTGGCGATGGTGCTGGACCGGCACGACACCATTGGTATAGACTGTGTGGCCATGTGTGTGAATGATGTGGTCTGCGCGGGAGGAGAGCCTTTGTTTTTTCTGGACTATATCGCCTGCGGTAAGAATTATCCGGAGAAGATTGCCACCATTGTCAAGGGTGTGGCCGAGGGATGCAAGATGGCGGGCGCGGCGCTGGTAGGTGGAGAGACTGCGGAACATCCGGGCATGATGCCGGAGGATGACTATGACATTGCAGGATTTGCCGTGGGAGTGGTAGATCAGAAAGATCTGATTACCGGAGAAGAAATAAAGCCGGGAGATACCCTGGTGGCCATCGCTTCTTCCGGGGTACACAGCAATGGTTTTTCCCTGGTGCGCAAGGTTTTTGAGATGACTGCGGAGAGCCTGAACACATATTATGATGAACTGGGACAGACACTGGGTGAGGCGCTGCTGACTCCCACCCGGATCTATGTGAAAGCGCTACAGTCTGTAAAGGACGCAGGTGTGACCGTCAAGGGATGCAGTCATATTACCGGCGGCGGTTTCTATGAGAATATTCCCCGGATGCTGCCGGAGGGGATCAACGCCCATGTGAACAGGGAAAGTTATCAGATTCCTGCCATTTTCAGACTGTTACAGGAAAAGGGCGGTATTGCGGAGCAGATGATGTACAATACCTATAATATGGGGATCGGCATGTTGCTTGCGGTGGAGCCCGCAGATGCGGAGAAAACGGTGGCAGCCATTAAAGCGGCCGGAGAGAGCGCCTGGATTGCGGGAACCTGCCGGGCGGGGGAAAAGGGAGTGACCTTATGCTGAGAATTGTAGTGTGCGTATCCGGCGGCGGCACCAATTTGCAGGCGATCATAGATGGTATAGATGCCGGAAGAATTACTAATACGGAGATTCTGGCGGTGATCAGTAACAACGAGGGGGCCAGGGCGTTAGAGCGCGCCAGGAGCCACGGGATTCCCAGTCTCTGTATATCCCCCAAATCCTATCCCGACAGAGAGACGTTCAACAGAGCTTTTACGGACCGGATGATAGAACTTGCTCCGGATATGGTGGTACTGGCCGGTTTTCTGGTGAGGATTCCTGCCCAGATGGTGCATGCTTTCAGTAACCGGATTGTAAATATTCATCCGTCCCTGATTCCCTCTTTCTGTGGCGTAGGGTATTACGGGTTGAAGGTGCATGAGAAGGTGCTGGAGAGGGGCGTAAAAGTTACCGGCGCCACGGTGCATTTTGTCAATGAAGGCATGGACGAAGGGCCTATCATTGCCCAAAAGCCGGTGATGATAGAGCAGGAGGATACGCCGGAGAGCTTGCAGAGGCGTGTGATGGAACAGGCAGAGTGGATATTGCTGCCCCAGGCCATAGACGATATAGCCAATGGCAGGCTGGAAATCCGGGGGGATCATGTATACAGGCGTTAGGGTTTGCTGGGGATATATGTCGCGGAAGGGCCGGTATATAGGATCGGGGTTGTCGTAGATGAGGAAGCCCGTGAAAGAGGGCAGATGGGAGCAGGTGAGAGATGAAAGTATTGATTGTGGGTGGAGGCGGCAGAGAACATGCCATCGCTGTCAGTATGAAAAAGAGTAAAAGAGTGGAGCAAATCTACTGTGTGCCGGGAAACGCGGGCATTGCGCAGATAGCCCAATGCGATCCCTCCATCGGTGTGATGGAGTTTGACAGGATCATTTCTTACGCGCGAGAGAAGAAAGTGGATCTGGTATTTGTAGCTCCGGATGACCCGCTGGTGGGAGGCTTGGTGGACCGGCTACAGGCTGCGGGATTCAGAACCTTTGGACCTGACCAAAAGGCGGCGGTTCTGGAGGGAAGCAAGGTATTTTCCAAGGACCTGATGAAGAAATATCACATTCCCACGGCGGCCTACGAGACTTTCGATGATCCCTGCGCGGCGCTCCGTTATCTGGAGACGGCCCCAATGCCCATTGTGTTGAAGGCGGACGGGCTGGCGCTGGGCAAGGGCGTACTGATCTGTAACACGCTGGAGGAAGCGCGGGCCGGTGTGAAGGAAATCATGGAAGATAAGCATTTCGGAAGCGCGGGCAATCGCATGGTGGTGGAAGAGTTTATGACGGGACGGGAAGTTTCGGTACTGTCTTTTGTGGACGGCAGGACCATTAAGCCCATGACTTCCGCCCAGGACCACAAGAGGGCTCTGGACGGAGACCAGGGACTCAATACCGGCGGTATGGGTAACTTTTCTCCCAGTCCTTTCTATACCAAAGAGGTGGACGCGTTTTGTGAAAAGTATATCTATCAGCCCACGGTGGAGGCCATGGCGGCGGAGGGAAGGCCCTTTAAGGGTGTGATCTTTTTTGGGCTGATGTTGACGCCGGAAGGTCCCAAAGTGCTGGAATATAACGCCCGGTTCGGAGACCCGGAGGCCCAGGTGGTGCTTTGCCGGATGAAGAACGACATCATGGATGTGGTGGACGCGTGCATTGACGGTACGCTGGATCAGGTGGAACTGGAGTTTGAGGATAATGCGGCGGTTTGCGTGGTGCTTGCGTCTGACGGGTATCCCGTATCCTATCAGAAGGGATTTGAGATACGGGGGCTGGAGAATTTTGAGGGAAAAGAGGATTATTACTGTTTCCATGCCGGCAGCAAGATTGACGAACAGGGCCGGGTGGTGACAAACGGCGGTCGGGTGCTGGGGGTGACGGCCAAGGGCGCTACTCTTAAGGAGGCCAGAGCCAAAGCCTATGAAGCTGTGGAGTGGGTCAATTACGACAATAAATTTATGCGGCATGACATAGGTAAGGCTATAGATGAAATATAAGTATTTCAGTCATGACCTGCGATGGCAGGGGTATTAACGCAATATCTCAGATTTGGTCTGTGATATGCAGGAAAGAGGTATAGACATGGATTTCTTTGAAAATGACAGATACCATGTGCCGAATATCTGTGCGGAATGCGGTGGCGAAATGGTTTATAAGGGCGTCGGCGAATACCAATGTGAGCAGTGCAGAGCCGTGGTTTATGACGATTACGGGAAAGTGAGACTATATGTGGAGCAGCATCCGGGCGCTACTATATCGGAGACGGAAGCCGCCACGGGCGTGCCCCACAAGGTGATAAGGCAGCTGTTGCGGGAGGAGAGGCTGGAGGTTGCGCCGAATTCCCGTAGCTTTCTGAGTTGCCGGGCATGCGGCGTACATATTCGGAGCGGTGATTTCTGCCCTCAGTGCGCGGCGAAGCAGCCAAAGACAGAAGATCCCAGACTGAAAAATTTAAAGAAGGACATGATGGGGGTGGCATTGAACGATGCCGCCACGCAGGAGGGAGCCAAGAGATTTACACGGAACAAGGGGTAGTTCTGATTGTCCGGGCTGCTGGAATATACGGAACGCTGATAAGGAAGGGTTGCATATGAGAGAGAGAGCTAAAATACGTATTCAGTTAAAAGCCATGGTGTTGGCCACAGTGACAATGATGATGATTATGGTGGTATTTGGTCTGACCACGATCATCAGTCATGCGGATGACGCAAGGGTGACGGCCCGTTCCGTGATTATTCGCTCCGGAGCTGATGTGGGTACCGAGATGGTTGGGGGAGCCCAGCAGGGGGAGACTCTTCCCATAACCGGGGAAACAGTGGGTTCGGACGGATACACTTGGTATCAGGTCAGCTTTGAGGAAGGTACCAAGACGGGCTATGTTCGCTCAGACCTGGTGGAAAGAGTTGGCGGCGGCGCTGGCACTACCACTCCGACTACTCCCAATACAACCACTCCTGCCACCACTCCCTCTACCGATGTCATTGCTGTGCAGCAAATCAGCGCCAAAGTAACGGGAGAGTCAGTGCGTGTACGTGCCAATGCCTCCACCTCCGGCGAGATTGTGGATACAGTGCGCAGAGACGAGGTCCTGACAGTGATGGGCATGGCGCAGGACAGTGAGGGAAAGACCTGGTACCAAGTGAGTTTTACCAATGCCAGCGGACAGGTCACGGGTTTTGTCAGAGAGGACTTTGTAACGCTGGAGGGGGAATTGCTTCCTGCCAATCAGGTTCCGGTGGAACCGGAGCCTCCCGTAGTAACGGACCCGGTGGAACCGGAACCCACGCCGGAACCGGCAAAAACGGGATATGAGACCCAACTGTTGGAAGACGGCTGGAATCTGCTGGACTATACCGGGGAGGAAGGAAGAAGATATGTGATTGCGGATCTGTTTGCGGACCGCGATAAGTATAGAAGAGAGGCCGAGGAAAGCATGGCCCAGCTGAAATCCACCAAGTTGATCATGATTATTCTGGTGGTTGCCGTAATATTGTTGGCCCTGACATCCACACTGTTGTTCTTTAAGATCAGAGATATGATGGATGCCGCCTATTTTGAGGAAGTGGAACAGGAGACGGTCCGCAAGAGGCAGGGCCAGAGAAGCACGGGAAAAGCCCCCATGCCCACTGTGGGAGACGGAGCAAAATCTGCGGGGGGCGGATCGGCAGGGTCATCCGGCAATGGCCAGAAAAGGTCGGCGGGCGGCGGTCAGAGCAGACCGGCGGGCAGCGGTCAGCAGGGTAGATCTGCGGGGAGCGGTCAACAGGGAAGACCAGCGGGGAGCGGACAGAGCAGGCCGGCGGGCAGCAGTCAGGCGAGACCTGCGGGAAGCAGCCAGACGAGACCAGCGGGAAGCGGACAGGCGAGACCTGCGGGAGGCGGTCAGCAGGGCGCCCAGAGAAGACCCTCGCAGCAGCCAGCAAGACCGGCGGCACGTCAGCAGGAAAGGCCGGCACCCCGGGAGAGCCAGAACGCATCTGCCCAGCCCAAGAATTTCCTGGCAGATGATGATGAATTTGACTTCGAGTACCTGAACTGGGACGGCGAGGAAGATAATTAGAGAGACACTGAAGAGAAGCAGGAGGAACCCATGAGACAGGGTTCCTCTTACATTTTATTAAATCCCTATTAAATTTTCTCTTCTACTTTGCAAAATGTGGCAGTTGTGGTAAAATGAGCAAAACACTCCGCATTTAGCTGTTCTGAACGGAGAGTGCGCAAAAGCGCACGCAGTTAAGGAAAATGAGCGAAACTTCCAGAGTCTGAAAGGGGGTGTGGGATATGGTGATTGAAGTGGATTTTAACAGTGAGGAAGCGCTTTATCTACAGTTGCGCAATCAGATCATCATGGGAATCGCTACCGCCCAGTTCAGAGAGGGGGATTCGCTGCCCAGCGTTCGTCAGCTGGCAGAACTGGTGGGAATCAATATGCACACCGTCAACAAGGCCTACACCGTTTTAAAGCAGGAGGGCTATGTGAAGGTGGACAGACGCAAAGGGGCGGTTATTGCCGTAGATGTGGACAAACTGCACACCATTGCGGAATTGAAAAAAGAGCTCCGGGTAATATTGGCTAAGGGAAGCTGTAAAAATGTTACCAGGGAGGAAATGCATGCTTTAATTGACGAAATCTATGAGGATTATGGAGGACTGGTGTGATGCAGTCACGTTATACGGAAAAGGCGGAGGCCGCGTTAAAACACGCGGAGAGGTGCGCCCGTTCCCTGAAACAGGGATATGTGGGCACGGAGCATATTCTGGTGGGATTGATAAAGGAAGGCACGGGCGTGGCCGCCAGAGTGTTGGCGGACAATGATGTGGCGCTGGAGCAAGTGCTGGATATGATCAGGGAACTCATCGCTTTCGAGGGTGGCACGGCCATTCGGGAGAGAGAGGGCTATTCTCCCCGGGCAGAAAAAATACTGGAGGAGGCGTACCGGCAGGCGGAGCGTTTTGGACAATCCCGGATTGGCACAGAGCATATTCTGATGGCGCTGATCAAGGAAGGGGAAAATGTGGCGGTACGCCTGCTGAACACCATGAATGTCTCCACCCAGAAACTCTATGTGGATCTGCTTTCGGCCATCGGGGCGGACCCCAATCTGTACAAGGAGGATCTGAGCAGGAGACAGGGGAAAAACAGTAAGACAGGTACACTGGATCAGTACAGCCGTGATCTGACAGCCCTGGCCAAAGAAGGCAAACTGGACCCGGTGATCGGTCGGGAGGACGAGATTCGCAGGGTGATACAGATCCTGAGCCGCAGGACCAAGAATAATCCCTGTCTCATCGGTGAACCCGGTGTGGGTAAGACCGCCGTGGTGGAGGGTCTGGCGTTACGCATCGTAGAAGGGCAGGTTCCCTTTACCGTGCGGGATAAGCGGGTGCTTACGCTGGATCTCTCCGGCATGGTGGCGGGCAGTAAATACAGAGGGGAATTTGAAGAGAGAATCAAGAAAGTCATACGGGAAGTGATTGCGGCGGGCAATGTAATTCTGTTTCTGGACGAGATGCACACCATTATCGGAGCCGGAGGCGCGGAGGGTGCCATCGACGCGTCCAACATCTTAAAACCTTCTCTGGCCAGGGGGGAACTCCAGCTGATCGGCGCTACAACCATCTCTGAATACCGGAAATACGTGGAGAAGGATGCCGCTCTGGAGCGAAGATTCCAGCCTGTGAACGTGGAGGAACCCACGGAGGAGGAGGCGATGCGTATCCTGGAGGGCATCAAGGAGAAGTATGAGGCGCATCACCAGGTGGAGATCCGGCAGGAGGCCGTAGAGGCGGCGGTTCGTCTGTCAAGCCGCTATATCAATGACCGTAATCTGCCGGATAAGGCCATTGACCTGATTGACGAAGCCGCTGCGGCCGCCCGGCTGCAGACGGCGAATGTGCCACATAAACAGCAGGAATTGCAGAAACAGCTCCGGGAGCTGGACCGCAATCTGGAGGCCGCCATCCGCCGGGGGGATTTCGAGGCGGCTGGAGAGGTAAAAACACAACAGGATCAGGTGTTACAGAAACTGGAGCGCATGAAAAAGCGGACGGCCAATGCCGGGGAGGAGACCCGGCTGGAAATAGGGGAGGAGGAGATTGCCGCTGTGGTCTCCATGTGGACCAGGATTCCGCTGCAAAAACTGGCGGAGAAAGAGAGTGAGCGTCTGCTGAAACTGGAGCAGCTTCTGCACAAAAGAGTGATCGGCCAGGAGGAGGCGGTCAAGGCTGTATCCAGAGCCATGCGCAGAGGCCGGGTGGGCCTGAAAGATCCGGGCAGACCAATCGGTTCTTTCCTGTTTTTGGGCCCCACGGGCGTAGGGAAGACGGAACTTAGCAAGGCGTTGGCGGAAGCCATGTTCGGCTCCGAGAACGCCATGATCCGGGTGGACATGTCCGAATATATGGAGGGACATTCGGTGTCCAAGATGATCGGTTCCCCGCCTGGCTATGTGGGTTTTGACGAGGGAGGACAGCTCAGTGAGAAAGTGCGCCGCAATCCCTACAGTGTGGTGTTGTTTGATGAGATTGAGAAAGCGCATCCGGATGTGTTCAATATTTTGCTACAGGTGCTGGATGACGGTCATATCACCGATTCCAAGGGCAGAAAGGTCAGCTTTAAGAACACCATACTGATCATGACCTCCAACGCGGGCGCCCAGCGGATCGTGGACCCCAGAAATCTGGGATTTGCCGCCGACAACAGCGCGGCCCGCAATTATGAGAAGATGAAAAACGGTGTGATGGAGGAGGTAAAGCGTAACTTCAAGCCAGAGTTTATCAACCGTATTGACGATATTATCGTTTTCCACCAGCTGGATCACGACAATATGAAGGAGATCATTCAGCTGTTGTCCGGCAGCCTATGCAGGCGTTGCCAGAGCCAGATGGAGATTCAGTTGTCGTTGACCGGGGCATTGAAAGAGCATCTGGTTGAAAAATACGCCGATCAGAAGATGGGGGCGAGACCTTTGAAACGGGCCATACAGTCGGTGGTGGAGGACGCGCTGGCCGAGGAAATTCTGAGGGGTAATGTAAAGCCGGGGGACACAGTGTCCGCAGGCTATAAACAGGAAAAGGTAACATTTACGGTGAAAAACCGTCAGGAAGCCCATTGATGCACTGCTTTCGGAGGAAACCCGGGACATGGGGTAGAGGGAAAAATGGCACAGACAAAGAATAAATCTGTATTTTACTGTCAAAACTGCGGTTTTGAATCCACAAAGTGGATGGGACAATGTCCCGGATGCAAAGAATGGAATACCTTTGTTGAGGAAGTCGTCAAGGCGACTTCCTTAAAAAATATGGGCAGGGGCGGAGTGGTGAAAAGCGGGAATACTCCTGCTGTACTGGCAGATATCACCATACAGGAGGAGGCGCGCGTACAGACCCACATCGTGGAACTGGATCGGGTACTGGGAGGCGGTATTGTGCAGGGGTCTCTGACGCTGGTGGGAGGAGATCCAGGCATCGGCAAATCCACCCTGTTACTACAGACCTGTAGAAAATTGGCGGCGGACGGCCATAAGGTCCTCTATATCTCCGGCGAGGAGTCCCAGGTACAGATCAAGATGCGGGCGGACCGGATCGGCAGCTTCGCGGAAAATATGCTGTTACTGTGTGAGACCAATCTGGGCAGCATTGCGGAAGTGATTCGTCGGGAGATGCCCAAGGTGGTGATTATAGATTCCATTCAGACTATGTACAATGAGGAGGTGTCCGCAGCTCCGGGCAGTGTTTCCCAGGTTAGGGAATCCACGGGAGTTCTGCTACAGCTGGCCAAGGGCATGAATATCTCCGTCTTTATTGTGGGGCATGTGACTAAGGAAGGGACTGTGGCAGGTCCCAGAGTGCTGGAACATATGGTGGACACAGTGCTCTACTTTGAGGGGGACAGACATGCCTCCTATCGGATACTCAGGGGAGTCAAGAATCGCTTTGGTTCCACCAATGAGATCGGTGTGTTTGAGATGTGTCAGGAGGGATTGGCCGAGGTCCACAATCCTTCCGAATATATGCTGGACGGCAGGCCGGAAGGAGCCAGCGGATCGGTGGTGGCCTGCGCCATGGAGGGGACCAGGCCGCTCTTGCTGGAAATACAGGCTCTGGTCTGTCACAGCAATTTCGGCATTCCCAGGAGGCAGACTACGGGCACGGATTTTAACAGGGTGAATCTTCTGATGGCAGTGCTGGAGAAGCGTTGCGGCGTGCAGCTGTCGGGCTGCGATGCCTATGTGAACATTGCGGGCGGTATGAAGATCCAGGAGCCGGCCATAGATCTGACTATTGTGCTGGCGACGCTGTCCAGTTTTAAGAACCGGGAGATCAGTCCCCGGCTGGTGGCGTTTGGGGAGGTGGGGCTCTCCGGAGAGGTCCGTAGTGTCAGTATGGCGGCTCAACGTGTGGCGGAGGCCCGGAAGCTGGGGTTTGATACCTGTATTCTCCCGGCGGTATGCATGAAGGGGTTAGAGAGCGACGAACATATGAAGCTCATTGGGGTAAGAACCATACAGGACGCTGTGAACGCAGTGCTGTAGCGGCACCGCCTGAAAAAGATTGCGGATATGCTGGCGGGTATTTGGAGGCGTTACAGGCACTTTTGCAATGAAAAAGACCTGAAAATATGGAACATCCAATACTCTCAGGTCCTTATCAGCAGGGGAAGAGGGAATCGAACCCCCGTTAACGGTTTTGGAGACCGCCGCACTACCGCTGTACTATTCCCCTTTGCAATTAGTTTTTCACTGACGAAAGCTATTATAACACATCTGTAGTGGCTTTCGCAAGTATATTTTGTAAAATTTTTATCTTTTTTTGGAGGAAATCTGTAAGATCAGGAGCTGGCGGAATGGTTTTCCCTTTAGAGCCAGCGCGCGGCAATTAGGCAGAGGAGGAATCGTTATGAAGCAGGAGATCAGAGAGTGGGCAATGAAGCTGGCAGAATGCGCAGGGCAGGACAGAGCGCAGGCGGAAACTTTCGTGGCAGGGCTGGAGAAATGCCGGGATGTACAGGAAGAGTTTTGCTATTACTATGAGCATCAGAATTTTTTGTGCAAATACCGGGTGGCAGGTTATACCATTGTAGATATTCTGGTGTGGCAGGTGGACCACTTTAAAGCCTTTCTGGACAGGCCGGGGGAGATGAACCGTTACCGCCAGGACAGGCTGGTATGGAGTGCCTTCCAGACCATGCTGGAGATGAAGGAGGAGCCGGAGCAGTATCAGCGTAAAATGCGGGAGGAGACGGGGACGGACTACGCAGGAAAATATTAAACTGTAATCTTAGAGGAAATTTTCCTTAATAGGGAAAAGCGACGCAGCCGCTGGGGAAACAGCGGCTGCGTCTGTGTAAAAGGGGAAATTTCTTCCGGAATATTTGGTAATTACCAGTCCAGTTCCGCAACTGGACATCCTTAGTATACACCAGGATTTGAAGATTGTCCAGTGTTTTAAACAAATTTTAAAAATTTGTCAGTCTATGTCGTAAGTTGTCTCTTATAATATTCAATTTCCTGCTCAATTGTTTCGGGAATCTGTGTTCCTTCGTTGCGGAGTTTCTGAGCGAGCTTATTAAAGTGGCTGAGATGCTGCTGACATTTTACGTCATGGCGGCGAATCAGTTCACCGTACATGGGATTGCTCTGTACCTTCTGCCGTACTTCCCGGGAGAAGGGACAGTAGGTGAAGATAATCTGCCGCGCAATCTTATTGAGCCGGGGAGAGGCCGTGCTTTCCAATTGAATCCACAGCAGATAATCCCGTATAAACATCTCCTTGAAGCTGTTCTTGGCGCCCATGAGGCTTTGCCGGATTCTCTCCTTGGCCTCCGGGGATAATTCAGTGTTCTTTTTATAGAATTGAATATAGTCGAAATATTCGCTTGTCAGAGAGCGCTCCGTGAGATCGTTCCAGCGGGCACCCTGGACACGTTTGCACATCTCCCAACGGTAATCTCCCACCAGGCGGATGGTAGTGGTATACAAATCTTCCATATGGAATACGGATAGCATCATGCGGGAGGGGGTGGTGCGCTTTCTGCCTTCGATCTCCTGCCAGGTGACTCCGCGGATACCCGCGTTGGGCATCAGAATGAAATCCGGGAGACATTCCACATGAATGTTCTCCTTCTGAGCCACGGGACTGTCCATATTCAACGTCTCACGGTAGAAAACCGAGTAGTCAATGCCCCGGATTCTGTCGAGAACGGAGCGGATATCATCTACCTTCACATGGCTGGCAGATAAATCTCTGAGGATATTGTCCTCGGCCAGCACAGGGCAGAAGGTGGTAACACGTCCGTAGGTTATCTTGTTGACGGTGGGGAACAGATTCTGGAGTTCAAATTCCACCTTGCGCATAGGATTGTCGGAAAGGTCACGCAATTCCTGCTCGGATAATTTACCGCTGGCTTTTTGTTTATGCAGATAGTCCACGTAGTCTTCCCCGAACTCGTTGCGGCTTGGCTGTTTTTTGCCCTCGTAGATGCATTTCATCCAATCGAAAAAGGTGTACACTCCCTCTCCGGACTGGCCCTCGGGGCTGTCTATCAGTTGGCAGAGGCAGGCGCTGTTGGATTTCCCGGCCAGTTCGTCGTCCACATACCCGAAAGTGAGAAACAGCCGGACGGGCAGAGGCAGAGAACTGTCGGTCAGAGCTTTTTTCAGTACCAGATTGTAGATGGAATAGAAGTTCTGCGTCAGGCGGCGGCGCAATTTACACGCCTGTTCGTCCGAAGAGGACTTGTCGGTAAGCTGCTTATAGGCATCCACATCCTGGCGAAAGGAGGACGCGGTCTCGATGTCGGCGCTGGCATATTCCAGAATTGCGGACAGGGAACCCGCAAGCTGTTCCGTCGCCTTTGCGTCGGGGGCATCGGAGGCCACAGGCTGTTTTGAATCAAATCGGGACAGATTTTCCCGAAAACTTTGCAGGCGTGCCGCAAGCCGGGCCTTATCCAGCGCCGCGTTGCCGGTGAGGGTGGAGACCACGTTCTGAATAGCCGAATAAATATTCGCGGTGTCTGCGGAAGCCTGGGCCACCTGGCAAAAAAGACCGGTATAATAGGAGAACAGATCCTCTTCCTCAGGACTGATATAATAATGTAAGAGTTGTTCCTGATAGTGCAGCTGCTCCTCCAGAGACAGATAGGTCTTGCGGAAATCCAGACTGGCTTTGCGCAGAAAACCTGTAACCACGGCGGCTTCTCTGGCCACGGCGGCACTGGGGTTGGCCGTGAAAATCTGTAAAAGCCCCTGGTAAAAATCAGTCAGCCACATATCGGGTGTCTCCATGCCCACATAGGTGGTCACTTGTTCTATATCCGTCAGCTCTTTGGCCGGAAGGCCATATTTGTCGCAGAGCTTCCGGTAAGTGGCCAGATGCTCGTGAAGACGGTTGTAGAGGTTGCCACAGGTCAGCGCGGACTCTTCGCAGTGGTTCAGCATTGTACACATCTGGCGGAAGGCGGAGATCACGGAAAGGCTGGCGACATCAGGATTTTTCACGAACAGATCCTGTAGAGCCTCCGGGTTGGGCAGGGGGTAGTTCATGATATGGACTGCTTCCACAGTTTCATATCCCAGAAAGTGGACCTCCGAACAGATCTCACAGATACCGATTACATCGCCTTTACCGATCGTGTATTCACCGGTGGGGGAGAACACTCGTACTTTTCCGCTGGTGATCAGGTGGAGGGCCGTCAGAGGCTGGCCGACTTTGTAAATGGTTTTTTGTTTGGGTAAATCAATAAATGGCATGGTTCAATAGACTCCTTTCAAACATAGGCGCTTATGCGCTTCGGAGCGGCAGTCCGTCAAAAACAGCCCAAAACCGCTATTCCATGGGCTTAATTATACTCTGATTGACAAAAATACACAATATGGTTTTCGTAAATTTTACTATTGACAAATAAATTGTTTGGAAGTAAACTGTTTGTACTGAAACAGTTCACGGGTGGACTGTTTGCGCTAAAACAATTCATGAGTGAACTGTTGGACGCAATACGGTTTATGAATGAACGGTTTTCACCAAAACAGTTTATAAAGGAACTGTTCATTCTCAAAAATAGTTTGCGCGTGTACGGCTCGCGTGCGGAAGGGAGGTCCATGGACGGGGGGAACAGTAAATTTCATATGGGGCACCGCATCAGAAAGTTGGACAATATGCTCAAGCGGAATGTGCAGCTGGCGTTGAGCGGACTGGGCGTGGATGAGGTGACAGCCATGAACGGCTTTATTATTCAGTATCTGCATCATCACGCGGACCAGATCATTTATCAGAGAGATATCGAGAGGGAGTTTAAGATTGGCCGCTCCGCAGTGACCAATATCCTTACCCGTATGGAGGAAAACGGTTTTATCCACCGGGAGACTGACGGCAGTGATGCCAGACTCAAGCGTCTGACGTTGACAGACAAGGGGGAGGAACAGAGTCAGCTGCTGCACGACACCTTTGCCTGGCTGAACAGCAGTCAGATGGAGGGAATATCCGACGAGGAACAGGAGCGGTTTTTTGCCGTTCTGGAGAAGATTGAGGGGAATGCGGGCAGGCTGGCCGCGCGTATTCTGGGGGAAGACGACTCCTGGACCCGGGAGATCCGGCCAAGATAATTCCATGGCCCGAGAGGGTGGTAATGAAACAAAAAATAAGGAGAGAAAAAAATGCTGAAAACACTAGGAACGCATATTAGGGGATATGTGAAGGAATCCGTTCTCACCCCGGTGTTTATGATCGGTGAGGTGATCATGGAGATGATCATTCCGCTGCTTATGGCTTCCATCATCAACAATGGGGTTGAAGCCGGAAATATGCGGCATATTTATCTGATTGGCAGTCTGATGGTGGCAGTGGCGCTGGTGGGCCTGGCCTTCGGCATCGGAGGGGGCGTGTTCGGAGCCAGGGCTTCCACGGGCTTTGCCAGGAACCTGCGAAAGGCCATGTATGAGAGGATACAGACCTTCAGCTTTTCCAACATCGACAAGTTCAGCACAGCGGGGCTGGTGACCAGACTGACCACAGATGTGACCAATATACAGAACGCCTACCAGATGATTCTGCGCATGTGTATGCGGGCACCGGTGAGTTTGGTCTGCGCCATGGTCATGTCTTTCTACATCAGCCCCAGGCTGGCCAGCGTTTATCTGGTGGCGGTGCTGCTTCTGGGCTGTGTGCTGGGTCTTATCGTTGCGGGCGCCATGAAGTATTTTAGCCAGGCTTTTCCCAAGTACGATGCCCTGAATGAAAGTGTGCAGGAAAATGTTTCCGCGATCCGGGTGGTCAAGGCCTATGTGCGGGAGGACTATGAGAAGGAAAAGTTCAAAAAGGCCAGCGACGGCATTTACAGGATTTTCTGCAAGGCGGAGGGCATTGTAGCCTGGAACGGACCGGTGATGAATCTGACCGTATACAGCTGTATCATTCTGATCAGCTGGATCGGGGCCAGACTGATCGTGCAGGGCAGTCTGGAGACGGGGGATCTGATGGCTTTGCTGACCTACTGTATGACGATCCTGATGAACCTGATGATGCTGTCCATGATTTTTGTCATGATAACCATGTCTGCGGCCAGCGCCAGACGAATCAGCGAAGTTCTCAACGAAAAACCGGATCTGGCCAATCCAGAGGAGCCGGTCATGGAGGTGGCCCACGGCGGCATTGTGTTTGATCATGTGTCATTCCGTTATAAAAAGGACGCGGATGCTCCGGTGCTGAAAAACATAAACCTGGAAATCAGAGCCGGTGAGACCATCGGCATTATCGGCGGTACCGGCAGCGCCAAATCCACGCTGGTCAATCTGATCAGCCGCCTGTACGATGTGTCGGAAGGGAGACTTATGGTGGGCGGTGTGGATGTGCGGGACTACGACATGGAGGCGCTGCGGAACCAAGTGGCCGTGGTACTACAGAACAATGTGCTATTCTCCGGTACCATCCTGGAGAATCTGCGCTGGGGAGATCTGGAAGCCAGCGAGGAGGCGTGTGTGCATGCCTGTAGACTGGCCTGCGCGGATGAGTTTATCCAGAGGATGCCGGAGGGCTACCATACTTATATTGAACAGGGAGGAACCAATGTGTCCGGCGGACAGAAACAGAGGCTGTGCATCGCCAGAGCGTTGCTGAAAAAACCGAAGATCCTCATTTTGGACGATTCTACCAGCGCTGTGGATACTGCCACGGATGCCCGAATCCGCAGCGCTTTTGCCCAGGAGATCCCGGGGACAACCAAACTGATCATCGCCCAGCGGATATCCAGTGTGGAACATGCGGACCGGATCATCGTCATGCATGAGGGAGAGATCGACGGTTTCGGAACCCATGAGCAGCTGCTGGCTTCCAATGAAATATACAGGGATGTCTATGAATCCCAGACCAACGGAAGCGGCGATTTTGACGAGGGCGTGGGAGAGAACGCCGGTGGGAAAGGAGGGATGTAGGCATGGCGCAGGAGAAAACATCTCAGACAGATCAGAATCTGAATCGGGGGACAGGCGCGACCGGGGCTCCCAGAGGACCTCATGCTCACGGCGGACCCAGAGGGGCAAGGGGACCCAGACCCAAGATCGAGAATCCCGGCAGGCTACTTAAGCGGGTGCTGGGTTACACCTTTAAGGACTATGCCATTTTCTGGATCGTGGTGATGGTCTGTATCGTGACCACCGTGCTGGCCACTTTGCAGGGAACTCTGTTTATGAAAACGCTGATTGACGACTATATTGTGCCTCTGCTGGGACGGCAGAATCCGGACTTCGGTCCTCTGGCCGGCGCTATCGGCAGGGTGGCCTGCTTCTACGGGCTGGGCGTGCTGGCGTCATTTACCCAGTCCAGGCTGATGATCTATGTGACCCAGGGGACCATGCGAAACCTGCGGAACGATCTATTTGAAAAAATGGAGGAACTGCCTATCCGATATTTTGACACTCACGCCCATGGAGATATCATGTCCATCTACACCAATGATATTGATACCATGCGGCAGATGGTAAGTCAGAGTGTTCCCCAGCTGGCAAGCAGCGCCATCAGTGTCCTGTCCACGCTGGTCTCCATGCTGGTGCTGGATGTACCGCTGACGCTGGTGACACTTTTTATGGTGGCAGTGATGATTCTGGCAGTCCGGAAGGTGGGCTCGCTGTCCGGCCGGTTTTTCCTGGCCCAGCAGAGGGATCTGGGGCAGCTTAACGGCTGCATCGAGGAGACTATGACGGGACAGAAAGTGGTGAAGGTGTTCTGTCATGAAGAGGAGAGTCTGAAACAGTTCAATGAGTTGAATGACAGACTGTGCGACAGCGCCTACAGGGCCAATAAGTTCGGCAATATTATGGGACCCATCAATGCCCAGCTGGGAAATCTGAGCTATGTGGTGTGCGCGGTGGCCGGAGGCATGCTGGCAATCACAGGGATATCAGGGTTATCCCTGGGAGATCTGGCGGCGTTTCTGACTTTGAACAAGTCATTTATTATGCCCATCAACCAGATCACCATGCAGTTCAACAGCATTATCATGGCGCTGGCTGGCGCGGAGCGGATTTTCCGTCTCATGGACGAGACGCCGGAGGTGGACGAAGGCTATGTGGAGCTGGTCAACGCGGAGCGAAACGAGAGGCAGGAGATCGTGGAGTCCGGGAAACGCACAGGGCTCTGGGCCTGGAAGCACTATCACAAAGGCAGTGACACCGTGACTTATACGGAACTGAAAGGGGACGTGGTGTTTGACCATGTGGATTTCGGGTACACGGACGAAAAGATGATCCTGCACGATATCCAGCTTTTTGCCCAGCCGGGGCAGAAGATTGCCTTCGTGGGTTCCACGGGCGCGGGCAAGACTACCATCACCAACCTGATCAACCGTTTCTACAGTATTCAGGATGGCAAGATCCGATACGACGGCATCAATGTCAACAAGATCAAGCTGGACCATCTGCGGCGTTCCCTGGGAATCGTATTGCAGGACACCCATCTGTTTACCGGTACGGTCATGGAGAACATTCGCTACGGTAAGCTGGACGCCACCGAGGAGGAAGTGATGCAGGCGGCCCGGCTGGCCAACGCGGACGGCTTTATCCGCCGTCTGCCGGAGGGGTACAATACCATGCTGCACGGGGACGGCGCCAACTTAAGCCAGGGACAGCGCCAGCTGCTGGCCATTGCCCGGGCGGCCATAGCCGACCCGCCGGTGCTGATTCTGGACGAAGCCACCAGCTCCATCGACACCCGCACAGAGCGCATCGTGCAGGACGGTATGGATAAGCTGATGAAGGGGAGGACCACCTTTGTGATCGCCCACAGGCTTTCCACGGTGCGCAATTCCGATTGTATCATGGTGCTGGAACAGGGACGCATCATAGAGCGGGGGACCCACGACCAGCTGCTTATGGAAAAAGGAAAATATTATCAATTGTATACGGGCCTACAGGCTTAGAACAGCATTTGTCCCCCCGAAGTGATTCAGGGGGACTTTTTTTCTCTGTTTTTTTACAGAAAACTCTTTGCATTTTGAAAAAGGGATGGTATACTAAAACGGTCAGATAGTAATCAATCGGTCTGCGCGCCCACGGGTCATAAGCGGATCGAAAACAGGAGGTAGGCAGCATTGAATCAGGAATACATGCGCGAGTTATCGAGACAATACAAGGAGGCGTTGGCACCCTTTTTGCGGTATCTGCCATGGTTCGAGGAGCACGCGGGCATGCGGACGGGTTCCGCGTATAACGGTAGGCAGGACGGCAATAATACCATGTCTTTTCCGGTATATGACAGTACCCTGCTCAGTTTTGTGAAGGAGGCGGGGAAATCCTCTTTTATGAATCGAAATTACGCTTACATATATACCCGTAAGCACATGAGAACCCCGGAAGATGAGCGCAGAGTTATAAAGGTGGCGACTATTCAGGAGTGGGATGTGCTGTGCGGCATTCTGTCAAAGTATGTGCTGGGCGGAAATGCCAAGGCATATCTGTGGACCCAGGCCGTGCAGGAGAATATTTTTTTTCTGGTGCTTGAGAAAATGCAGGAGATTGTGGAATACTGGGACCGGCGTCTGGAGCGGGAAGAGAGAATCCGGGGCAGGTAAAAGCGTATTGGGAATTTGTTCTTAAGAGTGGAGAGGCAGATGGGAGAAAAATCGCTACAGAAGAGGAAGTACATTTTGGAGACTGCCCGCAGGGTGTTCATGGAGAAAGGTTACAAGAGAGTGACCATGAAAGACATTGTGGAGGCCTGCGAGATCAGCCGGGGCGGTTTGTACCTCTACTTCAACAGCACTGCCGAGATTTTTCTGGAGGTACTTAAGCTGGAGAGCGAGGAGGCGGATGACGTGTTTTCGGACAGCATCACCGAAGACGCCACCGCCACGGATATACTGACTCTGTTTTTGAAGGAGCAGAAAAAAGAACTGCTGCGCAAGAAGGATACGCTCACCCAGGCCACCTACGAATTTTATTTTGAAAACGAATTACCGAAAAAGGATAATATTCTGAAAAAGCAGTTTGATTCGGCGGTTAAGATCATACAGAAACTCATAGAGAACGGAGTGGAGAACGCTGAATTCTACTGTGAGGACTGTGAGGGGACGGCTCGCAATATCATGTATGTGCTGGAGGGGCTCAAGATCAATGCCCAGACCATCGGCATTACAGCACAGGCCGTGGACCGGGAATTTGAGTATATTCTGACTGCCCTGGGAATGGAAGACTAATGAGCGTGCTCCTGCCGGTGGCGGCGGGGGCACATTTTATGAGAAAGCGCAGAGAGAAAGCGGGACTGAAAATCAGGAGAATTGATCATGATTGAGACAATTGCTTCTCTGGAACTGCCGGTGGGAGAGCATCTGGCCATCCGCAGGAACAGGATCTGCTATAAGGAAGACTTAAAATCGCTGGGACGTGTGGCTGTGGTTTCCGGCACCCACGGGGATGAACTGGAAGGACAGTATATCTGTTATGAAGTGGCCCGGCGAATCGCTCTGCATCCCGAGCATCTCGCGGGGATTGTGGATATCTATCCGGCGCTGAATCCGCTGGGAGTAGATCTTGCCAGCAAGGCGCTGCCCATCACCGGCATGGATTTAAACCGCATGTTTCCGGGCAGCAGAGACGGCAATGCCATGGAACAGATCGCGGCGGCGGTGGTGGACGACCTGATCGGCACGGATCTGTGCGTGGATGTGCATTCCAGCGATATTTTTGTACAGGAGATCCCTCAGGTGAGACTGAGCGGAGAATTTGCCGGGAGGATGTTGCCTTTCGCAAAGCTGATGAACGTGGATGTGATCTGGATGAATGCCACCGCCACGGTACACGAGGCCACGCTGGCCTACTCCCTGAATAATAGGGGCGTTCCCACCATGGTGGTGGAACTGGGGCAGGGCAACAGTATTAACATGCCCTATGGCAACCAGGTGGTGGACGGAATTTTCAATGTGATGCATGAGATGGGGATATGGACGGGGGAGGTCGCTCCCACCCAGCTGCCCGCCATCTCCAGCGACGGCAAGGTGGAGTTCATCCGCAGCGATGTAGAAGGGATATTCCTTCCCAGAAATAAGCACAATCATTTTGTATGTGTGGGGGAGCTGATCGGGGAGATCGTGGACCCCATGACGGGTCAGGTCAAAAGACAGGTTACGGCGGGGAAGGACGGTCTGCTGTTTACCCTGCGGAATTATCCCGTGGTCTATGCGGGGGACCTTCTGGCCCGGATTCTGACAGGTATCATGTGAGCGCCACCGCATTGTTCCTGCGAGCAAGGGATGAGGCGGGCCCGGATAGAGAAAGGCAGTTTTTCATGCATATTCACGAGATTTACGCAGTACATTCCCTGTATCGGGAGGATATGAAGATCAGGGGCTATACCTTCGGCCAGGGGGAGAAATCCGCCTGTATCGTAGGTTCTCTGCGGGGCAATGAGATTCAGCAGATGTATGTCTGTTCCCAGCTGATTCAGGCTCTGAAGGAGCTGGAGACCAACAGCAATATCTGCGCAGGCAAGCAGATTCAGGTGATTCCCGTGGTCAACAGTTACGGTATTAATGTGGGGCGGCGCTTTTTTGGGGTGGACAATGTGGATCTGAACAGAGCTTTTCCCGGCAACGCCTACGGGGAGCAGGACAGGCGTATGGTCCATGCGCTGCTTGAGGATATAGGCAGTTACGTTTATGGAATCCAGTTTGCCTCCTTCTACATGGAGGGGGAATTTATGCCTCATGTGCGCATGATGGAGACTGGCCATCAGAACACTTCCCTGGCCAATCTGTTCGGATTGCCCTATGTGGTGGTACATAAACCCGCGCCCATTGATACCGGCACATTGAATTACACCTGGCAGGATGCCGGAACCGCCGCTTTCTCCCTGTTTACCAGGACTAACTGGGAGATAGACGAGCGCAGCGCCGGACAGGCGGTGGCGGCGGTGCTGCGTTTTTTAAAGCGAATGGGCATCATCCGCTATGACAGTCACAGCGGTTATATCAGTCATGTGCTATACGAGCGGGACCTTTCGGATGTACATGCAGGCAGGGCCGGAATTTTCCGGGGGGTGGTCCGGCCCGGAGACGATGTGCGCTATGGACGTCCTCTGGCGGAGATCATTGATCCCCAGGAGGGAACTGTGCGGGAGACCATTATAGCCCCCACGGACGGTATTGTATTTTTTGCCCACACCAGGGCCTTGATCAACCAGGGCGATATAGTTTACCGTCTGGTACACAGGCTGCATGAGTAATTTCCCGGCGAAACAGCGCCGCGTTTCGGTTAAAACAGGGTCCGGCGGGAGCAGGGTTCTGATGTATAGAGGTTTGCGCAAGTATAAAAACTATGGAGGACAATCATGGGAAATGTAAGACGTATCTATGTGGAAAAGAAGACACCCTACGCGGTAAAAGCCAGGGAATTAAAGGGAGACCTGAAAAACTATCTGGGCCTTGGCAATGTGGAGGAAGTGAGACAGTTCATCCGCTATGATGTGGAGAATATCTCCGACGAGATCTTTGCCGCCGCCTGCCGCACCGTATTTTCGGAGCCTCCGGTAGACGATCTGTATGAGGAGTGTATCGAGATTCCGGCCAACGGTCATGTATTCTCCGTGGAGTTTCTGCCTGGCCAGTTTGACCAGAGGGCGGATTCCGCAGTGCAGTGCGTGCAGTTTCTGAAAGAGGACGAGCAGCCCATTATCCGCACCGCCGTAACCTATATGATTATCGGTGACGTGAGCGAGGAGGAGATGGCGCGCGTCAAGGCTTACTGCATCAATCCAGTGGATTCCCGGGAGACGGATATGGAAAAGCCCGAGACACTGGCGGCACAGTTCCAGGAGCCCGCGGATGTGGCGATCTTCGCGGGGTTTGCCCACATGCCCAAGGAGGAACTGAAAGGGCTGTATGACTCGCTGGGACTTGCCATGACCTTTAAAGATTTTCTGCATATTCAGAAATATTTTCATGACGATGAGAAGAGAGACCCGTCCATGACGGAGATCCGGGTGCTGGACACTTACTGGTCCGATCACTGCCGTCACACCACTTTCTCCACGGAGTTAAAGGGTGTGGAGTTCGGTGAGGGTTATTACAGAGATCCCATGGAGGCTACGTACCAGAGCTATATGGATACCCGGGAGGAAATCTTCGCGGGCAGAGAGGATAAGTTCGTCTGTCTGATGGATCTGGCTCTGATGGCCATGCGGAAGCTGAAAAAGGACGGCAGACTGGCTGATTTGGAGGAATCCGACGAGATCAACGCCTGTTCTGTGGTGGTGCCGGTTGAGATGGAGTATGAGGACCATGTGGAGACTCAGGAGTGGCTGGTATTCTTCAAGAATGAGACCCATAACCATCCCACGGAGATCGAGCCTTTCGGAGGGGCGGCCACCTGTCTGGGCGGCGCTATCCGCGATCCTCTGTCCGGCAGGGGCTATGTATACCAGGCCATGCGGGTGACGGGTGCGGCTGACCCCACCGTGCCTGTGGCGGACACGCTGAAAGGCAAGCTGTCCCAGAAAAAGCTGGTCCGGGGCGCTGCCGCCGGTTATTCCTCCTACGGCAATCAGATTGGCCTGGCCACCGGTTTTGTCAAGGAGATCTATCATCCGGGCTATGTGGCAAAGCGCATGGAGATCGGAGCGGTCATGGGCGCTGCACCCCGCAAAAATGTGATCCGCGGGACTTCCGACCCGGGAGATATCATCATTTTGCTGGGCGGGCGCACCGGCCGCGACGGTTGCGGCGGCGCTACCGGCTCTTCCAAGGTACACACAGAACAGTCCATAGAGACCTGCGGGGCCGAGGTGCAGAAGGGCAATGCCCCCACGGAGCGCAAGATCCAGAGACTGTTCCGCAGGGAGGAAGTCAGCCGCCTGATCAAGAAGTGCAATGATTTTGGCGCGGGCGGTGTGTCTGTGGCCATCGGAGAGTTGGCGGACGGTCTGACGGTGAATCTGGATAATGTGCCCAAGAAGTATGCGGGTCTGGACGGCACGGAACTGGCCATCTCCGAGTCTCAGGAGAGAATGGCCGTGGTAGTGGACCCGAAAGATGTGGAGGTTTTTCTGAAATATGCGGCCCAGGAGAATCTGGAGGCCGTTGCGGTGGCCACCGTCACCGAGGAACCCCGTCTGGTGCTGAACTGGAGAGGAAAGGATATTGTCAACTTAAGTAGAGCTTTTCTGGATACCAACGGCGCCCATCAGGAGACGGATGTCAAAGTGGACATTCCGGACGAAAAGGAAAATTATTTTGATCGATATTCCATAGAAAAAGTTGGAGAACTGGCTGAAAACGGCGATATAAAGGGGGCATGGCTGGCCCTGCTGAATGATCTGAACGTATGCTCTCAGAAAGGTCTGGTGGAGATGTTTGACTCTTCCATCGGCGCGGCCAGCGTGCTCATGCCTTACGGCGGTGAGCGTCAGCTCACCGAAACCCAGGCCATGGTGGCAAAGCTGCCGGTGCTGGAGGGGAAGACAGACACCGTGACAATGATGAGTTATGGCTTTGATCCATGCCTGTCCTCCTGGAGTCCCTACCACGGCGCTATCTATGCGGTGGTGGAATCCATGGCCAAGATTGTGGCAAGCGGCGGCGATTACAGTAAGATCCGCTTTACTTTCCAGGAATATTTCCGCAGGATGACGGAGGACCCGGCCCGTTGGAGCCAGCCGTTCGCAGCGCTGCTGGGCGCCTACGATGCCCAGATCGGCTTTGGCCTGCCGTCCATTGGCGGCAAGGATAGTATGTCCGGCACTTTCAACGATATCGATGTGCCGCCCACTCTGGTGTCCTTTGCCGTGGACATCGCAAAATGCGGAGATATCGTCACGCCGGAACTTAAGACTCCCGGCAATAAGCTGGTGCGTTTTTCCATAGAGAGAGATGAATTTGACGTACCCATGTATCAGGCGGTGATGGAACTGTACGAGGCCATCCGTCGGCTGATGGAGGAGAAGATTATTGTCTCCGCCTATGCTCTGGATGCCAGAGGCGTGGCGGCGGCTGTGTCCAAGATGGCTTTCGGCAACGGCCTGGGCGTAGACCTGGAGGAGGGCCTGGATGCCCGGGATCTGTTCGGCAACGGTCTGGGCGACCTGTTGGTGGAAATGCCTGCCTCAGGGCTGGATCTGCTGGAGGAGAGGGATCTGGATTACATGGTGATCGGCGCGGTGACCGCCGAGTCCGTGTTCCGTGCGGGGAAGGAACATATCACCTTGGAAGAGGCGCTACAGGCGTGGACTTCCAGGCTGGAAAAGGTGTTTCCCACCAGGGCGGTGGCGGGAGCGGAACCGGTAGAGAGCGGAACATACCATGGGGACAGCGTCTATGTGTGCAGACATAAGGTGGCAAAACCCACTGTGTTTATCCCGGTGTTTCCGGGGACCAACTGCGAGTATGACAGTGCCAGAGCCTTCCGGCGTGCGGGGGCGGATGTGGTGACCAGGGTATTTTGCAATCAAAGCCCCCTGGATATCCGCCAGTCCGTGGAAGCCTTTGAGCAGGCCATTGGTCAGGCGCAGATTATCATGTTCCCCGGTGGGTTCTCTGCGGGGGACGAACCGGACGGCAGCGCCAAGTTCTTTGCCACGGCGTTCCAGAATGTAAGGCTGAAAGAGGCTGTGATGAAGTTGTTAAACGACAGGGACGGCCTGGCGCTGGGGATCTGTAACGGCTTCCAGGCGCTGATCAAGCTGGGCCTGGTTCCCTACGGTGAGATCCTGGGGCAAAAGGAGGATTCTCCCACCCTGACGTTCAACACCATTAACAGGCATATATCCAAGATGGTGTATACCAAAGTAGTCACCGATAAGTCTCCCTGGCTCCAGGGCGCTCGACTGGGGGCGACTTACTGTAATCCCGCCTCCCACGGTGAAGGACGTTTTGTGGCACCCAGGGAGTGGATCGAAAGACTGTTCGCGAACGGACAGGTGGCCACCCAGTACGCCGATCCCCAGGGCAATGTGTCTATGGACGAAGAGTACAATATCAATGGATCCTACGCCGCCATCGAGGGCATTACCTCCCCGGACGGCAGAGTACTGGGCAAGATGGCCCACTCCGAGAGACGGGGCAGCGCGGTGGCCCTGAATATTTACGGGGAGCAGGATATGAAGATATTTGAGAGCGGCGTGAGGTATTTCCAGTAAAGATTCCGTTTTATCCCGAGGCACACCCGAATAGCCTCCAGAGGCAAAACGGGGCAGCTCCAAAAAGAGAATAGAATAAGTTTAAAAGGCATTGTAGAGAGCAAGTATCCCTTCTGTGAGGTCATTTTGACTTAGGAGATAGGAGAGAGAAAACCTTGAAAATAAAGGATTGCAGTGTTTAAGGTGAGAATACGGTCTGAATCGGAGGGACAGGAATCCAGTGCATTAGCTTTCAATTGATTTTGGAGAAAAACGGGCAGAGGATATGTAAGATTGCCTTTTGAGGATAATCGGCTTTGCCTCTGAACAGATTGCGGACGGAAATTCCGGGTTACTTTGCTGAAAGTGCACGAAGCGGCACACCAGAGCACGAAAGATATTCCCACAGAGGCAGATAAGGCGAGGCCTCTGTGGGAAGTCTTTATATAAAAAAGTATGGAAGCGTGCCCAAGGGGAGGCATTTGAGATTGGAAGGGAGCGGCACGCGCAACCGGAGACCAGATGGTTTCCATTATAAGGAGGAAGAGATGGTATTAGGAGCATTGGAAGCGGGCGGCACCAAGATGGTGTGCGCCATTGGCAATGAGTATGGGCAGGTGTTGGAGCGGGCCTCCATTCCCACGGTGAGTCCGGAGGAAACCATGCCTCAGTTGATTGCTTTTTTCAGCGAACATAATATTGAGGCTCTGGGGGTGGGCTGCTTTGGCCCCATCAACCCGGTGAGGGGTACGTCCACATACGGTTACATTACCTCCACACCCAAGCTGGCTTGGCAGAATTACAATATTGTGGGCGCATTTGAGGAGGCCCTGGGCTGTCCTGTGGGATTTGACACGGATGTGAATGCCTCCATGCTGGGAGAGGCCACTTTCGGCCTGGCCAAGGGACTGGAGAACTGTATCTATGTGACGATTGGCACCGGAGTGGGCGTGGGTGTCTATGCCAACGGAGCGTTGCTCCACGGAATGATGCATCCGGAGGCGGGGCACATTCTGTTACAGCGGCATCCCTCGGATACCTATGCGGGTAGATGTCCTTTCCATGGGAACTGCCTGGAGGGGCTGGCTTCAGGACCCGCCATCGAAGAGCGCTGGGGCGCTAAAGGAGCGGAACTGGCATCCCGGCGGGAGGTGTGGGAGCTGGAGGCATATTATATCGCGCAGGCCTGTGTCAACTATACTTTCGTCTATGCTCCGAAAAGAATTATTCTAAGCGGCGGGGTCATGCATCAGGAACAGCTCTTTCCCATGATCCGTGAGCGGTATCAGGAACTGATGGCGGGTTATATGATCACGCCGGAACTGGAGAATCTGAACCGCTATATCATTCCGTGCAGCCTAAATGATAACCAAGGCGTTATGGGCTGTCTGGAACTGGCCAAAGAGGCGATGGGGGAACGGCTCCTTGGGGAGAGTCTGGGAACAGGAAAGTTCAGTGGCCTGTAACCAGTCAAAAGATTTACTGTCAACAATAATAGAATCCGCACTCTGCGAGGATTTTATTGTCACAAATAATAGTGAGCACACTGTGTTTATGCACAGTGGGGGTCGTGGTGGAGACGCCAAAGCCTTTGCAGATCAGGAGAGGGAACACGGAGGATGATGGAGGACAGCAGAATCATAGACTTGTATTTTGAACGCTCTGAGGAGGCGATTGCCAGGACTGCCGAGAAATATGGACGTTTGTGCCGGAGCATCGCCCTGCGCATCGTGGGCAGCTACGAGGATGCGCAGGAGTGTGAGAACGATACCTATGTGGCTGTGTGGAACGCCATCCCTCCTGTCAGGCCTCATGTTTTCTCTGCGTTTCTGAGCCGTATCAGTCGTAATATAGCATTAAATCGTTATGAGTATAACAAGGCAGGCAAGCGCAACCGCCAGTTTGATCTGGTACTGGAGGAACTGGAGGAATGTCTGGCCTCGTCCCGCTCTGTGGAAGATACCTATATTGCGGGGGAAATTGCGGGAATGATTAACAAATTTCTGGAAAAACTTAAAACAGAGACAAGGATCATTTTTGTGCGCAGATACTATTACGCGGATTCCGTCAGGGAGATCGCGCAGAGGCTGAACATAGGCGAAAGCAAGGTCAAGACCACACTGTTTCGGGTCAGACAGGAGCTTAGAGCGTATCTTGAACAGCAGGGCGTACAAGTGTGAAATCGTGGGACTCTGAACAGTTCGGGAGAGGCATAGGAGAGAAGAGACGGAACTCTGAATAAGGATGGTAAATCAATGGCTAAGATGAACAGGGAGGATCTGTTCCGGGAAATCGGAGAGATCGACGAAGCATATGTGGAGGAGGCAGAGCGGGCCGGGCGAACGCGCAGGGCGTATCCCTGGGTGGGCAGGATGCTGGTGGCGGCGGCCAGCCTGGTGTTTTGTGTGGGAGTAGGGTATATAACAGTGCTCTTTACGCAGCGGGGAGAGGATACCGGCGGCAACGCGGGGGGAAGCGCCATGAATGCCGAGCAGGAGCAGTATTCCGTCGTGGAGGATACAGATGTATGTCCGGCTGGCGGCTTGTCTTCTGACGGATGGGGAGAAGAGCAGGCGATGGCGGAAACCGCGCCGGAGATGGCTCCCGGTGAGGCTCCTGCGGCCCCGGACACATTTCCGGAAGAGTACGGCGACAAACAGGATGGTTTTTTAAACGCCGGGAACAGCATGGAGCAGGGTGAGGAGAGCCACGCCAAGGAGACCGAGGAAGATGCCTGTATTCAACAGGTAGAGAAAGTCCTGGATGTGGGACTCTCCGGTGAGAGCGAGGTGGCGCTGAACTGGGAGGCGGCCCGGACGGATGAAGTCTACGGGCGGTATGTGGATGTGCGAATGCCGGAAGGGTACGACTTTGCCGGAGGGATACGGTCCACCTCTTTTCTGCGCGTGACCTGGAACAGGGGGGCGGAGGAGATAACCGTCACTTGTCGGCAGGCGGACGAAGGCGTCAGTGACTGGCTGGTGGATGTGGAGAAGCCGGAGGAGTATGATCTGGGATTGTATACTATTCCCTGGGGGGACAGTGTGCCGCAGGAACTACAGACGCAGGTATTTAACGCTACATTCTTACCGGAGCAGATTACTCCGGAGATAGCGGCGGCCAGGACCTTCCAGGTGCAGGAGAACGGAGAATTGTCCGAAAACCGCACCCAGATCGGCATTTTGTACAGCGACAATGTGTTGGTGGAGATCACCGGCAAAGGTCCCTCGGCGGAGGAAATCTACGCGATGATATATTTGGAGAAGTAGACGCGAACAGGAATTTGCTCAACTAAACATTTTTAGTTTGTCATGGAGTTTCACGAAACCGTAAGAACACAAAATTAAAATGATAGTAGTCGCAATAGTTCCTTTTATGTTTTCGTTTACAACATATATTCCGGATAAAGAATTTATTATGCAGTGAAATAGTACACAAAGCCATACGCTGCCTGTGTTTTTTCTGATACATGCCAGAGCAAAGCTGAGACCTAATGTGTTTACCCCAAACGCGAAATAATTTTGCCCGTATTGAAATACGCCCTGTATGTAAAACAAAGGCAAATGCCACAACCACCAAATAATACTGACGATAATGGTTGACAGCGTGAAAGAATACTTTTCCATTAATTCCGTCTGAAGAATACAGCGCCAACCCGCCTCTTCCAAGCCTCCGCCGATAAGCATCATGGGTATCATGACAATGATTGCAAAAAATGGAGCTCCTTTTTCATACCCGGAAAGTAAGCATTGCGGTAACATAAATATGACGGCCATAACCACTATGAGCATGTACGAAAAAGCATTATGTCTGAAATCAAATACTTTTTTGAACCAATCTTTTACACCTGTAACTCGGTTGTTTTTCCTGAGGGACAGATAGGACCCGATTGTAGGCGACCATCCACCTAAAATATATGGTACATATAACAGTTTATGATCACTCAGAGAAATTCCGTTGAAGCTAAATAATACGCAAATCCCCCAACCAAGCAACATAATCAGAAAAGTATACCGCAGGTAATTTTTGCTCAGTGTATTCATATTTTTGGATCTCCTTTATTCTGGACTTGTTATTGTATTATATAACTCTTTTTCCCAAAATAAAATAGTTCTCTGAAAAATTTATTTGACATACTACAACAGTTTTTAAAAAATTGGGGACAGTGGAAAGAGTTTTCTGAATTTTTATAAATGCGTAATTTCCTATTTACGAAGGAGTCCTTTTTCGCTATAATAGAAAAAATGAGTTGAGGCGGAGGAAGAAGATGAGAGATGCTTGCATGGGTAAACAGCTGCATATTACGGCGGAGATGTGCGTGGCGTCTTATTCTCTTTTTTCTATAATTGCTTCCGCTCCATATGTTGTCGTGACCAGCCAGTAGTTATGTTACTGGCTTTTCTTATGTACGTCTGGGCACATAGAATGAAAGCATAATAGAAAGCGCGCTCTGCGCATATTCTATTGTCATGAATAGGAGGATGAATATGAGTAAGAGAACAGACATCAGAAAAGTATTGATTATCGGGTCGGGGCCCATTATTATCGGCCAGGCCTGCGAGTTTGACTATTCCGGCACCCAGGCCTGCAAGGCCCTGCGGCAGCTGGGGTATCAGATCGTTTTGGTGAACTCCAACCCGGCCACCATTATGACGGACCCGGGTATTGCGGATGTGACATATATTGAGCCCCTGAATGTAAAGCGGCTGGAGCAGATCATTGAAAAAGAGCGCCCGGATGCCATTCTTCCCAATCTGGGCGGGCAGTCGGGCTTAAACCTCTGCTCCGAGCTGGCCAGTGCGGGCGTTCTGGATAAATACAATGTGAAAGTGATCGGTGTGCAGGTGGACGCCATTGAGCGAGGTGAGGACCGCGTAGAGTTTAAAAAGACCATGAACAAGCTGGGGATCGAGATGGCCCGCAGTGAGGTGGCCTACTCCGTGGAGGAGGCATTGGCCATCGCGGACAGACTGGGCTATCCGGTGGTGTTGCGCCCGGCCTACACCATGGGCGGCGCGGGCGGCGGCCTGGTGTATAATGTGGAAGAACTGCGGACCGTTTGCTCCCGGGGCCTACAGGCCTCCCTGGTGGGACAGGTACTGGTGGAGGAATCCATTCTGGGCTGGGAAGAGTTGGAGCTGGAAGTGGTGCGGGACGCCAAAGGCAATATGATCACCGTCTGCTTTATTGAGAACATTGATCCCCTGGGGGTACATACCGGGGACTCCTTCTGTTCCGCTCCCATGTTGACCATCTCCCGGGAGTTACAGGCCCGGCTCCAGGAGCAGGCCTATAAGATTGTAAGCGAGGTGGAGGTGATCGGCGGCACCAACGTACAATTTGCCCATGATCCCGACAGTGATCGAATCGTGGTCATCGAGATCAATCCCAGGACTTCCCGCTCTTCGGCGCTGGCCAGCAAAGCTACAGGTTTCCCCATCGCTCTGGTATCCGCCATGCTGGCGGCGGGGCTGACTCTGGATGAGATTCCCTGCGGCGTGTGCGGCACATTGGACAAGTATGTGCCCGGCGGGGACTATGTGGTAATCAAGTTTGCCCGGTGGGCCTTTGAGAAATTTAAGGACAGCGAGGACAAGCTGGGCACCCAGATGCGGGCCGTGGGCGAGGTTATGAGTATCGGTAAGACTTATAAGGAAGCGTTCCAGAAAGCCATCCGCAGCCTGGAGATCGGGCGCTACGGCTTGGGCTTTGCCAAGGATTTTCACGATAAGAGCAAGGAAGAATTGCTAAAACTCCTTGTATATCCCACCAGCGAGAGGCAGTTTGTCATGTATGAGGCTCTGAGAAAGGGGGCCACGGTGGAAGAACTCTTTGGTCTTACCAAAATAAAGCGCTACTTTATAGAACAGATGAAAGAGCTGGTGGAGGAAGAGGAGAATCTGCTGGCCATGAAGGGCAGTGTGCCCGGGAAGCCAGTGTTGGAGCAGGCCAAAAAGAACGGTTTTGCGGACCGCTATCTGGCGAAACTTCTGGAGGTGCCGGAGGAGGAGATCCGCAGGGCTCGGGTGGGATTTGGAATCACTGAGAGTTGGGAGCCTGTGCATGTGTTTGGCACCAAGGACAAAGCCTACTATTATTCCACCTACAACGCGCCGGACAGAACCGTCTCTTCCGATAAGAAGAAAATTATGATCCTGGGCGGCGGCCCCAACCGTATCGGCCAGGGCATCGAGTTTGACTATTGCTGCGTACACGCGGCGTTTGCCTTGAAAGAACTGGGCTTTGAGACCATCATTGTAAACTGCAATCCGGAGACCGTTTCCACGGACTATGACACTTCCGACAAGCTGTATTTTGAGCCGCTTACACTGGAGGATGTGTTGAGCATCTATGAGAAGGAGAAGCCCCTGGGTGTCATTGCCCAGTTTGGCGGGCAGACGCCCCTGAATCTGGCGGCGGACCTGAAAAAGAACGGAGTGCGGATTTTGGGCACCTCCCCGGAGGTCATCGACATGGCCGAGGATAGGGATCTGTTCCGGAGCATGATGGAGAAGCTGGAAATTCCCATGCCGGAGGCGGGGATGGCGGTGGATGTGTCAGAGGCCCTGGAGATCGCCAACAGGATCGGCTATCCGGTTATGGTACGTCCTTCCTATGTGCTGGGAGGACGGGGCATGGAGGTGGTCAGCGATCCGGAGAGCCTTAAGCAGTATATGGCGGCGGCAGTAGGTGTGACTCCGGACCGTCCCATCCTTATAGACCGGTTCCTGCGTCATGCCACCGAGTGCGAGGCGGATGCCATCGCGGATGGAAAACATGCCTTTGTGCCTGCGGTGATGGAGCATATTGAGTTGGCGGGCGTGCATTCCGGCGACTCCGCCTGCATCCTGCCCTCCAAGAATATTCCGGAGGAACTGGTGGCCACCATCCGGGAATATACCCGCAGGATCGCCGAGGAGATGGGGGTCTGCGGCCTGATGAACATGCAGTATGCCATCGAGGACGGCAAGGTGTATGTGCTGGAGGCCAATCCCAGAGCGTCCCGCACCGTGCCCCTGGTATCCAAGGTCTGCGGTGTGCAGATGGTGAAGCTGGCTACCCGGATTATGACCAGGGAACTGACAGGCATGGCATCCCCCATAGAGGATATGAAAGAGGTAAAGCCCGTTTATTACGGTGTAAAGGAAGCGGTGTTCCCCTTCAATATGTTCCAGGAGGTAGACCCGGTGCTGGGGCCCGAAATGCGCTCCACCGGGGAGGTGCTGGGACTGGCTACCAATGTGGGAGAGGCTTTCTTTAAGGCCCAGGAGGCTACCCAAACCAAACTGCCCACTTCGGGGACGGTGCTGTTCTCCGTAAGCGGCAAGGATAAACCGGAGGTAGTGGAGATCGCACGTATTTTAGCGGAGTGCGGATTTAGCATACTGGCCACCGGAACCACCTATGAACTGTTGGTTAATAGCGGCCTGGAGGCCCGACGCGTCAACAAGATGCAGGAGGGAAGGCCCAACATTGTGGACGAGGTTATGAACGGCAAGATTCAGCTGATCGTGAACACTCCGGCCACCAAAGAGGAAAAACTCTTTGATGACAGCTATATCCGCAAGACGGCCATCAAGGCCAGAGTGCCCTACATGACCACCATGGCGGCCGCCAAAGCCACCGCAGAAGGAATACGAACCGTCATCAAGGAGGGAGAGATCGGCGTCATGTCTCTACAGGAGATTCACGGGGCGATAAAGTAACAGATAGAAATAAGCATGGAATTGCCATGGGATTCCGGCAAAGGCGCCGGAGATTTCCGTGGCAATTATGCTGTGGAATATGAGATCCGGAGATTTAGAGTTTTCATATTGTGGACTGGCCGGCAAAGCGTTGAGCTTTTGGGTTACAGGGCAGTAAACGGTAACATAGCGGGTTTCACTGTGTGCCGGGAATCCACGTATTGGAGCACCGGCGGAAGGATGGACAGCATAATAAGGATTCTGGTTAAACCAGGTTAGGAGAATGCGGATGGAATTGTGGGATGCGTATAATGAGGCAGGAGAAAAGCTGGGTTTTGATCTGATTCGCGGGGAAAAAATTCCGGATGGAGTATATCATTTGGTCTGTGAGGTGGTGGTCCAGAGCCCCGAGGGAGATATTCTGTTGATGCGTCGCTCCTGGGAAAAGGAGGTATCTCCCGGCAGATGGGAGATTGGCGCCGGGGGAAGCGCCTTGAAAGGGGAAAGCCCTCTGGACGGAGCCGGTCGGGAACTGCGGGAGGAGACGGGGATAGACGCGGCCGGTGCATTGCAGGAACTCTATCGTATAACGCACCGGGAACATCACGCCATCTACTATGGCTATCTGCTGGTGACGAATTGGCCCCGGGAGGGAATTGTGCTACAGGAGGGAGAGACTATTGCCTATAGGTGGGTGCCCCGGGAGGAGTTTTTGCTGTTTTATGACGAAGGGCTGTCCATCGGTTCCCAGAGGGAGCGCTTGAAGGAATTTGTGGATAGTATGCGAGCGCTTTGAGGCGGGACCTCAGATTTCCTGTCCCGTCCGTGGTGTGGGCTCATACCATAGGCCACTGCCCCAGGCGGTGTCGTCCCCCAGCAGGATGCGCGTCAGCCGTGTCCACAGATCCAGGCCTGCGGTCAGTTCGGGAAGTTTGGAACCGTGCCGGAAGTCCCAATACAATTCGCCACATACCAGGCTGACGGCGAAATCTGCCCAGTTGTCAAACATCTGTGCCTGAATGATCCAGTATTCTGCCATTTCGTCCAGCTCCTCCCTGGTCAGCAGGCCGCAGGCGTAACCCGCCCGCAAATGGCCTATGCACTCGCTGATGTCCCAGGCCAGATAGCCTCTATGCCCCACAATGGGATAGAATTGAGCGGAAAAGTCCCGGGCCGCCTGAAAGGATTCTAGGGCTCTGGGGTTCAACTGAGTCAGATCAAAGGGGGGACGACCCTCCCAGAAGCTCTCAAAGTCCAGATACTGGGGGTGACAGCGGATTTCCGCATTGCAAAAGTCCAGCAGGGACTGCCTGTCTGTGATGCCGAAGACCTTTTTCAGGTGGGCGCGGCACTCTGCCTCTGCCTCCTGAGAGGCACACCGGGGCAAAGAAGTGAAATATTCAGAGCCGAACTGATCCGGTCCGGGGATGCCGGGGGTTTTTCGCAGGGCAGAGACGCCTGCGAGCAAGGCGATGAACGGATTCCGTTCACAGGGGCGGCGAGCGGGGGTGTTCCCCTTGCCAAACTCTGCGTATAATTCCAGAACAGTCTGAGATAATCCGGTGTCATAGGGATGGAAGTCGGTTAATCGGGGGGCGTTTGCGTAATCTGTTTTGGCTTCTTTAGCCTTGTCCTGTTTTTGAAAGCTGTCAAAGATACTCATATGTTATATCTCCTTCCAATTTGCGCTTATCAGGCAAATTGTACCACAAACAGTTGTTTGGTTCAAGAAATATTTTGTGTCTCTGCTACTCATTTAAATACAGCGTCACCCGATTATCAAGTTTGCGTATGGTCTCCTCAAGAGTTGCGTCACCTGTGAAATACATACCGGCCTCCTCATATAGTATATTTGTTATGGGGCCATACGTGATTCGGATATGGGAGTGCGTTACCATGTATCTCAGATCTTCAAAATCTTTCTCTGTAGGAGCGTAACTGGTTGAGGAAAAGTTGAATTCCGCAGACATCTTATTGTCCGCCTCTTTACTGGGATAAGAGGATTGTAAATAACTTTCAAAACTCTCCTTTCTCACAGGAAATGCCCAATCAATCTGATGCTGGCAATCCTCTGATAAGATATATTCCAGAAAGTCCCAGGCTCCTTCTTTATGCCCAGATTTTTGATTCATGGCAAACATATTGGTGGGCGTCATCTGGTATATGGCGCCTTCCCAGCTTGGATATCCTACCCAGTAGCAACCCATGGTTTTCAGATTTTGGCAAAGCCACAGATACTGGGCCATATTGCTTATGGTATAGTCGTACAAAAATGCGGGGGATTCATTGCTGTTAACGGTGAGGGCTTCCGGAGCGTGGGCTTCTCTCCCTGCCTCGGCGCAATTTTCCAGTATCCAGCGAAACTCAGGGCAGTCAAAATGGCTTATTTTTTCTTCGTAATCCACATAGCGCTCATATTCGCCAAATCGCACCATCATGCAATAGTGGAGCAGCCATTGGTCCGGCGTGCCAAAATACCACAACTCATCCTGCTCTCTGGCCAGCTGTATGAGCTTTTCCGGTGTCCACTCATTTGCTGTAATGGGTTCTTCGCAGGCCTGTGCGGTCAGAGTGAAAGAAGGGATTACTAATACGTTTTTCTCTCCGGGCCGCATTCCGTTCCACACCACATCCAAAATGGATTCCCCGGTAACTTTCTGACTTTCGGCATAATAACCTGACAAATCACAGAAAGTTCCCTTGTCGGTCAGGCTCCGCACATAGACTCCGCCAACTTCGATTATGTCCGGGCCATCTCCCCGGAGCAATTGTAACTCAAACTCATTAAACCTCTCTGCCACATCCTCCTGCTCATTTCCATAGGGAACAAGCTCGACGCGATACTTTTTGCTCTGTCTGTTGTACAGGTTCACAAGCATTTCCAGATACTGATTTGTGTCTACATATCCCAGGGTGACAGTCTCCTTTTCGCCATATTCCTGAGGATTTTCGTTTCTGACGGATACCATGGTGACCTTGGTTGATCCATACGCCAGAAGAGTTCCGGGAACAGGGCACAGAAGATACCATTCCCCGTCACCGCCAAAGATGTCACGCAGGCGTCGGTAGTCCACATTCATATATGTATCATTCCATCTCCACTTGATCTCCACATGTCCAGTCTCAGGGTCATAGACCCACAATCCTTCGGCTGTACTCAGAAATATGCCTTCATCATGTCCGCTATACACCCCCAACGGTCTGAAGGGAAGTACGTAGCGCTGGGAGGGAATGGAAATGTTTGCCAGAATGGGCTCTCCTTCACCGGTGATGCAATAGCTGTAGACCTGACCGTTTTTTCCTGCCGCAATGCCATCCAGACGTTCCAGTTCACAGGTATCCATCTGCAACATATTTCCGTTTGCGTCAAACATTACCACAAGGCTGGCCGAGCCATGGGTATAGAGGGCCAGTCGGCCATCTGTAGTGACCAGGCTTCCCGCTATGGACAACTCGCTGCTGGAATTGTTGCGGCTTATGTCTGTCCAGTGTGAGGCATCCTGGTCCACACGCCACAGCAGATTTCCGGTTTCCTCATATTTCTCCAGGGAAACGCAGTCTTTTTCCTTCCACAACACAAAGCAATGACTTTCCCTGTCCACTGCCAACGCCAGGCAAGTAGCATTATCTTTGGATAGAAAGACTTTTCCTTCGTAATCACTGTTGATCTCGCCCCGATGGATCAGATGTGTACCATTTTGGGCTCTTGATATATAGAACCATTTTCCATCCGTAGTGTAATGCTCCAAAGCCTCCAACTCGATGGGGAGTTTCATTTGCTGGAAATTCGCTACCGCGACATGACCGGTTTCCGGCCATCCTTCCATTTCTGCTGCTTCCTTCTGCTTTCCACAGGCGGACAATCCCAATATTGTCAGGAGAGAAATAATAAGAAATATTTTTTTCATTTGTATATCCTTTCCACATAGAGGCTGTTTACATGATTTTGAAATGAAACTCACTTTTACTATATGCTATTGTCTTATCCACATAAAGAATCCCTGCAACCATTTTCTGCTGATTATTAAGAATACCATATATTAGCGATAAAAACAATATAAGTACTTGTGACTATATATTTCTCCTTGCATGATGTATACCGGTATACGGACATTTCGTTACTGAGAGACGAAAGACGCCAACCAGAATTTACACAAACCCAAAATTCCCGGAAGACATTTGGACAAGGCCAAGGAGTATAAACGTAAAGAAAGTCAAGTATTGTCAAACGTCGGAATTCATGTTATCATAATTCGAGGCTCCGGCCTGTTTGGCGCGTAAAGCACATCTGACGAACTTCTGCGATCTTTCAGGAAATCCTGTTTTTTACCCTATTATCATCAGAGCGGTTTCCTGTGGAAAAAGCGTGTGGAGTAAGAATCGAAACAGGTCCGGGAAGAACGGCGGAAGTGTAGAGGAAAAACGGAACATGCGCCCTGGCTGAATGGAAGTGACGCCAGGCGCGGAGAAGGAGAAAACTGAGACATGAGTATAAACGGTATTTCACCGGATCAATATGAACATCTGGAGGAGATAGAGGAGCAGCTGGATACAGTACTCCGGGAATTGTTCGCGGCGACCCGCCTGGAGCAGGGAGATATTCTGGTGGTCGGCTGTTCTACCAGCGAGGTGGCGGGAGGCCGGATCGGTACGTATTCCAGTCAGGAGATTGGCGAGGCTATGTACCGCGTGGCATACCGGTGCTGCGAGGAGATGGGAATTTATCTTGCCTGCCAGTGTTGTGAGCATTTGAACCGCAGTCTGATTGTTGAGAAAACATGTATGAGGGAGCATCGCCTCACCAGAGTCAATGTGATACCGCAATTGAAGGCGGGAGGCGCTTTTGCCCAGGCAGCTTACCGCAATATGCGGGAACCGGTGGCAGTGGAGGCGCTTTTAGCGCAGGCGGGTGTGGACATCGGAGACACCCTGATCGGTATGCATCTTGCTCCTGTGGCGGTGCCGGTGCGCACAGGGCAGAAGACAGTTGGTCAGGCCCATGTGGTCTGCGCCCGCTCCAGGGCAAAGTATGTGGGCGGCGGCAGGGCGGTTTATGACGAGAGTCAGACTTTTTAAGAGCGCGCTATGACTTGTCTGCGTCTTGCGCGAGGCGAAAGGAACGGTGCGGAAATATGAAGGTGGACAGACTGGTGGGGATACTGGCGCTGCTCTTACAGAAAAACTCCATGACTGCCCCTGAACTGGCAGAACATTTTGAGGTGTCAAGGCGGACGATCAGCCGTGATATTGAATCTCTGTGCAGGGCGGGTATTCCCGTTTGCACCAGACAGGGAGTGGGCGGCGGTATCTCCATCATGAAGGATTACCGTTTGGATAAAACACTTCTTTCCACAGGGGAGATGAGGGAGATTCTGGCGGGACTCCGGGGGCTGGACAGCGTGAGCGGCAGCAGGCATTATGCCCGGCTGATGGAAAAGCTGTGTGTGGGTTCCTCGGATTTTGTAAACGGAAGGGATTACGTCTGGATTGATTTGTCCTCCTGGTACAAAGGATCTCTCGCGCCCAAGATTGAAAATATTCAGGCAGCGATAGAGGGTAGAAGAATTTTGCGCTTTGAATATTATGGGCCCAGGGGGGAGAGCGACCGGAGCATAGAACCCTGCTATCTGGTATTTCGCTGGTCGAACTGGTATGTGTGGGGCTGGTGCTTGAAGCGGGAAGACTTTCGGCTTTTTAAACTGAATCGCATGGAGCGTGTCACGGTGTCCGAACAGGAGTTTTCGGACCGAAATATACCCATGCCGGATTTTTCCGACCAAACTGTATTTCCGGGGGGAATTAAAATGAAAGCCCTTTTTTCGCCGGAGGTGAAATGGAGGCTCATAGAAAGTTTCGGCCTTCACTGCTTTACGGAGCAGGAAGACGGGAGACTGTTGGTTGAGGAGGAGTATACCAATGAGGATATTCTTCTGTCGTGGCTGATGGGATTTGGGGACAGGGTGACCGTGCTGGAACCTGAGTCTGTCAGGGCGGCTCTCCTTGACATGGCGCAAAATATGATTCGGATGTATGGAGCATACGACAGTGATCCTCCATCTTGTTAAGAGCAGCCGGCTTGCCGAACGCTGCCTGTGTCTTAAACAAATATTAAAGTTTTCTCTATTCCATATCTTTTTCCTTTCCTGTATAATAAGTATGCGACACAGCAACTGTTATCATATAATTAAACCACCGGAGACACCTATGTATCATATATTGCTTTGCGATGACGAGAAGGATATTGTTAATGCGCTGGAGATTTATCTGAGCCGGCCGGATTACTTTTTTCATAAAGCCTGCGACGGACAGGAGGCTCTGAGGATCGCCCAGAGTCAGGAGCTGCATCTGATTCTGATGGATGTGATGATGCCCTGTATGGACGGATTGGAGGCCATGGAGCGGATACGGCAGTTTTCCAATGTGCCCATTATTCTGCTCACGGCCAAGGGGGAGGATCTGGACAAGATTCTGGGGCTGAACGCTGGTGCGGATGATTATATCACCAAACCATTCAACCCCATGGAAGTCGGTGCCAGAGTCCGCTCCCAGCTGCGGCGGTATATGCAGCTGGGCAGCGGTGATCAGCAAAAGGGGATTCTGCGAATCGGCGGAATCCAACTGGACGATGTGCGTAAAAAAGTGCTGTTGGACGGGGAAGAGGTTAGCCTGACACCTACGGAATATGAGATATTAAAGCTGCTTATGGAGCATCCGGGACAGGTCTTTTCCCCGGCGGAGATCTATCAACAGGTGTGGAAGGATCACCCCATTGGCAGCGAGGGTACAGTGGCGGTACACATCCGTCATCTTCGGGAAAAGGTGGAGTTTAATCCTGCCGACCCCCGCTATCTCAAAGTGGTCTGGGGACAGGGCTATAAGATAGAAGGGAACATTGGCGCATGAGACGGAAAACCATAATAAGATGTCTTCAGTACCTGGCGATGATAGCGGTTATGGGAATTGCGATATTTTGCATATTGGCGGGAATATGCTGTATGCGTCTGGAGGAATACCGGCAACAGGACCGCAACCGTGAGTCGGCGCTGGAGAGCAGCGCGCGATGGCATGCCGGGGAAATTCTGGAGATTTATCTGTCTCAGGGCATGAAACAGGCGGATGCCTATGCAGGGGCGGAAAACGTATATTATAATATGCAGAAGGCCAGCGGCAGATATCTTGGGGGAAACTATAATTCCTATGGCGCGACGCCGATTCTGCAAATGGATGGAAAGACACTGGAATACTGCTATCATCTTCCGGAGGATTCTCAGGAGAACGCGGGCTATTTTATTAAGATAGCCTACCTGGAACTGGAGCAGATATTAAAAGTTCCCATTCCTCTGGAAGGTCTGCCCGATGACCTGCGGACATGGGCGCAGGGATTCTGGGTGGCAGCGGGAGTGAGTCTGGCCCTGACGATGACCATGCTGGGAACTATGATCCAAAATGTCGGACGGGTCAGGCGGGAATCTGTCATGAGAAAAAGGAAAATAAAGACGTTTATAGAACTGTTTTTCTGGTGCGCGGCGACAGTGGCTGTGGGGCTGTGGGGCTACAGACTGCCTCGGATCTGGAGTATTCCGATTACCTGGAAGGAGGGGGCGGAACCCATGAAAGCGCTGCTGGGGCAGAGTATCCGGGATATGACAGTGTGCGGTTTGCTGCTTGGGAATCTGGCGACAGGGTTTTTGCTGTACTTATTTCGGCGACGAAAAACGGATCAGATAACGGAAAACAGTTTGTTTCAAAAGGTATTGGGGAAACCTGCGCGGGCGTTGAAGAAGCTGTCCTGGTTCCAAAAAGCACTGTTCATTTTGTTGTCAGTCTGTACTCTGGAGGCTTTGCTGATGGGCCTGGCCCAGTATAAGGTGATGCACGGGGAGAAGATGGATGGTCTGAAGGAATGGCTTACTGCATGCGGGGGCGGCTGGCTGGTATGGGGATTGTGGATTCTGGAAAAAATAATTCTGTCATCGCTGGTACTGCGAACGGCTGGCGGCATGCTGCGGCTTCGAACTTCCGGCAGGGAGTTGGCCCAAGGGAATTTAGGCTATCAGATCCCGCTTAAGGGCATGAGGGGGGAGGCACTCCAGTTTGGCAGAGATCTGAATGCCATTTCCCAGGTGGTGGCGGACGCGGTGGAGGACCGGATGAGGAGTGAGCGGCTGAAGACGGAACTAATCACCAATGTCTCTCACGACATCAAGACACCTCTGACTTCCATCATCAACTACGCTGACTTGATCGGAAGAGAGCAAACGGACAACGAAAAGATCGCGGAGTATGCCGAAGTGCTGCACAGGCAGTCGGCCAGGTTGAAAAAGCTGATTGAGGATCTGATGGAAGTTTCCAGAGCGTCCACCGGCAATCTGGAGGTATTTCTGGAACGCTGTCAGGCAGGAGTTCTGCTCAGTCAGGCTATGGGAGAATTTGAGCACAGACTGGAGGAGAGAGGGCTTGAGCTGATCGTCCGGCAGAGTCAGGAACCGGTATGGATTATGGCAGATCCGCGAATGTTGTGGCGGATATTGGACAATCTGATGACAAATATCTGCAAATATGCGCAGAGCAATACCAGGGTATATCTGAGTCTGGAGACAACGGACGGAAAAGCCGGAGAAGAACAGGCTGTACTGATCTTTAAAAATATATCCGGTCACCCTTTGGAGATGGACGCCTCGGAGCTGATGGAGCGCTTTGTGAGGGGAGACAAGTCACGGCATACGGAGGGAAATGGATTGGGACTGGCCATCGCCAGGAGCTTGACGGAATTACAGGGCGGTACCATGCAGCTGACCACGGACGGAGATCTGTTTAAAGTGATGCTGACATTTCCCGTGGCCGGTGAGACGAAGCAGGACTCATAGTAAAAAAGGGCATGCTCTGCAAAAATCAGTCACAAGGTCTGGGATGCCTGCGATTTTTGATGGCACGCAGGATTAAAAGCGGATAAAACGGCATATACTTATCTTAAAACATCTTTTTGTGGGATACCACCAAAATAAAGGAGGACTTATGCAGGCAGAAACCTATCCCTTTGTAGTGCAGCCACTGCCCTACGATTATGACGCGCTCACACCGATTCTGGATGAAAAGACATTACATTTTCATCATGACAAACATTACAAGACATATGTGGATAATCTGAACAGTACCCTGGCGGATTATCCGGAATTGCAGAAAATGAGCCTGAAAGAGCTGCTTACAAATCTGGACAGCCTTCCGGCGGCGGCGCAGACGCCCATTCGCAACAACGGCGGCGGGGTATTTAATCATGAACTGTACTTTGGAACCATGCGCCAGCCCATGGGTCAGATGCCGGAAGGGGCGCTGGCAGACGCCATTAGCCGGGACTTTGGCAGCTTTAACCAGTGGAAGGAGCAGATGAAGCAGGCTGCTGTCTCTCAGTTTGGGTCCGGCTGGGCCTGGCTGGTCACCGATAAGGACGGAAAACTTTCTATTGTGCAGACTGCCAACCAGAATGTGCCGGATCTGTCCGAGGTAACTCCCATCCTGCTGGTGGATGTGTGGGAGCATGCCTACTATTTACAATATCAGAATCTGCGGGCGGCCTATGTGGAAGGCTGGTTTAACCTGATCCACTGGAAGAAGGTACAGCGCCTGTACGAGGAGGCTGTCAGGAGGTAGATTTTGTCATGAACCAAAGAAACTACCAGCGGGAACTGGACAAAATGCTGGAGAAATTGCCAAAGGGGGAGAAGCGTCTGTTTTTACACAGCTGCTGCGCCCCCTGTAGCAGCTATGTGCTGGAATATCTGAGCGCTTATTTTCGGATCACTGTATTCTATTATAATCCCAACATTTCTTTTGAAGAGGAGTACCGTCACCGGCTGGCGGAGCAGAAACACCTGATTGCCTGTTTGAATCGGGAAGGCGGAAGGTATCCCGTCCGGGTGGTGGAAGGAGAATACGCGCCGGAACGATTTTTTGACGTCTCAAAAGGACTGGAGCAATGTCCGGAGGGAGGGGAGCGCTGTGAGGGTTGTTTCCGGCTGCGGCTGGAGGAGACCGTCCGGCAGGCCGTCGCGGCGGGAGCGGATTATTTTGCCACCACGCTGTCCATCAGTCCCCTGAAAAACGCGCCGCTTCTGAACCGCATCGGGGAGGAACTGGCAGTTACATACGGCGTGCCATGGCTGCCATCCGATTTTAAAAAGAAAAACGGATACAAGCGGTCGGTGGAGTTGTCCGCCAGATATGAACTGTATCGGCAGGACTACTGTGGCTGCGTCTATTCCCGGCGGGAGCGGGAGGACAGAAATGGGAAGGAGAGAGCGCCTTTTACATAGACAGGAGTGCTTTACAGGAACAATTCTATGAAAATTTTGCAGTTCGCGAAAAATTGTGTTGCCAGATAAGGGGAAAAGGGCTATAATGAGCGCATACTTTTGGCAAGGAGCACGCGTATGAAAAAATTATTGGACATGATTTCTGAGGAGATGCAGGCGGCTTTTGAGGAGGCCGGATATGGGGAGAAGGAGGCGGGGAGCCAGCTGGGGCGGGTAACTCTGTCCAATCGCCCGGACCTGTGTGAATATCAGTGCAATGGGGCTATGGCCGGGGCAAAGAAGTTCAGGAAGGCCCCTCTTGTAATTGCGGGTGAGGTGGCCGAGAAATTGCGGAGCAGCCGGGTATTTTCCCAGGCGGAGGCAGTGGCGCCCGGTTTCCTTAATCTGAAACTTTCGGATCTGTTTTTGAGAGACTATCTACAGGGTATGCGGCAGGCGGAGAAATTTGGCCTGGACGAGCCGGCAAAGCCCCAAAAGATTGTCATTGATTACGGTGGGGCCAATGTGGCAAAGCCCCTGCATGTGGGACATCTGCGTTCTGCGGTCATCGGAGAAAGCATCAAGCGGATCTGTCGGTATGTCGGACATGAGGTCATTGGTGACGCCCATCTGGGAGACTGGGGCTTGCAGATGGGCCTGGTAATTATGGGTCTTAAGGAGCGCCGGCCCGATTTGGTATATTTTGATGAAAGCTATGAGGGGGAGTACCCCCTGGAGGCTCCCTGTACCATATCGGAACTGGAGGAAATCTATCCGGTGTCCAGCTTAAAATCCAAGGAAGACCCTGCGTATAAGGCGCAGGCTATGGAGGCCACATACAAATTGCAGAGTGGCGTACGGGGGTATCGTGCCCTTTGGCAGCATATGATGAATGTGTCTGTGACAGATTTAAAAAAGGTCTACAGCAGCTTAAATGTGGAATTTGATCTGTGGAAAGGGGAGAGTGATGTTCGGGATTTGATTCCGGAGATGGTACAGTATATGAAGGACGGAGGCTATGCCTATATCAGCGAAGGAGCCCTGGTGGTGGACGTGAAGGAGGAGACAGACACCAAGGAAGTGCCTCCCTGTATGATCCTGAAATCCGATGGGGCGGCTCTGTACAACACTTCGGATCTGGCTACGATCCTGGAGCGTATGCGTCTGTACCACCCGGATCAGATTATCTATCTGACGGACAAGCGTCAGGACCTGTATTTTGACCAGATATTCCGCTGTGCCCGCAAGACAAAGCTGGTGGAGCCTGAGACACGGTTAAAGTGGATCGGATTTGGTACCGTAAACGGAAGCGACGGGAAGCCCTTCAAGACCAGGGACGGCGGTGTTATGCGCCTGGAGATCCTGATTCAGGAGACCAGAGACGAGATGTTGCGGAAAATCAGAGAAGGACGGGAGATGAGTGAAGAGGAGGCAAGAGATGTGGCCGACATGGTGGCGATTTCGGCTCTGCTCTACGGCGATCTGTCCAACCAGGCCTCTAAGGATTATATCTTTGACCTGGACCGTTTTACTTCCTTTGAGGGGGACACGGGCCCTTATATTCTCTATACCATTGTGCGGATTAAGTCCATCCTGACCAAGTATGTGGAGCAGGGGGGCAGTCTGGACGACAAAGAGAGTTTGGAATTGCTATCGGCCTCCAGCCTTGCCCAGAAACAGCTGATGATGCAGTTGGCGGGCTTCAATGCCATGATGGAAAGCGCCAGTGAGGAAACCGCGCCTCACAAGGTGTGTGGCTTTATCTACGATCTGGCCAATGCCTTTAACCGCTTTTACCACGAGACAAAGATTCTGGCGGAGGAGAACGAGGCCCGGAAGAAGAGCCTGATCGCGCTTCTGCTTTTGACCAGAGATGTGTTGGAAACCTGCATTCAGGTATTGGGTTTTGAAGCGCCGGAGAAAATGTAGGCCGGTTTGCCAGATTGCGGAAAGAAGATCCAGGCAGGGGATCTGCCCTGCCTGGGGAATAGGGTAATACGATAAATTAGGATTTTTTTGTAAAAAATAGTTGACAGAATCGTCCAAACATAGTATACTAAACAAGTCGGTTGCAAGACAAGAACACAAGGAATCTTAGCTCAGCTGGGAGAGCATCTGCCTTACAAGCAGAGGGTCATAG
>CANSPM010000002.1 GCA_947648875.1 uncultured Lachnospiraceae bacterium
CCGGACAGCCTAAGAAGATGGCTTATCTGGTCGAGAAGGGCGTGGGCGGACAGACACTGTGCGAGATCATAGCTAAGGCCCAGGCGGCCCGTCGGGAGGGCAGTCAGGTGCTGGTGGCCCGAATGAACAAAAATAAGAAGTTTCAGAAAGAGCAGCTCACTGCGGAGGGTTATGAGGAATTTGTGGAATTTTATCGGGAGGCGCTAAAAAATTGACCGTTAAAAAGGGATTTATACGATAATAAAACATAAATATAAGGACAGCCCCAAGGGCGGAAATCGAGGAATGTACAATGGCAGAGACAATGAAAGGATTAAAGAGAACTTACAGATGCGGAGAGCTTAACACGGCTAATGTGGGGGAGGAAGTCACCGTCATGGGCTGGGTACAGAAGCAGAGAAATAAAGGCGGCATTATTTTTGTGGATCTGCGGGATCGGGCCGGCATTTTACAGATTATTTTTGAAGAAAGTGATTGTGGCGCGGAGCATTTTGCCAAGGCGGAGAAGCTGCGCAGTGAGTTTGTGGTCGCCGTGGTGGGCAAGGTGGAAAAGCGCAGCGGTGCCGTGAACGAAAATCTGGCTACAGGAGAGATCGAGATCCGGGCTACTCAGGTGAGGATTCTGGCGGAGGCGGAGACACCGCCCTTCCCCATAGAGGCAGATTCCAGAACCAAGGAGGAGCTGCGTCTGAAATACCGCTATCTGGACCTGCGAAGACCGGATTTGCAGCGTAACCTGATACTGCGCAGCAAGATTGCCACCACGATTCGGGCGTATCTTTCCCGGGAGGGTTTTCTGGAGATTGAGACACCGATCTTAAATAAATCCACCCCGGAGGGAGCCAGAGATTATCTGGTGCCCAGCCGTGTGCATCCGGGCACCTTTTATGCGCTGCCTCAGTCTCCTCAGATATTCAAGCAGTTGCTGATGTGCTCCGGATATGACCGGTACTTTCAGATTGCCAGGTGTTTCAGGGATGAGGATCTGCGGGCTGACAGACAGCCGGAGTTTACGCAGGTGGATCTGGAAATGTCTTTTGTGGATGTGGACGATGTGATTGACTCCACGGAGCGCATGGTGGCGGAGGTTTGCCGTGAGGCCATCGGCCTTGAGGTGCGACTGCCTCTTCCGCGCATGACCTGGGAGGAGGCCATGAACCGCTATGGCTCGGATAAGCCGGACACCCGGTTCGGCATGGAACTTACGGATGTGTCGGAGATTGTAAGGGGCTGTGGCTTTGGCGTGTTTACCGGGGCGCTGGAGGCCGGAGGAAGTGTTCGCGGTATCAATGTAAAGGGCCAGGCGGAGATGCCCCGGAAAAAGATTGACGCGCTGGTGGAGTATGCCAAAGGGTATGGCGCCAAGGGACTGGCCTATCTGTCTGTGATGCCGGACGGCAGTTATAAGTCATCTTTTGCCAAGTTTATGAGCCCGGCGGAACTGGAGAAACTGGTCAAAGCCATGGCGGGAGAACCGGGAGATCTGTTGCTCTTTGCGGCGGACCGCTTAAAAACCGTGTGGGCCGTGCTGGGAGCGCTGCGCTGCGAGGTGGCCAGGCAGCTGGAACTGGTGAACAACGATAAGTTTGATTTCCTGTGGGTGACGGAGTTTCCTCAGTTTGAGTGGAGCGATGAGGAAGAGCGCTTTGTGGCCATGCACCATCCCTTTACCATGCCCATGGAAGAAGATCTGGAGAGACTGGAATCCGATCCCGGCAGCGTGCGGGCCAAGGCATATGACATCGTATTGAACGGCGTGGAGTTGGGGGGCGGCAGCGTGCGTATCTTCCAGAGCGATGTGCAGGAGAGGATGTTCCGGGCGCTGGGCTTTTCCGATGAGAAGGCCCATGAGCAGTTCGGCTTTTTGCTGGATGCGTTCCGGTACGGCGTGCCCCCTCATGCAGGACTGGCCATCGGGTTAGACCGATTTGTGATGCTGCTTGTAAAGGCGGAGAGCATTCGGGAAGTGATTGCGTTCCCCAAGGTGAAGGATGCGTCTTGTCTGATGTCCGAGGCTCCCAATGTGGTGGATAAAAAGCAGTTGGAGGAGTTGTGTCTGGAAGTGAAACTACCCATGGAGGATTCTGCGGAGAATTATTTTGCGTAATGTGAAGACGGGAGTTGCAGGTGATATTTGCAACTCCCTTTTGCCGCAGTGGGCAAACCTGTAAAATCTATTTGAGAGAGCCAGCATACAGAGGAGTTCCGATAAATGAAATATGACGCTTTTATCAGTTACCGCCATACCGAACCGGATATGTACATAGCCAGGAAGGTTCACAGAGGCCTGGAAACTCTGAAAGTTCCCAGGAGCGTAACCCGAAAATCGGGAAAAAAGAAAATAGAGCGTGTGTTCCGGGATCAGGAGGAACTTCCCATAGGGAGCGATCTGGGGGACAATATCAGAGCAGCCCTGGAAGAGTCGGCCTATTTGATTGTGGTATGCTCTCCCAGAACACCGGCGTCTGCCTGGGTTTTAAAAGAGATAGATACTTTTATCGGTTTTCATGGCAGGGAGAATATTCTCGCTATTTTAGTGGAAGGAGAGCCCAGGGAAGCGTTCCCTTATCAGCTGTTGGCGGATGAGGCGGGGAATCCCGTGGAACCCCTGGCGGCGGATGTACGAGGCGTTTCCAGACGGGAGATGAATCGCAGACTGAGAACAGAGCTTCTCCGTCTGGCGGCGCCGCTTTTGCAGTGCAGCTACGATGATCTGCGGCAACGCCACAGGGAGCGCCGCATGAGGAAAGCGCTTTTGGCGGCAACCACGGCGGCTGTGGCAGGCGTGTTGTTCGGTGTCGGCAGTGCCTATAATACGGCAATCATTCAGGAGAATTACAGGCAAAAGCAGATGAATCAGTCCAAATATCTGGCGGCCACCGCTTTACATCTCCTGGAGGAGGGAGACAGGCAGACGGCGGCATTAGTGGCTCTGGAGGCGCTCCCCAAACCGGAGGAAGACAGGCCCTATGTGGCCGGGGCACAGTATGCCCTAAGCGCCGCGCTGCGCTGCTATGACAGGGGAGACGCCATCGGTATGGACAGAAGCCTGAAACATGATCTGCCAGTGCGGGACTTTTCTTTTGACGAGACGGGAGAGAAAATCCTGTCCATTGACCAGGGGGGCACAATCTATGTTTGGGATGTGGGGGACGGGGCGCTGCTGGCAAAGATTCCGGCCCGGCTCAATGACAGCGGATACAGGGTTTCTCCAATCGGTGGCACCGTTCTTGGGGATCAGATTCTGATCTGTGATGAAAACGGAATGCGGAGCGTTTCTTTTGCAGGTGAGGCTGAGTGGCAGGTGGAAACGGAAGAATTTCTTGTCTATTGTGAGATGGATGCGGAGGCCGGGATCATTGCCTGCGTCTCTAACAAAAAGGTCAGCTTTCACGACATCGCCACGGGAGAGACACTGGCAAGTATGGAAAATGGTCAGGAGAACAGCGTCTACAGCGGGGCCTGCGCTTTCAGCCGTGACAAGGCAAAGTTTGCGGTTTCCCACAACCGGGAGGAAGGGGGCGGCTGCGTCACGGTATATGATTTTGCCCGGGAAACCCGGACAGATTATGATGTGGAAGCTAATTATGTGTCTGAGGTGGGTTTTAGCGGGGATGGAGGGTTGATCACAGTCAGTATCCCCAGGCCGGACTATCAGGCGTCTTCCATCGGGGATGAGGACACAGGATATGTGGAAAAAATAGACTGTGAGAGCGGTGAGCGGTTTTGGGCGCGGGAATTTCAGTATCAGCCCTTTGGGATGGATTCTGCCGGGGCGATCTTGCGGTGCCGCAGTTACCGGGACCAGGACACAGACATCCTGTATGATCAGGTGCTCCTGTCTGTGGATCAGAGCGCATATACATGGGACGCGGCAACGGGGGAGCAAGTTGCAGGGACAGAGGTCACCGGCGGAATCAGGGCCTTTATCGCGGCAAAAAATTCCTGTTATGGCTATCTGGCAGAGAGTAACGGGACGGTGAATATTGTAGATATGAACCGAGGGCTAAACTACACCGCCCAGGGAATTGAGACGGGCAAGAATATATCGGACATGGGAATAAAGAACGGCGTTCTGGCAGTACGCGCCTATGAGTCTCCCGTTCTTACTGTGATGAAATATCATGAGGGCTACGGGAAAAAGGAGATCATGACTTACGACAATACCGTGCAGGATGTAGTATATTCTCCGGGGGAGACCTGTTATGGGGTGAGGGTTTCCGGACAGTCTCGGCAGGAATCGGTATATTTTTATGAGACGGAGGAGGATTCCTTTTTGGGTGTGTGGACCTGTGGGGAGGAAGAGGGATATCACGCGACATCCGGTTTTTTGGATGAAACGCATTTTTTCTATCTGGATACCCGGGGACTGCTTACTTTTTACGATGTGGAGACAGCCGAGACACAGCAGGTGAGAGTAGCGGAGGATAAGGGTTCCTTCGCCTGTGACAGGAACGGGAACCGGGTTTTACTCTTTGATATGGGAAAGTACTATGTGGTGGATTTGGGGCAGAGAGAGTTATTATATGCCGGTGATACTGGCGAATTTGTCAATTGCTGCGTTCTCTCGGGAGACGGCGGCAGCTTGTATTGCAATTTAGCGGACAGTGGCCTGTGTATAGTGGAACTGGCTACCCAAAATGTGGAAGCGCTTGCATTGGAGGGATATCGGCTGGTGAAGGGAGCGGAGGATCAAAACGCGTTGGCGCTGAGTTCTGACGGCAGGCTGCTGGCCGCAGCCTGTGTGGACGGCAATCTGCGGGTCCTGGATGTGGAAAAGCGGGAGACGGTGGCGGTGGTTCCTTTTGCCAGTGCCCATAGTAGATTTATTCGGTTCTCTGAGGACGGAAAACATGTGATGTTACAGGGAGATGACTATTATTTCAGGGTATATGATCTGCAAGAACAAAACTTTTGCCATATTGCGGCGGTGCAGTATAACAAGATTAAGGAGGCGACCACACACGGAAAAACGGGAACCATAAGTCTGACAACTATGGCAGATATGCTTGTTCTGAACGGGGAAAGTTATGAGAGAGTGGCGCAGGTGGATGGCGGGCTTGCCTATCTACCCGGACAGGGAGCGGTGTTTTGCAAAAGTTATCGTACCCTAAACCGTTTTCCTTATATGACGTTGCCCATGCTGCTGGAGGAGGCGAGGGCCCAGTTTGGAGATGCGGAACTCACACAGTTCGAGCGGACTCAATACAATGTAGATTAGGAAGTTCGCCGTGGCGGGCAGATGGGAGACTTGGATGCGATTAAGGGAACTACTGAATTATGACACAATTGTGATACAATGCCATGACAATCCGGACGCGGATGCACTGGCCAGCGGCTTTGGGGTATACACCTATCTGAAAGAGCAGGGGAAAAATGTGCGTTTTATCTATGGAGGGCGTTGCCCTGTTCAAAAGAGCAATCTGGTCCTGATGGTTTCTGAACTTAAAATTCCCGTCTGTCATGTGGACGCGATGGAGAAGCCCGAGCTTTTAGTCACGGTGGACTGCCAGTACGGCCAGGGAAATGTGACACGGTTTGAGGCGGGGACGGTGGCCGTCATTGACCATCATCAGGTCAGCGGCCCCCTGCCGCCCTTAAGTGAAATCAGGAGCAATCTGGGAGCGTGCGCCACTTTGGTGAGGGAACTGCTGCGGCGGGAGGGCGTGGATATCAATGCCGATAAGAGGCTGGCAACGGCGCTGTATTATGGGCTTTTGACGGATACGAACAATTTTACGGAGATATCTCATCCGCTGGACCGGGATCTGCGGGACGACGCCGTGTATGACAGAAGCATGATAGTCCGTTTCCGCAACGCAAACCTGTCCCTGCGGGAGTTGGAGATTGCCGGCGAAGCGCTGATGAATTATCGCTATAATGAAAAACACCGCTATGCGGTGGCTATGGCAGAGCCCTGTGACCCGAACATTCTGGGGATGATCAGCGATTTGATGCTGGAGGTGGACACGGTGGATACCTGTCTGGTATACAGTGTACTGCCTTTTGGCATTAAGTTTTCCGTGAGGAGTTGCGTGAAGGAGGTTAAAGCCAGTGAGTTGGCGGCGTTTATCACCGCAGGCATCGGATCGGGGGGCGGGCATCTGGAAAAAGCAGGGGGCTTTATTCAGACAAAACTGCTGGAAGAGGCGCTTTCTGGTGGGGGGCAGAGAAGAACCTCCGGCCAAGGGGGGAGGCGGGAAATTGAGGAATTTTTGCTGGGTCGAATGGACCGTTATTTCTCCGATTGCCAGATTATTTACGCAAAGGATTACAGGATGGACATCTCTGGGATGGCGGCGTACAAAAAGAAGAAAATACCCCTGGGCTATGTGGAGGCCAGGGAGATATTGCCTGTGGGGACCAGGGTCTGTATCCGCACCCTGGAGGGAGATCTGGATGTGCGGATCAAGGAGGACTTATATATTATGATTGGCATTGAGGGCGAAGTTTATCCCAATGACAGGACAAAATTCGAGCGCAGCTATGTCAGGCTGGATGTGCCTTATTCTTTCACGGGCGAGTATGCGCCCGTTGTGAAGGATGTGCTGGAGGGAAAGAATATATCGCTGGTTCCCTGGGCGAAAACCTGCGTTCCCGGCGGGGAAGTCCATATCTACGCGGCACGGCTGGATCACTGCGTGAAGGTCTTCACCGCCTGGGACGAGGAGAAGTACATGCTGGGAAAGGCGGGAGATTATCTGGCGGTGCGCATGGATGATCTGCATGATATTTACGTAATAGAGAAGAATATTTTCCAGAGGACCTATGAAAAGATGTGAAAGCGGGGAGAGGAAAACCCTGGAAAGTAGTCCCCTGGAAAGTACGTCCGCAGCAGAGCGCGGCAGGCTCCTTTAGGGGATTTGAGAAGGAGGTGCAGTGTATGTGGTTGATATATGCCCTGTTGTCATCAGTATTTGCGGCGCTGACCAGCATTTTGGCCAAGGTGGGAATCGACGGGGTCAATTCCCATCTGGCCACGGCCATTCGCACGGTGGTGGTACTGCTTATGTCCTGGGGCATGGTCTTTCTGACCAATGCCCATGGGGGAATCGGAGGAATCAGCAGAAGGAGTTGGCTGTTTCTGATTTTATCCGGTCTGGCTACCGGGGCTTCCTGGTTGTGTTATTACAGGGCCTTGCAGCTGGGAGAGACATCCAAGGTGGTGCCCATAGACAAGCTGAGTGTGGTCGTCACGCTGGTGCTGGCCTTTGTATTTTTGCATGAGCGTTTTACAGTGAAGTCCTTTTTTGGCTGTGTGCTCATCGGCGCGGGCACCCTGCTGATGGTTTTGTGAGAACTTAACGGGGATTATACCCCGCCGCCTGCAACGTTATTAAGGAGAAAGCCGGGAGTAACGTCCTGTAGCCTGTTGGGGGGAGGGGGCATTAAAGGAGAGGTAGCATGATTCGGGTATATGTGCTGGAGGTGGGAGAACTTCGCCGCCAAATGGAGAGAAGCGTCCCACTTTTGTCCGGCTGGGACAAACTGACGGATTGGCAGAGGGAAAAGGTTGCCCGCTACGCTGCTCCCGGCGCAGGGGCGCTGTGTATGGGCGGACAGCTTTTGCTGCAATACGGAGCCTGCGAGTGGTCCGCTTCCCCGGGGCAGAGTGAGAGACGTGAGAAACAGGCTGGTTCGGCTGACAGGGCAATGGAAGAGGAGATGGTCTTTGACTCCTGGAATGCGGGGCCGACGGAAAAGGGAATCTCCTGGCATAATGTGGACCTTTCCCGGATATGTCGGACGATTCCGGCTCCGCAGCCTTTGCAGGTGGCCTGTGAGGCCCGTGGGAAGCCTTATATTCTACATGTGCCCTGGCACTACAATCTGTCCCACTCAGGGGATTACGCGGCGTTGGCCATCAGTGATGCGCCGGTGGGCATTGACATACAGCAGATGCAGACCTATAGGGATTCGCTGGTACAACGTTTTTTTTCGGCAGAAGAGGTTGCCGCGTATGAGAAACTGGTTTCCGCAAAGGTCCGGGGCACATCGTCCGGCTGGTTGGATGCTGTGGAGGCCAGGAGGCGGAACACTGTCTCAGGGCAGTTGTTCCACGATGGTGCCTCTTTGTTCTACACCCTCTGGTGCCGCAAGGAAGCGTACGGAAAACTGCTGGGAACAGGCTTGACAGAGAAGGTGCTAAAGTGTAACATGTTAGGGGATATGGATGTATACCTGTATGAGAGCGGAGAATTGCCCGGTTACCGGATCTGTGTCTGTAGCAGGGACAGAGCGGACTCAGGCGGGATGTAGCGGTTTGTCGTTTCTATGAGAAGCCTTTGGGCGCGGGGTATATTTGGCAGAGCGCGACGGTGTGAGAGGTTTGCAGGGCCTGGCGCATGCTTGTATAATGGTTGAAAGAGGTAGGTCTGAGATGAAAAAATTGCTTGTGTATTTGAGAGATTACAAAAAGGAATCCGTACTGGCGCCGCTTTTTAAGCTGCTGGAGGCATTTTTCGAACTGTTTGTCCCTCTGGTTATGGCCAGCATTATTGACAGAGGAATCGGCATCTCCGGCAATTCGGATATGGGGCATATTGTCAGGATGGGGCTGTGTCTGTTGGCTCTGGCGGTGGTGGGACTTGTGAGCGCGGTGACGGCGCAGTTCTTTGCGGCGAAGGCGGCGGTGGGTTTTTCCACCAAACTGCGGCAGGCAGTGTTTGAACATATTCAGGGACTGAATTTTACCAATATTGACAAGGCGGGAACTTCCACCCTGATCACCCGGATGACCAGCGACATCAACCAGGTGCAGTCCGGGGTGAACATGGTGCTACGACTTTTTCTGCGTTCTCCGATTATCGTGTTTGGGGCCATGATTATGGCTTTCACCATCGACGTGAAGAGCGCGCTGATCTTTGTGGTGGCTATTCCTCTTCTGACAGTGGTAGTGTTCGGCGTGATGATGGTTACCATGCCCATGTACAAGAAGGTGCAGAGCGCTCTGGACAAGGTGCTGGGCATCACCAGGGAAAATCTCACCGGTGTGCGGGTGATCAGGGCTTTTCATCAGGAGGAAGTGGAGGAAAAGCGGTTCCGGGAGCAGAACAATACGCTGTCCCACTTGCAGACGGCTGTAGCCAGAATCAGCGCCGTTATGAATCCTCTGACCTATGTGGTGGTCAACGGAGCGATTATCGCTCTGATCTATACGGGGGCCGTTCAGGTCAATGTGGGCAATCTGACCCAGGGCGAAGTGGTGGCAATTATCAACTATATGTCTCAGATTCTGGTGGAACTGGTAAAGTTGGCTAATCTGATTGTCACCATCACCAAGGCGCTGGCCTGCGCGGACCGTGTGGCGGGCGTATTGGAGATTCCCACCGGGGAGGAGCTTCGGGTCGTCGCCGGGAAACCGGTTGAAGGGGATGCGGAAGAGACGGGGAGCGCATCCGGAAAACCGGTCAGCGAGGAAAGGGAAGAAGTTCAGGGCGCAGCCGGGATGTCAGTCTCTGAAGGCGCAGAAAGCCAGGGCACGGCTTCGACAGCGATTCCCTATCTGGAGTTTGACCATGTGTCTCTGACCTATCAGGGAGCAGGTGACAGGACCTTGCAGGATATGCATTTTCGGGTGGAGAGGGGACAGACCATCGGCATCATTGGTGGCACGGGTTCCGGCAAGTCATCCCTGGTGAATCTGATTCCCGGCTTTTATCCCGCCACAGAGGGGACCATCCGTCTGGAAGGGCAGGATATCCGAAGTATGCCGGCGCAGGAACTCCGCCGCCGGGTGGGTGTGGTGCCTCAGAGAGCGGTGCTTTTCAAGGGAACTGTCCGCAGCAATCTACAGTGGGGGAAGCCCGACGCCACGGACGCGGAATTGTGGCAGGCCATTGATACCGCCCAAGCCCGGGAAGTGGTGGAGGGCAAGGAGGGAAAGCTGGACGCTAAGATTGCACAGAACGGCAAGAATCTTTCCGGCGGACAGAGACAGCGTCTGACCATTGCCAGGGCGTTGGTGCGGAAGCCGGAAATCCTGATTCTGGACGACAGCGCTTCCGCGCTGGACTATGCCACGGACGCAAAACTCAGACAGGCGCTGAAAGAAGTGGAGAAAGGAACCACAACATTTATCGTATCTCAGCGCGCCTCCACCATTCGCCACGCGGACCGGATCATTGTGCTGGACGATGGCATGATCGCCGGTATGGGCACCCATGAGCAGTTGCTGGAGAATTGTGAGGTCTATCAGGAGATCTACTATTCTCAGTTCGAGAAGAAAGAAAAAGAGGCCTGATTCCGGTGCGGGGCAGAGCGCTTTGCAGGAGCGGGATTACAAGATTACGTATTTTGCGCGGTGTAAGGCAGGCTTTCCGATAGCGGGGCCTGCTTTTTCGCGGATTAAGGCAGATTGTGGATAAATCGTCAGGGGAGTGTTTTTGCGGTATGGCGTGACTGTAGCGGAGACATATAATTGCGTTTGATGAGGGGTTGTCCTGGCGGAGGTTTTGAAGGGGAGCACAAAGGATATGAGGGTGTTCTGTTTTTAGTTTTGTGTGATCCTGATTGTGTATGGAGGAATTTTACGGTCAGTGCGGAATCATTGCCGCCGACGCTCATGAGGAAGGGGACTTTCAAAAGTTTGCAGGGAGGAGCATTATGCCAGCGGAGAAGAACAGCATAACAGTGTATCGGATCGGTGAACTCTCCAGACTGACCGGTGTGAAGGCAGGAACAATCCGGTTTTATGAGCAGTGCGGATTTATTGGATTTGTGGAGCGAACTTCCAACAATTATCGGTTCTTTCGTAGGCGGCATATTTATCAGGTTCAGGTATGCAGGTTGGTGTTCGGGGGTTTCGTCAACCGACGGCTGCGCAGGGAGAGCCGAAAGGTGTTGGACGCGTCGGCCAGATGGGATCTGGGGGCTTACGAAGAGGCGGTGGCCAATTATCAAAGAGCCGTGGAGGAGGATATTGTGGGAACCCGGAGAGCCATAGAGATCTGTATGCGGCAGATGGAACAGGAGACCGGGGAGAAAAGTCTCTACTCCAAAAAGCAGGCCGCCGCCATGGTAGGCGTAACGCCAGAGACTGTACGAGGCTGGGAGCGAAACGGCCTGCTTGGACAGTGTGAACCATATCGGAAAAGAATGTATGGGCAGGCTCTGCTAAATCGTATGTATGTGATCCGCCTGCTTTTAGATACGGGTTACAGCATGATGGCGGTAAAAAGTTTTCTACAGGAATATACCCACGGCGATCCGAAAAGCGCGGAAGGGCTACTGACGGCCCCGGAGGAGGAGGAACTGCGCTATCGGTCGGACCGCTATCTGGAAGCGTTGCTGCACTTGAGGGAGAAAACGCGGCAGCTGTGGGAGTTGAAAGCGGAGATGGAAAAAGTCTGAATTGTAAACCTTCTATTTGTACACCACCTTTTTTCTTTGTGCTATGATGGACAACAGAAATCGCGCCGAGTGCGGATTTTGTTGTTCTTGAAAACAGAAATCTTGCAGAGCGCGGATTTCGTTGCAGGTACAAAGAAAGTGAGGTGTTTTTTTGCGGTCTTTTCAAGTTGATGTCAGAGAAGAACCTACAGAATACGGGTATATGCCTACAATGCAGCTGTATCTGCTTGAGGAGAAGGACAAACCAAGGCCCATAGTGATCATCGCGCCCGGCGGAGGCTATGAAAGCGTTAGTACGCAGGAGGACAGGGTGTTGTCTCAGTATACCGCCGCGGGGTTTCACGCCGCGGTACTGCGTTACAGTGTAAGTCCCCATCGCTTTCCGCAGCCGGAGTGGGATCTGATGCTGGCAATCGGTTTGGTCAGGAAAAAGGCGGAGGAATGGGGGATTATAAAGGAGCGGGTCGCCATCTGCGGTTTTTCTGCGGGAGGGCATCTCTGCGCCTGCGTGAGCACTCTCTGGAAAAGGCTGGGGGCGGAGTGTTTTAAACCCGATGCGGTGATACTTTGCCACGCCATACTGACAGCAAGATTAGATCACTGTAAGAACTTTATTGTCGGCCATGTAGGAAGCGAGGACACGGGGGTGCAGGAACTGGCATTCTGTGACCGGCAGGTCAGCGAGGATACGCCGCCGACTTTTCTGTATACTACGTATGAAGATAAGCTGGCAAATGTGGAAAATGTGCTATACTATGGGGAAATGCTGACAAAATATGGAGTATCCTTTGAGATGCATGTACTGCCTGGCGGAGGCCATTGTGCGCCCTGGTGTGATGACATGATATGGGCAAAGTCTGTGGGAGAACGAGATTTCAACTATATTAGAATATCAGTTGCGTGGATGAGGGAACTTTGGAAACTGTGACACGGACGGCAGTTTTTGCCAGGAATTTTGAGATTGCGGAAAGAGTACCAAGGAGACGCAGGAGATTTTCCGGGGCGCAAGGGCCAACTATGTCTATAGAAAGGTTGATTGGACGGGGGGAGGCGCGTTATTTTTGAGCGATTCTCTGGCAGGAGGAATAGGATTATGAATAAAACAATCGTTAAAGAATATCTGGCATCACACAGGAACCGACAAATCAGAAACGGAAAAAGCGGCGCGGAGGTCTGGGAGATTGAAGGTGGGTACATATTAAAGTATGTGGACCGGAAAATGTTGTCACAGCCGGAGATATTTGAGTACTACCGGAACGAAGCGCGTTTTTACCGGACTTTCGGACAGGCAGCCGGACAGAGACTGGCCTGTCTGCCGGAAGTCTTGGACGTACAGGGCTCCGAAGAGGAAATTCTGATTCTGATGAAAAAATATCGGGAACTTTCCAGAGAGGGGATTCAGGAGGAACTTTTGCGAAAAATAATGGGTGCGCTGGCGCTGATCCACTCTCAGGATATTCCGGACTTTCTAAGGATGGAGCGGAACCAGCCGGGGTATCTGGACGGAGAGCGGATCCGCTGTTGTCTGGATGGGTGGCGATCCGTGTTGGCGGAACACCCGGGGGTGTTTGACGAGGAGATATTGCTGGATACTACGGCAAAAATCAATGACATAATCAAATGGCATCATGGGGAGAAGCAGGTATTAAGTCATGGAGATTTTCACTGGGACAATCTTCTGGCGGGAGAGCAGGGGAATATTTTGGTGTGTGACTGGCAGGGAGTGAATGCCGGAGGGGCATCGGGGGACATCAGCTTTTTTGCAAGCCGTCTGGGAGCGGATGGGATTGCCATAGAGGCGGAGCAGCTGGTGGAACTGTATGCACAGGAGCGTTTTTTGATTACAGGGGACAATATTTCCCGGAAGGATATGATCCGGCACATGAACGCCGCCAATGTGATCACAACTTTTCGGTTCTGGCATGAATATTTGCACGGCAGCACCCGTGAAAGAGTCCGGGGCATATACGGGAAGATGCGGATGGAGTGGGAAGTGTAGTCATACGCGCCGTGTAGAGACTGCTTTCAGTTCCTAAAAACTAAAAAATGGTTGACAGATCATGGAAAAGTGTTTATAGTACTAAATATAGCTAATAAGGAAGAAAGGAGGCAATCAAAATGTTCAGTCTGCTATTGGATGTTAAGCGCAATAATCGTGATCTGAATTGTTTTGTCTCCCGAAGGTGTGCTGTGTTGCCAGGCTGAAAGGCTCTGACAGTGCATACATGCGTAAGCATGGCATATATGGATAAAGGAAGGGCATGACATACATTGTAGGTTATGCCCTTTTCTTTGTCTGTGTATATCGGGAGTGAAAGGTGAAACGTTTTGCGGGGTGTGGGAAGAGTAATCGGAGGAAGAAATGAATTTACCAGAAAGTTTTACGAATGTCATACGAAAATTTGGCATTGAAAAGAAAGATGTGATATTTGCCGCCACGGGAGATCTGGACGAGGAACAGCGTTTTGCGGATTCCATCGTGGCGCTCACAAAAGAGAAGCTGATTCTGGCCAGATATCCTTACATGGAAAAGCAGGAGTACCGGCTGGGCGGTTATAACAGCTGGTCCCTGGAGCAGGAAAAACGCATGATGGAACCTGCGGTATTGCTCTATGACCTGGCGGAGGTGGAGAAGCTGGAAGTAATCCGGCAGGTGAGTACCGGCATTTTGATGGGACGTATCGGTGAAACGGACAGGTATCTGTGCCAGTTCTCCAACACCAGGATGGAGGCCTTTATGCGGATTGGCCGCCTGCTGGAGAAGATGAAGAAGGAAGAGGAGATTACCCCGGAGGATCTGGATGTGAAGCGGGGAAAGGAATGCTGTCCCAAGTGCGGCATGATCTATCCGGATCAGGAACGCAAAGTTTGTCCCAAGTGTATGGACAAGGGTTCCATTCTTCTTCGGGTAGTATCCTATTTCAAACCTTATAAATTCAGGCTGGCAATCATGATGTTCTGCTATCTTGCTACAGCGGGCCTGAATCTGGTGTGGCCCTATTTAAGTGGCACGGTGCTGTATGACAAGGTGCTTGCAAAGGATGAGGAGTTTTTGGCCTTGCTGCGTCTGCCGACAGGGCGGTTTGTGCTGGCGCTGGGGATTCTGGTGGTGGTGATGATCGGCACCAAAGTGCTGCTCCAGGCGCTGGGCATTTTACAGGGGGCTCTGACGGCTCACATTGCCCCGGAGGTGGTGGGCCAGTTAAAGAGCCAGGTGTTTGACTCCATGGGGAAGCTGTCCATCAGCTTTTTTACCAGGAGACAGACCGGCGGTCTGATGACCCGTGTATCCGATGACGCGGAGGAGATTTCCAGTTTCTTTATCGACGGCATTCCCTATTTCTTTATCAATGTGGGAACCATTCTGGCTACCTGTGTCATCATGTTTATTTTGAATCCCCTGCTGGCGATGGCCTCCGTGGTGCTGATGCCCATTCTGTTTTTTATCAGCTATTTGCTGATGCCCCGACTGTGGCATTACTATGGTAAGCGTCATCGGGCCAACCGCAGGCTCAACAGCCAGATGAACGAGAACTTCACCGGGGCCCGCGTGGTCAAGGCATTTGGGCAGGAAGAGCAGGAGATGACCCGCTTTGGCAAAAACAACAATAAAGTGCGGGATGCGGAGCTGGATGTATCCCGATATGACTGTAAGTTTTCCGCGCTGTATATTTTTGTGCAGGACATGCTGACCTTTCTGGTATGGGCAGTGGGCGGAGCGCTGATCATCAGCGGCTCCGACATGGAGTTGGGTCTGCTGATCACGTTCAGCGGCTATGTGGGGCAGCTTAAGGGCCCTCTGGATTTTATGTCCAGAATTATACGCTGGTATACCAATGCCATGAATTCGGCCCAGCGGCTCTTTGAGATTGTGGACGCGGTGCCGGAGGTCAAGGAGGTTAAAAATCCTTTGAGACCGGAACGTCTGCGGGGGGAGATCACCCTGGAGCATGTGACCTTTGGCTATGAGCCCAATAAGCCCATCCTGAAGGATGTGAGCTTCCATGTGGAGGCCGGGGAGGTGCTGGGGATTGTGGGCCGTTCCGGGGCCGGAAAGTCCACGCTGGTGAATCTGATCTCACGTCTCTACGACACGGAGGAAGGGCAGGTGCTGGTGGACGGCGTCAATGTAAAGCAGTATGGATTTAAGGAACTGCGCAGGAATGTGTCCATGGTGTCCCAGGAGACTTATATCTTTATGGGTACGGTGGCAGAGAATATTGCTTACGCCAGGCCGGATGCCACCCGGGAGGAGATTATTCAGGCGGCCATACAGGCCAGCGCTCATGACTTTATCTGTAAGATGCCCCAGGGATATGACACGATTCTGGGCTCCTCCAACCGTTCGCTGTCCGGAGGAGAAAAGCAGCGGATTTCCATTGCCAGGGCCATTCTGGCGGACCCCAAAATTTTGATTCTGGACGAAGCCACATCGGCGGTGGACACGGAGACGGAACTGGCGATCCAGAAGTCGCTGGAACAGTTGGAAAAGGGCAGAACGGTGTTGTCCATCGCCCACCGTCTGTCCACCCTGCGCAATGCCACGCATCTGATTGTGCTGGATGAGGGCAAAGTGACGGAGGCCGGAACCCATGAGGAGCTGATGGCGATGAAGGGGACTTTCTATAAACTGAGCGAGCTACAGACTAAGGCTTTGGCGATGCGTGGCTTGGAGTAGGAGAACATCTAAGGCGGTAAAGTACACCGCCTAAGATGTTCTAGCCTACTCCTGAAGAATATCCCCCCAGGGGGATATTCTTCACGGGGTAAGGATTGAGCCGGGGATATTGGTAGGCTGATCATGTGTGTTTAAGAAAGGAAAATATATTTTATGGAAGACAATAGAGAAAATGGTATGCCGGACTTGCTGAATTTGCAGGAGTTCGATGAGGAGGCTTTGAGGAAGGAGTCGGAAGAGGTGCTGCTGATGCGTCTACTGACGGCTGAAAACGCAGTGTTTACCCGCACGGACGGGGGCTTCCTGGCGCTGGAATTTGAGGAAAAGAAATATGACCGGGTGGGGGTTTATCTCACGTTTCCGCTGACGAATCCCAGGGAGTATATCTCTATTCGGGAGGCGGACGAGAAAGCCAGGGAGATCGGCATGATCCGCTCTCTCGGCGATATGCCCGCAGATGTGCAGGATATGATTCAGGAACAGGTGCGGCTGCGCTACTTTATGCCCGTGATCCGCAAAGTTATGGAGGTCAAGGACGAATACGGATATGCTTACTGGCATGTGCAGACGGACTTTGGAAGCTGTAGGTTTACCACCCATATGGGAGGCGACGCCGTGGTTGCATTAGGCGATGCCCGCTACCAGATCACAGACATTGACGGCAACCGCTATGAATTGCCGGATCTGTATGCGCTGACAGTGATGGAGCGTAAGAAGCTGGATCTGTTTATCTGATTAATAAGAGGAGCAATCATTCATGAAACTATTATACACACTAAAGGAGTCCCAGCAGCAGGCTCTCTCTCTTAAGGACGGCGAAACCATCTGGTACTGTGTCCCTGTGGATCTGGCTTTTGACAACGGGGAACACAGCGCCCGGACCAGTTACACGGATCAGACCTGGATCGTTGTCACCGAGATACGCCTGATGACTCTCCGGGGGGAGGAAAAAACTTCCGAGCATTTGCTGTCGGACTGCGAGAAAATAAAATGTGAGCATCAGGTTGGCTGCGGTATTGTGACTGTGTTTCCCAAACAGGGCCTGCCTGAGTGCATAGCCCGCTTTTCCATGCGGCACATTATCCGGGTAGCATATGCGGTCCGGGGGGCTCAGACTCTGGTGCAGGCCATACAGGAGGGCTGGTCAGGGAGCGGCAATGCCTATGCGGTCCGGGAAAATAGTACTGGCGAAAGCGCTTTTGCCTGTGACGACATATCCCATGGGATAAGCGGTAACCGAGAAGAGGAAAGCGTCAGGATGGTCAGCCGGGTGGAGAGCCGGGAATACGAGAAGTATTGTGAAAAATGCGGTCGCGCGCTGCCGGGCACCAGCAAGTGCATGTACTGTGACGGCAAGTCGGAGATTCTGAAAAAGTTTATGGCCCTGTGCGGGGATTTCACGGGCAGACTGGTGGCGATTTCCCTGCTGCTGGTGCTGCTGGCGGGCATTAATATGTTTAATCCCATGGTACAGAGGTACTTTATTGATAACGCTCTGGCAAGCGGACAGGGAACCCTGACAGATTTGTGGCTGTTTATCGGCCTGACTTTTGCGCTGACTGTGGGCGGGATGGCTTGTTGGATTTACCGGTTCTGGCTCTGCGTTAAACTGGGAGCCTCCCTGAGTATGAGCCTGCGGGCCAAACTGTACTACAAGATTCAGGTGTTGTCCCTGGCTTTTATCAACAACCGCAAGCCCGGCGAACTGATGAACAGGGTATCCCGGGATACCAAACAAATCCGAATTTTTATGGAGGATGTGTTCGGGGATATGTTTTCCACGCTGGTGACCATGTTCGTATCGCTGATTATGATGCTGATTATCAGCTGGAAGATGACTCTGCTGTCTCTGGTTTTTGTGGCGGCAGTGCTGGTGATTATCCGGATGTTCTGGCATCATATCCACACCATCTTTCATAAGCAGTGGCTGCGGGCAGACGATCTGAGCAGTAACTTACAGGATATCCTCTCCGGTATGCGCATTGTCAAGTCTTTTGGCAAGGAGGAGCGGGAGAGCGCCAGATTTACCGAAAAAACAAAGGCTTTTGCCGCCATACAGAAAAAGAATGAGACTTTCTGGGCCGTATTCTTTCCCATAATGACTTTTTTGCTGGGAGTGGGTACCTACATCGCCATTTATTTTGGCGGTGTGCAGGTGTTGGATGGAAGCATGTCCGTGGGGCAGCTGGTGCAGTTTGTGACTTACAGCGGTTATCTGTTTGGTCCCTTAAGTTGGATGACCCATCTGCCCCGGGAGGTGATGCAGATGCTTACCAGCTTAAACCGTATCTATGATGTGCTGGATGAGGAGCCCATGCTGGCGGACAAAGCGGAGAGCAAGGCGTTTCCCATTGAGGGCGCATTTACTTTCGAGGATGTGTCCTTTGGCTATCAGACCTATGAGCCGGTGTTGGAACATATTTCTTTTTCCGTAAAACCGGGGGAGATGATCGGTCTGGTGGGGGCTTCCGGCACGGGAAAATCCACGCTGATCAATCTGATCATGCGACTCTATGATGTGGACCAGGGAAAGATTACGCTGGATGGCTACGACCTGCGGGATGTGCAGATGGAATGTCTGCATTCTCAGATCGGTGTAGTATTGCAGGAAACTTTTCTGTTTTCCGGCACCATATTGGCCAATATCCGTTTTGCCAAGCAGGATGCCACCCTGGAGGAGGTGATCCTGGCGGCCAGGGCGGCCAATGCCCATGATTTTATCTGCAAGACACCGGACGGTTACAACACTTATGTAGGAGAGCACGGTTACAATCTGTCTGGCGGTGAGAGACAGCGTATCGCCATTGCCAGGGCGATTTTGAATAATCCCCGGATACTGATTCTGGACGAGGCCACTTCGGCGTTGGATACGGAGAGCGAGTTCCTGATCCAGCAGGCATTAAATCGTCTGGTAAAGGGAAGAACGACCTTTGCCATCGCTCACCGACTGTCCACTCTGCGGGACGCGGACCGTCTGGTGGTCATCGACAAGCACGGCGTGGCCGAGATCGGAACCCACAACGAATTGCTGGAAAAACAGGGGATCTATTACGGCCTGGTCAACGCCCAGCTGCGGATGAGCAGTGGGGAAAAATAGGCGGTAAAAGGCAGCAGAATGGCTGGAAGAATCAATTCAGCTTTTCTGCTGTCTTTAATTTATGACAACAGAAGTCTCTCGGGGAAAGTCATGAGCAGACTTGCCCATAAATTCGCCCCTCTCAGATGGTAGACATATATAGAATTAGAAAGAATAATAAATATATCTTTTGGCAATTAATACTAATTTTTTTAAAAATTTTTCCGATATAACTATAGATAAGAAAAATAAAACTGTTGTTTGATTTTTATCCACATTTTGTTTTATGATTAGAAGCGAATATTGCAATACAGATAAAGTAACGAAAGTTTTGGTCTGGATGGTTATTTTCTTCAAAAAGGACACTTTCTGCAAGGGGCGTTGTTTAATTTTTTTTAGATGCTATTATTGATGGTGCGGAATTAGTTAGTGATTGTTCGTACATAATTATTGAATACTTTTCAGCGAACTTTATAAAAGGAGTTGTTGAATATGTATTAATTTTTTAACAGGAAGGAGGAAAATCGTATGTTTGAAAAGGTAAATGCTGCTGAGACCAGCGTAGATTCATGGCAACCTTGTATGTGGTGTGATGCACCGGATGATACATGTGCAGACTTGAATTGCATCTTCTGTGATGGCAATAAACATGACTGGTGGCAGCCGAAGTGATATTTTGGAAGGATCTTAACCGACTGATCATATGTGAAGCGTATTGTCGCATAGATGTGTATAAGGTTAGAAAACTTCCGATTTATAATCACAGATGTATGTGAAGGGCCGGATTTAATTGTATTGAAGATCTGGCCCTTCACTATTTATAATTGTAGAAGGGAAATATGATTTTTAAGAAAATCATACGGAATGGATATGAAAGAAGATAATTCAGAAAAAAACGCAATAAAATTTCACCCATTTAAAATTTTTACTATAAAGGATCAATCATATTTATTTGACGGTTCAAGTATTTCGATTTATAAGATAGATAATACCGTATTGAAAATATTAGAGTGTCAATCCAAAACTGTAAAAGAAATACGTGATATTGTATGTACGGAGATTGACGAGCAAATGTTTTGGGATACATTTAATAAGATGGTAAAAAGTGGATTTATTGTTAAGGAAGAGATTTTATCTCCCGAAAATGAAATACCATGCATTAAAGGTGTGACTTTAATGTTAGTACAAGCTTGTAATCTGGCATGTCAATATTGCTTTGGTTCGGAAGGGGAATATGCAGATCGAGGTAAAATGCACGAGAATGTTGCGATAGACACAATAAATTATTTAATTGAAAATTCCGGGGACGCAAAAGAATTATACATAACTTTTTTTGGCGGAGAACCATTGCTATGTTTTGATCTGATTAAGAAAATTATTGGATATTGTAAGGATAAAGAAAAAACGAGTGGCAAAAAATTTATATATAACATGACTACAAATGGGACTTTGTTAAACGATGAGATAAACGAGTTTATTATACAAAACAAAATAGGGACGATGATTAGTATTGATGGCAATCGTGATCAACAAAATGCAAAGAGATATTATAAAAACGGCGCAGGTTGCTATGATGAAGTAATTGAAAAGACACAGTTTTTAAGAGAAAAGGATTGTTTGTCAGCCAGAGCAACTATAACGGCCTCAAATATTGAGCTAAAAGAAGTATTCGAGCATTTATATTCGTTAGGTTTTAGAAGTATACCTATGGCGCCGGCCTTTAATCTTTTCACAGAACCTGAATATAATTTGTATTTTACTGAATTGAAAAAATTGTGTGACTATTTTGGAGAATTATTGAAAAAAGATATTGGAAAAGCAAAGACAATCAGGATCTTGTGGAAAGCATTAAAGCGTATCCATACAGGTGCAAAGCAGTATACAGCTTGCGGTGCGGGTATCAATGGAGTTGCCGTTGATATTCATGGAAATATGTATCCATGTCATAGATTTGTTTCGAATAAGGAATATATTTTGGGCAATATATATGACAATATTGATAAGAGAAAGCAGTTTGCAGATGAAGTAAGGGTGGACAATTTTGAAGAGTGTAAAAATTGTTATTTGCGATTGCTTTGCGGTGGAGGATGCTCATACGAAAATTATGTGGAAATGGGCAGTACGCAAAAAATTTTTGAGAAGCAGTGCTTAGAAACCAAAACAATATATACAAATATGATTCCGATATATTTATCTTTAAACGATGAAGAAAAGAAAAGCATTTTTGATTCATGAGAGGAGGGAATATGAGTCTTTTAAGAATTAATGGATTAAGTAAGGTTTATGGCAATGGAAAAGCATGTACGCAGGCATTAAAGCAAGTTGATATGGAAATTGATAAAGGGGATTTTGTAGCAATCATGGGTGCTTCCGGATCAGGCAAGTCAACATTATTAAATCTGATTTCAACTATTGATAAGCCTACTCATGGAGATATATGGATAAATAATATTAATATAACAAAACTGAATCATGCAAAGGCGGACAGCTTTAGGCGAAATCAACTTGGTTTCATTTTTCAAGATTTTAAGCTGCTCGATTCTCTGACGATTTTGGAGAATATTGCTGTGCCGCTCATTATACAGAAAAGAAATAAAGAACAAATAGAAAATAGAATAGCGGAAATACTGGATACGCTTTCTATAAGTAAGTTAAGAGATAAATATCCTTACCAAATTTCAGGTGGTGAAAAACAAAGAGCGGCTTGTGCGAGGGCTTTCATTTCCGATCCGGAGTTGATTTTGGCCGACGAGCCGACTGGCTCATTGGATTCCAATAATGCCCATAATATAATGGAAATTATGAAAGGATTTAATGAAAAATCGAAGGTAACAATTCTTATGGTAACGCATGATCCTATGAGTGCGAGTTATTGTAAAAGAGTTATTTTTTTAAAGGATGGAAATATAGTAAACTTTGTTGAAAAGGAAAATAATGCCCAAAACGTTTTCTATAAAGAGATTGTTGAACATAATACAAAATTGCAGCAAGCAATTTAACTGGGAGGTATACAGTAATGCCTGGTACAAATCGGCATAATATCATGTCGGTCATAAAAGAAAATATTATATATTTTGTGACTTTAGTTATATGTATAGCGTTATTTTATGGATTTATATCGTTAGGAGATATAAAAAATCCTTTAGTGCAGGGAAATTCGGAATATGATTTTGAAATGTACGCGCCAATGATTCGTTACTGTATTTATGCTGCATCAATATCTATTTTTGTTTTGGTCAGCTACGTAAACTCACACATGTTCAGAGAAAAATTGAAGGACATTTCAATACTGATTACATTAGGGATGAAACGGAGCAAGATTGCCATATGGTATTCAAAGGATATGATTTCAATTAGCACATTAAGTTTTGGGATCGGTATTTTGTTTGGAATAGGCTGTTCTTATGCAGTTAATGCGGTTATTTCATTAATAACTTATGGAAGAGTTTTATCTAACAGCTTTTTTTACTTATATTCTTTCATAGATACAATGGTTTTTTTTGTCATTATGTATGGCGGCATGACTGTTATAAATATCATAAAGATTATGCACAAAAAACCACTTGATTTGCTAAATAATAACAAAATCCCTGATAGTAAAAAAGTTTTTCCTTTATGGAAATTTATAGAGTGTTTATTGTTAATAGGCTGTTATGGGTTTATCGGATACAATATAAAAGTTTATTTTTCTATAGGTAGAAATTATGGAGGAAATATTCCCAGTTATGAGAGCAATCAGTTTCAGTTTGCCATTTTTGCAGCAATTATTATTGCTGTATATCTTACAATCAAATTTGTAAATTATTTGTTAATGTGGATTAAAAATTGTAAATTGGTCAGGTATGATCTGTCTGCCCTTGTGATAGGAAAACTTTCTCATAGAATGAAAAGTGTTACAAAAAATATGCTTTTGATTAGCATTGTTCTTACTTTGTCGTTGTGTGGATTCTCTTTGATCCCCCTTATGGCTGAGTTTTCCAATGAATATATGGAGCATCGGATGGTTTTTGATATCAACATACCGTTTAATTACGACAATATTGAAAACATACATGATATACCTGATATTGACTATGGGTTTTTAAGAAATATTTTGATGAAAGCTAATATAGAAATAGAGAATGAATGTGAATTAAAGGAATATTTTATTTGGGATACTGATTTTTCCGGACCGTCAGAGCGGGCAAACAGATATAATATGCCGAGACTGGCCATGGGAATTACAGACTATAACCAGCTTAGGATAATGGCTGGTTTGGAACCGATTAATTTAGATTTAGATGGTTTCTTATTTCATGTAAAGGATGATATAGATTTATCTCAATTTGAGGAAGCATTAAACGATGGAACGCACTCGCTCAATGTGGCAGGAGCCTTGTTGCATGAAAATACAAGCTGCTTTTTTGTAACTGAAAATTTGGGAGATTATATTTACAATACAAACACAGATAGTTTTTTAGTATTTCCGGATGAAGTATGTGAAAAATTAAGTATAGCCAAAAAAGGATATTTTGCAAATACGGTTGAAAAAGTACCTTATGCAGTTTGTAAAATTGTGGATCAGGAGATACAGATTGCATTCGAATCAAATTATTCTTATTTGTATGATAGATATGGAGAAAATGGGAATCAGTTAATAGATTTTATAGGTCCCATTCGATTCAGGTCTGTTGAAGAGAATGATATTTCGTTCATGGCTATAATAACGAAAGCTCTGGGTATGTATATAGGTATAATCTTTATGCTAATTTGTATGGCGATGGTGTCGATTAAAAACATAATTGAGTGCAATAATAGTATTGGAGATTATAGAGTTTTGCGACAAATCGGAATGTCCGAGAAGCAACTGAAACAAATAAATCTGAAAGAAAATTTGTTTTTCTATTTATTGCCATATACAGTAAGTATTATAAATTTTTGCATTATTCAAAATACATTTATTATGCGTTTCGGAAATAGGGCGAATACTTATTTTAACGGGAATCAATATTTGAATGGAATTATTGTGCCAGCAATTATTGTAAGTGTAATACTTGCAATTTATATAGGGACAATGCAAATCATAAATTTTAATAAAATAAAAAACGCATTAGATCGTGTTTGGGAGCAATAAGATATGTAATATAAGTGAGAGAATTATTCAGTTTGAGATGAGCCTCGCAAAATTATCGCAAGACAGTGTTTACTTACGGATGCCCGTGATATACGCGGGAAGAGGCAGTAGAGGAATTTGGATCGGCATACTATAGGATAACATCTGTTCCGTACATTCCGGACAGGGATAAGATTGTTGCAAGCATTGATATCTTTTCGGATTATGCGTGGATGGGAGAAAACGGTCTTGCATGTGATGTAATATGTGGTAAACTGTAGCAGAATGGCGGGGGCCGTTCTGCTGTTTTTTTCGGAGCGGTGAACAGGACCGGGATAATATATAAGGGGGAAATACAATCCCCAAAATTATCAAGAAAACTGTCTTGTACCCTGCTACAATATATTTACACTGCAGTGAGAGAGGAACTATTCATGAGCTATTCAACCATAACGCGGGCCATGGTCAGCTATGTGGAGAGTCACGCGGCTGACGCAAAGTTGGATCTGGAACAGATGAGCCGGAAATTTGGTTATACGGAAAACTATATCCGGGAATTGTTTGCCGGACAGGTAGGCATATCCATTATGCAGTTTTATAAGAGACGGCGTATCATTTTGTCGGCGGTTCAGCTTTTGCGCACGGACAGAAAAATACTGGATATTGCGCTGGAGAGAGGCTTTGGTTCTCATGAAGCTTATACCCGCGCTTTTACCAAAGTTATGGGTATGTCCCCCAGCGCCTTTCGCAGCGTCAGGCCGATCCTGGGGAAAGCGCGGCTTCGGCCCGGCATATATGGTCTGGAGATGCTGGAGCAAAAAGAGAGAAGGAGCGATATAAACGATATGAAACAGGATAATCAGGAGAGCGTTATACTACATGATATCGGGCAGGTGAAGTTCGGCTGGTGTGGAATACGGCCTGCTGGGATCTGAGCAATGTGGACATCTATCACACGTTCACAGAATCCAATGCGGTTTATGGGCTGGGAGCCAGGGCTCTGGGCCGGGAGTTTTCTTTTCTGGGCCGGGAAGAGAATACCACAAAAGAGGAGTTCATACAGTTTATTAAGGCGCGTTTAGCTGAAGGATATCCCTGTATCGCGCTGGGGATCATTGGCCCGCCGGAGCCCTGTATTGTGGCCGGTTACGGAGAGAGCGGGGAGAGTCTGCTGGGCTGGAATTTCTTCCAGGAGGACCCGGAGTATGCGGGCCAGGTCAGCACTGCGGAAAACGGTTATTTTGTCTGTAGGAACTGGTGGGAAAACACGGACACGCAGGCGGTGATGTGTATAGGGCCAGTGAACGCCCGGGAAGTGTCGTCGCGGGAGATCCTGCAACAGGCGGTAAGCGCTTTGGAGGGGAGAAAGGAGCATTCCTACGCGAAGGGAATATTGGCATACGATGCGTGGCGGGAGATGCTTTTGGAAGAGAGTCATTTTGCCAGCGAGGTCTATGACAGCCTGTTCTCCAAGCTGCTGGTACAGAATGATGCCACGCAGTGTCTGGCGGACGGCAGAAGCCAGGGAGCCAAATATTTGTTGGAACTGGCGGCGAAAGGAGAAGAAGGCAGCGCGAAGCTGGAACAGGCCGCCCGGCATTTTCAGAAAGTCAGCGTCTGTGCGGAGGAGATGAGCCATCTGATCGGGGACTGGTCCGATATGGACGCCATGTTGAAGCGTCTGGCAGACAGGAAAGTCCGGGAGGAGCTGGCAGAGCAAATACTCCGTGCCAAGGCAGAGGACGAGGCGGCGCTGTCTTGTCTTAAGGAGTATTTACAATAAAGCATCATATCTTTCTGTTTACACATGACAATAGAATCCGCGCAGGATGTGGATTCTATTGCTTAAGAGAGGCGGGCGCAAGGTTGCGTCCGCTTTTTCGCGAGATGCCTACGGGACGAGGCTTTGCAGACATTGTTTTTGTGCCGCTTCCACGTTCAGGCAAACCGGCGCGGGTGATTCAATGCGCCCGCTTTTTGTAATGGTCTTTTCTCAATCATAGTTCTCCGGAACGGATGGGCAGTGACAGGATTATCCCTCTGCGTACTGCATAGGGAAGAGGGCAGTGCCGCTTAAACGGAAAAAAGTGTCACTTGCCCCTGACGGGCTTGTACTCGGGGAGAGTAATTGATACAATAATCTTGTCCGCAGGAAAGACGCGCAGTGATCCGCGTATCTCCCCGGCTGAAAGGAGCCCTGTATGAAATACACCATAGAGCACATCTCCCAGGGAGAAGACGAAGTGATTCTTCGCTGCCACAGTCCATCGGCGGAGATGGAACAGCTGATCCATTTTCTGGAGTTCCGGAGCCGGAAGCTGATCGGCAATAAGGACGGCATACGGACGGTGGTGGAACAGCCGAAAATCCTGTATGTGGAAAGCGTGGAGGGAAAGACTTTTGCCTATACGGAGGCGGAGGTGATTCAGATGGAGCATTCTTTGACACAGATGGAACAGCTGCTGGGGGCAGTCAATTTTTTTCGCTGTAGTAAGTCCGTGATCCTGAATATTGATAAGGTCAGGGAATTGAGAAGTCTGGCGTCCAACCGCATTGAAGCCACCATGTGTAACGGGGAGCGCATTATGATCTCCCGGACCTATGCGTCGGATTTCCGTAAGCGGCTCAAGGGAGGAAGATAATCGTCTCGGTGCCGAATGTCCGCTGAAAATGCACGAATGAAAGAATGGGGGACGAAGGGATGAAAAATACTGGCTGAAGATTGTCGGGGCAGAGGTCATTTCAGTTGTGGTTTGCGCTATGCGGGGAAGAGTAAAGCAGGGAGGACGGTATCGTGAAAAGCAGAGAAGAAAAAGAGGGAAGAGAGTGGACCAGGTTGTCATTGCTGGAGCGCTATCTGGCGGCGGAAATTGAGATCGAGTTTAAGGCATGTCTCTATTTTTTCTGTATCCTGTTCTTTTACTCCGTGTACAGACTGATGTGCGGGAGCGGGGAGGCCAGTATCCTCCATATGGGCGAAATGATTGTGCTGACCTATGGAATGGGATATTTTCAAAAATATGCGTTGGCGGGTTTTGACGAGGCGGACCGGCTGGGGATCAGGGAGATTGGTTCCCTGCTTCTCTGTGTGGGAATCTATGCGGCGATCTCTTATTTGTGTGCATGGTTTGACAGGCGCGTTCCGGTCACGGTTATCTACGCGGTTTTTATGGCGCTGGCCTATGTCTGCGGCTATCTGGTCTATAAGATCAAGCGGGCACTGGACGCAAAGCGTCTGAATGAGGATCTGCGGGCGTTTCAGGGGCGGAATACGATTGATCCCGGTTTGCATGGATCATGGAGGGAAAGATGGACAATCAAAAGACAGTGATAGAAATCAGTCATATGACGAAAAAATACGGAAAACACAGGGGGGTGACGGATCTCAGCCTCACTGTGGAGCAGGGGAAGGTCTTTGGATTTTTGGGTCCCAACGGCGCGGGAAAATCTACTACCATACGGGCGATGCTGGGCTTTATTCGCTTTGACAGCGGACGGATCAATCTGTTTGGAAAAGATATCCGCCGACATAGGGAGGAGATTCTGGCCCAGGTGGGATACATGCCGTCGGAGGCTATGTTTTATCCCGCCATGAAAGTCAGGGAAGTCATTCAATTGGCAGCCCAGGTGCGGGGAGTGGACTGCGGGGAGGAGGGGGAGATGCTCTGCGAACGGTTGCAGGTGGATACGGAGAAGAAAATCAGGGAACTTTCTCTGGGAAACCGCAAGAAAGTGAGCATTGTCTGCGCCATGCAGCACAGCCCCCGGCTGTTTGTGTTTGACGAGCCCACCAGCGGATTAGATCCGCTTATGCAGTCCACATTTTTTTCGCTGGTCCGGGAATATGTGGACCAGGGGGCTACCTGCATGCTGTCCACTCATGTGTTACCGGAGGTGAGGCGCTACTGCGATCATGTGGCCATTATGAAAGAGGGGGAACTGCAATGTGTTAAGGCGGTAACGGCACTGACAAATGCCGGAGCCAGGCGGATCAAATGGGTGAGGGACGGCAAGCGGGAGGAGTTTTTGTATGACAGGGATCTGAATGAACTGCACCGGGAGCTGGCGGGACATGATATCACGGAACTGCTGATTGAGGAGCCCTCTCTGGAGGAGGCTTTTATAGAATATTACAGAACTTAGGCCGTGGCTGTGGCGGAGCGGCATAAGGATAGGATTTGCAGCGAAGCGGCGTTATGGAGGATGGTATGAGATATATATACGGACATGAGATGAAGCAATATTGGAAAACTTTGCTGTTGTGGGCTGTCTGCGTGGGCGGCATGGGTATGGCCTGCATCCTTTTATATTCCACCATGCAGGAGGAGATGGCGGCTATGGCGGATAGCTTTGCGGCCATGGGGGGCTTCTCGGCGGCATTCGGAATGGATCAGCTGAGTATCGCCACTCTGAAAGGTTTTTTCGCCACGGAGGTGGGGACTATTCACGAACTGGGCGGCGCCATGTTTGCCGCTGTGAGCAGTATGAATATCTTGTCCAAGGAGGAGGATGGACATACCAGTGAGTTTCTGTTTTCTCTGCCTGTATCCAGGGGAAAGGTGGTTTGGACAAAATGGGGTGCTGTCTGTACAGGGCTGCTCTTATTCCATCTGATCTGCATGGGATTTTACGGCATGGGTTTTCTGGCGCTTTCGGAGGGTATCCCCGTAAAAGAATGGTTCCTGTACCAGGCCATGCAGCTTCTTTTGGGGCTGGAACTGGCTGGGATCTGCTTTGCCGCGTCCGCTTTTTCCAGACAGAACAGGCTGGGAGTGGGGCTGGGGCTTGTGCTGCTTCTTTATGCCTGCGATCTGGTGAGCAGAGTCGTGCCAAAGATGGAGAAATTGTCTGTTATCAGTCCCTTTGCCTATGCCAACGCATCTGAAATTCTGGGCACCGGAAAGACGGCGGCGGGGGGCGCTCTGCTGGGCGCGGGAGTGCTGGTCCTGGCGCTTTGGACTGCCTATGTAAAATATACGGGAAAGGATCAGACGTAGTGGGGCGTCACGGCGAGTCGTATGAAAAAGGGTATATCATGGATTCGCCGCAGGAGATCCGGTGTGAGAGAACGGCACAGATATATCCTAACATGACGGAACAGGCATATATTTAATGGAAGGGGAGCACAAAAATACCATAATATGTATTGCATAATGCCGGGGATGACGATATAATAAACATAACAGGAAGTTTCTTTAAACAAGGGTCAAGGATGACAGGAGGTAAAACTATGGGAATCAGTATCAATGTGCCGGCCACAAAGCCAGACTATTCCTCTCTCTTTTCCAGCATAGGGTCAGCCGCAGGCAATGCCGCTTCCAGCAACTGGCTGGGGGACTACGCAATGATCAAGAACGGCAGCTATGGAAGACTTATGAAGGCTTACTATGCGGATGCGAAGAGCGACAGTACAGGGCAGTATTCGGGTACGACATCCACCAGTGAAAAACGCAGTAAGACGAACAATGTTCTCGATAGGATTCTGGAGGAGAAGAAGCATCCGAAGGTTTCCAAGGAGGCGCAGGAGGCAAACGCCAAGCTGACATCGGGACTTTCCACTCTGAAGACGGCTGTATCGGCATTACAGAGCGATAAGACTTACACAGACACAGCCAATGGCGCCAGCGCTGCGGACAAGGTAGTATCCGCGATGAAAGCCTATGTGTCAAACTATAATGAGGTGGTGAGCGCCGCCAAAAACTCCACATTGGCTAATAAGACGGCATACGTGGCAAATGTTATGAGCACCTCTGCGGCGAATGCGGATAAACTTTCAGAGATCGGACTCACCGTCAATTCAAACGGGACGCTTGAACTCGATGAAGCCAAGCTGAAAGCGGCAGGCACCTCCAAAGTGCAGGAGCTTTTCTCTTCCAAAGATATCATGAGTTACGGTTCTACAGTAGCTTCGCGTCTTCAGTTTGCAGGTGCTTCATCCAGCACAGGCGCGACAGACACAGGAGCCAACACGGCCAAGGGTTCCAGTGCGGCTGCTCTCAAGGCGGACAGCAAAGCGCTTGCGTCTGACGCTTTATTTGAAAAGGTGAAGGATAAGGATGGCAAAGAGACAGATCAGTACGATGTTGACAAGATCTTGGCTACGGCCAAGAGTTTTGTGAGCAACTACAACAATATGTTTACTGTCGCTGAGTCCAGTTCAAACTCCGGTGTATTGGCGAATCTGTCTCATATCAGAGAGACAACGGACCGCAATAAGGATATACTGAAACAGTTTGGAATAGATGTGGACGCAAAGGGCAAAATGAAGATTAACGAGGACACGTTCAAAAATGCGGATATGTCTGAAGTGCAGAAGTTCTTCAAGGATTATGGCTCTTCCATCTCCACCAATGCGTCACTTGTAGACTATTATATGACCACACAGGCCAATGCGACGAACGGTTATACGGCAACGGGGGAATATAATGTGCAGGGAAGCGCTCGTTATACGGATTTTGTGTAATCTCACTAAGGCAGTTTAGAGGTTAAGGGATGCAAATTGACTCATGTTTTATTGGGTGATTTGCATCCCTTTTTGCTTCTGCCAGTGCTAGGTGAAGGTAGGCACCAGGAAGTATGCATGTAAAGTGTAATAGAAAGGATAAGGAGATATGCGTTTACAGGACAGAATAATTATGCCCCCTCTCTGGTTGGCTTTTCCAGAGATTCAGAGATATTCCATCGGCTGGCGCATGGGTTATGGGGAAGATTACAGGTATAGGTTCTGGAATTGGATGGAGACATTGTCCGGTGAGGAACGGAGGGAGTATAGGGATCTGTTTCCGGAACCGGTCACATGGAAGGGCTGGTGGGAGGATGAGGACACCTGTGAAGTGTTCGCCCAGGGCGATTTCTGTATGCCTTTATGGCAACCGTCAGGAGTGCCGAAATATACCCGCGCCTGGCTTGAGCAGGAGAGCGGACAGCAAGAGTTCTGTCTGTTTTGGGGGCATCGGCCATCCAGGGACGGCGGTATCACGCAGACATGTCTCAGCCAATGGTGGATGGAAGAGTTTTGGGTTGTCGTCCGCAAATACTGTTGTATGGAACAGTATATGATGGAAAAGAAAGCGGAATTATTTGGAGATGAGCAAATCAGAACACAGATTATGGAAAGCCATACCCCGGATCAGTTTAAGGCTCTGGGCCGCAAAGTTCAGGGTTTTAAACAGGAACTTTGGGACAGGGCCAAAGTTTCCATTGTGCTCAACGGAAACTGGTGTAAATTCAGCCAAAACCGGAGACTGCGGGATTTTTTGCTCTCGACGGGCGACCGTGTCCTTGTGGAGGCCAGCCCCTACGATACGATCTGGGGAATCGGGCTTTCCGCAGACGCGCCGGACGCGCAAAATCCATGGAAATGGCGTGGACAGAATCTGTTGGGCTTTGCTCTGATGGAGGTGAGGGACGAACTTCGCAGAGTCACAAAGAACGAGTGTCTGTGTGATTTCAGCCTGGCAGAGCGATAATGTACTGGTGATAAACAGGCAGATATTGGAAGGAGCTTCCAAGGCACTCCAGTGCGGATCGGGTACAGCGCCTGTGGCGGCATCTCATGGAGATTGTTCCGGCGGTGAGAGGAGTAGCAGGCAGTGAACCGGATAAATGTGGGCACAGATCATTTGCGAAATGGCTCAGGCGTGTCATACCCTGAAGAGATTTGCGAAAAAACGAAACACGCAGTTGTTGTGTCATGGAAAACATGATAAACTATATGGGGCAGTAGATGTGTATGTGAAAAGGGTGAGACAGGATGATGGAGGGCATCTATCTTTACAGAAATAAAATAGATTACGGACGCTATAATGGGAGTCAGACATCCGGTTGGATGTGTGTTTCGGGGGCCAAACTTATGGCATGGATTCTAAGTAACGGTTTTTATGCGGATGGTCTTCCCTTACAGAGTAGAAAAGAGCAGGAATGGAAAGACTGATCCCTGCTCTTTCCGGAAAGAATTATGGGGAGCAGGAGAAAATATTGCTGTTATAATGCAAGGGAAAGGAACAAGGAAATGACGCGATTGGAAGAGGCAAGGGAATTTTTTAAGGCGGATGTGTTTGCCACACAGACCACGGGGATAGTTATAGAGGAAGTGGCGGACGGATATGCCCGTTGTAGTCTGGAGACGGAGGAAAAGCATATGGCAGCCCATCATCATGTGATGGGGGGCGCATTGTTCACCATGGCGGATTTTGCGTTCGCGGTGGCTGCCAATCCGCCCGGACAGATGACAGTGACCGCCAACAGTAATATCAGCTATATCAGTATGCCCAAGGATGTCAGGCTGGTTGCGGAGTGCAGGCAGATTAAGGACGGCAGACGGGCCTGCTATTATGAGACTCGAATCACGGACGGGCAGGGCAATCTGGTGGCGGTGGTGACGGCCATGGGAATGCATATGAACTGAGGGCTTCCATGGGAGTATTGTATTGTCAAAAACAGAAACGCAGGACGGCATCATCCTCCTGTGTGAAGGAGAGTTATGGGTTATATTACAACATACACAGGTAAACATTTTGATCCCGCATGTCCGGAGAGTGAGAAGATTGATATTCGGGATATCGCGCATGCCCTGTCTCTCACCTGTAGGGGAAACGGACAGGTGAAGACTTTTTTCTCTGTGGGGCAACATTGTATACACTGCGCTTTGGAAGCGGAGGCCAGAGGGTATGGAAGCAGACTGGCGCTGGCCTGTCTGTTGCACGACGCCAGCGAATGCTATATGTCGGATGTGCCCAGGCCGGTGAAACTGACCATGCCACAGTACAAAGCTGTGGAGGAGAGGCTGCTGGAGCAGATCTATGGCAAGTATCTGGGAGAGGGGCTGACAGACGAAGAAGAGAAGCAGGTAAAACAGATTGACAAAGATATGCTGTATTATGATCTGCTACACCTCCTCAATGAAAAAACAAAGCAGGATGCTCCCGTGATGGCTACGGATTTTTCATACGAGGTACTTCCTTTTGAACAGGTGGAGAGGCGGTATCTGGAGTTGTACGCGCGTTTGAGAGAGACGGCTTTGGAGGAGCGTATATTTTCCAATGACACTTTCGCCATTTATTACAATCGGGACTGTGAGGAACTGGTGGGAGAGATATCCGATACTCTCCTCTGGAATATGGAGAAAGTCATGGACTTTTTTCGGCTTAAGAAGCCGGAGAAAAAAATCCATGTAGTCCTTTATACGGACAGGGATGTTTACAGCGCTCATGTAAAGGAATGCGGGCAGGATTATTATGAGTGGATGGTCGCGGATACCTTCGACGGCAGGATCAATGCGCTGTCTCTGAAGGAGTGTCGCCGCAGCGCTTTCCATGCCCAGATGGACAGGGAAGCATACGCCCGGCTCATTGTCCATGAGTTTGTACATATCTGCCAGCAACAGGTGGAACCGGACTGCGACGGATGCGTATGGTTCTGGGAGGCGTTGGCCACCAATCTGTCGGGTCAGATTATGGCTCCGGTGGAAATATGCTGTAGCCGGGAGGAATTGATGTATCATTATGAGAGCCTGCCTGATGCGTATGCCATATCGTACCGGCTGGGAAAATATATGTTGGAGCAACTGCCCTATGAGCAGATCTACGACTATATCCGAAATCCCGAGACGCTCCGGCAGGATACGGGAAAAATATTGGAACAGGCAGGGGGGCAGGCGAAACAGGCAAATCCGGTATAGCACGCTAACCTTGCTTATTGCATATCCGAAAAATTACAGGTTCTGAAAGAAGGAGCACAGCGCCGGCATAGTCCCCGGCGCTTAATCTGTTTTTGGGGGGGAAGCAAATACAAATCCGAAAATAGTCTTGACTTTCTGCCGGATTGCGCTAAAATAGTTCTAAAAAGAACAATATCCATGCCGGGAAATTCTACCGGATAGAGGAGGAGATATGATTCCGCTTAATCCCTGGGAACATCAGAATGCAATCAAAACCCTGTATTCCAAATGTGTGGAGGGTGTCTGCGTCCGACATGGGATTACTCGGATGGAGTTGGATATCCTGCTTTTTCTGACCAACAATCCCTGTTTTGACACCGCCACGGACATTGTGGAAATCCGCTATCTGTCCAAGTCCCAGGTATCCTCTTCCATCAGGACGCTGGAGGAGCGGGCATTTATTCGCAGGGAATATGCCGAGAAAAACAAAAAGACAGCCCATCTGCGGGTGTGTGAACCGGCTTCTCCTGTAATTATGGATGGAAGAGAGGCGCAGGAGAGATTTGCTGCCATTATGCTGCGGGGACTGACCGAAGAGGAATGTGCCTGCATGAAGCGCTGCTTTGAACGTATGTGGGAAAACATTGACGTTTATCTGAAAACGGCGGAGGAATAGCAATTCTCATACGCTCAAGTATATTACTATATATTAAGGAGGATACAGGAATGCTTTTTAAATTTATCATTTGTCTTCTTGCGGGTATGGGGGCAGGACTGGGTACCGGCTTTGCGGGTATGAGCGCCGCCGCCGTGATCAGTCCCATGCTCATCACGTTTCTGGGACTTCCGGCCTATGAGGCCGTGGGAATCGCGCTGGCCAGCGATGTTCTGGCCAGTGCTGTCAGCGCGTACACCTACGGTAGGAACAAGAATCTGGACATTCGCAACGGCCTTGTGATGATGGCCGCAGTGCTGCTGTTTACGCTGGGGGGAAGCTGGGTGGCCAGCAAAGTTCCGAATACTGCCATGGGCAGTTTTTCTGTCTTTATGACTCTGCTGCTGGGCATCAAGTTTATCGTGAGACCCGTCATGACCACCAGGGAGTCCATGAACAGGGTCAGCGGGAAAAAGCGGGTTATACAGTCCGTCATCTGCGGAACTTTGGTGGGCTTTATCTGCGGATTTATCGGAGCGGGAGGAGGCATGATGATGTTGCTGATTCTCACCAGTGTGCTGGGATACGAACTCAAGACAGCGGTAGGAACCAGCGTGTTTATCATGACTTTCACGGCACTGACCGGTTCGGTCAGCCACTTCGCCATCGGAGGAATACCGGACCTGTGGTGCCTGCTGTTCTGCGTGGGTTCCACGTTGCTTTGGGCCAGAATTGCCGCCAAGTTTGCCAACAAGGCCAGCGCCGTTGTTTTAAACAGAGCCACGGGTGTAGTTCTGGCAGTGCTGGGGACCGCTATTTTAGTGGTGAACTATGTATCCTGAGATTTCGGGAAAATCCGGGGGAAGCTCGCCGCCTGCTTGCGCGGATCTCCTGCTCTTCGCAGCCCTGGATTAACGGGGGAGGGAGGGGCCTTTTAACCAATCTGCCTTTCAGAATGACAAATTTCAGTATTTTTCTTGTCTCAGATTGAAAAAAGTGTTAGGATATAGAAGTAGTAAAACTTATATTATCTGGAGAAGAAAAGTATGAAAGAGGAGAAATTATCTTTTGCCAAAACGCTGAGGAATGACTGGTATGCCCTGAAACTGGGATTTTCCATCAGCAAAAGCCTGGTGATCAACTGTTTTTTTATGAGATTGGCAGGCTATTTTGAGTGGGTGTTTTTTGACGCGATTTTTCTGAGGAAGATTGTGGGGGCGCTGGATGAGGGAAAAAGTTTTAATGAGATATTTGCCTTTATCGCGATCTGTGGGTTGATCTTTTTTTTGATCAATCTGTATAACAATTACGCGGACAATGTGACTCTTCCCTTACAGACCACCAGACTGTATGGGGGCATTTACCGAAAACTGTATGCCAAGGCGCAGAATGTGGAACTTCGGTGTTATGAGGACGCGGATTTCTACAATCGCTATACGATGGCCATGGACGGCGCGGAGACGAAAGTCAGCGCCATCATTATCAGCTTTTGGGGGGTTATAGTGGGGACGGTGGCTACGGTAGCGGTGTTTGGCTTTATGTATGAGATTGATCATTTCGCGGTGCTCTTTATCATATGTCCGCTGGTGGGGAACTTCCTGTTTGGAAATTGGAAGAATAAGTATGCGTTTAAACGATATCAGGAACAGGCCCCCAATGACAAAGTGTTGAATTATGTCAATCGGACCATGTATCTGCCCGATTACGCGAAAGAGATCCGGCTTTTTCAGATCTTTCGTCTCCTAAAAAAACAGTACCATGACGCAACCCAGAATAATGTGAAGATAGCGAAGAAATATGCGTTTGTCAACGCATTTCTGAACTTTTGGAAGATTACATTTACTTTTACGGCCATATTTGAGGGCGTACTCTTTTATGCCATCTATCGGCATCTGGTAACGGGTTCCATCTCCTTGGCGCAGCTTACGGTTATGAGCAGTTTGATGGTTGCCATGACCTGGATTTTGATCCGGCTCTTTGAAGATGTTATGGCCATAATGAAAAACGGCCTGTTTATAAACAATCTCAGGGGTTTCCTGGAATACCAAGAAAAGATTGCGGAGGATCAGAAGGGAATCATGCCGGGGAAAGAGTTCGAGAGCCTGGTATTTGACAATGTATGCTTTTCTTATAAAAGTGAGGAAACCATCAAGAATCTCTCCTTTGAACTGAAAAAGGGGGAGATCGTGGCGCTGGTGGGGCATAACGGCGCGGGAAAGACGACCATTGTCAAACTACTGCTGAGACTGTACGACCCCACCTCCGGCGTGATTCGGGTCAACGGAAGAGATATTCGGGAATACGATCTTCACGCTTACCGGGAGATGTTTGCAGCCACCTTTCAGGATTTCAGGGTTATGGGAATGACGATAAAAGAAAATGTTCTGATGGGCAGACACTATGAGAATGAGGACAAACTGGTTGAGAAATCCCTAAAGAGAGCGGGAGTCTACGAAAAGGTACAAAGCCTTCCCAAGGGGATACATACCATGATGACAAAAGAATTTGAGGAGGACGGGGCGGTACTGTCCGGGGGAGAAAGTCAAAAGCTGGCGGTGGCCAGGACCTTTGCGAAGGAGTCGCCTGTGAAAATTTTTGACGAACCCTCCAGTGCCCTTGATCCCATTGCGGAATATGAACTGTTTAAAAACATTATGAAAGAAGGCAGGGATCACACCATGCTCTTTATCTCCCATCGTCTTTCCTCTGTAAAGAGTTGTGACAAGGTATTTATGCTGGAGAACGGCAGATTGATTGAAGAAGGCTCCCATAGACAGTTGATGGAACTTGGCGGCAGCTATGCGCAGATGTATAAAAAGCAGGCCATGAATTATCTGGCCCTGGATGAAGGCGGGGAGGTGGAACTGTGAAACAGGAAAAAGAGCAAGTGAAACAGAGCGTGGCGCAGGTCTGGAAAAACAACTGGTACTTAATCAAACTCTGTCTGGCGGCCTCACCCGGGTATGTGATCTTCGCGGTGCTGGATTCCGTGCGAGGCCAGGTGTCCATTTTTTTTGAACATACCTATGGTATCGGTTATGTGTTAGAGGCGGCAGAGTTTCATTATCCTTTTCGCCAGGTTGCGGTGTTCCTTTTGATTCTGGCTGGCTGTATTACGCTGGGAATGGTATTTACGGTGTTCGTGGGCGATTACATCATGGAGAAAGAGCGCCCAAAGATGCGGGAGAAGATCAAGTTTCTGTTCTATGAAAAGGCGAAGGAGTTGGATCTGGAGTGTTACGACAATCCGGAATACTATGACCAGCTGGTTCTGGTGCTCGCGGAGGTGGACAATCAAATAGACAGATGCGTTATGTTTTTGCAGAATACAGCGTCTGGGATCACAGTCTTTGTATCTACGGGAATCTACTTTTTTATGAAGGATAAGGTCTCTATCCTGTTCGCGGCGGTGTCCTTTGTGATGGCGTTTGCCTTTAATCAGTTGTTTAACCGTCTGACTTTTAAGATTCGGATTGCCCGCAATCCCCATGAGAGAAAGCGGGACTACGTAAGAAGAGTATTTTATCTGAGCGATTATGCCAAGGAGCTCAGACTCAATCCGGAGGTCTCGGGCGTATTGTTTGAACGATTTGAGGAGGCAAATGAAGAAGTCTATCAGGTGGAGAAAAGGAATGCGAACCGCAGGTTTTTCTTAAGCTTTATGAGAAGGTATGTGAGCAACAGCTTTTTCAGCGATGTGCTCTATATCTCCTATCTGGTCTTTCAGGCCACGGTTCGGAAGGCCCTGTCCTTCAGCAGCGTGGCGATTTTATATAATTCCTTTGGCCGTCTGAAACGGGGCATGTCTATTTTCACGGATGTATATCCCTTTGCCTGTGAGACAAGCCTGTATGTTCAGAAAATTCGGGATTTTCTGGATTATGAGCCCAGGATTGTTTCGGGGCAGGGACTGCTTCCCTCCCAGGGAGCAAAGGAGATCGAGTTGCAGGGAGTGTGCTTTGCCTATCGCAAGGACGAGGAAAACCTGCTGAAGGACATCTCCTTGCATATCAAACCGGGACAGAAGATCGCGCTGGTAGGATATAACGGCGCGGGAAAGACTACGCTGGTAAAACTTCTGATGCGGCTGTATGATGTGAGAGAGGGGAGAATTGTCGCGGACGGAGTGGATATCAGGGATTATCAGGTAGAAAAATATCGGGAATCCATCGGTACCGTTTTTCAGGATTTTAACATCTTCGCGGGCAACGTGCGGGAGAACGTGCTGATGAACGTCGCGGATGACTGCCAGGAGGAAGCCGTTCGGCAAGCGCTGTCGGAGAGCGGTCTTCTGGAGAGAATAAAGGGGATGAAGGAAGGGCTGGATACTCCGCTGACTACGGAGATCATGGAAAACGGTATGAATCTGTCCGGTGGCGAGAGCCAGAAACTTGCCATAGCCAGAGTGTTTTACCAGAAGGCGGGGCTGATGATTTTGGATGAGCCCTCCAGCGCCCTTGATCCCATAGCGGAATACCAGCTGAATCATGCCATGTTGAAAGCCACCAAGGACAAGACGGTGATCTTTATCTCTCACAGACTGTCCACTACCCGGCTGGCAGACTATATTATTATGTTGGAGAAGGGCCAGATTGCCGAGCAGGGGACACATGAAGGGCTGTTAAAAATGGGGGGAAAGTATGCGCAGATGTGGCGGGTGCAGGCTGGCGCCTATATTGATGTGTAGTATGAGAAAAGCCTGAATGCAGCACAGACCGGCGTGTGCCACAGAATGTCGGGCCGGAGAGAGGTGACCGAGTGATTCATGTGGCAATTTGTGATGACGAGGCTTGCATGACAGATACCATCCGGCGGATGGCGGTGGATTTTTTCAGGAGCAGGCACAGGGAGATATCCGTCTCCCTGTTTTCCAGTGGGGAGGAACTGCTGGGCAGCGGACGTAAGATGGATCTTTTGTTTTCGGACATACGCATGGGGGAAATGGACGGGCTTGAGACTGCGCTGGAACTGCGCGGGAGAGGATTTGACGGGTATCTGATTTTTACCACGGTTCTGCGGGAGATGGTGTTTCGATCTTTTGCCGCAGGGCCGTTTGATTATCTGGTAAAGCCTATTAAACCTGAGGACTTTGCCAATACTATGGAGCGCCTGCTGGCTGCCATGAGTGGTGAGGGCAAGAGTCTGCTGGTGCAGAGAGGCGCGGAAAGCCGTATAGTGTCCTTCAATGAGATTGTATACTGCGAGGTAATAGACCGAAAGGTTTATCTGCATCTGCGCTGTGGGGAGACAGTGGATTACTATGACAGGATTGAGCGGCTGGAGGAAAAGCTGGACCGCCGCTTTTACCGCTGTCATAGAAGTTATCTGATTAATATGCAGTACCTGCGCAGTTACCACAAAGGGATCGCCGTGCTGGAGAGTGTCCTTGGGGAGACGGGGGCAGGTCTAGCACCGGACATGCAGGAAAAGGACCAGGTGGGACAGCCTGCGTCCGGATTCAGATTCGCTCAGGAGCGCAGGCAAGGCCAGCGAGTTACAGAGAGCCGTAAGTTTGAGATTCCCATATCCCGTCTGAAAACAGGGAGTTTGCCGAGGCGGTTTTGCGATACCTGAATCAAAACACGGTCTGTTAGGGATGCAGGCAATGGAAAATGCCGATGGCAGTATGCGGAATCAGGGAAACCGGGAGAATGTGGCATGGATTTGCTTGTAAAATGGTATCCCGCCATGGGGGCGGGGGTGGATAACGATACCTACAGAAGGCAGAACGCCCAGACCAGCCAGGACTGACCGATGGAAAATACATCAACTGGGATTTACAGCCATTAGGCGGGCGGAAGAAATGTTTAGCCGCGTTTCGCGCGGATGGGCGTTTAGCGGACGCTATAAATCGGTAAGAAAAATCTCAGATACACCCATTTTCCGAAACTTGTACTTTGCCACCCGATTCAAGGGAATCGCAAAATGGCGGTCTGTTTTGCTGTATTTTCCATTTACAATTTCGTTGTACAAGCGGTTTATAAATGTTTGCCAGTTCCCTGATCCGGTAGCTGCGGCGGCCAGATAGGAGTAGCCGTCCGCCAGATAAAATATCTCCAGCGCCAGAGCCAGGTCACAGACAGGATCATCCAGAATTGTTTGAGGGATATCGAAACCGTCATCCCAGTTGTAGCCTTGCAGAGTAGTTTTCAAATGGTCATACGACATGGTTCACCTCATGTGGGAAACCGTTTGACGGGCGCTTCCCAGTCCTTTTTCCGGTAAGACTTTAAAAATGTCTTGACTTGAAGTGTACTTATAGATGTATACTATACTTAAAGTTATTTTACAAACCGTATGGGAAGATGTCAAGGATAGTTTCTGTCGGGATTTCCGACACGGTTTCTGGTATGCGGGTGTAGAGGGTGGTTGGAAACAAACCGGTTTTCCTGCGTTTTGGAAGGGGGGCCATCCCCCGCACTGCGGAGAATGGAGAGAGGAGAAGCATATGGAAAAGGCAAAGGTTTACTTCACAAAGGAGATTACGCCGGAGGCGGTAATCAGAATGTATCAGGCGCTGGGAAAGGAGCTGCCGGGCAAGGTGGCGGTGAAAGTACACTCTGGTGAGAAAGGCAACCAGAACTATCTGCGGCCCCAATTTATGCAGCCCATGGTGGAGGCGGTAAAGGGAACTATCGTGGAGTGCAATACCGCCTATGATGGGGCCAGAAATTCCACGGAAAAGCACAAAATGCTGATGATGGAGCACGGTTGGAGCCGTTATTTTCAAGTGGATCTGATGGATGGCGAGGGGCCGGACCTGGTGCTGCCCATCCCCGGCGGCAAGGTGCTTTGTGAGAACCGTGTGGGCAAAAATATGGCTAACTACGATTCCATGTTAGTGCTGTCCCATTTTAAGGGGCATCCCATGGGCGGTTTTGGCGGAGCCCTGAAGCAGCTGTCCATCGGATGTGCTTCTACTGCGGGGAAATGTCTGATCCACTCTGGCGGAAAGACAAACGACCAGAGCATCGTGTGGAAAAATGTGGCGGAACAGGACGTTTTCTGCGAAGCCATGGCCGATGCCGCAGGGAGTGTGATGGAATACTTTCAGGGAAATACAGCCTTTGTCAATATGGTGTGCAATCTGTCCGTAGACTGTGACTGCTGTGCCGTGGCGGAGGACCCATGCATGAAAGACATTGGCATTCTGTCTTCCTTGGATCCGGTGGCGCTGGATCAGGCATGTATGGACCTGATCTATGGGTCTGAAGACCCGGGCCGGGATCATTTCCTCCAGAGAGTGGAGTCCCGGCATGGCACCCATACCATTGACGCGGCGGCGGAGCTGGGATTTGGAACAAAGGAATATGAACTGATCTGCCTGCCCGCGTAATGCCATAGGTGGTGTTCTCCATGCTTTTGGGACTCCGGCTTTCCGGCGGCGATATCACCATATCAAGAGGCATATGGCACAAAAATCATTCTGTGGACGCAATGGAGGTCACAATCTCCATTCTGGCGATGCCACGCAGAGGAAAGGCGGTGGCCAGCAGGCAGGCTATCACGGAAAGCGCTGCCGCCTGCAGAATATGGAGAACAGGGAGCGGCACCAGTTCCAGACTGTCCGTGGCTGCGGCGTTTATGAATACGGTACAGACATATCCCAGCAGACCTCCCGCCACAGAGGCGATGATCCCATAATAGGCCCCCTCCCACAGAAAGGTTCGGTAGAGACTGTCGGCGCTCATGCCGATGGCGCGCTGCATGCCGATTTCAGAGATGCGGGTATGAATATTGCTGTAAACGGTATTGATAATATTCAATATGCCGATCAGCCCGATAAAGAGGATCAGCCCCCAGCAGAGCATGCGAATCTGCTCAAAACTTTCCGCGAGCTGGCTGTCGGCCTGCTGATAGGAGAGCCAGTGGCTGCCGGGATTTCTGCCGCACCAGTCTTCCAGCCACTCCCCAAATTCCTCCTGTCCTGCCTCTGCACGCAGTGTAGGATAAACCTCCGAGTAACGGTCACTCCCCGTCAGGTCCCGGTATGTTTCATCGCTTACGATGATTTGCACGCCGTTTATATACCCCTGGTTGTTTACGGTGACGGACGCCTGGGTTATGCCCGCCACGCGCAGGGGATGGCCGTTTACGGAGATGATCTCACCGGCTTGTAATGTGGTGGTCTCCACGGCTTTTCCCTCATAGGAAAAAGGAATGGGATTTTTTACAATACATGCCGCCCCGGAGCGCAGATCCGACAGATCCTGTCGGGAGAGTCCGTCCACATAGGAGATCAGGCGGGCATCATCCACCCCCGCGATATGAAATGCCTCCCAGGATTGCAGGGAAAAATCCAGCGTCAGCGGCAGCTCGCCGTCTTCTCCCAATAGGTAGGTGGACAGTTTGGTGGTGGCCAGGCGTTCCACCCATTCATTTGTAAGGATTTCCTGTACGCTTTGGGGATCTATTCCCATCGTTTCATTGGTGACGGAATAATCGCCCAGATACGCTTTTTTTACATCGCTGCTGGCGTCCAGAAGGGTGGTAAAACCCTGTAGTGCCACATACACGGTGATGCTCATAACCAGGGAGAGGATGGTGAGCGCGGTTCTGCCCCGCCCCCGCTTCAGATTCAGCCTTGCGTAGTAGGCTTCAAAATTGCGTATTTTTTTACATTTCCGACTATGGCGGTTGATTTTGACACTCTGACCGGACATGGCTACGGTGGGAGAGACATGGGAGGCATAACGGGCCGCCGGGAAAGCTGCCAGCATGGCGAACAACAGCGTTATGGCAGCGCTCATAAAATAGAGGACGATATTGCCGCCCCCTGCCGCGCGGATGGCTCCGTTTAAATCCGCCGTGCTGTCTGTCATAAACAGTTCGGGATTCAAAATACCTGTGGCAGCAATTAAAATGCCTTTTGCGGTCAAAGCGCCCATCAGCATTCCCAGGGGAATGCCTATGCCGCACAGAATCAGCAGTTGGAGAGAGACCAGGCGGTAGAGCTGCCCCCGTTCCCCGCCAATGGCGCGCAGGGTTCCGTATTCTTTGACCCGTTTTGACACGGCGATTTTCAATATATTATAGATGACCAGTCCTGCGGCCAGCAGTACCAGCGCCCCCACCAGACACAGGGCCAGCGCCATAAAGGAAAATCCGTTGCCCGTGGAGGATGCTTCCGCCTCCGCATAGGAGATGCCCAGGGCGTCTAACAGAACCCAGTTGTACTGAATATTTTTCGGGTCGATGCCAAGACATGATGCGAGTTCATCTACTGTGGCCTGAAAATGCGCGGTATCCAGAGTCTTGAAATCGGCGGAATAGAGCAGGTATTCTTCCGGCAGCAGCGCAGAGGCGCTGCCGCCGCCTAAAACGGCTTCCAGAGTTCCCGAGGAGTAACCGATATAATTGCTTTCCAATATGCCGCAGACAGTATACTTTGCGGTATATTCATACGCGGGCAGAAGGCCGCTCATGAGGGAGATGTAAGATTGCAGGGAAATCTGATCCCCAATCCGAATCTCCCGGTCCAGATATTGCAGGGCGTTTTCTGGAAGGGCGATCTCCATCGGGGCCTTTGGCAGTCGGCCTTCTTTGACTTTTCCGATCCAGGGATAGGCGTCCAGGGCGTTGTCCTGGTATTCCCGGGCAAACAGGGTGAGACCGCTGTCGCCCAGCTCTGTGCATCCTGCGGTGATTATGGGGCCTATGTCAAACAGGCGGGGGTCCTCTTTTAACTGCTGTGTCTGCTCGTAGGTCATCTGATGAAAGGTGGCATAACGGTCTCCGTTCAGGGAGGCGGCCTGCTTTACCCGCATGTCCTGCAAAATGCCCAGAGACCTGCTTACGGCGGTGGTCATAACACTGGAGAGAATCACAGCCAGCAGTATGAGAGTCGCCATGACTTTCTGTGTCTTTAATTCTTTTACGGCCAGGGAAAGATAGGTTTTCATTATGCGGTCACCTCCGAAAGTTCTCCGTCTACAATGGTAAAGCGGCGCTGCGCCATCTGGGCCACGCGTGGATCATGGGTGATGATCACCAGTGTTTTGCGCATTTTTTCCCGGATATCACAGAGCATTTTCATCACCTCGCCGCCGCTTTTGCTGTCCAGATTTCCGGTGGGTTCATCCGCAAAAATGATATCCGGTTTGGCGATCAACGCCCGGGCGATGGCCACACGCTGCTGCTGCCCCCCGGACAGTTCGTGGGGCAGATGGGAGAGACGCTTTTCCAGGCCCAGAAGGGTGGTCAGTTCCTGGAGGTAAGCCCCATCCGCCTGTTTTTTATCCAGAAGCACGGGCATGAGGATATTTTCGTGGGCGGTCAGAACGGGGAGCAGGTTGAACTGCTGGAAGATGAATCCGATTTTCCGGCGGCGGAAAGCGGACAGTTCCCGGTCGCTGCCGTTGTGAATATCCGTGTCACCATAGAGTACGCTGCCCGAGGATGGCCGGTCCAGTCCGCTGATAATATGCAGCAGAGTACTTTTCCCACTGCCGGAAGGTCCCATGATGGAGATGAAATCCCCCTCATGGATGGTCATGGACGCGGCGCGCAAGGCCACAATCCGGCTCTCGTTTACACCGTAGACTTTTGAGATATCGCTTACATGAATTTCCATAAATAATACTCCTCTTTTTCTGTAGATTTTGTCCTTGTGGGGAACGATTCGCAATCACTTGCGCTAGAAAAAGTGTATAGGATAAATCTCAAAAATCTCCCAAGGTTTCTAAATTTTTTTAGGGGAACGGTTTCAGTTTACCTGTAAAAGAGCGGTTACGGCTGCTCCCGTCCCGCTGTTCTGGATGGTCACGATACCCCCATGTTTTCCGGCCAGAAGCCGGGATGTGTACAGGCCCATTCCAAAATGTTCCGCATCCTCCGTGCCTTTTTGAAACGGTCGGATACCGCTCTGCAAATAGGACTGGGGAAACCCCCGGCCGTCGTCGGTTACGGACAGCGTAAGCAGTTTCCCGTCTGTAAAACAGGAAATCCTGACTTGCTCTCGTGCAAAACGAAGGGCGTTCGTCACAAGATTTTCCCCAATCTGGAACAGGACGGAAGAATCCACCAGGACGGTTCCGGACCAGGGCTTTGTCTCAAAATATATTTGTTTTCCGCTGTCTGCTCCCACAAAACGCAGCATATTCTCAAACGCCGCAACAATGTCTTTCCATGGGGTGGTCTCCCGAACCAGGGGGATTTCTTCCAAGCGCTGTATACTGCTCATGGTTTCCACATAACGCTGGATTCTGTCTGTATAGTTCTCCATCAGGGACAGATGCTCCGCCAGCTGTTCTCTGTCTATGGTGTCTGCAAGGACGCCCTGCCTGGCCAGCTTTGCGCAGCCTTTCAGGACGGTGACGGGATTTCGCAGATTATGGGAAAAGGCTGCGTTGAGGCGCTTTCGCTCCTGGGTCTGCCTCCACAGTTTTTGATTGTTGGACAGCAGTTCTTTTCGCATGGCTTCAAAGGCGGCACAGAGCTTCCCCAATTCGTCCCGGCTGTCTGCCTCTATTGTAAAATCCAGGTTGCTTTCCATGATGCGGGAGGCTCCCTTTGTGAGTATATCCAGAGGTTTTTGCAGTTTCAGACGGTAGAACAGGGAGGAGGTGAAGAATAGGGCCAGTGTATAAATCAGTGCCGGGAGGGCAATCTGCAAAACGGAGAGGAATATGCTGATCTCATGGGGTGGGGAGGCAGGGTCTGACGTCTCCGCCACTATTACAGGATCTGCATAAAGGAAGAGGGTGTTTCCCTCGGGAGCCAGGAAAGAATTTAACTTCATACACCCCCAGAAGGAGAGCAGGGACAGGATAAGAGCAATGGCACTGTTTGCAAGGGCGATGGCAAACAGGGATTTTTTCAGCCGCATTTGTTTGATCCATTCCATCGGTAGCCCACCCCCCATACAGTTTCAATATAGTTATGCAGCGATACGGCGGAGAATTTTGCCCGTATTTTCCGGATATGTTCCATGACGGTGTCGCTGCTGCCGTCACCCTCCAGTCCCCATACGGTCTCATAGATCCGCTCTCTGTCAAACACCTGTCCGGCATGGAGGGAGAGCATTTCCACAATGTCAAATTCCTTTTTGGACAACGCCACGGGGGCGCCGCCGATGGTGATTTCCCGCCTGGCGTAGTCGATGACCATGTTGTGAAAAAAGCGCAGGACGGATTGCTCCTGCCTGCGGTTTTCCCGGCGCAGGTGGGCGGCTACACGGGCTCCCAGCTCGTCCAGGTCAAAGGGTTTTACAATATAATCGTCGGCCCCTGCGGAAAACCCCCGGATCTTGTCCGCCGTCTCATCCCGGGCGGTCAGAAAGAGTATGGGACAGGTGATATGCTGCCGGATGGTCTGGCATACCGTGAGGCCGTCCATGTCCGGCATACTCACGTCCAGCAGCACAAGGTCCGGCAGACCGGAAATTTTGCCCAGAGCTTCCTCGCCACTATAGGCCGTGATCACCTGGTAGCCGGACCTTTCAAAATAGGTTTTCATGACGGCGATAACGCCTTTTTCGTCGTCAATCAGCATTATTTTCTCATTCACGGGGAGACCTCCTTTTTCCATGAACAGGCTCACAGAAGCTGCAAACCGTTTTTCAAGGAGTTTTTTGAAAAAGGTTTTATTTAAGCGCCAGACTGTGAAGCCATATAATTTATTTTATCATATGATTCTCAAATTTTTCTCAACTTAACTTCCATATTTTGCTTGTTGTGCATTTTATTGTATGCTATCATAAACGCATACAGATGAGAGGGCTGGTAGCTTTAGCCGCTAAACAATGAGGAGAGAGGTAATATACTTGAATAAATGGCAGGACAAACGGCATATCGGAAAAATGGTTCTGTCCGTGGCCATGGCGGTCTGCCTTATAGGCTGTGGCAGTGGAGAAGGGGCGGCGAAAGAGAGGGTATGTTTGCAGAAAAGAGGTGAGGCCCCCTCTGAGGGGGGCGGACTGTTTGTCAGGGAGATTCCCATTGACTGTATGGGCGGGTTGGATTACACATTCTGTTCTACAAAATGTGTATCATAAAGGTTCCGGTATTTTTGATAGATTCTGTCTTCCTGTCCGTCAAGATTCAGTTGGAACATTCTGAATGTAACCAGGAAATTTTTGGGCTGCCAAAGCTCCTCATAAGAGTAGCGGTATTTCATACCGATCTGACGCATAACGCCGCCGCTTCTCGGGTTGTTTTTATCGTGCGTGGCCGTGATATACGGAATGCCATCTTGCTTTAGCTGCCCGATCAGCGCAAGGCCTGCCTCCGTAACAATTCCTCTGTGCCAAAACTTCCTGGCCAGCGCATAGCCGAAATCATGACTTTCGCCGGTGCATTTTTCAGTATCAGACGATCCGGTTCAAGCCTTGCAACTGTCATTGTATTTTCTCCATAATCAATTTATAATAAATTTCCGTTTTTCACCTGTTCCATGTAGTTCCTAATGCCCTGTTCTTCTTCCTCATTATAGTTATATGACAGTTGTCTGGCCACATGCCGGGCCGCGTCTCCAAACAGAGACAACATTTCAAAAGCGGCTTCCCACATATGCTCGTAGGCGGCGTCGGAATAGGTTCTGGTGAATCGGTCATACAGGTCCGGGGGCAGCAATTTTCTTAAATATTTCCCTTTTTTCCCAGTGGATACAGAGAAATGATGATCTACTCCCACATACCAATTGAGCATCAGGATCAGCATGTCACGCACATAATGGTTGAGATGTTCCATGGCGTAAGAGAGTTCGTCTCTGGCGATGCCTTTTGCCACATTGTTCAGACACCAGTGAAACTCGTTGCAGCAGTCGGAAAAACGCTTTCGGTCCGGCTTTTGGACATACCAGAAATCCTTTTTGACCTGGATTTGCGGAAAAGTTCCGTCCTTGTCCAGCAGCAGAACGGCTGGTTCTCCGTCATCCACATAGGGATTGGCGGTGATCTGTAAGTCGATTCTGTTTCCGTCCGGAAACAGCATTAAATAGACATAATTACCGTCCCTGTCCGGGGGAATGATTTCCATACTTTCCGGCTTTTGCACCAGAGAGGGTCTGCCGAATCTGGACTCGATCCAGGCCGTGTTATCCCAATAAGGTTCTACATCCGTCACAAAATAGACTATATCAAAATCCTGGTAGATATCCGATGGACAGTCGGGATTGGACCGGGAGCCAGTCATCAGTACCGCTCTGATATGGTCGTCCTCCCTGGCTGTATCCAGAATCAGTTTTATTATTTCCTTCGGTGTTCGCATGATCAGTACCTCCTGATGGGTTCCAATTTGATGTTCTGATTATATCACAGTCGTCTGATGAAGTTCAAGGCGTATGACGGAAGATATAAAAGCGCATAAGGAAAATATGTTTTACTGTGAGGAAAAATATGCTATACTACGTTTATGCATCGGAGATGTAATGCTTAATCTTCTGTACTATTTTCCTGCCAATATACTTGGACGGATCATGTGTAGCAAACATATGGACCGGGAGAAAAAAGAAGTCCCATGACCTGATTTTGTTTCTGGAACCGGATGTAGCCTGGGTACAGGGACGGGGACAGAAGCGAGGTCAGGGCGGCGGACCGGGGCAGGTACTGCGAGCAGATCCAGGAACTCTATACCCGGCACGGTTTTTCTTTTAGATGTATCAGCGGGGATTACGTAAGCCGTTTCGAGCAGGCAGTGGAGTGGGTGGACCGAGTGCTTGGACAAGACGGAAAAGCATGAGGAATCCTTAAACGGCGTTTGAAATACGGGGGATATCCCGGGATAAGAGAGAAGCGTGGGCCCTCGTAAAAATGAAAGGCCTGGCAATCACGGTATACAAGTTGGAAAGAGAGGAACCCATATATGGAATTTATTTTACTGGACGAAACACAACATACCTATTTACAGCAGGCGGCCCGGATTCTGCGTCAGGCGTTCCCACACTGTTTCGATGACTGCGCGGAGGAGATCGTGCAGGAGATGTTAATGGAAGACAGAGTGGCTCTGGGAGCGGTGCGGGACGGCAGGCTGGTGGGCCTGGCGGGGGCCATTCCCCGATATGATCTGACAGCCTGGGAACTGCATCCGCTGGCGGTGGAGGAATCCAGTCGCTCACAGGGCGTGGGCCGGGCGCTGGTGGGGGAATTGGAGAAGTTGCTGCGGGAAAGGGGGTGCCTGACCCTTTATCTGGGGAGCGACGACGAGGACAACAGCACCACCCTGTCGGAGGGCGACCTGTTTGAGGATACCTGGGAAAAAATCCGTAATATCCGCAACCTGAAAAGGCATCCCTTTTCTTTCTACCAAAAACTGGGATATCAGATTATCGGTGTGATTCCGGATGCGAACGGATTGGGGAAGCCGGATATCTGGATGGGAAAAAGTCTGGCGCGGTAAAGGGTGAAGATAAGAGGCGGCATGGACCCGTCCCGCGCCTTGCGGAGGAGAACAGAAATGCAATGGAGAGATTTGGGGGAACTGTATCTGACATTTTTTCGAATCGGCGGGCTGACGTTTGGGGGCGGTCTTACCATGCTGCCCATGTTTAAGCATGAGCTGGTATTGAAAAAGAACTGGGTCAGTGAAGATGAACTGCTGGACTGCTATGCCATCGGGCAGTGTACTCCCGGCGTTATCGCCGTGAACACTGCCACTTTCGTGGGATATAAGAGAGCGGGAGTAGCGGGCGGGATCGCCTCCACCCTGGGAATGATCTCCCCTTCGCTGGCGCTGATCACCCTGATTGCCTCCTTTTTTCAGGCGCTGGTGGAGAATGTGTGGTTTCAGCACGCCATGACAGGAATCAAGGGTGTGGTCTGCGCACTGATGCTGAATACGGTTATAACCCTGGCCAGAAAAAGCCTGGTGAATCTGGTGTGTGTGGCAGTCTGCGCCGCAGCGCTGGTTTCGGCTTTGTTTACCCCGGTTCCCACCATCGCCATTGTAGTGCTGGCGGGGCTTTTTGGCGCGGCGGCGGAATTGTGGAGGCGGCGCGCCGGAAGAGGAGGACATAAGGTATGATATTCCTGCGTCTTTTCTGGGAATTTTTCAAGATTGGTCTCTTCGCGGTGGGGGGCGGTCCTGCCACTTTGCCCTTCCTGATGGACCTGGCGGGCAAATATGACTGGTACACGCTGGAAGACCTGGCGGATATGGTGGCGGTGGCGGAGAGCACTCCGGGACCTATTGGAGTCAATATGGCCACCTATGCGGGGTTTCGGGCGGCGGGGATACCGGGCGGGCTGGCGGCCACGCTGGCCTTGGTGCTGCCCAGTGTGGTCATTATGATTCTCATCGCCAAGTTTCTCGGAAATTTCAGCGAGAACGCTATGGTGAAAGCGGTTTTTTCCGGTGTACGTCCGGCAGTGACGGCTCTGATCGCCACTGCCATATGGGGACTTTTCAAAGTGGTGCTGGTGACGGAAGAAGGCAAAGTGGCCATGGGACCGCTTCTCCTGTGCGTGGCAGTGTTTGTGCTGATGCAGATAAAGCCCTTAAAGAAACTGCACCCGGCGGTTTGGATGCTGGCCGCAGCGGCGGTGGGGATGGTGTTTCGGCTATGACACAGATATAGTATAACGGAACAGCAAGAGGGGGATTTAATGCTTTTGATTCAGGAGATTGTTCTCAGTTGGGACAAAAACCAGCGTGGAGCAGAATGTGCAAAGGCCCGCCGCCATTTTTTGCCCGCATATCCGCTGGAAAAAAACTTGCCGTCAGAGGAAGTAATTTTGCAGCACCTGCATTTTGATCAGAGGGGGGGATCTTTGATAGACATCGCGCGGGAGAACTGGTTGAATTTGGAAAAAAGTTTGCCGCAACCGGGATGCCCCTATGGGAGGGCTCATAGGGAACAGATGCGGAGAATCGCTCAGATCCGGAAGCACAGAGTACAGCTATATCACTCGGTTGAGGATGTGAATTTGACCAATCTTTCCATCAAGCCCTGCCGGAAGGGCTTTGAGATATCCTTCTATTATGACCAGTGCCGCAGTGGGAAGCCCTTTCGCAGGGGGCACAACAAGGATTATAACAACAAGGATTCCCTGCTGTATCGCCAGGACTGCCTGAATGAGACAGCCTTTGTGCTGGCCCCTGACCAATATGGGCGCATCCTCTGGAATGATCGGATCACGGTAGGGGAAACAGGGGAATGGTACTATCGACTTCATATATATAACATCCTGTCTGTGACGGACGAAGGGGTGGAGGAGGATATTTTAGTGACAAAGACACCTGATTATGTATACAGGCAGATGACTGTGGTATGATATGAGATCTGATGGAAGCGGCTTTCATGCGGATTAGGATCTGACGTCGGACGGAGAAGTAAATGATTTAACTCTACAGACGGATTTTCTGTTCACCCAATCGGGAGCGCTGGCTTAATGATTTTTGACCCACATGTAATATGAGAAAGAGAGAAAAGGATGATAATCAAAGTACAATTTTACGATGAGGTGGACGAGTGCCTGCTCAGATTCGCGGTGATAATTGCCCGTTCAGGGGATCAGTGGGTGTTCTGCAAGCACCGGGAGAGAGATACCTATGAGATTCCGGGTGGGCACAGGGAACCGGGGGAGAAGATAGAAGACACGGCCAGGCGGGAACTGTATGAGGAGACAGGGGCGACTTGCTATACCCTCCGTCCTGTCTGTGTGTACTCGGTTCTGCGCAGTGCTCCGGAACAAGCAGGGATATCTGAGAATGAGGAGAGTTTCGGGATGTTGTATTATGCCCAGATCGAAGCCTTTGAGCCGGAACTGCACAGTGAGATAGAGAAGATCCTGCTGACGGAGGAACTGCCCCGGCGGTGGACCTACCCGGAGATACAGCCAGAGCTTCTGGAAGAGGCGCGAAGAAGGGGTATTCTATGAGAAAAGTGTATCTGGACCGAAGCATGGGAGAGGCCGTCTCCGTCTATAGCCGGGACGCGGAAGTAATCCCTGCGGGGACCACCGTCTATTCCATGCCTTACCGATGTCGGAACGCGGAATATGACCGCTGGCAGCAGGCGTACGGAATCGGCTTTCTTTTTGACGATATGCGGGTGGAGATTCCGTTCTACGCCGTGCCCTGGGTGGATATTTTCGCGGTGGATAAAGAGGGCGGCTATCTGGGGACTCTGGGACAGCAGACAGATCTGCAAGGAAATGCTCCTATCTGTTATATGAAAGATCGGAAATGTTTTCTGATAGCGGAAAGCGGCCCGGATTTTATAAAAAGAGCATCAAGCTGGCGCGGCGATTTGACGGAGTATACCGGGGTGAAATTGTATGATTCAAGGGAGCAGGCGGCCCGAATGCTGGAGTTTGTAGCTACGGAGGCTATTATATAAGCACTGCATTCTGCGTCAGGTAATAAAGTTTCGGATATGCAGGAAAAAAGAAGGCGGGTATGGCAGAGTACGAACAGGTGGTGCAGCCCTTTGCGCCAGTATATGACAAAGATTCCAAAATATTGATTCTGGGCAGCCTGCCCTCCGTGAAATCCAGGGAGCAGGGCTTTTACTACGGGCATGTCAGGAACCGGTTCTGGCCCATGCTGGCGGCGGTTTACGGGGAGCCTGCGCCCCGGGACATTCCGGAGAAAAAAGCGCTGCTTCTGCGTCACTCCCTAGCGGTGTATGATGTGATAGAGAGCTGCGAAATCCGCGGGTCCAGTGACAGCAGTATACGCAACGTGAAGGCGGCGGATATCCGGGCCATTATGGAGGCATCCCGGATAGACAGGATATTGGTAAACGGCAGGACTGCGGCCAAATATTTTAAGGCGTATCAACCGGATGCCTACTTGCGGATGATGACGGAACTGCCCTCTACCAGTCCCGCCAACGCGGCTTTCTCCCTGGAAAGACTTACGCGGATCTGGGGGGAATATCTACGCTGAATCAAGGGGGCTAAAGCCTGTTAAAGATACCGTTTACAGCCTTAAGAAAGTATGAGTCTTCCGGGGAATTTTCAAGATCCCTGTCCAGGTCCCACAAAATGTCGAAGAGGATTTGGGGAATCCATGTTTTACAGATGTCCGCGATATTCTCCCGACTTCTTCCGTCCACGGTCATATAGCCTAAAAAGAAATGGTATGCCGTAAACACGGAACACCAGCTGTGGGCGATGGTCTGGGCTCTGTCCTCTTTCGCTTTTCTCTCTTCCCAGTAGAGAGCATGTAGCGCAGGCGCCTTTTCTGCCAAGTGCTCCGGGCATTCTTCCCAGTTTTCGTCGTCGAATATAAATGCTGTGTCGTAGCACAGTTTTTCGTAACGGACCAAAAGAGGGTAGGGGCGCTTTTCCTTTTTTTGTCTGCACTCCAGAAAATAATCAAAGGAGTGTGCCAGTTCCGCGAAATCTTCCAGGGCCTTGTAGTCCAAATGGATTTTTATAATGGGAACAAGCTGCTCAAAGGCGGAGAACAGCATTTGATCCAGCGCGTCAGCCGTGTTTTGAGCATCTTTCAGTATAGCCGTCAGTTCTTTGCCTATTATGTCCTGGGCCTGTTTATAACTGCTTTCGTCTGAAAAATGAATTTCTGTTTGTAGGCAACAATAGTTCATATTTTTTCTCCCTATTTTGTGGCAGCGCCGACTTCATGTGCCTGCATTTGGCTCAACTCCGGCAAACCTTATGATTTCTGAGGCGATAAGTCTTTGCTTTCCCAACCCACATTTGGGTTTGGGAGCTGGGGCATATTGATTTTGGCTCCGGACAGGGACACCACCGCAGTTATTCCGTTATTGGTAAGTGGGTCGCGCCGCCCATATCCAAACAGTACCAGCGTGGGCTTTGCAAAGATGTGGGTAAACACTTCCCAGTGCAGCGCCTTGGTCAGCTCCCGGTAATTGTAGCCTGCCAAATCCGGAAACAATCTGTGTTCCAGAGATTCCCGGTGCAACAGATCGTGAACCGCATCTTTCCAGAGTTCCTGGGAGGGAGCGAAAGCGGGGCGGTTTTTCATGTGCTCACGCAGGTACAGATCATAGAGAAGATATTCGGTCAGCAGAGAAATGGAATTGTTTGCCTCGGATACTTCGCCGCAGAAATTTTCAATCCCCCACTCTAACAAAATTTCATATTTCCTTATGCGGGAGGACTGCGCTCCGAACAGGTTCCGGCTTTCGTGCCATGCCCCAAGGCTGGCATACATGTCGTAAGCGCTCTCAAAGCAGAGCAGCATAAGTTCCAGCGTATGGGTGAACTGGCCGCTGTTGTAGTAGATTTCTACCATCTCTTCGACCTGCTTCAAACGGCAGAGGTCCTCGTAGGAGAGCCAGCGGGTGGAAAGCACTTCGTAGGGAGGCTGGCCTGAGTATACTAGGTCATAGCAGGAGGCCATCCGCTCCATATCCGAACCTTTCAGTACTTTTAAAAAGCCCAGTTGAAGCTGCTGGGGACGAAGCGCATATACATCGTTAAAGGAAACCGCAAACCGCCGTATATCTTCACAGGGCAGACCGGCGATGAGATCCAGATGAACATGTATATTTCCCCAGGATAAGATGCGCCGGACGGTTGCGGCGACTCTGGCAAAATCCATGCTGCGATGTATCTCCGCGATGGTTTCCGGGCAGGTGGACTGCACGCCGATCTCAAGCTGTACAGCGCCGGGGCGCAGCTTCTCCATCAAGGCAAGGTAATCTTCATCCAAAAGATCGGCGGAAATTTCAAAGTGGAAGTTGGTCACGCCGTTGTCGTGTTCCAGAATATGTTGCAGGATGGGCAGGGCGTGTTCCTTTTTGCAGTTGAAAGTGCGATCCACAAACTTTACCTGGGGCACTTTTTTCTCCAGAAAGAAATCCAGTTCCCTGCATACCCGGTCCACAGAGGCAAAATCCATGTCCCGGTGGATGGAGGAGAGGCAGTAGCTGCAACGGAACGGGCATCCGCGACTGCTCTCATAATATACAATGCGGCGTCCAAAGTCCGGTATGTCCTCATACCAGAAGGGAATTTTATCCAGTGGAAGCCACTGCCTGCTGCCCTCCAGGACGGCGGGCAGTTCCCGGTCTGTGCCGGTGGCGTAGGCGGCGACCAGATGGGAAAAAACCGCTTCGCCCGGACCGGTCATCACGCCCCGAAGCCCCCATCTGCGGATGGCATCCCCGGCGTCGTAGGAAACTTCCGGACCGCCTGCCCAGAGGTCCACGTGGGGCAATAGCATGCGCAGATCAGGGATGACTGCGTCCATCGTGCCACGGTTCCAAATATAGCAGGAGAATGCGATCACGGAAGGGCGCTTTTTATAGATCTCCTGCAAGATATACCCGGGCTGTTGGTTGATGGTAAACTCTGCGATTTCCACGCAGGAAGCATATTTTCCGGCGCAGGATCGTAAGGAGTAGACCGCGGGATTGGAATGTATATATTTGGCATTGATTGCCACAAGTAAAATTTTCATCCGATAAATTCCTTTACTGTATAATCTATTTCTATTTTAGCGAATACGGAGAAAAGTGCAAGGGGGATAGAGGAAAACCGATCCGTCTTCTGAAAAATAATATATGGAAAAATCCGGGCAGCGGATCGGGAGGGACGGACAAATTGCACTGGAATTGTGCGTGTGTTTATGGTAGAATAGAGCTGTCGTTTTATCTGGCAGAAAGAATGCCAAGTAACTTAGCCATGACAGCAGGACCTGATGCAGGACCAGGAAGTCCCGGAAGAGGATTCTGCTGTTCCGGAAAATGTAATATGCTGTGAAAACAAACTATGAGACGGAGGGTAAGGGGATGCTACCAAACGTTTATGAGGCGCAGGAAGCGTTAAAAATCGCGGGTGAAATGAACCCGGGACCATGGATTCAGCACTCGGAAAATGTAGGAATCGCGGCTCGGAATATTGCCCGTATGGTACCGGAACTTGACGAGGAAAAAGCCAATATCGTGGGATTGCTTCACGATATCGGGAGACGGGTGGGCATAGTGAATATCCCCAGGCATGTGTATGAGGGATATAGGTACTGTATGGAAAAAGGCTGGGACGAAGCGGCAAGAATATGCATGACGCATAGCTATGTCTTTATGAAGGATGAATTTTACTATGACCCTGTTACGGAGGAAGAAAAAGAGATAAAAAAATACCTCTTACAGTGTGGTGAAGCGGATGACTATGACAAGCTGATCCAGATGTGTGACGCGTTGGCCACGGACTATGGATTTGTCATTTTGGAGAAAAGATTTGTGGATGTGACACGCAGATACGGCATAATGGAAGATTACATTAAAGGATGGGACGTTATTTTTGACATCAAAGAATGCTTTGAAGCCAGAATGGGATGCTCTGTATACGATGTTTTGCCGGATATAGGGAAAACCACCTTACTCAGTCCCAAACCATGGAGACCGCCTGCTCAATAAGCACAACAGGTGCTTTAGTATAATACGCATGTTGCAAGGGAGGGATATGACATGACAAACATACAGAAAACAGAGGCTTTTCTGAGGGAACAATTTGCCGGCTGCATTTATTTCAGGGACCATCCGGAGGAGGGGGAATATCGCCTACAGCATTCCTACCGGGTGGCCCATGCAGCCAGGGAGATTGCCCGCAGGGAGGGGCTGGATCAGGAGGGATTAGTGATTGGCGGGCTTCTGCACGATGTGGGCTATAGTCTGCCCTTTGAGTCGGAAGACAGTTGGAGAGAACATGGGCGCGTATCGGCCCGGCTGGCCCGGTCTTTTCTGGAGCGGCTTTGCCTAGAGCCGGAGCGGGTGCGGGAAATCTGCTATGGCATTGCGATCCATGTGGATGGAAAGGCGGACTTTTCGGGTGAGGAGACCGCGTTTGCTCTGAGCATAGGGGATGCGGACGACGTGGACCGCTTCGACGCCTACCGCATCTATGATGCCATGGCATACGCGGATTTTCGCAACTTAAAGATTGAGGACAAGAAAAAGTGGCTGCGGGAGAGACTGGACTGGATTAACCGGCGTCTGATGCAGAAGGCCGGCACGGAGACCGCCAGGCAAATGATTGCAAATCGACTGCTGTACCAGCAGCAGTATTACGAGAAAGTGCTGGAGCAGATGGAGCGCAGTGAAACGATATGAAAAACGGCGGTTTTGCGTGTTTGTTCAAATCCAACATGCCTTGTGGGGGCGCTTCTGATTCTGCCGGGGAAATATGTCTGCCCTCGTTTGCGTCATCGTGACGAATGGGATTTTGACGGAAGCAACGTTTTGATGTATGTGTTTCTTCGTTTACGAAATAAGAGTGATCCCATGGGAGCCGCCCGGGGGTGCTGTAAAAAAGGGCTTGCGGATCATGCGCAAATATGGCATTATATTGTGGAAAGTTCGGATGCGCAGCATCCAAATACCGATTAACGCAATACCGCAGGCAGGGCCAGCGGTATGCAGACAGAGGAAAGTTCGGATGCGCAGCATCCAAATACCGATTAACGCAATACCGCAGGCAGGGCCAGCGGTATGCAGACAGAGGAAAGTTCGGATGCGCAGCATCCAAATACCGATTAACGCAATACCGCAGGCAAAGCCAGCGGTATGCAGACAGAGGAAATCAGGAAAAGAGGATTAAGGGGATATGGCAGAGAATAGGCAAAAGCGGTCCGGACAAATGGCTACCATAAGGAAAGTACTGCATTACATTAAAAAATATTGGCTCTTGGTGGGGACCTCCCTGGGGCTGGCGGCAGTGATTGTGGCGCTGACGCTTTATGTGCCCATTCTGACGGGGGACGCGGTGGACCTGATCGTAGATAAGGGGCTGGTGGATATGCCCGGGATTTTTGTGATCCTCAAGAAGATAGCCCTGGCCATGATCCTTACCGCCGTGGCTCAGTGGGTCATGAACACTGCCAACAACTATATTACCTATCATGTGATTCAGGACATTCGGCAGGACGCGTTCCACAAGCTGGAGAATCTGCCCTTGAAATACCTGGACGCCAAATCCTACGGGGATATTGTCAGCCGGGTCATTGCGGACGTGGACACCTTTGCGGACGGCCTGCTCATGGGCTTTACGCAGTTGTTTACGGGAGTGCTCACCATATTGGGGACACTGATCTTCATGCTGATCACCAATGTGCCCATCGCTCTGGTGGTAATCTGCATCACGCCGGTGTCTTTCCTGGTGGCCAGATTCATTGCCACCAGAACCTACACCATGTTCAAGGAGCAGTCCGAGACCAGAGGCGAACAGACGGCGCTGATCGAAGAGATGGTGGGGAACCAGAAGATCGTTAAGACCTTTTCCAGGGAGACGGCTGTGACCGAGCAGTTTCGGGAGATCAACGGCAGGCTGGAGAAATGTTCCCTGAAAGCTATTTTTTATTCCTCTCTGACCAATCCCTGCACTCGATTTGTCAACAGTCTGGTTTATGCGGGCGTGGGTATTTTTGGCGCGATTGTAGCCATCAGAGGAGGGATCAGCGTGGGCAGGCTGTCCTGTTTCTTAAGTTATGCGAACCAATATACCAAGCCTTTTAACGAGATTTCCGGCGTAATCACGGAGTTGCAGAACGCCATTGCCTGCGCTGCCCGAATTTTTGAACTCATTGAGGAGGAGGCCCAGGTGCCGGATGGGGAAAATGCAAAGGTGCTCACGGATGCCCGTGGCCATGTGGGGTTGGAGCATGTGTACTTCCAGTATGTGCCGGATAAAAAGTTGATTCAGGATTTTAACCTGGATGTGAAGCCCGGACAGCGGGTGGCTATCGTCGGTCCCACGGGCTGCGGTAAGACTACGGTGATCAATCTGCTCATGCGGTTTTATGATGTGGACCAGGGATGTATCCGGGTGGACGGCACGGATATCCGTAATCTGACCAGGGGAAGCCTGCGCACCAGTTACGGCATGGTGTTACAGGACACCTGGCTGCGGGCCGGAACGATTCTGGACAATATCCGTATGGGCAGGCCCCAGGCCACGGAGGAAGAGGTAGTGGAGGCGGCCAGGGCGGCTCATGCCCACAGCTTTATCAAGCGGTTGCCGGAAGGGTATCACACGGTGATCACCGAGGACGGGGGAAGTCTTTCCCAGGGGCAGAAACAGCTTCTTTGCATTGCCCGGGTGATGCTTTGCCTGCCGCCCATGCTGATTCTGGACGAGGCCACTTCCTCCATAGACACCCGCACCGAGATACGGATTCAGAAAGCCTTTGCCCGCATGATGGAGGGGCGTACCAGCTTTATCGTGGCGCACCGGTTATCCACTATCCGGGAGGCGGATATCATTCTGGTCATGAAGGACGGCAACATCATCGAGCAGGGCAATCACGAGAGTCTGCTGGCCCAGGGGGGCTTCTACAGGGATCTCTACAACAGCCAATTCGCGGGATAAGCGGGAGAATAGCCGCGTTGGGGAGGCATATATGTATAAAATCTTGATCGTGGAGGACGACGAGGGAATTGCCCGATCCCTGTCCGGACAGATTGCCAGCTGGGATATGGAACCCCGATGCGTGGAGGATTTTCATGAGGTGATGCAGGCGTTCGCGGCCTTTGATCCCCACCTGGTGCTGCTGGACATTATGTTGCCTTTTTATAATGGCTACTACTGGTGCAGCGAGATTCGCCGGGTATCTAAAGTGCCCATTGTCTTTCTGTCCTCCGCATCCGATAACATGAATATTGTCATGGCTATGAATATGGGGGGAGACGATTTTATCGCCAAACCCTTTGACATGACGGTGCTGATTTCCAAGATGCAGGCCCTGCTGCGCAGAACTTATGATTTTGGCGGCACGCTTCCGGTGCTGGAGCACAGAGGAGCGCTGCTTAACACAGGCGATAACACCCTCACTTACCAGGGACAGCAGATTCCGCTGAGTAAGAACGAATATCGGATTCTACTGTCCCTGCTGGAGAGCAAGGGACAGGTGGTGAGCCGGGAGCGGCTGATGGAGAAGTTGTGGGAGACGGACAGCTTTGTGGACGACAATACACTGACGGTAAACGTGAACCGTCTGCGTAAAAAGCTGGAGGCGGCGGGGCTTCCCGATTTTATTGCCACAAAATTCGGTGTAGGATACATAGTCAGCGGTTGAGATTCTCTTTTGCAGGTTGACAGGAACGGATTTGAGGACATCATTATGAAACATTTTATAGGGATATACATCAGGCAGCAGAAGAGGCATATTTTGACCTGTCTGCTGTTTTGCGTTATTTATACCGTGGTTTTTCTTCTATATCAGCAACCCCTTTCCGCGACGTTTTATCCGTTTTTGCTCTGCACGGTGGCGGGGGTGGGGATTATGGGCGCAGACATGGCGGCGGCCTACAGACGTTACGCAGCCTTGCTACAGACATTGGAGGCCGTGGGACTGGAGTGGGACCAGGAGTCTTTGCGGGGAAAGAAATCTCCGGGGAGACCTGGGGCCCCAGAGGGAAAAAGCCATACCGGGGGAAACTTGTCCGAGGCAGACGGAGAAGGCTGTGCCTGGGAACTGTTACAGGAGATTCTTTACAGCCGGACGGAGTCCGATTCCCGGGAAGGAGACTGGGAGATAAGGATTTATCGGGAGATGATAAGAGAATTGTTGCTGGAGCAAAGGCGCAGCCAGGACAGTATGCGGATTCGGTATCAAGATACAATGGATTACTACACCACATGGGTTCACCAGATCAAGACTCCCATCGCGGCCATGGGCCTGGTACTACAGCAGGAGGATACGGAGGAATCCCGAAGACTCAGCGAGGAATTACAGCGTATAGAGCAGTATGTGGAGATGGTGCTGACGTATCTGCGGCTGGGCAGCGGGGACACGGATTATGTGTTTGCCCGGGTGGATCTGGACAAATTGCTTCGGGGCTGCATCAGAAAATACGCCAGTCAGTTTATCCGCAGGCATCTGACGCTGGACTATCAAAATATGGACTGTCAGGTGCTGACGGACGAGAAATGGCTGGCCTTTGTGGTGGAGCAGGTGCTTTCCAACGCTCTGAAATACACTCGGGAGGGGAGTGTGCGTATCTATATGGAATCTCCCTGTACGCTGTGTATCAGGGACACCGGCATTGGCATCTCCCCGGAAGATCTGCCCAGAGTTTTTGAAAAGGGATATACGGGCTATAACGGGCGCAGCGACAGAAAAGCCACAGGCCTGGGCCTGTACCTGTGCAGACAGATCTGTGATCGGCTCAAATCCACCATCACGGCCTCTTCCGTGCCGGGGGAGGGCACTACGATCCGCATCGGACTGGGCCGAGAGGTGCTGGAGGTGGAATGACTACCTGGCGTGTGATTGGCATAATAGTACTGGCACATTTGACTGAAAGTAAATGTTGTCAGTACACTTGTGACAAAACTGTAAGATTTATGTAGGAAAATGTAAGCTGATTCGATGGCGGTCAGTTGCTCCTCTTTTTATAATAAGTCCATAATCTAAAAGCTGCTGACATGGGAGAAGCATCCGCGTAAAAACGTTCCGGCGATATCCCGAGCGGGGCAGGCCGTTGAAAGGCGTAAGGTCGTGGAGCCTACGGGGATAACCCATATGGGCGGCAGGGAATATGGAGGATTTATATGAGTATATTGGAAGTCAGAGAAGTGAAAAAGACCTATACCACCCGTCTGGGCCACAACCGGGTGGAGGCGCTGAAAAATGTGTCCTTCAGCGTGGAGCAGGGGGAGTATGTGGCGATCATGGGGGAGTCGGGTTCCGGTAAGACTACCTTGCTGAATATCCTGGCGGCGCTGGATAAGCCCACCGGGGGCAGCGTGACTTTGGGAGGCCAGGATCTGGGAAGGATCAAGGAATCGGCAGTGGCGGCTTTTCGCCGGGATAACCTGGGGTTTGTGTTCCAGGATTTCAATCTGCTGGACACTTTTACGCTGGAGGACAATATCTACCTGCCCCTGGTGCTGGCGGGAAAGCGCCATGACGAAATGCGGGCGCGGATTCAACCCATTGCGGAGCAGCTGGGCATTACGGAGCTGCTGAAAAAGTATCCCTACGAAGTTTCCGGCGGACAGAAGCAGCGGGCGGCGGTGGCCAGGGCGCTGATCACTGGTCCCAAACTGGTGCTGGCGGACGAGCCCACCGGCGCGCTTGACTCCCGGGCCACGGACGAACTGCTGCGCCTGTTTGGGGGGATTAATCAGACGGGGCAGACTATTTTGATGGTGACTCATTCGGTCAAGGCCGCCAGTCATGCGGGCCGGGTACTCTTTATCCGAGACGGCGAGGTGTTCCATCAGATCTACAGGGGCAATGGCACCAACGAACAGCTGTACCAGAAGATATCGGATACCCTGACGCTACTGGCCACGCAGCCGGGGCGTGTAGGCGCTCAACCGCAGGCCATGCAGGCGGGGAGGTCGGAGTCTTCTTCTCAGGCCGCTCAGGGGCAGCAGCATCCGGCCAGAGAGGAGGGGAGGATATGAAGATCGGTTTTTATCCCCGCCTGGCCTGGTCGGGCATCCGGAAAAACAGGGAATTGTATATTCCCTACCTGCTCACAGGCATGGGTATGATTATGATGTACTATATCGTGAGCTATCTGTATACGGGTTCTCTGCTCAATTATGTCAGGGGGGGCTATGTAGTGGCAGTGTTTATGGGTTTGGGGCGCTTTGTGGTCGGCGCCTTCTCTGCCATTTTTCTGTTCTATACCCATTCCTTCCTGATCCGCAGGCGCAAGAGGGAGTTTGGACTGTACAGCATTTTGGGGATGAACAAGCTGAATCTGGCACGGATCATGCTCTGGGAGAGCGTGATGGTGATCTGTATCAGCCTGGCATCCGGTTTGGTCTTTGGCATCCTTTTTTCTAAGCTGGCGGAACTGCTTATGAATTATATTTTGCAGGAGAACGTGAATTATTCCATGCGAATTAATCCGGAAAATGTGAGGCAGACCGTGATTCTGTATCTGGTTATTTATCTGCTGATTCTGGCGGTGACCCTTTGGCAGGTTCATGCGGCGGACCCCATACAGCTGCTGCGCAGTGAGAATGTGGGAGAGCGTCCTCCCAGGGCTAACTGGCCCATGGCGTTTGCCGGGGCCGTGCTCCTGGGTATCGCCTACTATCTGGCCGTCTCCATTAAAAATCCCATAGATGCCATGCTTTGGTTTTTCCTGGCGGTGCTGTTGGTGATCGGAGGAACGTATCTGCTGTTTATCGCGGGAAGCGTGGCCCTGTGCAGGCTGTTACAGAAGAATAAAAGATACTATTATAAGACCAATCATTTTGTGTCTGTGTCCTCCATGGTCTACCGCATGAAGCGAAACGGCGCGGGGCTGGCATCCATCTGCATTTTGTGTACCATGGTGTTGGTCATGCTGTCCTCTACGGTGTGTCTGTACGGAGGCCAGGAGAACAGTCTGCGTTCCCGGTATCCCCGGAATATCATGACGGATAACCGGGCAGTCAGTTATGAGGATCTGCGGGAGGAGAATTGTGCTCCCATACGGGGGGCCATAGAGGAAGTGCTGGGCGCTCATGGGCAGACGGCTGTAGCCCAGGATGTTCTGGACTATTCCTATGTAGCGCTGGAAGGCATTCTTCTTGACGGCGTTTTGGGGACCGGCACATCCGCCGGGGAGAATCCGGGGGGCAGTTATCAGGATATGTGGCAGATATTTGTGATTTCTCTGGCGGACTATAACCGTCTGATGGGAACTGCGGAGACTTTGGGCCCAGGGCAGCTGCTGATGTGTACCAGCAAGATGTGGTTTCGACAGGACAGCATACGGTTCGCGGGGACGGAGCAGGAGTGGCAAGTCAGGATGGTAAAGGGTTTTGTGGAAAACGGCGTGGACAGTATGCAGATTATTCCCTCCATGTTTCTGTTTGTGGAGGATGTGGAAAGTTTTATTCGGCCCATGACAGAATGGGAGGACTTTTATGGCAATCCGCTGCTGCAATACGACTGGATCTATGGCTTTGACCTGGACTGTTCCGTGGAGGAGCAGGGAACGATTTTTTATGAAATTCAGGGAAAACTGAGCCAGCAGCAAGGGGGGCTGCTGCGCTCCAGCGTAGAGTCCGTGGCGTTGAACAGGGATGGCTTCCGGGAGATGTACGGCGGACTGTTCTTTTTGGGGATTATGCTGAGTATCGTATTTGTTTTTGCCACCACGCTGATCATGTACTACAAGCAGATCTCCGAGGGGTACGAGGACCAGAGCCGTTTTGAGATCCTGCAAAAGGTGGGCATGACCAGGAAAGAGGTCAGAAAGACCATCAACAGCCAGGTGATGACCGTGTTTTTTCTGCCCCTTCTGGTAGCCGGAATCCATCTGGGGTTTGCGTTTCCGTTTTTGTATAAAGGACTGATGCTGCTGAATTTCACCAATTTGTGGATACTTGTACAGGTGGCGATACTGGCTTATCTGCTCTTCGGCGTGGGGTATGTGGTGGTGTACCGCATCACCTCCAAGGCTTACTATCATCTGGTGGGCGGCGCAAAAAAGCGGGTATAGCCAGAAAATGATAGAAAATTTCTGAAAAAAGAGGAAATTGTAGAATTTTTTAAAATTGCTAAAAAAAGGTTGCAATTTTCGTGGAAATATATTATAGTAAACAAGTGCTACGGAAATAGCAACTGAGGCTGATTGGTCAAGCGGTCAAGACGCCGCCCTCTCACGGCGGAAACAGGGGTTCGATTCCCCTATCAGCTGCGCTTTGCCTGATATATGTATATAAATAGCAGGAGGCATTGTGATATTTTATCATTTATAAGTATGGCTGATTGGTCAAGCGGTCAAGACGCCGCCCTCTCACGGCGGAAACAGGGGTTCGATTCCCCTATCAGCTGTTGTTCGTGACAATAGAGTGCTTACAGTGTGAGGATTCTGTTGTTTTTAAAAGAACAGCCCAACCCGGAAAATGTCGGAAACATATGTTTCAGGCATTTTTTTTGTGTAAAAAGAACAGAGCGAGAGGGACAGAAAAAGGATTGACAGGAGATGTCTAATGCGTTAGACTTATAATGGGTCTAATGCATTAGATTTAACGAAACCGAACGGTTGGAGGGGAACATGGATACGCCTAAAATATTTGAGAGTGAGTATCGTTTCTGCGAGATTCTTTGGGAAAATGAACCCATTGGCAGCGGAGATCTGGTGGATCTCTGCGCGCGGCGCCTGGGGTGGAAAAAGTCTACCACTTATACGGTGATCAAGAGGCTGTCACAACGGGGAGTAGTCAAATCGGAGAAAACCGTGGTGACATCCCTGATCTCCAGAGAGCAGGTGCAGGAGGCGGAGAGTCAGGAGATTGTTGCCAGAAGCTTTTCGGGATCGCTGCCTCAGTTTGTGGCGGCTTTTACCAGAGGGAGGAAGCTACGGCCCGAGGAGGCGGAGGAGATACGGAAATTGATTGAGAATTACCGGGATTGATGCCGGAATGTGCCTGCCTGGAAAAGCCGGGGGAGAGGAGTCATTTTGGAACCTATTTTTCTGAAAATACTGGAGATGAGCATAACGGGCTCCGCCTGCATATTGTCTGTACTGGCGCTGCGTATGTTTTTGAGAAGGAAGCCAAGAAGTTTTTCCTATGTGCTGTGGGCAGTGGTATTCCTGCGGCTTCTATGTCCTTTTGCCCTGCAAAGCCGTTATTTTGGTCTGGATGTGGGAAACATGGAACGGACGCTGGAGACGGCGGCCTATGAACAGGAACTGATTCAGTACCAGCTGTTGGTGCATAAGGACGGATCGGTGGAGGCTCTGGCCAGCAGGAATGTGCCGGGAACGCCTGTAGCATCCCTTTTCCCGCTGGACGGTCAGCGTGTGTGGGGGGAGGCATGGGGAACGGACAGGGACTTTGGAGCGTATTCGAGTCAGAGGGATGGTGGGCGTTACAGCCGAAGTGCCGTGCGGCGTCTGGAGCGCGGCTGGGTCAGCGCAGGCAGTTTGATCTGGACGGCAGGTTTGACCGTACTGCTTGGATACAGCCTGATCTCCTACATCCTGCTGCGTAGACGGCTTGTACAGGCTGTACAGGTACAGAAGGATGTATATGAGAGTGACCGGATCAACACTCCTTTTCTGCTGGGGATTTTGGACCCCAGAATCTATCTGCCTCCGGGATTGTCTCAGGAGGAACGGGCTTTTGTGCTTGCCCATGAACTGGTGCATTTAAAACGGGGGGACTATCTGGTAAAGATGGTTACCTGGTTTGCTCTCTCTTTGCACTGGTTTAATCCCCTGGTATGGCTGGCCTACGGTCTCATGGCGCGTGACATGGAGATGTCCTGTGACGAGCGCGTGATCAGCAGGTTGGGAGAGGGCTGCAAGAAGGCCTATTCCCGGGCGCTGCTCACGATTTCCGGCATTTCCGGCGAAAATGAGGGAACACATTCGCCAGTATCGGCACCGCTGGGTTTCGGGGAGAACGATATCGGCAGCCGTGTTAAGAACATTCTGGCCTACCGGGGTGTGAAATTGGGAACAGGAGTGGCGCTGGGACTGATATTGGCGTTGTTGGGACTGATACTATTGACGGACTGGCGCGCGCAGGGGGGCGCGCGGACGGAATCTGTTGTCGGTGTGGATGTATCTTCGGGAAAGCAACAGGACAACGGAATGTTTGAGACGTTGGAAGAGGTGGAACTGCCTGTAGACAGCAGTCCGCCTGGAGATCACGCGCAATTGCGCACGGAAAGCGGTCAGGCTGTGGGGACGGACCGGTCAGAGGGCGGAGGGCATTATCTCATTGACGGAGAGCAGGAAGCTCTGGAGGAGAGAACTCTGGACCCGGCGGACGGCGCTTCCCCTTGACAATTTGAGCGGATTGCGATATTATTATGTCCTATGAGGAAGGAGACTGGGAATTATCCTGATTCTGAAAGAATTCCAGGCATGCCTGAAGCTGGCGCATTATTTTTTCGTCCTCCCTGTGAACCCGGTCCAAATAGGCGGTGGTGCGCCGTTCAATCTGCTCCTTTGTGTGAGTCATAAACCAGAGCGGACGAGCGACGGGCTTGTAAAAGAGTAAATCCCGGTTCATCCAGTGGTAATGATAATATGTCTGAATTTTTCGCCATAGGCTGATGCGTTCTTTCTCCATAAGTGCGCGTCCTTTCTCAATATGGTTTTAGCTATGATGTATTGTAGAATGTACGAAATGGTACACAACCAATATGCTACTGCACAATTATAACCTGATTGCCAGAAAACTGCAATAGTTTTTGGCTAAAATTATGAGAATGGAGTTGTTGCGGATATGATGGAGAAAACTGCGAAAATATATGTGGCGGGACACCGGGGAATGGTGGGGAGCGCTATCCTGCGGGAACTGGAAAGGCAGGGCTATGGCAATATTATTACCCGTACCCACCGGCAGCTGAATCTGTGCAGCCAACAGGCTGTGGAGGACTTTTTTGCGGAGGAAAAGCCGGAATATGTGTTTCTGGCGGCGGCAAAAGTAGGGGGCATCATGGCCAATGACAGCGCGTTGGCGGATTTCATGTATGACAATATGATGCTGGAGATGAATGTGATTCACAGCGCCTGGAAGTACGGCTGTAGAAAACTGGAATTTCTGGGGTCTTCCTGTATCTATCCCCGGCTGGCGCCTCAGCCCATGAAAGAGAGCTGTCTGCTCACCGGCGAGCTGGAGAAGACCAACGAAGCCTATGCCCTGGCCAAGATCTCCGGGCTGAAATACTGCGAGTTTTTGAACCGGCAGTACGGGACGGATTTTATCTCCGTGATGCCCACCAATCTGTACGGGCCCAATGACAATTATCATCCCACTCACAGTCATGTGCTGCCCGCGCTGATCCGGCGCTTCCATGAGGCGAAGGAACAGGGACTTCCCTATGTGACCTGCTGGGGGGACGGCAGCGCTCTGCGAGAGTTTCTCTATGTGGATGACCTGGCTGAACTGTGCGTGTTTTTGATGAATCATTACAGCGGCAATGAGACGGTGAACGGCGGGACGGGCAGAGAACTGAGTGTCCGGGAGCTTGCGCGGATCGTGGCAGGGGTGATCGGCTATGAGGGAGAGATTCGTTGGGATGTCAGCAAGCCCAACGGAACGCCCAGAAAACTTCTGGATGTGAGCAAGGCCAGAGAGCTGGGGTGGCAGTACCATACGGAATTGGAGGAGGGAATCCGGCTGGCGTATGATGATTTTTTGCATAATCCCATGCGGGCGGAGCGGTGAGCCGCTGTGTAAAGACAAAAAGAGGAGTCTGGCATAATCCATACTCCTCTTTTTGTCACATAATTTATGATATCTAAAATCTAGACAGACGAATCGTCCGGAACCTCTTTCCAATCTTCCGCTCCCATATCCTCACTCCCGGGCTCCCCATCGGGAGATTCGAAAGCAAGTGATTCCGGCCCCGGGCCGGAGAGGGACGGCAGGCTGGCACCGTCACACGCCGACAGCATGGTGAGGTATTTGACTAAGTCTCTGCGGCCTTCCGAAGACAATTCCAGAATGGCGTTCATGATATCTCCGGTGGTATACTGGTCGATCAGTTTCTGCTCCAGGGCGTCGACGGGAGATATGTAATCCGTTCGGCTTAACAGGTAATCGGCCGATACGTGGAAATAGCTGGCAAGTTTGCTCAGTGTCTTTAAATCAGGGGAATGGATGCCGTTTTCGTAATTGGATATGGTGCCCACCGAAACGTGCAGATATAAGGCCAGCTGTTTCTGGTAGATTCCCCGCGCTACCCGCAGGCGGTACAGTTTTTCTCCGAAGTCCATAGTCTTTCTCCTGCTCTTTAGAAGTTTTTATAATGTAATATATTGTAACGCATTTCTTGGAAAGTGAAATAGCATTATAGGGTTTGGGTAAATTTTCATTTTATGAAACATAAAATTAAGATTAGATAAAGTTTGTAACGGGGGCAGGGGGAGGAAACGGGGTGGAAGAAGCCCACAAAGCGCGTAAAATCAAGGAATTTTTTGCAAAAGTGTATTGACAAGCATCGTGCAAAGGCATATACTGAGGAAGAATTGAAGATTGTTAATGAGAGTGAGAGTGGTTGCAAGCCACTCTTTCTTGATGTTATAGCCAAAGGAAAGAGGTAAAAATGTCAAAGAGAGAGGATTACGAAACCAGGACAGAGGTGCTGCTACAGCCCATAGCAGCGGCCCAGGGGGTGGAGATCTATGATGTGGAGTATGTCAAGGAGGGCAGCGACTATTATCTGCGCGCCTATATTGACAAGACGCAGGGAGTCAGCATCGTGGATTGCGAAAATGTGAGCAGGGCGCTGTCCGATGCGCTGGACCGGGAAGATTTTATTCCGGATGCTTATATCCTGGAGGTGAGCAGTCCGGGATTGGGGCGTACACTTAAGAAAGACAGACATTTGGCGCACAGCGTCGGCCAGGAGGTGGAGATCAAATTGTATAAGCCCCTGGAGGGGGTTAAGGAGTTTTCCGGCGCGCTGAAATCCTTTGACGCAGACAGTATTGTAATCACGGAGGAGGCAGGGGACCGCGCTTTTGCGAGAAATGATATAGCGGTGATTCGATTGGCGCTTGACTTATAACAGGGATTGCCCAGGGGGGCAGAATGGAGGAAAAGTAGAAAATGAATAAGGAACTGATGGAGGCACTGGATACTCTGGAAAAGGAGAAAGAGATCAGTAAGGAGACTTTGTTTGAGGCCATAGAAAACTCGCTTCTCACCGCCTGCAAGAATCATTTTGGCAAGGCGGACAATGTCAAGGTGGAAATTGATCGTGAGACCTGTGATTTCCTGTGCTATATGGAAAAGGAAGTGGTGGAGACCAGGGAGGATGTGGAGGACAGTGTGCTACAGATCGCTCTGGAGGACGCCAGAGAACTTTCCCAGAAGGCCCAGGTGGGCGATATCCTGAATGTGGAGGTCAAATCCAGAGAGTTCGGACGTATAGCCACCCAGAATGCCAAAAATGTGATCCTGCAGAAGATCCGTGAGGAAGAGCGCAGCGTGATATATAACCAGTATTTCGAGAAGGAGAAAGATGTGGTGACCGGCGTGGTGCAGCGTTATATCGGCCGGAATATCAGTATCAATCTGGGCAAGGCGGATGCCATGCTCACCGAGAGCGAACAGGTTCGGGGGGAAGTGTTCATGCCCACCGAACGAATCAAGGTTTATGTGCTGGAAGTAAAAAACACCCCCAAGGGCCCCCGTATCAATGTAAGCCGCACCCATCCCGAACTGGTGAAGAGATTGTTTGAGTCCGAGGTTACGGAGATCAAGGACGGTACGGTGGAGATTATGAGTATTGCCCGAGAGGCAGGAAGCCGTACCAAACTGGCAGTCTGGTCCCACAATCCCAACGTGGACGCAGTGGGGGCCTGTGTGGGGCTCAACGGTGCCAGAGTCAACGCCATAGTGGAGGAACTGCGGGGAGAGAAGATTGATATCGTGAACTGGGATGAGAATCCGGGCAATCTGATCCAGAACGCCCTGTCTCCGGCCAAGATCGTGGCTGTATTCGCAGACCCCGACGAGAAGACCGCCAAGGTGGTGGTGCCGGATTACCAGCTGTCCCTGGCCATCGGCAAGGAGGGCCAGAATGCCCGGCTGGCGGCCAGGCTTACCGGTTACAAGATTGATATCAAGTCCGAGACCCAGGCCAAGGACGCGCCGGGCTTCCGCTATGAGGACTACATGGACGACGAGTATGATGAGGATGAGGATTACATCGAGGAGTATGAAGGCGGAGACGGAGAGTACGCCGAGGAAGAGGAGAGCGACATTGGGTTCGCCGGGGAATATGAGGGCGAAGACGGAGAGCCTGCCGGGGAAGATGAAAACGAAACCGGGTACGCCGGGGAACCGGAAGAAGACGGCGTAAATCAGGAATAAGGGGGCGGCGCGATGGCAAAGAAAGTTCCCTTGCGGCAGTGCGTCGGCTGCGGCGAGATGAAGGACAAGAGGCAGATGATGAGAGTTCTGCGAACCGCTGACGGAGCAATATGTCTGGATGTGACAGGAAAAAAGAATGGCAGGGGCGCATATATTTGTACACAGAGGGAATGTCTGCAAAAGGCCCGCAAAAATAAGGGGCTGGAGCGCTCCTTTAAGATGAGTATTTCCGAGGAAATCTATGAAACCCTGGATAAGGAGTTTAACAATATTGAAGCAAAATAAAGTATTATCATTGCTGGGGCTGGCAACCAGAGGGAACAATCTGGTGAGTGGTGAGTTTCAGACGGAGAACGCAGTAAAAAAAGGGCACGCTATGCTGGTTATCGTGGCAGAGGATGCGTCGGCGAATACCAAAAAGTTTTTCACAGACAAGGGTTCCTATTATGGCGTTCCGATCTATCAGTATGGAACCAAAGAAATCCTGGGCGGAGCCATAGGAAAGGAACTGAGGTCTTCTCTGGCAGTATGCGATGCAGGTTTGGCACAGGCGGTTATAAAGGCACTGGAGGGTGAAGGTGTCTGCCAGGTAAAGGGAGGTAGTGAGCATGGCAAAAATGAAGGTACATGAGTTAGCGAAGGAAGTAAACAGGTCGAGTAAGGAAATAGTGGCCTTTTTACAGGAGAAAGGAATAGAAGCCAAGGCGGCCAACAGTTCCGTAGAGGAAGCCAATGTGGAATTGGTGAGAAAGGCTTTTGGCGGAAAGGGAGATACACAGGTGGGAGAGACTCGTGAGAAGACCTCGGAGGAGGTAAAAAAGGGGAAGGCCGTGCAGGAAAAAAACCCGGCGTCCAAGACGAAAGCAGGAGCAGACACGGGAGCGAAAACCGCAGCGTCAACTACGGTGCCGACGAACGGAACGTCAGCCCCCGTTTCCGAGACCAGGGAGAAGACTGAAAAGCAGGCCACTCCTAAAAAGAAGAGCAAAATTATCGTTGTCAGCAACCCCCAGAATTCCAAGATGTCGGGACAGCGGGCAAAGGAAAACGGACAGAAGGGTCAGAGCAACCAGAATAGTCAGAACAGGTCCGGACAGGGGGGGCGTAACAATCAAAATGGCCAGAATCGTCAAAAGAGCGGCAATACAGGCAGACCCGCGCCCAGGACTCCCATAAAGCCGCTGACACCGCCGTCTCCTACTCCCAGTGTGCAGATGGTGACCATGAAGCCTCAGCCCAAGCCCAAGCCACCCAAGGAGGAGCTGACAGCAAATCAGCCGGTATCCGTGCAGGAAACTCCGCAGGTTAAGCCTCAGCAGCCTGCGGCGGAGAAACCTGTGACCGAGAAACCAGTGACGGAGAAACAGACCGGCGGGCCGCAGGAGTACAGACAGGAACAGGCTGGCTCCGGCAGGGAGCAGGCCAGAAGCGGAGAAGCGCGTTCGGAATCCCGTTCGGACAGAAGCCCTGACAGAACCCTGGAGCGAGGCTCCGAGCGAGGCTCCGAGCGAGGTGCCGACCGTGGCTCTGAACAGCGCTCCGACAGAAACGCCGAGCGGAGCGGTCGTGGCAATGATCGCCGGGAAGGCGGCTATCAGGGTAGCCGTGACGGTCAGAGAGGCGGCGGTTATCAGGGCAGCCGTGACGGCCAGAGAGGCGGCGGTTATCAGGGCAATCGTGACGGCCAGAGAAGCGGTGGCTATCAGGGCAGCCGTGACGGTCAGAGAAGCGGCGGCCAGGGCGGTCAGACCAGAGGCGGTTATCAGGGAAATAGGGACGGCCAGAGGAGCGGCGGTTACCAGGGTGGTCGTGACGGTCAGAGAAGCGGCGGTCAGTTCGGGGGACGGGGCGCGGCTCCCGGCGGCAGACCGGCCTTTGGCAGGGATAACGGAGGCGGACGCGCCTTTGGCGGCGGCAGACCCGGACAGGGCGATAAGTTCCGCAGCCAGCAACAGGGCAGCAAGGGTTTTGCCGGAGAGGCGCCCGGCAAGGACAACGAGAAACACAGGGAAGAGGAAAAGAGGCGTATCAGCCAGGAGAAGGATAAGCGCAACCGCAAGGACTATATGTATGAGGACGAGGAGGCGCAGAAGAATAAGCCCGGTCGTTTCATCAGACCGGAAAAGAAAAAGGAAGAGGTGGTGGAGGAAGCCATCAAGGTGATTGTATTGCCTGATTCCATCACCATCAAGGAACTGGCGGAAAAGATGAAATTACAGCCCGCCGCCATCATCAAGAAGCTGTTTCTGGAGGGTAAGATTGTCACTGTAAATCAGGAGATTTCCTATGAGGATGCGGAAAACATCGCCATGGAGTACGATATCCTCTGTGAGAAAGAAGTAAAGGTGGACGTGATCGAGGAACTGCTGAAGGAGGATGAAGAGGCGGAGGAGAGTCTGGTGGAAAGACCTCCCGTCATCTGTGTCATGGGGCATGTTGACCACGGCAAGACTTCCCTGCTGGATGCCATCCGTAAGACCAATGTCACCGACAGGGAGGCAGGAGGCATCACCCAGCATATCGGCGCCTACACCGTATCCATAAACGGGCGGAAGATTACTTTTCTGGATACCCCCGGCCACGAGGCGTTTACCGCCATGCGTATGCGGGGCGCCAACGCCACGGATATCGCGGTTCTGGTGGTGGCTGCCGACGACGGCGTTATGCCTCAGACCGTGGAGGCCATCAACCATGCCAAGGCGGCGGGCATCGAGATTGTGGTGGCGGTGAATAAGATTGACAAACCCGCCGCCAATGTGGAACGTGTGAAGCAGGAACTGACAGAACATGAACTGATTCCCGTGGATTGGGGCGGAACCACAGAGTTTGTGCCCGTGTCCGCCAAGTCCGGGGAGGGCATAGAGAATCTGCTGGAGACCATTCTGCTCACCGCCGATATTCTGGAACTGAAAGCCAATCCCGACAGAAGAGCCAGGGGTCTGGTGATCGAGGCGGAACTGGATAAGGGTCGGGGCCCGGTGGCTACGGTGCTGGTACAGAAGGGCAGACTACAGGTGGGAGACTTTATATCCGCAGGTTTCAGCCACGGAAAAGTCCGGGCCATGATCGACGACAAGGGCCGCAGGGTCAAGGAAGCTCTGCCCTCTACGCCTGTGGAGATTCTGGGACTTTCCGATGTGCCCAGCGCGGGCGAGGTGTTTATCGCGCATGACAGTGATAAGACGGCAAAAAATTACGCAGAGACATATTTAGCGCAAAATAAGGAAAAGATGTTAGAGGAGACCAAATCCCGCATGTCTCTGGATGACCTGTTCTCCCAGATCAAGGAAGGCAACCTGAAGGAACTGAATCTGATCGTAAAGGCGGATGTACAGGGCAGCGTGGAGGCGGTGAAGCAGTCTCTCATGAAACTCTCCAATGAGGAAGTGGTGGTAAAATGCATCCACGGTGGCGTGGGAGCCATCAACGAATCGGATGTGTCGCTGGCCAGCGCGTCAAACGCCATCATTATCGGCTTTAACGTGCGTCCTGATCCCACGGCCAAGGCCACGGCCGAGAGGGAGAAGGTGGATGTGCGCCTTTACAAGGTAATCTACCAGGCCATCGAGGATATCGAAGCCGCCATGAAGGGTATGCTCGATCCTATTTTCGAGGAGAAGGTTATCGGCCATGCCGAGGTGCGACAGATTTTCAAGGCTTCCGCAGTGGGCAACATTGCCGGTTCCTATGTGCTGGACGGCGTATTCCAGAGAGGCTGCAAGATTCGCGTCACTCGGGAAGGCGAGCAGATCTACGAGGGCAGTCTGGCCTCTTTGAAGCGCTTTAAAGATGACGTGAAAGAAGTCAAGGCAGGCTTCGAATGTGGACTTGTATTCGAGGGCTTCGACCAGATGCAGGAACTGGATATCGTGGAGGCATATATCATGGTGGAAGTACCGAGAACTTAAATGTGAACCAAGTGTTTATTTCGGGGGGAGTCCAGGGGCTTCCCCCTCTCAGGAAAGCAGGATTTATGAGAAAAAACAGCATTAAAAACACCCGTATCAACGGGGAAGTGCAGCGTGCGCTGGCAGAGATAATCCGCAGCGGGATCAAGGACCCCCGCATCAGTCCTCTGACCAGTGTGGTGGCTGTGGAAGTGGCCCCCGATCTGAAAAGCTGCAAAGCCTGGATCAGCGTGTTAGGCGGCGACGAAGCCAGAGAGGCCACTTATCAGGGGTTGAGGAGCGCGGAGGGGTATATACGATCCCAGCTGGCCAGATCCATCAACCTGCGCAACACACCGGTAATCACTTTTGTCATGGACCAGTCCATCGAGTACGGTGTGAACATGTCCAAAAGAATAGATGAGGTGATCAGCGCCGACGAAGAGGCGGGGAAGAAAAGTGAGGAAGATAAGTGAATATTTTACAGGAATGCCAGGGAGCTTCCCGCATTGCCATCACCGGACATGTCCGGCCTGACGGCGACTGCGTGGGCTCCTGCCTGGCGCTTTATCAGTATCTGCGAAAAAAGATGCCCCAGTCCCGGGTACAGGTTTACCTGGAGCAGCCTGCGGAAATTTTTGCATGCATAAAGGGCTTTGCGCATATAGACAGCCAGTGTGAAGACACCGCTCCCTACGATGTCTTTTTTGTGTTGGACAGTGTGCCGGAACGCATGATGGAGCCTGCCAAAAAGATTTTTGAAAAGGCTCGGAAAACCGTTAACATCGACCACCATATCAGCAACGCCGGGACCTGTGATGTCTTCCGGGTAGTGCCGGAGGCCAGTTCCACTGCGGAGCTGATTTACGAACTTATAGACAGAGACGTACTGGACGCCGATCTGGCCATGGCAATTTACATAGGTATTATACATGATACAGGGGTATTCCAGTACTCCAACACTTCCCCGAGAACCATGGAGATCGGGGCCGATCTGATTCGCTGGGGATTTGACTTCCCCAAGCTGGTTCTGGAGACCTTTTACCAGAGAACCTATTTACAGAGTCAGGTGCTGGGCAGGGTGCTTCTGGAGAGCGTCCGCTTTATGGATGGTAAATGTATAGTCAGCTGCCTGGACCGTAAAATCATGGATTTTTATGAGGTGGAACATTCGGATCTGGATGGAATTGTGAACCATCTGCGCAATATAAAGGGGATTCACTGCGCTATCTTCATGTATCAGACGGGGGTGCAGGAGTATAAGGTGAGTCTGCGCTCCGACGAGTGGGTGGATGTGTCCAAAGTGGCGGCGTTTTTTGGCGGCGGCGGTCATATGAGGGCCGCAGGCTGTAATATGAAGGGAACTTTCCATGACTGTGTGAATAACCTTTCCCTTCACATCAAGGAGCAGATGGCGAGCCGTCTTTGCGCCCATGAAGATGAGAATCCGGGGCAGGAGTGAGAGTGGAAGATGAATGGTGTAGTGATTATCCATAAAGAAAAGGGCTTTACCTCCCATGATGTGGTGGCGAAAATGCGGGGCATCTGCGGCCAGAAAAAAATCGGTCACACTGGTACGCTGGACCCGGAGGCTACGGGGGTGCTGCCCCTGTGTCTGGGCAGCGGAACCAAACTCTGCGATATGCTCACCGACAAGGACAAGGAGTATGTGGCGGAACTTTTGCTGGGGGTGGAGACGGATACCCAGGATATGACAGGGAGCATCCTGGCCCGGCACTCTGTGGAGGTATCCCAGGAGCAGGTTCGGGAGGCAGTGTCGTCTTTTCAGGGCAGCTATAGCCAGGTCCCTCCCATGTATTCGGCCCTGAAAGTAAACGGGAAAAAACTCTATGAACTGGCCCGGGAGGGCAGGGAAGTGGAACGCCGGGCCCGGGAAGTGCGGATTGAGGAAATCGAGATTTTGGAGATGCGGCTTCCGGAAGTGAAGCTGAGAGTGGTCTGTAGCAAAGGCACCTATATTCGGACTCTGTGCGCGGATATAGGGAAGAAACTGGGCTGCGGTGGGGCCACGGAGAGCTTGGAGCGCACCAGGGTGGGCCGCTTTTCTCTACAGGATGCCTTTACGCTGGGACAATTGCAGGAGTTAAAGGACCAGGGGCGGCTGCGGGAGGCGGTGATGCCGGTGGAAAGCGTGTTTGGCAGCTGTCCGGTGCTGCATGTGCGCGGGGATCTGGAGCGGCTCCTTTGCAACGGCAATCCTCTTACGGTGGAACAGACGGCGGAACGGGAGCGGTACGCGCCGGGACGCTGGGTGCGGGTCTGCCGGCCGGATAATCGTTTTGCGGGCATCTACGCTTATGATGAATGCAGGGGAAGATATCAGCCGGTGAAGATGTTTTTGGAACAGGACTAAGGAGCTGCGGGCAGATAAGACATGGACATAATAGCAAACAGATTGGATTTTCAACTGGACAGGGACACGGCAGTGGCGATGGGCAAGTTTGACGGTCTGCATACAGGGCACAGGAGACTTTTAGACCTGGTGCTTGGGCAGAGGGACCGGGGGCTTGCCCCCTGTGTGTTTACATTTGACCCGTCCCCGGCAGTGCTTTTTGGTGTTTCCGATGGCAAGGAACTGATGACACGGGAGGAAAAGCGCCAGGCTTTCCGGGAGATGGGGATTGAATTGCTGATCGAATTTCCTCTGACAGGGGAGTCTGCCGCCATGGGGCCGGAGGATTTTGTGAGGCAGGTTCTGGCGGAGCGGATGCGTACCCGCTATGTGGCGGCGGGAGAGGACGTGTCCTTTGGACGCGGAGGAGCCGGGGATGGGGCGCTGCTCCGTCGGCTGGGAGAGAGTTGGGGGTATGAGGTGCAGACCATCGAAAAGCTGAAATATCTTGGCAGGGAGGTGAGCTCCACCTATGTGCGCGCCCAGGTGGAGGCCGGGCGGATGGAGCAGGCGGCGCAGCTTTTGGGGGACTATTACACCGTCGGCGGCAGAGTGTGTTATGGGGCGCGTCTGGGCCACGGTCTGGGAATGCCCACCGTGAACCTGCTGCCTCCGGCGTCCAAACTGCTGCCGCCCTTTGGGGTATACTTTTCCCGGGTGCTGTATGAGGGACGCCGCTATACCGCCATCAGCAATGTGGGCTGCAAACCCACTGTCACCGACGCGGGCCTGGCGGGGGTGGAGACATATTTATATGACTTTGACAGAGAGATCTACGGGGAGGAGATACAGGTGCAGCTGCTGGCTTTCCACAGGCCGGAGAGGCGTTTTCCGTCGGTGGAGGCGCTGAAACGGCAGCTGCGGGAGGATCTGGAGGCCGGAAGGGCGTACCGCCCCGGAGGTAAGGAGAACATTGGGAATGAACCGGAAAATGACAGTATTGTGAATTGACTGTGAAAAATATGTGAAAATTTTGTAAAATTATATATTGCCAGCATGGCTTTTTTCCCTTAAAATAGAATCGTGTGACTAGGACATATACTGATGAACGTTTAGATTTTCCAATTTTTGCGTGTTTCACGCCTCGGATCGGACAGCGGAGGACGCGCGGAAAATTTAGCCGTTTGTGAGTATGGTTACGAATGAAGGGAATAAACACATGAATGTACGCATTTTACTGTCCCTGGCCGGCGGACTTGGCCTTTTTCTGTTCGGCATGGATCTAATGAGCGATTCCATTGAGAAGGTCGCGGGTGCCAGGCTGCGCCGGATCCTGGAAATCTTTACCACCAACCGTTTTACGGGTATGCTGGTGGGCATTGTGTTCACCGGGATTATTCAGTCCTCCTCGGCCTGTACGGCCATGGTGGTCAGTTTTGTCAATTCCGGACTTATGAATCTGTATCAGGCGGCGGGGGTTATCTTTGGAGCCAATATCGGTACTACCATAACCTCCCAGCTGGTATCTTTTAATCTGTCAGCCGTGGCACCGGTATTTTTATTGTGCGGCGTGTTGGTCATGATGTTCAGCAAAAAGGAAAAAGTGAAGAAATTCGCGGAGGTGATTGTGGGCTTTGGCATACTGTTCACCGGTCTTAACACCATGTCAAGCGGTATGGCGGAGATGAAGAACGTGCCTGAGGTGGTGGATCTTCTCAGGTCCCTGAAAAATCCGTTTCTCGCCACGGTGGTGGGCACCGTGCTTACTGCGGTGATCCAGAGTTCCTCCGTGACGGTCAGCATTGTGCTGCTTCTGGCCAACCAGGGGTTTCTGGATCTGGGGATCTGTCTGTATATTATCCTGGGCTGCAATATCGGTGCCTGCGCCACGGCGCTGATCGCTTCCCTGCCCGGCAAAAAGGACGCCAAGAGAGCGGCGCTTATTCATTTTTGGTTTAATGTGATCGGTACGCTGCTCATCTATGGAATCCTGTTTGTGGCCAAGGAGCCGATTATCCGCCTGATTCAGTCCATCTCTGCGGACAACGGCAGGTTTGTGGCCAATGCACACACGATTATCAAGATCTTTCAGGTGATTGTTCTGTTCCCCTTCTGCGGGGCCATAGTGAAGCTGGCCAGTCTCACCGTGCCGGGAGAGGACAAAAAGGTGGGGTACCGGGAGAGTTATCAGCTGAAATATATTGGGGAAAAGGTAATATTCAATCCCGCCACGGCGGTGGTTGAGGTGGTCAAAGAGCTGGACCGCATGGCGTCCCTGGCCAGCGAGAATCTGAACCGCGCCATGAACGCTCTGATTACCCTGGACGAGGAAGATATTGAGGAAGTCTATGAGGTGGAGAAGAACATTAATTTCCTGAACCACGCCATAACCAATTATCTGGTGAAGATCAACCAGACAACTCTGCCCATTGAAGACTTAAAGAGTCTGGGGGCCTTGTTTCATGTGGTCAACGATATAGAGCGCATCGGAGATCATGCGGAAAATGTGGCGGATGCGGCAAGACAGCGCAGGGAGGGCAACCTCAGTATCAGCAAGGAGGCCCAGCGGGAGTTGGGGGAGATGCTGGACATGGTCAACACCATCTTCCAGTATGCCATTGAGATGTTTGCCAAGAGCGATGACCGGCACATGAATGATGTGATTCTTCTGGAGGATAAGGTGGATAACAAGGAGAGAGAACTACAGCAGCGCCATGTAGACCGCCTGGCCCGAGGGGAATGCACTCCCGAAGCGGGCATGATTTTCTCTGATATTATCTCCGGTCTGGAGAGGGTGGCGGACCATGCCACCAATATTGCGTTTGCGATTAGGGACGAATAGGAAAAACAAGGAAATATGTAGAACCTATTGACAAACGGTCAGAAAAGTGTTTATAATGCATATCAGTTAATAAATCTGTAACAAAATTGTAACGATTGTAACTGGTATGACGGAAAGAAGTTTCATACCGACAGGGTATGGGACTTTTTTATTGGCAAGCATAAAATACGGAGGGAATATGAAGAGAGGAAAGAATCTGGCACTGAAAACCATCAGCACCTGCATGGCAGCCTGCCTGTTGTTGCCCGCGAATGTCCAGGCGGCGGAGAACGGCGGCGCGAAAGGCGTGCTACAGCAGGCGGGCATTGCGTCCGTGATGGATGTATGCCTCACAGAGGAGGAATACATAGCGGCGGCCCAGGATGCCCAGGGTGCGTCCTGGGGATATACCAATATCGGTATTGCCGAGGTGGAGTCGGGCAATCTGAATGTCCGCGCCGAGGCGTCCACCAGCGGCAAGGTGGTGGGAAAGATGCCCAGAGGGTCGGCGTGTGAAGTGCTGGAGTACTTTCCGGAGATCGGCTGGGCCCATATTAAGTCCGGTGAGGTGGAGGGATATGTGAGCACGGAATTTCTGCTGATGGGTCCGGATGCCAAACTGCGCGCCAACGAGTTGGTGAGAACGGTGGTGGTGGCGGATACGGACGGTCTGCGGGTGAGAGACGAGGCCAGCACAGAGGGCGCGGTGTTTACGCAGGTGCCCCAGGGGGAGGAACTGGACTATGTGAGTACTCTGGACGGCTGGTATGAGGTGGATATAGACGGTGATCATGTCTTTATCTCGGCGGAATTTTCCCATGTGGAGGAGCGTTTGGACACAGCTATCACCATGGCGGAACTGCTGTATGGACAAGGTATCTCAGACTTGCGTGTAGATCTGGTGGAGTACGCCAAACAGTTTTTGGGCAATCCCTATGTGTGGGGCGGTACCAGTCTGACCAAGGGAGCCGACTGTTCGGGCTTTGTGCTCAGTGTGTACAAGAACTTTGGCATCACTTTAAGCCATAGTTCCCGGGCCCAGGCAGGGGAGGGGACCAGAATCTCCTATTCCGAGATCCAGCCCGGAGACCTGGTGTTCTACGCGAACAGCAGTGGCACCATCAACCATGTGGCAATCTATATCGGGGGCGGCAAGGTGATCAGCGCCAGCAACCCCACAAGCGGTATCCGCATCAACAAATATAATTACCGCACACCGGTGAGATATGTGCGGATTCTGGCGGAATAAATAGCATATTATAGAAAATTATTGTTTACAAATGCCGAAAGATATGCTATTCTTAATCGGTATGAGTTCGCCGCCGCTCAGATACGGGACACTCCAACCCGGTCTTAGTGTACGGTGGGTACAATCTATTATATGGAGGAAGAAAACATGATTTCCAAGGAAAAAAAGACCGCAATTATCAATGAGTATGCAAGAACCCCCGGTGACACAGGTTCGCCCGAGGTTCAGATCGCAGTGCTGACCGAGAGAATCAGGGAGTTGACCGAGCACATGAAGGCCAATCCCAAGGATCATCATTCCAACCGTGGCTTGCTGAAGCTGGTTGGGCAGAGGCGTGGTCTGCTTGCCTATTTAAAGAGCAAGGACATCGAGAGATATCGTGAACTGATCGAGAAGTTAGGTTTGAGAAAGTAAGACTTTGGGAAGGCGGAGCGGCAGCCGGATTCGGCACTCCGCCTTTTTACCATAGCGCAAACTACTGATTAGTGCAATATCGCGGCATGTACGCGATATGCGGAAAGAGGGTAATATGTATAATTCTTATTCAATGGAACTGGCCGGGCGCACTCTGACCGTGGATATCAACAGGGTGGGTAAACAGGCTAACGGTTGCGCGTTTATGCACTATGGCGAGACCACAGTGCTGAGTACCGCGACGGCATCCGAAAAGCCCAGGGAGGGCATTGATTTCTTTCCCCTGAGTGTGGAATTTGAGGAGAAACTGTACTCCGTGGGTAAGATCCCCGGTGGATTTAACAAGAGGGAGGGGAAGGCCAGTGAAAATGCGGTGCTGACCAGCCGTGTGATCGACAGACCCATGCGCCCTCTGTTCCCCAAGGATTACCGCAATGATGTAACTCTGAACAACATGGTTATGAGCGTGGACCCGGAATGCCGTCCGGAACTGGTGGCCATGCTGGGCGCGGCTATTGCCACCTGCATCTCGGACATCCCCTTTGACGGCCCCTGCGCCATGACCCAGGTGGGCATGATGGACGGCGAGTTTATTATCAATCCCACCCAGGAGCAGTGGAAGAGAGGAGATTTGAATCTCACGGTGGCATCTACCCGCGAGAAGGTGATTATGATCGAGGCAGGCGCCAACGAGGTGCCAGAGGCAAAGATGATCCAGGCGATCTACAAGGCGCATGAGGTCAATCAGACCATAATTGCGTTTATTGACCAGATTGTGGCGCAGGTGGGCAAGCCCAAGCATACTTATACCAGCTGCGCCATCCCGCAGGAGATGTTTGACGAGATTATGAAGATTGCCACACCCCAGGAGATGGAGGAGGCTGTGTTCACCGACGACAAGCAGACCCGCGAGGAGAATATCCGCCAGATTACCGCCAGGCTGGAGGAGGCATTTGCCGGAAATGAAGAGTGGCTGGCTGTGCTGGGAGAGGCTGTATATCAGTATGAGAAGAAGACCGTGCGCAAGATGATTCTGAAGGATCACAAGCGTCCTGACGGTCGTGAGATTACCCAGATCCGTCCGCTGGCCGCAGAGGTTGATCTGATTCCGCGAGTGCATGGCTCTGCTATGTTTACCCGGGGACAGACCCAGATCTGCAATGTATGTACTCTGGCTCCCTTATCCGAACAGCAGAAATTGGACGGACTGGACGAGAACGAAGTGAGCAAGAGATATATGCACCACTACAATTTCCCGTCCTACTCGGTGGGAGAGACAAAGCCCTCCAGAGGGCCTGGACGCCGTGAGATCGGTCATGGAGCGTTGGCGGAGAGGGCGCTGATTCCCGTGCTGCCCAGCGAGGAGGAATTTCCCTATACCATCCGCACGGTGTCCGAGACTTTTGAGAGCAATGGCTCCACCTCCATGGCTTCCACCTGCGCGTCCTGCATGTCCCTGATGGCCGCAGGCGTGCCCATTAAGAAGATGGTGGCCGGCATCTCCTGCGGTCTGGTTACCGGCGAGACGGATGACGACTTCGTGCTGCTCACGGATATTCAGGGCCTGGAAGATTTCTTTGGAGATATGGACTTTAAAGTGACGGGTACAACGGAAGGCATTACAGCCATCCAGATGGACATCAAGATTCATGGACTGACCCGGCCTATTGTGGAGGGAGCCATCGCCCGCTGCCGCGAGGCCAGACTGTTCATCATGGACAACTGCATGAAGCCCGCTATCTCCGCTCCCCGTGCACAGGTCGGCCCCTATGCGCCCAAGATTATTTCCATTCAGATTGATCCCGAGAAAATCGGGGATGTGGTGGGGCAGAGAGGTAAGACCATCAATGAGATCATTGCCCGCACCGGCGTGAAGATTGACATCACCGATGACGGCAAGGTATCCGTGTGCGGAACTGACAGGGAGATGATGGACAAGGCTGTGGAGATGATCAAGATGATCACCACGGACTTTGAGGAAGGCCAAATCTTTAAGGGCAAGGTGGTAAGCATCAAGGAATTTGGCGCGTTTATCGAGTTTGCTCCCGGCAAGGAGGGCATGGTGCATATTTCCAAGATTGCCAAGGAAAGAATTAATCGTGTGGAAGATGTGCTGACTCTGGGGGATGTGGTCACCGTGGTATGTCTGGGCAAGGACAAGATGGGACGGATCAGTTTCTCCATGAAGGATGTCGCACAGGCTTAATCACATAAGGAAGGCAGGCGCCGCTATCTTCTTATGGGGGTAGTGGCGTTTTTATGTTTTCTTTAGAATTGTTTAGAAAGTATATATTGTATTCGCGAACTGCCTGGCGTAGGATTATATGGAAAACATAGAATAAGGGGGGGTTTGGCATGAGAGAGAAAATAGCACGTTTTATGCAGGGCAGATATGGCAACGACAGGCTTGGGCAAGTAATGCTGACAGCGGCGCTTGTCTGTGTGGCGTTGTCCCTGTTTCGGATTCCTTTTATTTCCACCGTAGGGCTGGCGGTGCTGATTCTGGCCTATTACCGCATGTTTTCCAGACAGATTGCCAGGCGGGCGGCGGAGAACCGGAAGTATATGCAGTTCGAGGGGAAACTGCGGGCCAAACTGCAAAAGAAGAGACAGGCTCTGGCTCAGAGAAAGACCCATCGCATCTACAAATGTCCCGGCTGTAAGCAAAAGATCCGGGTTCCAAGAAACAGGGGACGCATCGCCATCAGCTGTAGGAAATGCGGTACGGAATTTGTCAGAAAAACCTGATGCGCGGAGGATGGGCCTATGTTTGGATATATTGTTGTGAACCAGTCCGAACTACGTATCAGGGAATGGGAGATGTACCATTCCTACTACTGCGGTTTGTGCCGGGTGCTAAAGGAGAAATATGGCCGGGTGGGTCAGGCCACCCTGAGTTATGACATGACCTTTCTGCTGCTGTTGCTTTCAGGACTATATGAGCCGGAGACGGTCTGCGGAGAGAGCCGGTGCCTTGCCCATCCCGGGAAAAAGCACACATATCGCCGCAATGAACTGACTGAGTATGTGGCGGATATGAACATGCTTCTGACGGAGTACAAATGTCTGGACGACTGGAAGGACGATCGAAAGCGTCTGCGTCTGCTGACGGCCAGAATCCTGGGGCGCAGAACCAAAGAGGGAAGGGAGAGATACGCAGGCAAGCTGGACCGGATCTCTGACGCCATGGAGGAATTGTCCCGGGCGGAAGAGCGGGGAGAGACGGATCTGGATGCCATGGCGGGCTGTTTTGGGCGGGTTATGGCGCAGATTGCTGCTGTCCGGAAGGACGAGTGGGAGGAGAGTTTGCAACGTTTCGGTTTTTTTCTGGGCAAATTTATCTACCTGCTGGACGCCTATGAGGACATTGAGGAGGATTTGAAAAAGGGTCGCTATAATCCTTTGAAGGAGCGATATAAATTTCCAGATTTTGAAGGCGAATGTCAGGATATACTGACCATGATGATGTCCGCCTGCTGCCGGGAATTTGAGCAGCTTCCCATATTGGACAATGTGGAAATTCTTCGTAATATTCTGTACTCCGGCGTGTGGAGCCGGTATGAGGCCGTTCATCTGGCCAGAAGAAAATCCGGGGAAGAGGGCAGCGAAAGTTGAGTAGGAGAAGGAACGGAGAGTATTATGAGTGATCCCTATCAGGTGCTGGGGGTATCCCGCAGCGCGACGGAAGAGGAAATCAAAAAAGCATACAGGGCCCTTAGCCGCAAATATCACCCGGACGCAAATGTAAACAATCCCAACAAGGCCCAGGCGGAGGAGAAATTTAAGGAGATTCAGGCGGCATACCAGCAGGTCATGAAGGAAAAGACCGGCGGCTACGCCACGGGAGCAGGCTTTGGACAGGGCGGCTATGACGAGAAGGATCCCTTTGGATTCGGCGGTTTCGGGTTTGACCCCTTTGGCGGTTTTTATGGGGGACAGAGACGTGGCACAGGGTATGAGGACCAGCCTCGTCTGCGGGCGGCGGGAAATTATATTCGTAACGGATACTACCGGGAGGCCAGAAATACACTGGATCAGATGGACAGTGGGGAGAGAAATGCCAGATGGTATTATTACAGCGCAATCACCCATTCCAGCCTTGGAAACAATGTGGCGGCGCTGGAGCACGCCCGAAGGGCGGTTTCGCTGGAACCCGGGAACGGAGATTACAGGCAGCTACAGCAGACACTGGAAAATGGGGGCAGCTGGTATCGCCAGCGCCAGGCCGGTTACGGTTATCCCACTATGGGCGATGGGAGTATATGCATGAAGCTCTGTGTGGCGAATATGATCTGTAACATGTGTTGCTGCGGGAGAGGCTTTTTTTGCATATAAAAGCCCTGACCGTTTCTGGGCAGGGAGGCAATGCGGCGGTGCCCGCGCTTGGGCGCCCGCCGCAAAAAAGTAGCGTCATAGCGTCAGCCCGACGCGGAATCATCGGCTTCCAGGCTGCCTCTCACAGCGATCCCGTTTACCTCCACGTTGGCTCCCAGTGCGATTACCAGACACTCCTGACCGTCAATGACGCGGGTGGAGATCAGATCTGTGCGTCCGGGATCTACCTTTACCACTACTTCGGGTGTCTTTACGTCAAAGGAGCGGCTGCTTACCACGTTGCTGACATACAGTCGGGTATCGTTCCCTGCGGTGGACTCGTAGCACTGGTCGAAAATTTCCATCTTCTCATTGGCCACACCGCTGCCTGCAAATACGGTTTTTACTTCATTCTTGTCCAGTATCAGGGGGGCGGGGTCCTCCTTGTGTTCCTCCGCCATCTCAATGATTCTCTCATGAATGTTTTTGACGGCTTCAATGCTACAGGTTTCTCCCAGGGTCTCTTCCACCAGCATCTGGAAAGTCTCTTTTTGTCCGCCGGCGGACAGGGGCAGGGGACAACCCAGAATCAGATCCACAAAAGCCTCTTTCAAATCCTCGGCATTTTTGGAATAGTAGAGCGTGCTGTGGAGATCCGCGCCGCGGTCATTGAAGGCGGGAAACAGAAAGGCGGTGTCCGGAGCGCCTACCACCCAGTCGCGTATCCGGTTGTGGAAGCCGTTTTCCTCCGCGTCGTAGGACAGGCCGGGTTTGGACAGATTCACAGGGCAGATGCTGACCAAAATATATTCGTACACCTCGTCGGAGGCATCCTCCATCTCCAGCCCGTCCCGGGTGCGGCCGGGCACATCATAGGCATCGTGAATCACCAGGATCAGATAGTTTCCCACAAACTCATAGCAGTCAATGATATTCTGATAGAACTGGTCCAGCAGTTCGTCGTCCTTCAGTTTACTGTCCCGCAGGCGCAGCAGAAGCTCCTGTGTTCCCCCCTCCTCTTCGGTTTTCAGCGGGAACTCCAGCGTGTGCAGATTCCTGCCAAGGGACCCGGAGAGAGATTTGCGGAGAATTTCAAAATATTTGAACATCTCCTCCTCGGGCAGCGCCAGAAAAGCCCGCCCGAACTGCGCTTTCTTATTTTTCTCCCCATCCACGTAACAGCCGCAGATTCGAGTGATGGAACAGTTATTTTGCGTGAAAAGTTTCTTGATTTCCGATATTTCCTGTTTTACCATATGTACCTCGTTTTCCTGTGGACTCGCCACACTTTTGATCCCTGTCAGTATAAAACACAGGGAGAGGAATTGTCAACAGCAGAGTTTTTAGACGCGGGAGTAAATCCCTTCAAAAATAGGCCGGAAAAATATGAAATTTAGGAAAATATGTACTTGCATTTTTCGGTATATATGTTATAATAATTTCGTTCGAAATAAGAATCAGTAAATATATTTTGGGGATATAGCTCAGTTGGGAGAGCGATACGTTCGCAACGTATAGGTCACGAGTTCGAGTCTCGCTATCTCCATTATAAAATGAAGAACCTTTTTGTGAGGTTCTTTTTTTATTTTCTAAATCTGTTCCCGGACCGGTGGGGGAGGGCGGCTATGTCCTTTCAGAGGCTCCGGAGGCGAATTTTGGCGGACTCTGATGTAAAAAAGAGAAAAAGGCCAAAATGGCGAGTAACTTGCGGTGAATTGCAGTTGCTGTCTGATCTGGAAGAATCGTATAATAGATAATGAAAAAAAGTCAATCCGTGGAGGATAATTTGGAGGTTTCACTTTCATTATTGATCAACATTTGAAAGTGGAACTTTTAAATGCCGACTGGAGCAATGCCGCAGGTTGCCCTGGGGCATGCGGGAAAGGGGAAACTATGGAACAGTTGCGTATTACCGCTGCCGATGATAATGAAAAAGTATACAGGATTTTGGGAGATCTGATGAATGGGGATAAAGAATTTCAAATTATGATAACCGTGCCCGCAGGGAAAAAAGAAGAGGGGGACACGCAACAGGCTGGCGGGGAGGTGCTGATCAGAGCCGCCGAGGAAAAGACAGAGGCGGGCCCCCAGACAGGGAAGACATATGACCTGGAGCAGGATGTGACGGATATTATTCATGAGATAGGTGTGCCCGCACATATCAAGGGGTATCAGTACTTACGGGAAGCCATCATGATGTCCGTGCGGGAACCTGCCATGATCAGCTCCATCACAAAGGTGCTTTATCCCACAATCGCAAAGCGGTTTCAGACCACGCCCAGCCGGGTGGAGAGAGCCATCCGCCACGCCATAGAGGTGGCCTGGTCCCGGGGCCGGATGGAAACTCTGGACGCGCTGTTTGGATACACGGTGAACACGGGCAAGGGAAAGCCAACCAACTCTGAATTTATCGCGCTGATCGCGGATCGCATTCGACTGAAATATCGAGAGTGAACACTGCTTGAAGGCTGAGTTTGGTAAAATTTTCAGAAAAGGCTTTCCTAACGAATCAGGATGTAGTATAATCAAATTATCTACGAGAAGGTACAAATGGAGGTTTGCACATGAAAAAAATACTGTTTGCGGCATCTGAGGGGGTTCCTTTTATCAAGACGGGAGGGCTGGCCGATGTGGTGGGCTCCCTGCCCAAATGCATTGACAGGGAATACTTTGACGTGCGGGTGATCCTGCCTAAGTATACCTGTATGAAGCAGGAGATGAAAGATAAGCTGGAGTATGTGACGCATTTCTATATGGATTTCAACTGGACCGATGCCTATGTGGGGGTCTTAAAGGCTGTAGTGGATGGCATCCAGTATTATTTTATCGACAACGAGGGATATTTCGGAGGATTTAAGCCCTACGGGGACAATGCCCTGTTCGAGATTGAGAAATATGCTTTTTTCTCGAAGGCCGTTTTGTCCGTGTTGCCCATTATTGATTTCAGACCGGACCTGATTCACTGTCACGACTGGCAGACCGGCCTGGTTCCCGTATACCTGAAAGAGCGCTTCCAGGGCAATGATTTCTTCCGGGGGATCAAGTCTGTGATCACGATTCATAATCTGAAGTTCCAGGGCAAGTGGGACCCCAAGGTAGTGCAGAATATCACGGGACTGCCACAGTATTATTTCACGCCCGATAAGCTGGAGGCCTACAAGGATGCCAATCTTCTCAAAGGGGGCATTGTGTTTGCCGACGCGGTGACCACGGTGAGTGACACCTATGCGGAGGAGATCAAGACCAAGTTCTATGGGGAAGGTCTGGAGGGGCTGCTGAAAGCCCGCAGCGGTGATTTGCGGGGAATTGTCAATGGCATTGACTATGAGGAGTTTAATCCCGAGACGGACAAATATATTGTAAAGAACTATAACGCGGTGAATTTCCGCAAGGAAAAGGTTAAGAACAAGAGGGCTTTGCAGGAGGAACTGGGGCTCACGGTGGACGAGCGGAAAATGATGATCGGCGTTGTTTCCCGTCTGACGGACCAGAAGGGATTTGACCTGATCGCCTATGTGATGGATGAGCTGTGCCGGGACGACATTCAGCTGGTTATTCTGGGTACCGGTGAGGAGCGCTACGAGAATATGTTCCGCCATTTCGACTGGAAATACGGCGATAAAGTGTCGGCGAACATATTCTATTCCGAGGAGTTGTCTCACAAGATTTACGCTTCCTGTGACGCGTTCCTGATGCCTTCCCTGTTTGAGCCCTGCGGTCTCAGTCAACTCATGTCCCTGCGGTACGGCACGGTGCCCATCGTCAGGGAGACCGGCGGTCTGAAGGATACGGTGCAACCCTATAACGAGTATGAGAGCAAAGGCACAGGTTTCAGTTTTGCCAATTATAACGCGCATGAGATGCTGGCTTCCATCCGCTATGCGGAGCAGATCTACTACGATAAGAAGCGGGAGTGGAACAAGATTGTGGATCGCGCCATGGCGGCAGACTTTTCCTGGGAGGTGTCTGCGAAGAAGTATCAGGAGATGTACGACTGGTTGATAGGATATTAAGATAATGGGCAGTGGCAGCAAAAAAAACAGTTTTATCCTACAGGCGGGCATTCTGGCCGCAGCGGGATTTGTCAGCCGGATCATAGGGCTTCTGTATGTGAGCCCTGTGGCCCGGATTATCGGCCCTGTGGGGCAGGGGTATTATGAGTCGGCATATAATTACTACGCCATTGTGCTAATGATATCCTCGTACAGTATTCCCTCCGCAATCTCCAAGGTGATTGCCCAGAAACTATCGCTGCGGGAATACAGAAATGCCCACAGGGTTTTTATATGTGCCATGTACTATGTGCTGGGAGTGGGACTCGTCGCGAGCTTGCTCCTCTTTTTTGGTGCCGGACATCTGGTGACGGAATCGGCGGTGCCGGTTCTTCGGGTGTTGGCTCCTACCATCTTTGTCTACGGTATTCTGGGGGTGCTGCGGGGCTATTTTCAGGCGCACAAGAGCATGGTACAGACTTCTATCTCCCAGATACTGGAACAGATAGTCAATGCGGTGGTAAGCATAGGCGCCGCCCACGGTTTTATCCTATTGCTTATGGAAGAATATGAAAAGGATTCGGCGGCGGAACAGGCTGGCCGCGCAGTGTACGGCGCTATGGGCAGCGCTCTGGGAACCGGAGCGGGGGTGCTGATCGCGCTCCTGTTCATGGCGGCTGTTTACAGCCTGAACCGGCCTATGATCCAAAGAAGGATAGACAGAGACCGCACCCGGCAGGTGGATTCCTACAGGGAGATCAGCAAGATGATTCTTCAGGTGGTGCTGCCCTTTATTATGAGCACGGCGATTTACAATCTCAGCAGTTCTCTGAACAACAAACTTTATTCGGATATCATGATGAAATTTCGCCATGTAGCCGAGAATATGGTGGCGGCGGATTATGGGGTGTTCAACGGCAGAGCCATGAAAATATCCAATATCCCCATTGCCTTTTCGTCGGCCATGGCGGCGGCCATCATTCCCACCGTATCTCAGCTGGTGGCCCGCAGGCAGCTGGCGGATGCCCGGAACAGGACCGCCCAGGCGGTTAAAACCATTATGTTGATATCCATTCCTTCGGCTGTGGGGCTTTTGGCGCTGGCAAAGCCTGTCACCTGGTTGCTGTTTCCGGACGGGAATACCATTGAACTGGCGTCCAGGATATTGATGGCTCTGGCTGTATCCGTAATTTTCTACGCATTATCCACCCTGAGCAATTCTATCTTACAGGGAATCGGCAGAGTGAATACCCCCATTGTCAACGCGGCTATTGCGCTGCTGTTGCAGACGGGGGTTCTGGTGCTTCTTTTGTGTTTTACGGATCTGGGTATCTATGCGGTGGTGATTGCCACCATTGTGTATTCCGGTCTCATGTGCGTTCTCAATCAGATGTCCATGCATAAGGCGCTGGGGTATCGGCAGGAGATTATGAATACTTTCGTGGTTCCCTTGATCGCCTCCGCTTTTATGGGGGCCATCGCACGGGTTCTGTATGAGATTCTGCTGATGCTGACGGGCTCCATCGTTGTGTCTGCCATTCCGTCCATCGTTGCGGCTGTGGCGGTTTACTTTTCCCTGGTGATTTTGCTTAAGGGAGTCACAGAGGAAGAACTGCGCGCCATGCCAGGGGGACGCCTGCTGGTCAAAGTGGCCAGAAAATGCCGTCTGATGCGGTAGGTCTACACTTGCTGTAAGCCTGATATATCGTCGTCAATCATCATGGAGTAGTTGGTGTAGTATACCACAAATCCCGGCTTGGCTCCGTTTGGTTTTTTCACATGCTTCTTTTGAATATAGTCTATTTCCACTTTCTCCTGTCCCCGGCCTTTGGAGTAGTACGCGGCCAGCCTTGCCGCCTCCTCAAAGGTGCGGTCAGGCAGGGGGTCGGCACCTTCGCATTTGACGATCACATGGGAGCCGGGCATACCCTTGGCGTGGAACCACCAGTCGTCCCCGGTGGCAAACTTGAAAGTCAGCTCGTCGTTCTGATAATTATTTTTTCCCACATACATATGAAAACCGTCGCTGCTCACATAGTGAAAAGGACTGCTGGTAATCTTCTCTTTTTTGCCTACGCGTTTGTGGATATAGCCGCTGGCGGCCAGTTCTTCCCGAATCTGCACCAGATCCTCCTCCTGCATGGCGATATCCAGGGCGGCGCCGATGGACTCCAGATGCTCGATCTGAGCCTTGACTTCTTCGGTCAAAGTAGAGAGCGCTTCATAAGTGCGCTTTAACTTGCCGTATTTATCAAAATACCGTTTGGCGTTTTCGGCGGGTGTTCTCTCAGGGTCAAGGGGGATGGTGATCATTTCGTTCGTATAGTAATTCAGGGCTTCCATGGATTTGCTGCCCTGGGGAACACCATAGCCATAGGTGTTGATCAATTCTCCGTAAACCCGGTATTTATCACGCTTTTCCGTGTCCTTGATCTGCTGTAACTGCAAATCGTATTTTTTGACATTGCGCTCCAGCGCTGTCTGGACAACACGGCGCAGATCCGCCGATCTTTGCCGGATGCGGGTCAGGGTGTTCTTTTCCGCGTAGTATTGCTCCAACAGGGCGGAGATGGAAGCGCAGGGCTTCAAACTGTCCTGGCCCTGACTGTACAGCGTCAGAGGCAGGGCGGCGTATTCTGTCGGCTGTTTGCCTGTGTAGGCGATGGCGGGGGCAAAATCGCCGTTTTGCACCTGGTTCATCATCTCCCGGAACACAAGGTAGGCCTTTTCCAGCTCCACGGAGGAAAAAGCTACAGTGGGCGCGTCCCCGTCCAAGCCGCAGCGGTGGCAGACTTCCTGAGCCAGTATGGGAGAGATGCCGGTGTAACTTAAGTAAATGGCCTTGTGCAGCGGGGCGGGGCGGGAGGCCACTGCGGCGAGAAACTGTTCCCGTCCGCAGCCAAGGGGGTCCAGCTTATCCTGGGTCTGGGCCACAAAGTAAGGTTTTCCGGGCAGTACTTCCCGAAGGCTGCTGACCAGGCCGGACACATGCTTGATGCTGTCCAGGATCATGCCTTCCTCATTGCAGAAGATGATGTTGCTGTGCTTGCCCATGATTTCCACAATCAGGGTTTTACGGCGCAGATCTCCCAGTTCGTCCAGATGCTCTATGTCAATATGGAGGATGCGTTCCAGCCCCGGCTGGGTGATGGCGGTGATGCGTCCGTTTTGCAGGTGTTTGCGAAGCAGCATACAAAAGCCGGGGGCTGTCATGGGGCTGGGCTTATTCTGCCCGGTCAGATACACCAGAGGCAGGGAGGCGTCCGCAGAGAGAAGCAGACGCCGCTGACCGTCCCCCGTCTTGATGGTCAGCAGCAGTTCGTCGCTTTCCGGCTGCGCAATCTTATAGAGTCTGCCCCCCAGGCAGGTGTCTTTCAGTTCCTTTACAATAGCGGCAATGGTTACGCCGTCAAAAGCCATAGCGATATCCTCCTGATTCCGTATATTTTGTATATTTCATTATAACAAATTGCCGGGAAATGACAAGTGTTTTCCTGCGGCTATTGACTATCGGGACAATCTACATTATAATGTAATGAAGTATGGATGTTTTTCATACTTCACTGATTCATAACAAAGGAATTTTTGCGAAGCGTAAAGTGGGAAAGAGGTAAAGATGATAAAGAGCATGACTGGTTTCGGCAGATGTGAAGTCGCTGAGAGCAATCGCAAATTTACAGTGGAGATGAAGTCTGTGAACCATCGGTATCTGGACATAAGTATTAAGATGCCCAAGAAGCTGAACTTTTTTGAGGCCGCTATCCGCGCGGAATTGAAAAATTATATTTCCCGGGGAAAGGTGGATCTGTTTATCTCATATGAAGATTACACAGAAAACAATGTGGGTATCCACTACAACAGGGAGCTGGCGGCTGAGTATATGAAGTACCTCAGGCAGATGCAGGAGGATTTCGGGCTGGAGGATGATGTCCGGGTGTCCGTCCTGTCGCGCTATCCGGAGGTACTGACCATGGAGGAGGCGGACGCGTCCCAGGAGGAGCTGTGGAAAGAACTGCAAAAGGCCATCAGGGGTGCCGCAGAGGGATTTGTGCAGACGCGCATCGCGGAGGGGGAGCATCTGCGGGACGATCTGATAGACAAACTGGACGGCATGCTCAAACTGGTGGATTTTATAGCGGAGAGATCGCCCCGGATCGTGCAGGAGTACCGGCAGAAGCTGGAGGACAAGGTGAAGGATTTGCTGGGGGATGTTCAGGTGGATGAAAACCGGTTGCTGACGGAAGTTACGATTTTCGCGGATAAGGTCTGTGTGGACGAGGAACTGGTGCGGTTGCGCAGCCATATTGAGACTACAAAGACCACTCTTCTGGAGGGGGGCAGTATCGGACGCAAGCTGGATTTTATTGCACAGGAGATGAATCGGGAGGCTAATACCACGCTGTCCAAATCAAATGATCTGGAGATCTCAAATTGTGCCATTGAACTTAAGACGGAGATTGAAAAGGTCCGGGAACAGATTCAGAACATTGAGTAGCGGTGAGGTTATTATATGAATAAGTTAATTCATATCGGATTTGGCAATATTGTCAACACCGGTAAGATTATCGCCATTGTCAGCCCGGAGTCCGCTCCCATCAAGCGCCTGGTGCAGAGAGCCAAGGAGGAGGGGACCGTCATCGACGCCACGCAGGGCCGTAAGACCAAGGCCGTGCTGGTTATGGAGAACAGCCGGATCGTATTGTCGGCCCTGTTGCCGGAGACTATCGCGGGAAGGGCGCGGGAGGAGAGCGGAGGAGAGGAAGATGAGTAGAGGGATTCTGACGGTGATTTCCGGTTTTTCCGGCGCAGGTAAGGGAACACTGATGAGAAGGCTGACAAGGGATTATGACAGTTACGCTCTGTCTGTGTCCATGACCACTCGCGCCCCGAGAGAGGGGGAGCGGGACGGCATAGAGTACTTTTTTGTGGACACAGAGACTTTTCAGGAACGCGTCCGACAGGGCCGTATGCTGGAATATGCCTGTTACTGCGGGAATTATTACGGCACGCCCCGGGACTATGTGCGGGACCAGCTGGATAGAGGCAAAGATGTAATTCTTGAGATTGAGATCCAGGGTGCCCTGCAGATAAAAAAACTGGTGCCGGACTGCCTGCTTCTCTTTGTCACACCGCCCTGCGCGGGAGAACTGAGACGGCGTCTGGAGGGCAGAGGCACGGAGACTCCGGAGGTCATAGCCAGGAGACTGGCCCGGGCAGTGGAGGAATCAGAGGGCATAGAAGCCTATGATTATATAGTGGTCAACGACGATCTGGAGGCGTGCGTGCGGCAGATTCACAGTATGGTGCAGAACGCGCATTATACCCCGGCCAGGCAGGAGACATTGATAAAAGAGATCAGAGGAGAATTGAACGGATTCTCGAAAGGAGCAGAATAATGTTACATCCATCTTATTCCGATTTAATGAAGGTAGTAAACAGTGAGGTTGAGCAGGGGGAGGCTCCTGTGGTCAACAGCAGGTATTCCATAGTGATGGCCACTTCCAAGAGGGCCAGACAGATCATCAGCGGCGACGAGCCTCTGGTGGCGGGCGGTGCCGGCAAGAAACCTCTGTCTCTGGCAGTGGAGGAGCTTAATCAGGGCAAGATTAAGATTCTTGCCGAGGACGAGGTTGTGGAGGAACAGGAAGTATTTGTACAGGATGAAATCCCGGAGGACGCGGCGGAGGTAACGCCGGAGATGGAGGAAGAGGCGGAGGCAGAGGAGCAGGAAGATCCTGCGGAAGAAGAGACGGAAGAGCTGCCTGCGGAGGAAGAGGAAGCGTAAGACAGGGGGAGAAATGTTCGGTTATGGGTATTTCTCCCCTTTGTACTGTCGCTGGCAGGGCCTGCGATATGCGGAAAGAGGAAAGTATGAAGATACTGTTTATATCTCTGGGCTGTGACAAGAATCTGGTGGATACGGAAGAGATGCTGGAGTTGCTGCGGCAAAAGGGATACAGTTTTACGGATGATGAAAACGAGTGTGACATTGTGGTGGTGAACACATGTTGCTTTATCGGTGACGCAAAGGAAGAGAGCATCAATGCGTTGCTGGAGGCGGCGGAACTGAAAAAGAGCGGCAGGGTTAAGGTACTGGCTGCGGCAGGATGTCTGGCCCAGCGCTATTACAGAGAGATTCGGACGGAGATCCCGGAGGTGGATGCCATCGTGGGTACCACTTGTATCAGCCGGATCGCGGATGCTGTGGAGCAGGCTCTCTCAGGCGGCAGACCAGTATTTGTGCAGGAGCCGGACGCCCCGGTGGACTATCGGATAGACAGAGTGCTGACCACCGGCGGCCATTATGCCTATCTGAAAATAGCGGAGGGATGCAATAAGCGGTGCAGCTATTGCGTCATTCCCCAGATTCGGGGCAGTTATCGCAGCGTTCCAATGGAGATTCTGCTGGAGCAGGCCAACGTGCTGGCAGAGCAGGGGGTAAAGGAATTGATTCTGGTGGCTCAGGAGACCACCCTGTACGGCCTGGAGCGATATGGGGAGAAGAGTCTGCCTCTGCTGCTGCATGAGCTGGCTCAGATCCCAGGGATTCAGTGGATCAGGATATTGTATTGTTATCCGGAGGAGATCACGGAGGAACTGATACAGACGATCCGAAAAGAGCCCAAGGTCTGCCATTATCTGGATATTCCCATTCAGCATGCCAGTGATCGGATTTTGCGCCGCATGGGCAGACGTACCACCCAGAGCCAGTTGCGGGAACTGATAGCCAGACTGCGGGAGGAAATACCGGATATCTGCCTGCGCACCACACTGATCACGGGCTTTCCCGGGGAGACCCAGGAGGATCATGAAAAGATGGTGGATTTTGTCAATGAGATGGAATTTGACCGTCTGGGAGTATTTTCCTATTCTCAGGAAGAGGGCACGGCAGCTGCGGAGATGCCGGACCAGGTCCCGGAAGAGCAAAAGGAGGCCTGGCGGCAGGAAATCATGGAGTTGCAGCAGGAGATTGCGTTTGCCAAAGCGGAGGATATGGTGGGCCGAGTTCTCACCGTGATGGTAGAGGGAAAGGTGGCGGATGAGGAGGTCTATGTGACCCGCACCTATCGGGACGCCCCGGGAGTGGACGGTTATCTGTTTGTACGAACCGGTGCCACGCTGATGACGGGGGATCTGGTGCAGGTACAGGTTACCGACAGCAATGAGTATGATCTGGTGGGCGAGATCTGGCAGGAGGAAGAGGGAGCCACAGGCCGGGCCTGAAGGGTATCCGTTAATGGCAGGAACAGGAATGAAGGAGTAAGCGATGAATTTACCCAATAAATTGACGGTGTTTCGAGTGATTTTAATAGTGCCCTTTGTAGTGGCGCTTCTTGGAGGAGCTGCGGGCTGGTTTGGCGAAAACCTGCTGATCCCGGAGATTGCGGCGCTGGTTATTTTTATTATTGCCAGTCTGACGGATATGATTGACGGCAAGATAGCCAGAAAGTACAATCTGATTACCAATTTCGGCAAATTTATGGACCCTCTGGCGGATAAGCTGCTGGTCAGCGCCGCGCTGATCGCGCTGGTGTCCATGGGGCGCGTTCCCGCCTGGGTGGTCATAATCATTATCAGCCGGGAATTTATCATCAGCGGTTTCAGACTGGTGGCGGCGGACAATCGGGTGGTGATCGCGGCCAGCTACTGGGGAAAGTTCAAGACAACTTTTCAGATGATTATGGTGTGCCTGATGATCGTTGACCTGTCCCGGTTCTGGCCCTGGATCTCCTTGGTGACGGATGGGATTATGTGGATTGCGCTGCTGCTGACAGTGATATCTCTGGTGGACTATCTGGTGAAAAACAGAGCGGTCATGAAGGGACAGATGTGAGGCGGGCTGTAGATCCACACAGGGAAAGCCGCCGGTATGCCGACAGGGTGGATACGGGGAGGAATCAGAAATGACAGTGGAATTGATTTGTGTGGGAACGGAGCTTTTGCTGGGAAATATTGTGAACACCAATGCGGCGTATCTGGCGGAAAAATGCGCCGGTCTGGGTTTGTCCTGTTATTATCAGAGTGTGGTGGGAGACAATGCGCAGCGCCTGAGCGAGGCCCTTCGGGCGGCGGTAAAACGCTCGGACATCGTGATATTATCCGGCGGACTGGGGCCCACGGAGGACGATTTGACCAAGGAAGTGGCGGCTGAGGTTATGGGACGGGAGCTGGTGGAGGACGCGGCTTCCCGAAAGCATATCGAGTCTTATTTTGCCTCCCGAAACGCCATGCCCACAGAGAACAACTGGAAGCAGGCCATGATGCCCCGGGACGGTTTTGTTTTGCCGAATCCCAACGGCACGGCTCCCGGAGTCATCATTGCGGAGGGGGCCACCCATGTGGTGCTTTTGCCCGGGCCGCCCCACGAACTGAAGCCCATGTTTGAAAATCATGTGGTTCCGTATCTGAAAAAGCTGGAGCCGGGAGTGATCACCTCACAGACTGTCAAGGTCTGCGGCATTGGGGAGAGCAGGGTGGAGACTCTGCTTAGGGATCTTATTGACGGGCAGGGAAATCCCACTCTGGCCACCTATGCCAAACCGGGAGAGGTACATATTCGGGTGACGGCCAAGGCGGAGGGGGAGAAGGAGGCCCGCAAACTGATTAAGCCCCTGGTGAAGGAAATCAAGAGCCGCATGGGCAGCAATATCTATACCACAGACGAGGAAGTGACTCTGGAGAAGGCAGTGGTGGACCTGCTGGTGGCTAACGGGCTCACCGTGACCTGCGCCGAATCCTGTACCGGAGGACTGCTTTCGGGCAGACTGATCAATGTGCCCGGAGTGTCCCAGGTCTACAAGTCCGGCTATGTGACTTACTCCAATAAGGCCAAGAGGAAGCTGCTGAATGTGAAAAAGAGCACGCTGGAAAAGCACGGTGCCGTCAGCCGCCAGACGGCGGAAGAGATGGCCAGAGGGCTGGCCTTCGCGGCAAAGAGCGATGTGGCGGTGGCTGTCACGGGCCTGGCGGGGCCGGACGGCGGATCGGAGGAAAAACCAGTGGGGCTGGTCTATATCGCATGCAGCGTAAAGGGGGAAGTGACCGTGGAAGAGTACCATTTTTCCGGAAATCGCCAGACGATCCGGGAGGCGACGGTATCTGCGGCCTTGGTGCTGATGCGCGGCTGCGTCCTGAAATATTTCAGCGAGATTACTTTTGGCAAGAAAAAATAGCCCATATACGGACGATTTTATGAAAAGAATATAAAATGTATCATGTCTCTTGCGTATATGCAGGAAATGTGATACATTTTCTGTATGCAGGGATAGAATGCCGGAATGATTTCATGGCCATGAGAGCGGACTGTCCGTGCTGGATTCTGATATCGCTATATTCTTATGCAGTCCGGCGTTTCGTCTGTGATCTCAAGAATGCAGAAAACCGAAGATTTCTCCGTCTGCGTCCGGAGAGATTTCCGTTACCTTTTGCCAGAATTGTATTCTGGCAGAAGGTACGATAAGCAGTCAAAAGTCCATAGTAATCTGGAATATTTCACAGGACGGGGTTCCGCTGGCAAAGCCGGGAAGGCATCGTCGTCAGACTGTTTTCAGGATGGCCCAATTCTTAAAATATCTATTTATGAGTACTGTTTATCGGACTTGAAATGCGGTATTATGGATTTAAGGTAAACGACATTCCAGTTTTCGCTTTTGGTATTTCCTGTTTCGGCTCTTGCAGGAATCCTGCATGTGCATTATTGAGACTTCCGGAAGCTGCAAACGTCGATGACCGGAATAATAGGACCAGGGAAGAAGCCTTAAAAATGGCTTGACAAAACCGAACGAACGTTTTATTCTATAGATAATAAGAACGTTTGTTCACTACTTGATCAGAGCCTTGGAGCGGACGCAGTTCTTCCCCATACAGATTTGCGAAATAACCGGAGGATTCCGGAGGATGCAAGGAGAGAGGTTAATATGGAAAAGAATGACAAGTTGAAAGCGTTGGACGCGGCGATCAGCCAGATTGAGAAGCAGTATGGCAAAGGGGCCGTGATGAAGCTGGGAGATCCGGCCAATCAGATGAATGTGGAGACGATCCCCACAGGCTCTCTGAGCCTGGATATCGCTCTGGGGCTGGGGGGTATTCCCAAGGGGAGAATTGTGGAGATTTATGGATCTGAGTCCAGCGGTAAGACCACAGTCACGCTGCATATGATCGCTGAGGTGCAGAAGCGGGGCGGTATTGCGGGGTTCATAGATGCGGAGCACGCGTTGGACCCGGTCTATGCCAAGAATATCGGCGTGGATATTGATAATCTTTACATCTCGCAGCCCGACAACGGCGAGCAGGCCCTGGAGATCACGGAGACCATGGTGCGTTCCGGCGCAATAGATATTGTAGTGGTGGACTCTGTGGCAGCGCTGGTGCCCAAGGCGGAGATCGACGGAGAGATGGGAGACTCCCATGTGGGTCTACAGGCCCGTCTGATGTCCCAGGCGTTACGAAAACTTACGGCGGTGATCAGCAAGTCCAACTGTACCGTGATTTTCATCAACCAGCTGCGTGAGAAGGTGGGCGTGATGTTTGGCAATCCGGAGACTACTACCGGAGGTCGCGCTCTGAAATTTTATTCTTCTGTGCGTATGGATGTCCGCCGGGTGGAATCGCTGAAACAGGGCGGTGAGATTATCGGCAACCACACCAGAGTCAAAGTGGTTAAAAACAAGATTGCTCCTCCCTTCAAGGAGGCGGAATTTGACATTATGTTCGGAGAGGGCATCTCCATAGCGGGAGACATTTTGGACCTGGCGGCCAGCGTGGACATTGTGAACAAGTCCGGCGCATGGTATGCCTACAATGGGGATAAGATCGGTCAGGGCCGGGAGAATGCAAAGCAGTATCTGCGGGACAATCCGGCGACATGTCAGGAGATTGAAAACAGAGTGCGGGAACATTTTGGACTAAGCGGCAGTATAACCGCCGGCGCTACGGCGAAGAAGGACATTCATCCGGAGAAGGAAGATTCCCCGAAGAAGGAAGAAACGCCCAGAAAGGGTAGCACCTCAAAGAAGGAAAGTTGATAATCCATGTTAGTGACTGAGATAGAGGACATATCCAAAAAACAAAGCCGAATCCATATAGACCATGACATCAGTTTTGTACTGTATAAAGGAGAGCTGCGCCAATACGGTATTGTGGAGGGGGAGGAACTGCCCCGGGAGACTTGCGCAAAGATTCTCAAACAGCTTCTGCCCCACAGGGCAAAACTACGGGCCATGAATTTGCTACAGATTCGAGATTATACGGAAAAGCAGCTTCATGATAAGCTGCTTGGAGGAGGGTATCCCGAATCTGTGGCCGATCAGGCGATAGAGTATGTTAAATCCTTCCGTTATGTTGATGATCTGCGTTACGCAGGGGATTACCTGACCGCTTTTGCAGGCAGGAAGTCCCTTCGCCGGATGGAGCAGGACCTACAGCAGAGAGGAGTATCCAAGTCTGTTATAGAGCAGGCTGTCGCTGTCTGGCAGCAGCAGGACGGCGGACAGGACGAACTTCAAATGGCCTGCGCTCTCCTGGAAAAAAAGCGCTATAATAAGGAAAGCTGTGATCGCAGACAGCAGCGGCGACTGTACAATTTTCTTGCCTACAGAGGTTTTTCGTCGGAAGTAATCAGAAAAGCATTGCAGACAGAATGGGAAATGCCATAGGCATTTGCCATACAAAGTGAAAATTCTGCTTGACATAACGACCGTTTCGGTTTAGAATTTATATGTTGTAGATTGCCTGTTAGAATGTGAGCATTACATACATTCTATATTAGATATTTGTACAATGAAAATTTAATAAGGAGGTGCTCCTGTAATGGATGCAAGTGTTATTATCGGTTGTGCTATTACAGCGGTAATCTGTATCCTTGTGACTGCGATTGTCACGGCGGTTGTTACTTCTGCTTATCAGAAGAAGGTAACGGCATCCACCATCGGCAACGCGGAGGACAAGGCCAGAGAGATTATCGATGAGGCCCTCAAGACTGCGGAGACCAAGAAACGCGAATCGCTGCTTGAAGTCAAGGAAGAGTCCATTCGTACCAAGAATGAGCTGGACAAGGAGATTAAGGAGCGCAGAGCGGAGGCGCAGCGTTATGAGCGCAGGGTTCAGCAGAAAGAGGAAAACATCGATAAAAAAGCTGATGCCATCGAAAAGCGAGAAGCAAACTTGACTGCCCGTGAGGAATCCTTAAACAAGCTTAAGGAAGAAGTTTCCAAGCTTAACGAGCAGAGAGTACAGGAACTGGAAAGAATTTCCGGATTAACCTCTGAACAGGCAAAAGACTACTTGTTGAAAATTGTTGAAGACGAAGTAAAGCATGAAACGGCTGTGATGATCAAGGATATGGAGAGTCGCGCCAAAGAAGAAGCAGACAAGAAAGCGAAGGAATATGTGGTATCTGCGATCCAGAGATGTGCTGCAGACCATGTCTCTGAAACCACAATTTCTGTAGTACAGCTTCCTAACGATGAGATGAAAGGACGTATCATTGGACGAGAGGGACGCAATATCCGTACCCTGGAGACCATGACCGGTGTGGATCTGATTATTGACGATACACCGGAAGCAGTCATTCTTTCCGGTTTCGATCCGATCCGCCGTGAGGTGGCAAGAATTGCCCTGGAAAAATTGATTGTCGACGGACGTATACATCCCGCCAGAATCGAAGAGATGGTGGAAAAAGCTCAGAGAGAAGTGGAAGTGATGATCAAGGAGGAAGGCGAAGCGGCGACCCTGGAAGTGGGCGTACATGGCATTCATCCGGAACTCATCAAACTTCTGGGCAGAATGAAGTTCCGGACCAGCTATGGTCAGAATGCGTTAAAGCATTCCATTGAGGTAGCGCAGCTGTCGGGGCTGCTTGCCGCCGAGATGGGGCTGGATGTGAGATTGGCCAAACGTGCCGGTCTGCTGCATGATATCGGCAAGGCAGTGGATCATGAGATGGAGGGTTCTCATATTCAGCTGGGCGTGGAACTTTGTAGAAAATACAAGGAGAACGCTACCGTTATCAATGCCGTGGAATCCCATCATGGCGATGTGGAGGCCACTTCCCTGATTGCGTGTATTGTACAGGCTGCTGATACAATCTCTGCCGCAAGACCGGGGGCCAGAAGGGAAACTCTGGAAACCTATACCAGCAGATTAAAACAGTTAGAAGAAATAACCAACAATTTCAAGGGAGTAGACAAGTCTTTTGCTATTCAGGCAGGTCGTGAAGTTCGAGTGATGGTGGTACCTGAGCAGATTACCGATGCGGATATGGTGCTGCTGGCTCGCGATATCTCTAAGCAGATAGAGGCGGAGCTGGAATATCCCGGACAGATCAAAGTCAATGTGATCCGTGAATCTCGTGTGATTGATTACGCGAAATAATGAAAACCAGTGACAAAAATTTATTAATCTAAAAGAGTTCCGCTTGCGGGGCTCTTTTTTCTGGGATTCTTTTGAAAAAAACTCTTGTCTATTGAGAAAAATTGTAGTAATATATACGGGATGTATGATTGTATACAATTATCCAATCATATTTCTTCCGGGATTGTTGAAATTCCATTAAGATGTTAAGTGTAGAAAGGCTGGGTTTAAAGACATGGAGAGGAAGGCTTATAGGGAGTTAAGCAGAGAAGAGTTGCAGCAGCTGCATGTACAGCTGACAAAGGAATATGAAGACGCAAAGTCCAAGGGATTGCAGCTGGATATGTCCAGAGGGAAGCCCGGTGTGTCACAGTTGGATATGGGTATGGATATTTTTGACGTACTGAATTCCCAGAGCGACATGAAAAGTATGGAGAATGTGGATGTGCGCAACTACGGCGTGCTGGATGGCCTGACGGAGGCTAAGCATATGATGGCGGATATCATGGGCGTATCTGCAGACCATGTGATCGTCTGCGGCAATGCAAGCCTTACCATAATGTATGATACGGTATCCAGATCCATGACGCACGGCGTTATGGGGGAGATGCCTTGGTGTAAGCTGGATAAGGTAAAGTTTCTCTGCCCCGTGCCCGGATATGACAGGCACTTTGCGATCACCGAGCATTTCGGTATTGAGATGATCAATGTGCCCATGACTCCCCAGGGACCTGATATGGATTTGGTGGAGAAACTTGTGAGTGAGGATGAGAGCATCAAGGGAATCTGGTGTGTGCCCAAGTACTCCAATCCCCAGGGCTACAGTTACTCCGATGAGACGGTCAGAAGATTTGCGGCGCTTAAGCCTGCGGCCAGGGATTTCAGGATTTTCTGGGACAATGCCTATTCGGTGCATCATCTGTATGAGGACAGACAGGATGAGATTCTGGAGATTCTGACAGAGTGTGAGAAAGCGGGAAATCCGGATATGGTGTATGAGTTCGCGTCCACTTCCAAGATCAGTTTTTCCGGTGCAGGAGTAGCCGCCATAGCGGCTTCCAAGGACAATCTGGACTTTATCAAAAAGTCCATGACAATCCAGACCATCGGCTATGACAAGATCAATCAGCTCAGACATGTTCGTTATTTCAAGGACTTTGACGGAATCAAGGCCCATATGAGAAGACATGCCAATATTATGCGTCCTAAGTTTGAGGCGGTGCAACAGGTGCTCGCGCGGGAATTGGATGGACTGCAAATCGGTAGCTGGACCAATCCCAACGGAGGCTATTTCATTTCTTTTGATGCCATGGAGGGTTGTGCCAAAGCGATCGTGGCAAAGTGTAAGGAAGCCGGTGTCACTCTCACCGGGGCAGGTGCCACATTCCCGTATGGTAGGGATCCCAAGGACAGCAACATCCGTATTGCTCCCTCCTTTCCCACGCCGGAGGAGATGGCCCAGGCTACGGATCTTTTCGTGCTGTGCGTGAAGCTGGTCAGCGTGGAAAAACTGTTAGGCATGTAAGCATGTTCTGGCGCATACAATAGAGTGTCCAATATTATGTATGCGGGAAGAGATAAAATTGAGGCTTGCGAACAAACAGTTTATTCTATTTATGGTAGGTATATGTGGCGGCATATTGCTTGCCAATCTGGTAAAAAGTGAATTGTTGTCAGGATCGGAACTGCTGGGGGAGAATGCTCTGCTACAGGTGCGCCATGCCGTGATCGACAGCAAATCACTTTTTTTGCGTCTGCTGGGACAAAGGCTGGGGGAAGCGATTTTGCTCACACTTCTCTCCACCACATTTCTGGGAGTGGCGGCGGTGTGGTTTTACGCCTTCCGCTATGGCCTGTCTCTGGGACTTTTGCTGACCATGTTTCTGACCGGATATGGGGTCAAAGGGATGCTTTTGCTGGTTGTGGGGATGCTGCCCCAGATGCTGGTCTATGTCCCTGTGTGGGCGCTCCTGCTGGCTCTGGGGGAGCGGACTTGTAGACGGCTATATTATCTGAATGGAAACGAGGGGCTGGCCGGTTTGAAGAGAATGGGAGTGCATCTTTCGGCGCAGGCCGGACTTTTGTTCTTCATGCTGGCTGCTGGCTGCTGGCTGGAGGCTTATGTGAATCCTTATCTGCTGCGTTTGGCGGTGAAGGTCTTTTAAGCTGGTGGTATAATAGGACTAAATTAAGAGAAACCCAATAAAATCAAGGGTTTGCACTGATTTAGTCCTATTATTTTAAGCCCATTTTAGGTCAAGATTAGGACAGCGCTGATCAAAGTCGAAAACCTACATTACGAAAGTCAGATAATGGCCGATTACTGATACGGTCATTCTATGGCTTTAAGGAAATGCGAGGTGAAACAGAATAACAAAGATTTAGGTAGGACTAAATTGGCTCTCAAAACGGATATTCCGTTTGTGCAATACTAATCTGGTCCTGCCTTTTTGTTTTGAGAAGGAGGATTTACAGATGGGCTTTACAAAAAGGGAGCTGATTGAGTTCCTAAACGAACTGGTGGAATTAGCCAGTGAGGAAAACAAAACGAAGGCAGTATCGGTAAAAGAAAAATTTATCAGTGATTTTGAAAAGAGTTACGAATACGAAAAGGAGGCAGTCACGGAAGTTTCAAAGCTACCGCCACACTATATAGCAGCAATGCCGGATTCCGTGCAGGAAGAAATCAGGCAGAAAGTAATGGCAGTGCTGGCAGAGCATGGCGAATGTACCCCTGAAAATGTTGACCGTGCCATGAGTTCCAAAATCTACGACTTGGAGGATTTGATTGACATTCGTGAGTATGTCAGGCGGATGGAGACGGAACAGAGGAAGAAAGCGGAGCAGAAAAGGAGGGGCGGCAGATGATAGCAGCAGTTGTGTTTGTAATTGCACTTTCAAGATCAGCAGGGCTGGCAGACAGAAAAATGGAGGAGATAAACATGCTTTCCGCCGCAAGAGAGGCGGGTGGCTTGGATGGGAATTAACGTAAGAGTGCAGAACGCTCCAATGCAAAGCGGAATTATTGCAGTACAAGTAAAACTGGAAAAAGACCTAAGAAGCTGTATGCGCTGCCAGTTCTTTTACGGAAATAACAGCCAGTGTCTCGCCAAGAAGTGTGTCAAGGAAGAAAGCAAGCCTGAAATTACGGAGCAGGACAAGGAAGATATGTGTTTTGGATGTCCGTACAGACAATCGGAAAGGTATTGTTTTCCCTGCATGAGAAAGATTTTAAGGAGTGATAAAACGACATGAAAAAGATATGGAGGAAAAACGGAATGGAAAAACATATTGAAGTAATCGGGATTGATCATGGCTGGTCGAATATGAAAACAGCTACATAGATTTTTACAACAGGAGTAAAGGAGATCACAACGGAACCTGCATTTTATGATGACATCGTAAATTGACACTGCATTGTCCGGGGGCAATAGGTATCCGGCATCATTAAGTTCCTGAATAATGGAATAGACACAATGGCGCTTAAGGGGAAACTTTTGTATCAAAGAAATATAGTCATGACCTTCCAGATCGGAAACCATAGTAAAGCCCAGTTCATGAAGTGTATTCTTAGTATGGTAGGTAATCTTCAAATCATCTATATGTAAATCCATAAATTTGTACTCTTTTATTCATTCCATTTTACTCGAAATAAAAACAGAATAGCAATATATTTTGCAGAAAAAGACAAAAAACAGCAGAAAATGGCAAATATCAGCAGAAAACGGACAATGCATATCTATCTTATGTGTCAAGGCAAAAGTATAGTCTTTGACAGTGTGGAAGTATTTTAGATAATGTAAATACTACTTGTTGACCGATTTCTGCAATAAAAATTACATAAAATGAACTAAAACTAGTCCCATTTTGATAGCTCTATTGAATACAATACTCTAAAAAGAACTAAAACGGGTTCAGAAGTGTGGTGATGATATGGAGCAGAAAATAAAGCAGGATGAAATATTTATCGGGCAGAATATTAGGCGCATCAGAAAAGAAAAGGGTATACGTCAGACGGAAATGGTAGCATTGATGCAGTTAGAGAACAGCTGGAGGTAGTTCGAGAATTTGTTCAGAAGAATTTTGTATCGCAAGGTATGTGCGCAGATATAGCTATTCATAATCCACCAGTAAAAAATGATAGGAATCAGGCTATTGATGCCGATGGAAATCTAATAGACAAAATACATAATGCAAATGTTAGATGTCGGCGCCGGAGAGCGTCCGGAAGAAGTTTCCCGCAGCGGTAATATAGTTGTGGATTCCTCGCTTCTTTGATTGTCATGTAGTCCATATTCGCACCTCAAAAATTACACAAAACACTATAAAGACATTATATGCGTCCAAGCGTCAAATATCAACAATTACTTCGCCTATAGACGATATTTTACTCGTGTTTAACTATAAATCTGGCGTTCAATAATTGTGAGCACCGGACTCATAATTTTGTTATTTTTATAGCGCACCCCATGATTGGTTGTTCTTTTTGCGTCTTGCAGTTTCTTGACTCAATGTGGTGCTGTTCTGGGAGCATTATAAATTTATCCTCTACTCATCCTTTTTTGTGTAATCTTGAAAAATGGGGACTTTCTGTAAGGAGAGTGCAAGCTATTTGCAATGAAGGAAAGGTTGGGAATCAGCTCACCTGACTGAATCTTCAGATACCGGTCGATGGTTCTGGGATCACAGTTATATCGCCTGGCTAATTCAGACTTATTAAACAATGAAATATCTTCCTTCGCTAAGAATGAGAAGGTGTCTTTGATGTCGTCTCGCATGCGGGGTACCTCCGTAAAAAGATAATATGAATATAAACAAAAAAGATACCATTGAAAATGCTATAATTCCTACATTTCCGTGTCGAAACTTTATTGCATTTCGATGATATCATTTACAAGGAGTAGGCTATGCAGAAAAACACGCAGAAGATTTCCATTGAGATGGTAGCAAGTTTCACATGCGATATGATGAAACCCTATATTTCGTGGTGGCTGTCAAAATATAATTGGCTGCCTTCTGTTGACGTGTTGCCTTTCGACCAGGTTCATCAGACTCTGATTGAACGAGGCTTTGACAAAACCGATAATGCCGATTTTCTTGTGCTTTTGCAAAGACTTGAGGATTATGGACGCAATGTTGAGAAACTGTCCCAGATAAAAGAAGATATAGAATCAGGTCTGATTCAGTATAAGCAATTAATTCAAAGTTATTCCGGAAATGCCAAATTGATGATAGGTTTATTTGACCTGTCTGACAGAGTGGAAAAATACGGTGAAGAAATACAAAATTATTTTAAAGAAGCAAATGATGAATTTGCCGCATTTCTATTTTCATTATATAATATAATTGTTCTTGATTTCAGAAACATCAAAGATGATTATCTGATAACTCGGGAATATGACGAGCTTGCATTTAAATTGGGAGTTCTTCCCTTTACAGATGAATATTTGATTTCTGCAGCAACTCTTGTTTCAAGAAAGATTGTTGCGTATTCAATCGCACCTCACAAGGTGATTGTTGTTGACTGTGACAACACTTTGTGGAAGGGTGAATGTGCCAACAATACGGCAGAAATTACATCCGACTATCTTATTTTCCAGAAGTATCTTTTACAAAAGAAAAATGAAGGTTTCCTGCTTGCTATATGCAGCAAGAATAATAGTGCCGATGTTGAGAACTTCTTTGCCGCCGGAGAAAACATTCTTAGCATGAGTGATTTTGCTGCCTGTAGAATTAACTGGGACGCAAAATCCGAGAACATCCGGAGTATGGCGACAGAACTGAATCTCGGCCTGGATTCCTTTGTGTTCTTTGATGACAGTGCCCATGAATGTCTGGAAGTAATGAACGCGCTTCCTCAGGTACTTACTTCAAGATTCCCTTCAGACAGCAGGGCTATAGGGGATTATCTCAAACATATCTGGGCATTGGATAAAATCAATGTTACAGCCGAGGATTCGGTGAGAACACAGTTGTATCAGCAGGAGCGTGAGAGGAAGGAGCTTTCGGTTTCTGTAATATCAATGGATGAGTATATCGAGAAGTTATCCATGAAGGTATATATTAGTCCCATTGAGGAGAAAGATACTGACCGCGTAACTCAGTTGATCAATCGAACCAATCAGTTCAACCTTAATTCGGTAAGAAAAAACAAAGAGCAGTTGCTTTCTTTCCTGGAGGGAGAAGGCAATGCAGGATATATAGTTCATTGTAAAGACCGGTATGGAGATTACGGCATATCCGGTGTAATTTTGCTGTCTGAAAATGAGGACAGCCTTGTACTTGATACATTTCTTTTAAGCTGTAGAGTACTGGGAAGAAGAGCTGAAAATGCGGTTTTATCTTATCTTCTTTCACTTTGCGAGAAAAAAGGCTGTAAGAAACTTATAGCCGGATATGTTGACAACGGAAGAAATGTGCCGGTTAAACAGTTCTTGGAAAATGGCTTTTGGAACATGCATAAGGATTCCGATGCAAAACAGAATTACTGTGCCGGAACAGATATTGCAGATGAGGTAAAAAAGAGTCTTCTTAATATCGAAGTACTTGAAGAGAGACCGGTTAAAGAGTCTGCCAAGGAGAAAACAGAGGCAACCTTTGAGCATATAGGTGTGGCTGTGAGTAACATAAAAGAGGCAGCAGACCTTTATGGCAATGCGGGTTTCCATGTCGGCAAAATTGTTACAGATTCTTACCAGCAGGCTTCTTTGTGTATGTGTACCAGACCGGGCTTCCCGGATATCGAGTTTATTGAGCCTACTGAAGAAAATGCATTTTTGCGTGACCTTTTGGAGGGAAATGCATTTAAACCTTATCATATTTGCCTTGCCGTAACGAATATTGAGAAAACACTGAGTGAACTGGCTCATAGGGGAATAGAGTACGTGGAAGTAAGCGCACCGAAACCGGCAGTTTTATTTGATATGGACAGAGTTATGTTCATTTTCATTGAAAATGTGGGCATAGTTGAATTCAGGGAAAGAAAGAATCTTTCTTCGGTTTCGCTTGGAACAAACGTGCAGATAAGCTATAAAACTACCGATTGCAGTCAGGCAATAAAGTTTCTGACGGTTTTGGGTCTTTTGATAAATGAGAAGACAAATAATGGTGTTGTTATGCAGGGAAGCGGCTATCCGCTTTTGGCTTTTAGTGAAACAGATACTGTTACGGAAAGATATAACATAGTAAATATCCTTTACGAATCGGCTTTCGGACTGGGAGAAGAATTCTTCGCAAATGGCACCGGCAATGCACTGAAGCAGAAACAGGCAGAAGAAAGAACCTATTATGAATGGGAAGTCCTGTATGATGCCAATGATGTAGGCAATTCCAATGTATTTCGTTTTGCTCTTGAAAACCATTCCGCAAGAAGGCTGTTGCAGGAATATTCGCAGCTACCGAAGGAGGAAGAAGAACTTACGGGCGATGTATGCTCTGGCATTTACAAGCTTATCGGAATGATAATCGGACATGGTGAGCCGGATATAAAGAAGAATTTCGCGTCAAATGGCGGTAACTCACTACAGGCTCTGTCTCTTCTTACCAAGATAAACAGCAGGTATCATTTGGTGGCTTCTCTTGAAGATGTGCTGCTTAGTGATAGTTTGGAAGCCTTTGTCCGTAAGATTACGGGCGGAAGGGCAGATGAGCAGACATATGATAAGGCCTGCGAAAATGAGGTGAGTTTTGAACATCTGGCGGAAGTTGAAAGGGTTCCTGTTACTGCAAGCCAGCAGCGTATGTATATGTATCAGGTGCTTAATCCGGAATCTACAGTCTACAACATGCCAAGGTGTTTGTATATTAACGGAACATTTCAAATCGATAGGCTACAGAAAGCGATAGAGCGGGTTCTGGAATGTAACAGAGGCCTGCGTCTCAACTTTGGGGCAGACGGCGTGGTTATATACCAGTATGAGAGAGATAACTATGAGTCTCCTCTTAAGGAGTACAGCTCGGACAAATCCACAGAGGAACTGATTGCGGATTTTATAAGACCCTTTAATCTTTCGGGAGAACTGTTGCTTCGTGTTGAGGTGGTACATAAGGCTGAAGGAAGAACCTTGTTTTTGTTTGATGTCCATCACATTCTTGTTGACGGATCGTCTCTTGCATCAATCATAAATGACATATTGAGTGTATATAACGGCAAAACGATTCACACATCAGAGTACGATATGATGGATTATGCCCTTTACACTAGTAAGACATATGGCGGGGATGAAGAATACTGGAAGAAATTATACGGAGAGTCACTACCCGATACAGCTTTACCGGCAGACAGTAATCTGTATTCGAAGAATACCTTCAGAGGAAGGAAGAAACTGTTTACGGTAGAGAATAGTGTTACTGAAAATGTATACAATATTGCAGACAGATTGGGAGTATCGTCCAATGCGGTTTTGTTTGCGGCTTACAGTTTTCTTATTGCCAAATATACTGGTGAGGAAAGAGTAGTAATCATCGTTCCCTTCAGCGGCCGTGACAGAGTCGAAAGTGAAGATATTGTCGGTCTGATTATAGATACTGTACCTGTTTGTATTGATATAGATTATAACCTTGAAACAGATGAATTTATTAAGTATGTCAACGGCGTGCTTGTTGAGAGCTACGTACACAGACATTTTCCCTATGAATGCTTTGGAGACGGCTCTTTCAGACTTGCATATATTATGCAGAATATGGACAGGCTGGATTTTGTATCCTCAAACATTTACTGGGATGAGTTAAAGACAGATGAGTTTATTCTTTCTCCTATAGACTTTGAAGAGGGAAGTTCAAAATACGATATTTCCTTTGAGGTGTCTGAACATGCAGGCGAAATGAAAGTCAGCATCGAGTATTGTACAGACTTATTTGAGGAGAAAACCATTGAGAATCTGTTCGGAAGATTTGTAAAGATTTGCGCAAAAGAATGTACTTCCGAAAGTAGAAAACTAAAGGACATTTCCCTTGCGGGAGACATTGAGGAATGTATCCTTAAGGGAGAACAAAAGAAATATGAAATTTCCACTGTAGTGGAAGGATTGGTTGGGATTGCGGAAGCATACCCGGACAGAATTGCCGTATGTGACGCAGAGAACAGAAAGATATATAGGGAGTTGCTTGCGGGAGCTAAAAATATCGCAGCATATCTTGTTAAATCCGGAGTGAAAAAGGGTGATATAGTAGCGGTTTTGGCTGACAGAAGCGCAGAGGTTGCCGAAATGCTTTTTGGTGTAATGATGGCAGGGGCTGCTTATCTGCCTTTGTCAAAGGAATATCCGGAAAGTCGTATACGCAAGATTCTTTCTGCTTCAGGTGCAAAGCTGGTTCTGAGTGATGCAGAGGTTTTACAGGCAGATGTGCAGGAGGTTTTATACGGTGAAGCGATCGTACCGGTAACAGGAGATACAGAACTTCCGTCCCTGGATGAAAATGACAGAGCATATGTTATATATACATCCGGAACGACCGGGGAACCAAAGGGCGTTCAGATATTGCATAAGGGTATTCTCAATTATGCCATGTGGAGAATTGAGAACTACGGCCTGACACAGGAAGATTCGGCACTTGAATTGCTGCCCATGAGCTTCGACGGCTTCTGCTCAAATTTTTATTCAACACTGTTATCGGGCGGAAAAATTGTAATGGTTGATGACAATCACTGGCGTGATTTTGAATATGCGGGAAAAACCATCGCAGCGCAGAAAGTAACAAATATCAGTTTACTTCCAACAATGTACAGAGGCATTTTGGAAAATAATGCAAAAGAGCAGCTTGAAAGTTTGAGACTGGTTGTTCTTGCGGGAGAAAAGACTGACAGAAATCTGATTAAGAAAAACAGACAGATGACCCCGGATGTTGTTCTTGTAAATGAGTACGGAGCTACAGAAAACACGGTTACCACAACCGCAAATATCGGAATGGATGAGACAAACTGTGATTCGGTGGGTGGTCCCATAGCCAACAATTATGTATGCGTGCTTGATCCGTTCAAAAATGTACTTCCAAGCGGAATGTGTGGCGAACTTGCCGTTTGGGGCAGGGGCCTTTCAAGCGGATATCTTAATGACAAAGAACTTACCGATAGGAAATTCTGTCCTAACCCACAGCTTGTGAAAACAGGTGAAAGGCTCGGTAACGGTACCTTGTACAGAACCGGTGACAGAGTCAGAATCAATGTCAATAATCAGGTAATTTTTATCGGTAGAATTGACAATCAGGTTAAGTATCATGGTTTCAGAATAGAATTGTCAGAAATAGAGCAGACCGCATTAAGAATACCCGGTATAAATGCGGCGGTAGCTTTAGTGACAGATAAGGATGAAAAGCAAAAGCTTTGCTTATATATCAGTGGAGATGATATCCCCGACAGTCGAAAACTGGAGCATTTCCTGAGGGAAAGCCTGCCACCTTATATGGTGCCTTCATATTATTCGGTAGTGAACAGCATTCCCATGACAGGAAACGGAAAGGTTGATGTTAAGAAACTTTCCGATAATGAATTGCTTTTACTTGGTTATGGGGAGAAGTCTTTACCGGAAAATGATACAGAACAGAGACTGTGGAATATTTGCACCGCAATTCTTAATAATGATGATATTGGAATGGATATCGGATTTATGAGTGCGGGAGGACAGTCTTTGGATGTTGCCAGACTTAAGAAAGCCATTTTCGATGAGTTTGGGGTTGATCTTGAAATGAGTTTTATCTTCAGAGCAGATTCCTTAAGAAAAATTGCGAAAGCGATTGAGAAGGAAGGTACTCATCAAAATGATGGGATTTATCATTTCGAATATGACCGTATGGTTCCGATGTCATCGGCTCAAAAGCGAATATTCTTGCTGGAGCAGATAGAGGATGTGGGTAAGAGTTATCATATCCCGGTTTTCTTTAAGGTAAGTGAGAGTCTGGATATCGAGAGATTGGAAAAATCGCTAACGGAAATGGTTAATAATTATGAGATTCTTAGAACAACCTTCGATTTTGTCGATGGGGAGCCGGTTCAGATAATTAACGATCCATATAAGGTTACCCTTGAGAAAACAGATTGTTTATTTGAGAAAATCGATTATGAAGCATGGTCGAAAAAATTCGAACTTACACAGTTGCCACTTTTTAGAACTGTATTGTTTGGCGACAATGTTCTTATGTTTGAGTTTCATCATGTTATCACAGATGGTGCTTCAATAAAGATGTTTACGGAGGAGCTGGCCGAAAGATATAACGGGCAGAGTGTACAGACATCGCTATATCAGTATGCGGAGTATGTACTTAATGAAAGAGAAATTAAAAAGAATAAAGAGAAGAATAGGGAATACTGGCACGATATATTTAAAAACCTTCCCGAGGCATTAAATTATCCCACCGATTATACAAGGAAAGAAGTTGTGGGACATGAGGGCAAATGTATTGTCTTCAAAGCAGATGAAGGACTTACAAAGCGAATTGCCGATTGTGCCGCATCAATGAATACAACAGAGTTCTCACTTTTGCTGGCAGCCTATAATGTTATGCTTTCCAAAATATCCGGTGCTGTGGATGTGGTGACGGGAATTCCCACACTTGGAAGAAATAATGCAATATATTCCGATATTCAGGGCATATTTATCAATGTTCTTGCCATAAGAAGCATTATTGAAGGGAAACTTAAGGTGAAGGATTATGTGACTAAGTTTTCCGAAAACCTTATTGGCGCTTACGAGCACGAAGATTATCCCTTTGAGGAACTGGTAGACGAGCTTTCGATTTCAAAGGTTACCAATCGCAAACCGCTTTTTGATGTGATGTTTGTAATGAGAGACTTCGACAAGATGCGGTTACCACTTGAGGATTGTAATTGTGAAGTAATAGATTATATGCCGGATGTGGCTAAGTACGATTTTACCCTCACTGTGGCTAATGACGAATGTGTCATATTTATGCTTCAGTACAATACAGACTTATTTGAAGAGTCTACGGCCTGGGGCGTGCTTGATAAATACTTAAAAGTGTTGGAGCAGATGACAGAGCATCCGGATGAGGCGCTGGAGGATATTTCAGTCATTTCAGAGGATGATGAGAAGGATATCGAGAAATACGAATTGGGAAGAAAAGTTCCCGGTGACTTTGAGTCGGTTATAGAAGCAATCTGTAGGAATGCATCGGACAGGCTCCCATTAACGGCAGTTGTCAGTGACGGGAGAGAGATTACCTACGACGAATTACTGGCAGAAACTAAAGAAATAAAGGCCGGATTTAAGGCTTTGGGAATCGGAAGCGGTGATGTTGTTGCGATAGCAATGGAGCCCTGTGTCGAACTGATTGAATGTGCATTGGCAATTATGTGGCTTGGTGCTGCTTACCTTCCTTTGGATGTTGCCACTCCACTCGCAAGAATCGAATATTGTGTAAAGGATTCAAAGGCAAAGATTCTTATTGCTGATGAAGATAACACCATAGAGGTCGAGGGAATCAAAACCCTTACCCTTTCGGATATTATGAAGGATGCGGACTGGAATTACAGTCTCGGGGAAAACAATCAAACAGACAGCCTTCCCGCAGGAGATGATGTCGCATACATTATATATACTTCGGGAACAACAGGAGTCCCCAAAGGCGTTATGGTTACACAAAGCAACCTTGCCAACTATACAGGCTGGTTTATACGAGAGAACAAGCTGAACCCGGGAGTATCATCGGCACTGCTTTCAGGATTTAATTTCGATCTGGGCTACAGCGTTGTATATCCCACACTTGCCATGGCGGGCACGTTGCATTTGCCTAAGAAGAACGATTACCTGGAAAAGAGCACTGCACTGAAATATATCAGGGAGCAGGGCATTGATTATCTGAAAATGACACCAACTCTGTTTTCATTCCTCTTTGCGGATTGCGAGGAAGAACTTGGAAAACTCAGACTGATTGTACTTGGTGGAGAAAGCCTTAATGCAGATGAAGTTAACGCATTTATGGACAGATACCCGGGAATTGAAATAATGAACCACTATGGTCCGACGGAAACTACCGTTGGAACAGTATTTAAAAAGCTTGTTCCGGGGATGTATATTATCCATAATATGAACCCCATAATCGGAAGGCCCATAGATAACAGTGCCGTGTACATTCTTGATAAGAATGGCAAGCGTGTACCCTATGAAACTCAGGGTGAAATATGTGTAGCCGGGAAAGGCATTTCAAAGGGTTACCTTAACACTGCCGAAACCGGAAGATTTACCGGAAATCCTTACAGCAATGAATATGACAGAATTTACAAAACCGGAGATTACGGTTACAGACTTCCAAGCGGTGAGATTGTATTTGTCGGCAGAAAAGATAAGCAGGTTAAGATTCACGGTTACAGAGTGGATATCAATGAGATAAGACAAAATCTTCTTGAATACGAGAAGATTGACGCTGCACTGGTGGTTGTGGATGAGAGTTCCGGAATTGAGAAGCGTTTGCTCGCATTCTATATTTCCCGGGAAGATATACCTGAAAAGGAACTGAGACATTTCCTGAGACAGAGGGTTGCGGAATACATGATTCCTGTAGCATTTACAAAAGTTGATGCATTTCCTATGAATAAAAACGGCAAGCTGGATATGGAAAAGCTGCTGAGTCTGGTATGTATCCGGGAAAATGTTACAGATGAGAAACTGAGCAATAACGAGAATATCATAAAGGATATATGGGCTGAATTGCTGGGAAGAACAGACATCATGCTTGATGATAATTTCTTCGATGTGGGAGGAAATTCAATTCTTCTGATTAAGTTACAGACATTGCTTAAGGACAAAATCGGACTTGATTTAAGGATGGTGGAGCTTTTTGTACATCCTACAATCGGAAGGCTTGCGGCACTTATGGAGGAACAAAGTCCGGTAGCGGACCTTGTAGGTCTGAAGGTGTCAGAAAAATGGTTTGATACTTCCCATAACAGCATTGGGACTGACAGTTTCTATATATCTCTGGAGGATGAAAAATTGCAGGGAATAGAAAGACTGAATCAAAGGTTCAAGATTTCGACGGATGCGGTTTTTACGGCGGTATATGCATATATCTGGAACCAGATAACAGGGGAAAACCCTCAGTTGCCCTGGAAATGCTGCGACGGTTGCATAAGAATTTTTGACTGCGACATGGATGCGGTTGAGGATTTTGATGATTTGTTTAAGAAGGCATATGAAGGGCTTACATCAAAAACTTTCGCGGATGAAGTTACATTTATGAAGCGAGAAGACAGACTATATTTTGTTGGAGGAATGAACGGTAAAGGTCAAATCGGTAACTTTGATATATTTGTCGGAATTACAGAGGATGAAAATGAATTAAAAATATCGGTATATTTTGATACAAACAGAGTCAATTCGGACAATGTCAGGGAATTGCTGGGACAGACAGGAGATGTACTGGAATACATTCTTAATTCATATTCCTAAAGGAACATCACAGCAGATTGGATGGATAAAAAATGAAAAGTATACCAAGTTTATCTGAAATATCGGGAAAGAGTGCAACTGTTATTCACAGTGAAGGCACTGTTAACGGTCAGGAAGATATTGCTGTAATAGGCATGGATATGCGCCTTGGAACAGCTGACAATGCAAAGGAATACTGGAAGGCAATCAGAGAAGGAAAGGATTGTATTATTGATTTTCCGACTGCCAGAAAGAAAGACGCTGATGATTATTTCAGTGCTCTTGATCCGGAAAAACAGCCGAAGTACAAACAGCTTGCATATCTTGGCAGTGTTGACGAATTTGACTATTCATATTTTAAGATTTCCAAAAGGGAAGCGGATTTGATGGATCCCAATCAGAGACTTTTTCTTCAGTGCGCATTTCACGCAATTGAAGATGCGGGATATCTTGGAACAATTGAAGGCAGCAATACGGGAGTGTATTTTGCCAATAAAAGTTCTCTTTCAAATGTATATTACGACTTCGTGGATGTGATGGAGCATGAGAATCTGGATATGGCGGCAGTGGGCAATAAGGTCCCCGTTACCGCAGCAAGAATCTCGTACATTCTTGACCTTCACGGACCGAATATGATTCTTGATACAGCATGTTCGGGTTCGCTTGTGGCCCTTCATCTTGCATGTCAGGCACTTCGAGAAGGTGACTGTGACAATGCGCTGGTGGGAAGCGTGAGACTTGATTTGCTGCCCCTTGTCAGTGAATTCAACATAGGAATAGAGGCAAGTGACGGAAGAACAAGAACCTTTGATAACGGTTCCGACGGAACAGGCGGTGGCGAAGGTGTTGCGGCAGTCTTCCTAAAGCCGTTATCCAAAGCAATCGCGGATAAGGACCATATATATGCGGTCATAAAAGGAACCGGTGTTAATCAGGATGGCAGAACAATAGGAATTACGGCACCAAATTCCGTGGCTCAGTCGGAAGTAATAAAGAAGACCTGGAAGAAGGCCGGAGTCAATATATCCAAAGCAGGATACATAGAAGCACACGGAACGGGAACGAAGCTCGGTGATCCAATTGAAATAGAAGGCATTAAGAAGGCATTTGCAGGCTATACGGACAAGAAGAGATTCTGTGGTATAGGTTCCGTTAAAGCCAATATTGGTCATTTGGACAACTGTGCCGGAATGGCGGGAATCATAAAGGTAATACTGATGATGAATAACAGGGTTATTCCACCCCTTGCTCATTTTCAGGTACCAAATTTAGAAATCGATTTCTGGAATTCACCCTTATATATTCCACAGAAGGCTATGGAATGGTCCTGTGACAGCGTAAGGTACGCAGGCGTAAGTGCCTGGGGATTGAGCGGTACAAATGCCCATGCGGTGCTGGGAGAATATATCTGTCAGGACAAGCCGGTAGAAGTAAAGGGAAAACTTCCGTTTATACTTTCCGCAAAGACCCAGGAGGCTTTGCGGGAGTATGGGAAAGCATTTGTAGAATATCTGGATGACAGTTCCGCAGGGCTTTATGAGATATGTTATACACTCGCTTTCAGGAGAAAGCGTTATGAGAAACAGATTGTATTTAAGGTGGAATCGAAGGAGGAACTGAGTTCCCTTCTCAAAGATTATTTGAAGGGCGAAGCAACGGGTAGTTCCGAGATTGGAGACCTTGAAAGCTGTTTTGCTACAAAAGTAAATAATCAGAGTCTTCCTCTTTATCCATTTGCCAGAGAAAGGTGCTGGGTAAAGAAGCCTGAGGCGGAGCAGGTGAAGGAAAAAAGCGCTGCCTTAAGTATTGAAGACTCTGTTGCAGGAATATATGAGAAGGTACTGGGAAGCAGTAACATCGACAGAGATACCGGATTCTTTGAACTGGGAGGCGATTCGCTCATTGCCTTAAAGATTGTGAATACCCTTGCTTCCGAATTGAATGTCAGCGTCAGCATTTCGGATATTCTGGTAAAGGGCAGTATCAATGCCGTAACAAGAATATGCAGGGATAAGACAGGTAACAGTGACGATTTGTTCCTTTACCTGAAGAAGGCGGAAGAATTGCCGGCATATCCGCTTTCGTCACCTCAGAAAAGAATGTTTGTTATGGACTGGTACAGAAATATCGGTTCCGTATACAACATGAACAGAGCCTTTATGGTTGACGGACCTCTTGATATAGAAAAAGCAAAATCTGTATTTATGAGTATTGTTGAAAGACACGAATCATTAAGAACCACATTTGATTTTATAGAGGATGAGCCTGTTCAGATTATTCATAATGATTCCGTTTTTGAGGTTGAGGTATCCAATGTGACAGAGGATGAGGTATCGGAAAAGGTAATGGCATTCTTCAGAAAATTTGACCTGAAGGAAGCGCCTCTTTTCAGAGTGGGAATCCTTCATCTGAATGATATGAAGAACGTAATCATAATTGATATGCACCACATTATTTCCGACGGAACGTCAACAGGTGTAATCATGAATGAGTTTGTTGCTCTCTACGAAGGAAGAGAACTGCCAAAGCTGCCGTTCCACTACCGGGATTACACAATGTGGCAAATAGAATGTGATAAGTCGGGCAGAATAAAACCTCAGAGGGATTACTGGCATAAGGTATTTGAGGACAGTATTCCGGTATTGCAGATGCCATATGATTTTGAGCGTCCTGCGGAACGTGATTTCAAGGGAACAAGGGTTGAATCTGTTTTGGAGGCCGACATGACCTCAAAACTTAAGAAACTTGCGGGAACCTGCAATACTTCACTTCATATTCTGCTTTTGGCCGCTTACTACATACTTCTTGAGAAATACAGCAATCAGGAGGATCTGGTTGTAGGAGTAGCAACCTCGGGAAGAAACTCGAAGCTTATAGAGAATAATGTTGGAATGTTTGTAAATACACTTCCAATAAGAGCATTTCCAAAGGGTGGTATGAGCCTGGATGAGTTTATAAAAGAACTTACGGATATTTCCTATAAAGCCTACAGAAATCAGGATTATCAGCTTGACGATCTGATTGAAAGTATGAACTTCAAGAGAGACGGTTCAAGGAATCCGCTTTTTGATGCAGTATTTACAATAACCAAGTATGAAGAAGTAAAGATGAAGGAACTGAAGTTCAGCGTTCTTGAGTATGAAATGATAAAGGCTCGTTTCGATATCATTATGACCATGTGTGATTATGTGAATCATATAGATTTCGGTATTACCTATGCGACATCTCTTTTCCTTAAGGAAACGGTAATTGGAATGCTGGATGATTACGTGACAATACTGGAAGCATTCATTGATGACAGAAGTGTCAGAATAGAAGACCTGAAGTTGAGAGACTTCAGTGATGCCGGAGAAAGCGATGAGTTCTCTCTGGACGGAGTGAATTTTAATTTTTAGCGGGAACTACAGGACAACAGGAGGTTATAAATGAGTAAAAGAATTGATTGTTTTCTTATAGGTCATAATGAAATGAAGTTTAGTGAATATGAAAAGATGGTCAGATCAATGGGTGAGACTTCGGGAGCTTACAGGGATTTGAATTACAGTTTCCTGACTTACAAAAATCACCTTTATACACTGCCGGATCTGATTAATTCATATTCCGTATTTGACAGCAGTGATTTGTGCATGGGGGATACCTTCAGTGCCGGAATCGCATATCTGGGAACATTCCTTCACCGTGCGGGACTTACATTTGACTATGTTAATTCTTTCCAGGAGGAAAAGGATTACATCAGGGAAATACTTGAAACCTGTGAAGTTGGTGTAGTGGGAATCACAACCACATTATACGTTTCCGTATTCCCGATTCTTGAGATTATGAGCTTTATAAAGGAAATCAAGCCTGATGTAAAGGTTGCTGTGGGAGGTCCCTTCGTATCTACCAACATAAGAACACAGGCTGATACAACGGTTCAGTATGTATTCAGACAGATAGGAGCAGATTTCTACATCAACAGCTCTCAGGGTGAGAAGGCACTGGCAGATCTTACAGAGGCATTAAGGGACAATAAGCCCACTGACTGTATCAATAATATCTACTACAAAAAAGGCGATGAATATGTGGTTTATTCATCGGAGCGTGAGAACAATATTCTTGAAAATAACATGGTTGACTGGAGCCTGTATAAGGACAGAGTAGGAGAATATGTTGCATTAAGAACAGCCATTTCGTGTCCTTTCTCATGTTCCTTCTGCGGTTTTCCCCAGCATGCGGGCAAATACCAGACAACAAGTTTAAAGGCAATTGAATATGAGCTGGACAAACTCAACGAAATAGGAAAAACACATTGTGTTCATTTCATAGACGATACCTTTAATGTTCCACCGGAGCGTTTTAAGGATTTAATGCGAATGATGATAGACAAGAAGTATGACTTCAAATGGCATTCATATTTCAGATGTCAGTTTGCTGATGAAGAAATGGTTTCCCTTATGAAGGAAAGCGGATGCGAAGGTGTATTTCTGGGAATCGAATCCGGCAGTCAGGAAATACTTAACAACATGAATAAGCGTGTTACCGTTGAGGAATTCTATCGCGGTCATAAGCTTCTCAACGATTACGAGATTCTGACATTTGACTCATTTATTACGGGATTCCCGGGAGAGACAAAGGAAACGGTAGATGCAACCATTAAATTTATAGAGGAGATGAAGCCTACATTCTATCGTTCACAGATGTGGTACTGTGAGGCGATTACACCAATCTATCAGGAAAGAGAAAAATACGGCATAGTAGGTTCAAACTTCGAGTGGACACACAACACCATGTCTGCAACAGAGGCTATGGATGAAATAGACAGAATCATCTGTACAATCAAGAACTCCATTTGGCTTCCTCAGTACAACTTTGACATGGACAGCGTATACCATCTCATTCACAGAGACATGCCTATGGATCAGATAAAGAATATCGTCAATACATTTGCAGACGGTATCAGGGAAAAGGTCGCAGACAAATCAAGAACAGAGGTCAGCGAAGAAGTAATTAACAGATTTAAAGCCGCATGTATGCAGGAAGAAGTAAAGGCGGAAGAGGATTCACTCTTTGGCGGTGATTTTGCATTTTAAAGAAATTGGTGAGAAATAATGAATCAGTCAGAATTAAACATATTATTGTCTTCTAAAGAATTCAGATTCAGACGTGTGTTTTGGAGTGATTATCTGGTATTGGTAGATTCAAATACACTGATTAAGCAATACGGGCTTGAATCTACAGGAACCGATTATTCCATGATAAGTCTCAAAACCGATTCTTCTGTTGCGCAGATGATTGACAGAATCAGCGGAAAGAATAAGATGCTTACCTATGTTATTTTCTTAAGTCTTGTGGAGTACCTTCTTCACAGATATACGGGAGAGAAGCAGGTGGTAGTTTTTGTTCCAGAGCAGAACAGTAAATATGGATTTAACAGAAGTCTTCCTCTATTGACGGAAATCAGAGGGGAAATGTCATTCCGTGAGTATCTGGGTGAAGTTAAGAACAGACTGGCAGAGGTGATAAAGAATCAGGAATACCCCATTGAACAGGTGCTTGAGCATCTGGATGAAGGTAAGGAAGGGAAAGTAGAAAACCTGAGCAATGTAACCTGTACAATCGGCGAGCCTGACTGTAATTACGACAGTGATTTCGTATTCGATATGAGTGATAAGGACGGAAGCTACCAGCTGACACTTAAATACAGAAAGGGCAGAGCTGACAGATTATTTGCGGAGACAATGCTTCGACATATAGAGGTGCTGATTAAAGCGTGCCTTTCAAATGCGGGAATACTTCTTAAGGATATTGATTACCTTACCAATGAGGAAAAAGCATTTTGGAATGAGCAGTATAACAAGCCATACGGCAATGTGGAAGAAACCGTTATTACATTGTTCGAAAAGAAGGCCTGCGATAATCCCGACAGCGTGGCTGTTGTATCGGGAGATGAAGAGATTACCTATGGTGAGCTCAACAGAAGAGCCAACACTCTGGCACACCGGATAATGGAGAATGGCATTAAAAAAGGTGATGTTATAGGAATCATTATGGACACCACCGCAGAGATTGTAATCTCAATGCTTGCATCCTTAAAGGCCGGAGCAATATATCTTCCCATTAATGATTCATATCCTATGCAGCGCATTGAATACATGCTGGGAATGGGAAATGCGTCACTGGTTATGGGACTGGGAGAGACTATCATTTCCGGATACAGATATATAGATGTAACGGATGAGAACATATATACTTCGGGAAATTGCACCAATCCGGATGTTGAAGTCACTTTGGATGACTGTGCATATATGATATTCACTTCGGGCTCAACGGGAAAACCCAAGGGTGCCGTTATACGTCATAAGGGACTGGCCAATTATATTACATGGGCAGCTAAGGTCTATGCAGGCACTAAGGAGTGCTGCGTACCCCTTTACAGTTCAATTTCATTTGACCTTACCGTGACATCAATATATATGCCTCTTATTACCGGAGGAAAGGTAATAGTATATGGCGGTTCAGACAAGGGAGCGTTAATCAGAACAATTCTAAATGACAACAGAGTCAATATTATGAAACTGACCCCGGTCCATATGCTGATACTTGATGAAATAGACTGCTCTGAAAGCAGAATTGAGAAGTTCATTGTGGGTGGTGATAACCTTAATGTGGACATTGTGGAGCGTATAACTGCAAAGTTCGGAAGGAAAGTCGATTTTTATAACGAGTACGGTCCCACAGAGGCAACCGTAGGTTGTATGATTCATAGATATGACAAAGAAATCGATAAGTCAGGTTCTGTATCCATAGGAATTCCTGCAGACAATACAAGAATATTCCTGCTGGATGAATATGGCAAATGTGTTCCCTACGGTGTATCCGGAGAAATGTATTTGGCGGGCTTCGGACTGGCAAGGGAGTACTACAACAACCCGGAAGCTACCCAAAGCAGTTTTATAGAAGAAAATGACCTTGATGAGGGAAAAATATATAAAACCGGTGACTATGCATTTATGAAATCCACCGGGGAAATGGAATTCCTGGGAAGACGTGATAATCAGATTAAGTTAAAGGGTTACAGAATCGGTCTGGGAGAAATTGAAAATTCACTTTCTGCTTCGGAGAATGTGGGAAGTTGTGTAGTAAGGTGTGTTGAAACTGAACCCGGTCAGAAACAGCTTTGTGCATTCCTGACGGTAATCGGCGACAAAAATGCTTCGGATTTCAGAGAGTTCCTGAAGACTACTCTTCCGGATTATATGATACCAGCTCATTTTTACAGAGTAGATGCAATTCCCGTTAACCAGAACGGAAAGGTTGATGTGGATTCACTGCTTCTTCAGATGGTGGATTTGGATGTTAAGGAAGAGTATGTTGCTCCAACCACTCCCACTGAAGAAATGTTGGTTTCAATATATGAGGAAATTCTCGGAAAAGAAAACATCAGTATTCTTGATGACTTCTTTGCATTGGGCGGTGATTCCATTAAGGCAATCAGAGTTGCAGCCAAGTTGTATAAGATGAATTATCAGGTGGGAATAGAAGAGATATTTATGTATCCGCAGATTCAGTCCCTTAGCAGACATCTGCAAAAATTCGAAGCGGTTGTAGAGGACTTGAGCGGTGAAATAATGCTTTCACCCATCCAGAGGTATTTCTTTGAAAGAAAACTTAATAATCCAGACGGTTATTTCCAGTCCATGGCAATCAAACTCAGTGATAATATATCGCCATTAATGCTGACTCGGGTATGGGACAAACTTGTTGAAATGCATGATGCCTTCCGTATGAGATTTGAAAATACAGACGGTGATATCAGATGCTTCTATTCGGAAGACGGTAATAATTATTACCACAAAGAACAGAGTCTTGATGAGGAGGAACTGATAAAGAATATTACAGTTTTCGGAAAACGGCTTTCGGATAAATTGAGCATTGAAAGAGGACCTCTTGCAGCCTGGGATTATATCAAGACAGAAAACGGTAATTACATGTTTGTAATGGTTCATCATCTCATAATTGACGGAGTTTCATGGAGAGTCATTCTGGATGATATGGATATGCTGCTCAGTGATATTAACGCCGAGGATCCGGGCAAGACCAGCTCATATATGGCATGGGCCAAATGGGTAAACAGTTATGCCAATGAAGATGCAAGACAGTATGAACTGGAGTACTGGAACAATGCGCTTGCAAAGGCAGAACCGGTGTTTGAGGTGACGGAAGAGACAGCAAACAAACAGCTGCAGACTGTTATTGAACTTGATGAAGAAACAACCTCGCATTTGTCGGAGGATGTTCATAAGGCATTTAACACAGATATGACAGGCTTTTTGCTGACGGCACTTTCCAAGGCTGTAAGCGTTACCTGCGGAAAGAATATAATTCCGATTATGGTGGAGAGCCACGGAAGAGAGATACTGGGAGAAAACCTTAATGTTTCAAGAACAGTGGGCTGGTTTACATCCATGTATCCTGTAATCATTAATATGGGATCTCTTGCCGGTGTTGATTCACTTCTTAAGGAAGTCAAAAAGGCCATGGACGAGATTCCGCATAAGGGCTTTGATTACAGCATTCTTAAATACTGTAGAGAAGATTGTGGAGACAGCAGGGTAAACTTCGACAAACAGTTTGAAATTTTATTTAACTTCCTGGGAGATATCAGTGTAGATGTGGAGAAGAACAATTTCAGACAGGCACCCTTCGGCTTTAGCGGCAACACCGCTTCGGAAGAAAAGCATGAATATGCTCTGGAGATAAACGGTGTTACTGTAAACGGACGGATGCAGTTTAAGGCAACCTATTGCGAGGGTTCCCTTATCGAGGGACTTGTTGAGGGAATAATGAATCAGTTTAAGGATAATCTTGAAAGATTTACGGAGTATTGCATGGATATCTGCAATGCGGGAACAGGCAACAGACTGAACTCGGATTCAGACATATCCGTTGACGATATGCAGAGTATAGAAGCGATGCTCGGACAGATTGGTATAGAGTAGATTGGAGAATAATATGAGTGAAAAAAAGATTGAAGCGGTATACGGATTGACTGCAATGCAGTCGGGTATGCTGTACAATTCGCTTATTAATACGGACGCAGGTACCGATCATGTTCAGAACAGAACAATAATCAGGGGACAAATAGACGAGGATATACTTGCTCAAAGTATAAACATGGTAATTCAAAGATACAGCGTTCTTCGTACGGTTTTTATGTATCAGAACCTTGATGAAGCCAAGCAGGTTGTTCTCGCACAGCGACCTGTCGAAATTGGGGTAACGAATCTTGAAGCAGAATCGGAAGAAGCCTGTGAGGCCAAGATTACGGATTACCTGAATGCCGACAGGCAGAACAGAATGGATTTGTCAAGGAACATGCTGTTTCGTGTACATGTTTTCAAATGTCCCGGAGAGATTGTAAATATTATTTATACCTTCCACCATATTATTCTGGACGGTTGGTCTGTCGGAATAGTAATGAGCGAAATATACAAGGTATATGATGCACTTCTGACAGGTAAAGAAGTTTCCCTTCCGGAACCTGTCAATATGGGCCGGTACATCAAGTGGCTGGAAATGAATAAAAGCAAGGGCGAAAGCCTGTTTTACTGGAAGAAGCTCCTTAAGGGTTATGAGGAACCTGTTGAGATTCCCAAAACCTATAACGGGAAGCAGAATACAGGCTACAGGAGAAATGCCATAGAATATGCCTGCTCAGAAGAACTGACACAGAGGATGAATGAATATTGCAGAAAGAATCAGTGTACCTTAAGTTCCCTGGTTCATGCCATATTCGGAATTCTTCTTCAGCGTATGACAGGGAAAAGGGATGTGGTATTCGGGACGGTTGTTTCCGGAAGACCTGCAGAACTGGATAATGTAGATTCGATTGTGGGAATGCTGATTAATACGATTCCTTTCAGAGTAACCTCAAAAGACAATCAGAAATTTACGGAGCTGTTGAAGGAAGTAATGGCGGAAATGGTTGCTTCGGAGAAGCATTCCTACCTTCAGCTTGCGGAGGTTATGAACACCAATCCCTTAAAGAATGATTTGTTGCACTTGGTAATCGCATTTGAAAATTACTATTCTTCAGGCCTCGACAACAGCGATAAACCATACAGAATAGAGAAGAGTGTAGCCTACGAACAGACCAGTTACGACATCAATACGGTCTTTATTCCCGGTGAATGTCTCAGAATTAAAGCAACCTTTAACGAAGCGGTTTTTGATGTTCAATTTATTGAAGAAATATGTACGCATTTTGCAACAATTGCCGAGGCTGTTACGGGAGATGAGCAGATATGTACAGACGATATTGAATTTGTATCAAACAGGGAAAAAGAAAAGGTTATATATAAATTTAACGAAACGGAGCATGAATACAGTGACAGCCTTCTGCTTCATGAGATGTTTGAAAAAAATGCGTCACAGAATCCCGATGCTGTGGCTGTAATATGTGATGACAGACAGGTAACCTACAAGGAACTTAACGAGAGGACCAATTTACTGGCACGTGCCATCAGGGATGCAGGCAGCAGTCCCGAGGAACCAATCGGAATTCTTGTTAAACGTGATATAGAAATGGTAATGGCTGTGGTGGCCGCTTCAAAAGCAAACTGCATGTACATTCCCTTTGAGAGTACTCATCCCAACAGCCGAATAGTTAAGGAAATCGATGATTTGCATATAAGTAAAATCATTACCACCGAGGATCAGAAGGAAAAACTGGAGGGTATCAAGGCTGAAACCGGGTTTATAAAGGATGTGTTTACGGTTGAGAATTACAGCGACGGTACTGTTGATAATCCGGACAATAACATTAATTCCGATGCCCATGCCTATGTAATATTTACATCCGGTTCCACGGGAAAACCTAAAGGAGTTGTAGTTTCACACAAACCGGTTGTCAATGTTATCGAATATCTGAACAGACAGTATGATATTGGAAAAAATGACAGAATGCTCTTTGTCACAAGCCTGTGCTTCGACCTGTCTGTATATGACATCTGGGGAATGCTGGCTGTAGGAGGAATTATAGAAATCGTTCCGACCGACAAAATGGGAGACCATCACTACCTGATGAAGAGACTGTGCTCCGGGGATATTACCGTATGGGATTCGGCCCCCAGTGTAATTCAGCAGTTGATGCCGCTTTTTGACGAATACAGTGAAGGCAGCAGGAGTCGCTTAAAGAGAATTCTTACGGGAGGCGACTGGGTTGATCTTAACCTTTCAAAAGAGATTAAGAAGATTTCACCCAATTGTAAAGTTACGGCTCTGGGCGGTGCCACGGAAGCAACGATTTATTCAAACTATTACGATATCGGAGAGGTACATCCGGGCTGGGTAAGCATACCCTATGGTAAACCGATTCAAAATGCAAAATATTATGTACTGGATGAGAAACGCAGACCTTTACCCATAGGAATAAAGGGAGATTTGTACATAGGAGGACAGTGTCTGGCTGACGGTTACATCAATGATGAGACACTGACGGAAGAGAAGTTTGTGAAGGATCCCTTTGTAAAGGGCAATTCGATTATGTACAAAACCGGTGACAGCGCCAGATGGTATTATGACGGAAATCTGGAGTTTATGGGGCGTAATGATTTTCAGGTAAAGCTCCGAGGCTACAGAATAGAAACCGGTGAAATCGAGTATCAGTTAAAGCAATACAACGGTATAAACGATGCCCTTGTACTGGTTAGGGGTACTACGGAAAATGACAAGGCTCTCATAGCTTATTTCGTGACAGAAGAGGAAATTACACCCGAGGAACTGACGGCTTATCTACGCGGCCAGCTTCCGGAATATATGATTCCGAAGATGTATGTTTCTTTGCTGGAATTCCCCTTGAACGATAACGGAAAGATTGACAGAAAGAATCTTCCCCTTCCCCAGAGAATGATGGAACATGCGGGAGAAATCGTTCCACCGGCCAATGAGAGACAGAGCAAAATTAGAGATGTCTGGGCTAAGGTTCTGGGAATGGAAAGCGAGGAAATCGGAATCGATGACATTTTCTCGGAAATAGGTGGTCATTCACTTCTTGTTATCAGGCTGGAGGTTGAACTGAAGAAGGCCGGAATACTTGACGGAAGTGTAACTGATTTTATATCAATGGGCAGCAGATGCACCATAAGAAGTATAGACGAGAATTTTTAGGACAGAGGTAGACAATGCGAACAGAGTATTCATATGAAGCGGAAAATATAGAACCCTTCTGTGACATTTTCTATATTGACTGCTTTTACAATTCACTGCTTCCGATACTTAAAAAATACGGTGTGGACAAAAAGGTGATACTTGGTTCTTACGTTCCGGTACTCCGTAAGGAAGCAACCTTGGGAGCAAAGCTGGAATGGAAATGCGCCAGAGAACGGGCAGAGATTCTTAAAGGCTTCGGAGTCGAAGAGAAGGCCTTTGCCGAAGAGACGGATATATGTGAAGCCATAAAACAACATCTGGACAGTGACGAACTTGTGATAGTGTATATCGATTGTTTCTACGAAAAGGGGCGATACGATACCTTCATGAAGGAGCACTGGCCACATACAATTCTTGTATACGGTTACGATGAGCTTGAGGAAGAATTCAGTATTCTGGAGCATACCGCAAAGGAAAATCTTGATTATGCTCCACGTAAAATCTGCTACAGCGATTTGATTAAATGCTACAGAAGCGTAGTTAAACTTTACGGAGAAGAAAACAAGCCGACCTTGTACTGCTATAAAAAGACAGGCAATGGTGTGACAGAGAATAATGACATTAATCCGGTTAAAGCATTTGCCGCATTGAAGGATTCCTTTGAAGAAACACAGCCGGCCATAAGAGCTTTTAAAGAGAAAATGCTGTGGTTTTCGGAGAATGAAGAGGAATATTTTTCAAAGATTGGGGATATCGTTCAGTTCCTGACAGATGTAATCAATTCAAAGATAGCCTTTGGATATGTTATGGAATTGTTTGATGGAAAAGAATTTAAAGAGGAAGCTGAAGAAATAAGGAAAAAATGGCTGTCTATACGAAATACTGTTTTTAAGAACAGTTATACCAATAAAGCAACCCCGGATATTCTGTTAAAGAAACTTGAAATGCTCGATGAGATAGAGCAAGACGAGCTGGAACTGATAAAGAAACTATTAGAACCCTAAACGAGTTTTTAAAATTAAGTAAATAAGGAGAGAGTTATGCAAAGACAGTACAAAATGGATTTGCCCCTTAATACGGTAAATAAAATTCGCGGTATATTTGGGGAATTGGGAATACATACATATGAGAAGTATTGGAAAAATGTTAATAATCAGTTGTTTTCCTGTGCGGTAAGCATTGAAAATTCGAATATAATACGTACTTTGGGTAAAGGAACAAATAGCATCTATTGTCTTGCCAGCGGTTATGGTGAACTGATGGAGAGAATTGAAAATCTTATCCTTCTTTCAGGTAATGTTGGAATGTCTTTCTTGGATATATTGAAGAATTGGCCCGATGCCGTAGAGGTTAAGAACAGAGCACAGCTTCACAGCCTTAACGGCAACGAGTGCATGGACAGCGTTAACAGAGTATGTGACGAGTTGCTCATGGAACCCGAAAAGGATTTCCCGAATACAATTTATGCGGCAAAATTTTTCAGTGTAAGGGACAATAAGGTTTTATATCTTCCTTATTCCGAATTATACAGATCCCTTCGAAGCAATGGCATGTGTGCAGGAAATGCTCCCGAAGAGGCAATGGTAGAAGGATTGTGCGAAATAATGGAACGAATGGCTATTAAATCCATTTTTATGGACGGAATCGTTCCTCCCGTGGTTCCCGATGAGGTTTTAAAAAGGTATCCCGCTTATGCGATTATAGAGGACGCGCGAAGCAAAGGATTGAAGGTGGAAATTCGTGACTGTTCTTTGGGAAAGGGACTTCCGGTGCTCGGAATCCTTACCATAAATGAGAAGAGCGGACTTTATAAATACAATTTCGGCTCACATCCGGATTTCGAGCATGCCATCGAAAGATGTTTCACGGAGATTTGCCAAGTATCCGGTGGTGTAAACAGTGTGGGTGAATTCCTTGAAGGCGGAATGGAGTTATCCTTCAGCGAGGATTCATTTGTAAAGATTCCCGGAAGAAGCGACGAATTCAACAGACGTTCACGTTTCTACAAGGCTTTGAAGAACAGTAACGGTGAATTGCCGATAGCATATTTTGCAGGCAAGAGCAGCTACGAATTCAAAGAGTGGACCGCATTTGAAGGAAACAGCGATTACAAGCAGGACGTTAAGACCATTTGCAGTCTCATAGAGAAGGACGGGGAACAGGTATTTGCAAGGGATGTTTCTTTCCTGGGATTCCCTGCATACGAAATGTTTGTAACCGGTTACTCAACTGTAATGGTGGACAAGAATTTCAGTGATTACAAAGAATATAACGCAAACAGAAGAAGTGATAAGAATGAGATAATGATGCTGTCCAGATTAAAAAGGTGCAGCGAAGAAGAAAAACTTGATTTAATCGATTTCCTGAAGCTTCAGATGAACAGCCCGAAATTCTTTAATGCGGAAGAAAACAACAACTGGATGTGCGAGGTAATGGGAGTTCCTGTTAAAGCACCGGATACCAGGTGCCCACAGTTTGTTCTTGCACTGGTTGAAATGTCTCTTGCAAGATACAGCGAAGCGTACGAGCATTTTATGTATGCTTATGAAAAAGGATATTATCCTAAGGGTGAGCATGGCTACTATGAGATTCTGAAAGTTTATTTTGAACTGAAGGCCAACAAAGTTGACGATGAAGAAATAGAGCAGATTATATTCAGGTACTTCTCTGCCGATTTGGCACAAAGCGTGCTGGAAGATATTACTTCGGGAAAGATATACAAAAAGACAGATATCCTGTCATATGTCAATTCCGAAGAGTTCAATTTGGCAAAAGAAGTATACAACAAAATAATAGATCGGGTTAGGACTTCCAATATAGATATGAATAATTTAATTTAGCAGGTAAGTCAACACCGGTACGACTGTTTACTGGAATATTCTGAGCATCATTGGGAGGCGAAATAAGGAATCCCACATAATATTTAAAACACTGTAATTTTCCCCCATTTATGACGAGAAAAATACGGTTCGATAACTCAAAAAAATGGAAGCCATAATACTGATTGATATAATCATTATAATGATTTGGTAAAGTTTATGAGTGAAAAATGTGATAGAAAAATGAAAGGAGATGATAAGTTAAAAGAAGGATTTTATCTAAGCAAATATGCTCACATTGATGCACTTGCTCATATATCTGAATCATTTTGTTATGGATAATGAAAAAGACGGAAGTTGTTTAATTAGTACTATAGGCAACCTTACTTTGCAACCAATACAAAGTTTAAGTAAATAATTTTAATATGGAGGTTTTTTATTATGAAATATGAAGAAATTTATGCAAAATTACAGGAAATAGTGGCAAATTCTGAAATTTTTGATGCAAGCTTATTGCCGGTTGATGTAGAAAAGAAACTGTCTGAGTATGGTTTGAATTCTATCAACTTAATTAGATTGGCTGTTATGGTCGAAGAGGAATTTGACATTGAAATTGATGATGAATATCTAATTTATTTGGATGAAATTACACTTAAGATTTTTGCAGATATTGTCAAAGGACAGGAGTAGTTCTGAATTAACAACAGAACCAAAATTCTGTATATAGAAATGAGCAGGAGGGCAATTCTATTGAACTACGTATGGGATGAAAGAATTGAATATTTGTTTAACACAAGAAAACTGATGTGGAATAACGATTATATGGGTTTTCTGATTCAAAATATATGGAAAATCGATAAACCGGTTGACGTATTAGATTTTGGATGTGGTATAGGATTTTTAGCAAGTTTATTAATGCCTTTATTACCAAGCGGAAGCTCATATACCGGAATTGATATAGGAAAAGATTTAATTGAAAAAGCAAAAGATATTTATCGCGATTCCAAATTTAATATCAATTTTTTTCAAGCAGATCTTGTCGAGTATGTGCCATCTCAACAATATGATATATCAATATGCCAAACATTTTTAGGACATGTTTCTGAGCCAATGGAAACATTGGGTAAGATGGTAAAATGTCTTAGACCGGGTGGCAGAGTTATTTGTATTGAACCGGACGGAAATATTGCAAATGCCGGTGTATACATAGACGGATTAGAGCGCAATGAGATGTGTGATTTGGGTACAATCCAACAATATTGGATTAATAATCAAAAGAAAAATAATTTTGATGGTTGCATAGGTTTGAAAATTCCGATTTATTTAAAGAAGATGGGATTAAAAGATGTTGCTGTTAGAATTAATGACTGTGCTCAGTTTGTAGATCCTGACAAAGAAACCTATGAAAGCGATTTGGCTAGCTTTAAGAGTTATGGCTCAGGTTCGAAAATTGAAGATATCAATATTAAGAAACGAATGTTGGTGAAACTCGGAATCGATAAAGAGAAAGCTGCGGAACAATGTGAATTTGAAAAAACCATATCAAATTACTTAAACGATACGGAAAATATTTACGCAGTCCAGGTTCCTGCTTTTGTAATTGCTTATGGAACTGTATCATAAGCAAAATCTTAATATGAAGGGGTAAGTGTTAGTAATCACTAAGCTTATTGGGTGTAACGATGATATATAGAAAACTCGGTAATACAGGAATAGATATCTCTCTTCTGGGCCTGGGAGCCATGAGATTAGCAAAGAAAAATAAAGATGGAAGTGTATATTTTGACGTTGATGACAATGTTGAAATGATTAGATATGCACTCGATCAAGGAATTAATTATATAGATACAGGCCCGCAATACTGCGATAAAATGAGTGAAGAAATTGTAGGAATGGCACTTCAGAATGGTTATCGTGAAAAAACCTACATCTCTTCAAAGTGTCCGAAAACTTCTAGCAGCAAATTTGTAAGAAAAATGATTGAAGAGTCCCTTAGAAGATTAAAAACGGACTATATTGATTTTTATTATGCATGGGGAATAGACCTAAATGGTTATCACAAATTAGAAGGAGAACCCATGCAGGAGTTAATCCGTGCAAAGGAAGAAGGGCTAATAAAACACATATCATTTTCTTTCCATGGTGATCCAAACGATATGAAAGTGATAGCAGATACCGGATATTTCGATATCGTGTTGGCTCAATATAATATTTTGGATAAATCCAATGAGGAAGCGATTGCATATGTAAAGAATCTTGGATTAGGTGTAAATATTATGGGACCTTTGGCAGGAGGAAAACTTACTGCTCAATCGAATATTACATCTGAATTGCAGCTTTCAAAAAACACTACAATCAGAGATTTGGGACTTCGTTTTGTTTTTGCTAATCCCAATGTTTCGTGTGCGTTGTCAGGTATGCAAAATATGGAACAGATTGATCAGAATGTAGCAATTGTTAACAGTATGAAGCCATTGACACAGGAACAGATATGTGAAATCGATAAGATTGTTAACAATATGAAAGAATTATCCAAGTTGTACTGTACCGGATGCAATTATTGTCAGCCTTGTCCGTCCGGGGTCAATATACCATTAGTATTTGAATGTATGAACTTGCATAAGGTATTTGGTTTTACTGATTGGGCAAAAGTTCATTATGCCAGAATTGGAAATGACCCATATATGGGAGGTAAAACAGCTTCCAAATGTGTTCAGTGCGGCGCTTGTGAAGCGAAGTGCCCTCAAAGGATAAAGATAATGCAGCAATTAAAGGATTGCGCCGAATTTTTTGGCTACTAAATTACAATAAAAAGGAATGGGGAAAACCATGAGATTACATAAACAGATAAGCGTTATTTTGACAAATAAATGTACTGCAAATTGTGATATATGTTGCTATTCATGTTCGACCAAGGAAAATGAGAAACTATCATTTTCAGAGATAGAAAATATATTGAACACAGTTACACAAAATAATAGTATATCTCATTTAAATATATCTGGTGGTGAACCATTCCTTTATTTGGATGACTTATACAAAATTGTGGAGATGGCTCATAAGAAGAAGTTAACAATATCTTGTGTGACTAATGGTTTTTGGTGTAATGACCACGATAAGACATATGAAATCATCCATAAGCTGAAACAGTTGGGACTGGACGTGTTATATACAAGTTATGATATGTATCATAGTAAGTATGTAACAGCGGATAAACTTAAACTATTATTCGATGTGTGTAAAGAATGTCATTTGGATGTGCAGTTGAATTTGATGCAGCTGGAACAATACAGCACCTTTACTTCGGAATTATTCCATCAGTTGGGATATTCCTTGTATGGCGTCAAAATTTACTATATTCCAATCTGTAATGCCGGAGCGGCGAAAGATAATATAGAGCCGGATGCATTTCATAAGAAAAATGTGAATGAACTGCAATGTGTGTTTACTAATACCATGAATGTAATGTCCAATGGTAATGTATATCCTTGTTGCTCTAATTATGTAAGAGAAATACCGTTTCTGTGCGCCGGGAATATCCATGAAGAGGATTTTGAAACGATATATAACCGTTTAAAGATGCACTGGCCATTCCGCTTAGTTATGGAGTATGGATTGCAGAAATTGGCTGCTGTCATTAGAGAAGTAAAGCCGGATGCATTTCGTGAGGAATATACAGATGACTGTGAATTATGTAAAGAAATATGGAGTAATAAGGAGAATATAGACATATTATATTCATTTTACAAGAAATAAATGTTGGCATAAGAATCTGAATAAAACATGAATACGGAGTATATCGAAATGAATTATTTTATGTACGTGGAATTTGGGGAGAAAAGATTTCTTAGTGAAACAATTACATCTATTACTTCTTTAGTGCAAGCGATGCCTGATACGGAAAAATATTACATTGTCGTGTTTACTACGCATCCTAAAGAATTGAAAGAAAACTTAACTGTACCATTAGACCATATCATTACACATGAGATATTACAAAATGTATTAAACGAGTGGACAGAAAATGAAACCTATTTTTATCAAGCTAAAGTGAAGGCAATCCAATATTTTATGGATTTATATGCCAGTGATGTTATATTTATTGATTCAGACACTGTGATATATAGGGATTTACTGGGTCTGTTTGATGAACTTGGTGCTCATTTTATTATGAATTTTCAATGTAGAGGGATTCATGAACTCCTTGAAATGGTAGAAGGACAAGAAGAGAATCTTTATTCTGATGAAAAAATAAATTTGAGGTACCGGCAACGTATCAAGTGTTTTTCTATGTTATATGAAGGCATATCGTATGATCAATATACGTATAAGGCAACGAAAGACAGCAAAATATGTAATAGCGGAGTAATAGGAATAGCATATCAGCATAGAAAAATATTGGATGAAGTCGAGAAACTGGTACATTATTTATATCATCATTCCGGTTACGGAGCATCAGAGGAGGTTGCGTTTTCTGTTGCATTTCAAAAATATGGAACAATTATGCTGTGCGATGATATGTTGACTCATTATTATGAATGTAAAGAGACAAGACTGGTTGCCAGTTTGCTTATGGATATTTTAGCTGCCGATGAACGTGATCAGCTAACGCAACTAATAGGTAAATACGGAGTAAGAGATATCAGCCAATACGATATTCATATCAGTGAATGCAGTGCATTTATGGATTATGTAAGAATATATAAAGGAAAGCAAGAAGCATACTTTGGAAAACGATTTGAAGGAAAATGCTATACAAGTGAGGAAAAATTGAAAGCAATAGAAAGAATTAACAAGAGATGTTTTCGCAAATGGATTAGAAATGAAATGACAGACACAAGGAGCATTTCCGTTAAGTAACAAATAATAGGCTTGCAAATCAAGATGAAAACAAAGATTATTGGAGGTATTAGACGATGGATGTTTTATTAGTTAGTTACTATGAGACAGTAGATGCAGAAATGTTTGAAAATCTTGGCTTAGAGATTATTGATGCTTGTTTGAGCGCAAAGAATATATCCTCCAAGCTGATTTATAAGGAGGTTGATTCATTTAAAAATATCAGCATCCTTGATATTGAAGAATATATGGAAGAATATAAGCCCAAGATAGTAGCTATACCGGTGTTTTATCCAAATGTAAGATATATAAATAATATGCTGGGCGAATTAAAGGAGAAATATCCGGGGATTGTAACAATCTCAGGTGGTGCTCTGGTATCACAGTCACCTATGCGAGTTATGGAGACTTATTCAAATATTGATATAGGGGCAATTGGTGAAGGCGAGGAAACTATGCCGGAACTCATAAGCTATGTATTGAATAATAAGGATATTAGTACAGTAGCAGGTATTATATGGAGACGTGATGGTGAAGTTGTAATGAATGAGACCAGACCGCCTGTACAGTTAGACAATTATCCTTTACCAAACCGTGAGATTTTAAGTAAAAAGAAATTTAAGTATGTACGAATTAGTGCTTCAAGAGGATGTTTTGGAGTTTGCAAATTCTGTGTTGAATCAAGAACATTCAAGGCACAACAAAAGCAGGCTTCACGTTGGAGAGGCAGAAATATTGTTAGTGTTGTAGATGAAATAGAAGAGATAAAGAATAAATATGGTGTAGATACCTTTAATATTATTGATAATTCTTTTGAGGATCCTACACCCGGAGAAGGAAAAGAAAAGTTAAGATTATTTGCAGAAGAAATCTTACGAAGAAATATGGACATTTTCTATACGGTATTTTTTAGATGCGAAACTTTTAATGAAGATGATTACGAGTTGCTTTTATTGCTTAAGAAATCCGGTCTCATGTACGCATTCTTAGGAGTTGAATCAGGTTGTAACAGTACATTGCGTTTATTTAGTAAAATAGCAAACAAACAGCAGAATTTAGACACAATCAGATTGTTTGAAAAAGCAGATATCTATATTGGATATGGTTTTATTTTGTTCCATCCATATACTTCGATTGCAGAAATAAAAGAGAATATTGAATTTTTAAAGGAAGTTCCTTATGCCGAGAATATGTTGATTTATACAAATAAAATGCAGATTTTTTATGATGTTCCATTCTATAACCTGGTGCAGAGAGATGGCTTATTAACATCAGATTTTTCGATTGAGAATCCATTTGGATACAGATTTCAGGATGAAAGAATGGGATGGGCATTAGAGCAGACAGTAAAAATGCTTGATACTCCATTTAAGGCATTATGGAAATATTCGAGATATATTGACAGTGTGATTCAGAAAGCAAAGAAATACGGAACTTACGTAAATATGGAGCAATTGCAAGAAGTGAACCATAGAGTGAAAAAAGCTATTTCAGCCATGAATCTAGAATATATGTCTAAACTTGTTGAGTTAATGGAAAATGATCAAATGGATAGTGATATGAAAGCGATTATTGATAGCATTTATCCTCAGGAACAGTATGATGCCTTAGATCTTGAATTAAAACAAATGTTCAAAAAAGTTATATTCCAAAATAGAAAACAGGATGTAAATAAAATTTTATAAATATTTTTATACCTATACTTTGTCAAATTAAGCTTTTAAATGGAAAAAAGGGATGATATCCCCAAAAAAGATGGACATGTCTTGAAATGTATGATATTTTATAAAAGAACGCATAATTTGACAGGGCATGATTATGGTGACTAATAAAATGGCATATATGAGATAAATAGGACCGGTTTTCAAATTTTGAAAAAGTACGATAAACTTTGGATTATTTGCAGGACAAATAGTTGTCCGCATATCTTGAGAATAGAAGGAAAATATAATGAGAATATATGATAGGGTTTGTATTGCACTGACTAACAAGTGCACAGCTGCTTGCGAGATGTGCTGTTATGAATGTTCACCTCAAAAAGATTCACATTTAACTTATGAGGTTGTTTCAGATTTAATTGATCAAATAGAAATGATTGGTGGAATTAATGATATAAATATCACTGGTGGAGAGCCATTTTTGTACTATGATGAGCTGAAACAGATTATAGCAAAAGCAACACAAGAGGGATTCAATGTGACATGCCTGACCAATAGTTTTTGGTGTGATGAATACGAATATGTAATAAAACGCTTGAAAGAGCTTAAGGCATTAGGCTTGAAAGAAATATACACAAGTATGGATGTTTTTCATCGTGAATATATTTCACCGAATAAAGTTGCTAATTTATTAAAGGCAAGCAAGGAAATTGGATTAGCATGTGGGTTAAATATTTTATGTGTTAAGTCAAGAAATCAGGAATTATTTTCGATTTTAGAAGAACTTGGAGACGCAATCTTTAATGTAAAAGTATCCGTATTTCCGCTGAATGTTGTAGGAAAACAGGAAGAACTGATTCAAAAGAATGATGTTGCGGATGAGGTTTCCATTAGTCAATTGAAGTGCAAATTTAACAGAGTGCTGTTAATAAATTATGATGGAGATGTATATCCATGTTGTTCCAATTATATTAAGGCTATACCATGCCTTAAAGTTGGAAATATTTATGAAGCAAGCATAAAAGACATTGTCCATTCTGTTACAAAGAAATTTCCATTTGGGAAAATTATAATGAATGGAATATGCAACATTGCAGGGGTCGTGAAAGAGAATAATTTAATGACATTAGATGACACATATATTGACGGATGCCAATTATGTAAGGATATTTTCTCTAAAGAACACGTAACTGAAGAATTAAAGAAATTGCTGGGATAACAGAAAAACTATGAGGAAGCAACTGTATTGATTTATGAAAAATATTATTAATTTGACGGATCCAACAATAACTACATACCCTTCCATTGCAAATGTATTATTGTTATCACGACGAGAGCTAGACGCAATTATATCATGGTTAATTGATTATTTTATTCAACTAATTGTTAGAACTTTTGGTATAGATATAAGAAACTTAATTTAGGAGAGGAAAATGAAGAAAGTA
>CANSPM010000003.1 GCA_947648875.1 uncultured Lachnospiraceae bacterium
AATTCCAGACTTTACTGGGTGTTACGGGCTCCGGCAAGACCTTTACCATGGCCAATGTGATTGCGGCGCTGAATAAGCCTACCCTTATCATTGCGCACAACAAGACACTGGCAGGACAGCTCTACGGCGAATTTAAAGAGTTTTTCCCGGAGAACGCAGTGGAGTACTTTGTCTCCTACTACGATTATTACCAGCCGGAGGCCTATGTGCCTTCGTCGGATACCTATATTGCCAAGGACTCTTCCGTCAATGACGAGATCGACAAGCTCCGGCTGTCCGCCACGGCATCTCTGTCTGAGCGCAGGGATGTGGTTGTGGTGGCCAGTGTTTCCTGTATTTACGGATTGGGCAGCCCGGACGATTACCAGGAGATGATCGTGTCCCTGCGTCCGGGTATGGTAAAGGATCGGGACCAGGTGCTCAGGGAACTTGTGGATATCCAGTACGACCGCAATGACATGGACTTGCAGAGAGGCACTTTCCGGGTGCGGGGGGATGTGGTGGAGATCTATCCGGCCCAGGGCGGCGACTACCTGATCCGGGTGGAATTTTTTGGGGACGAGATCGACCGGATCTCTCAGGTGGAGCCCTTGACAGGCAAGGCCCGCGCCACATTAAACCATATCTCCATCTTCCCGGCATCCCACTATGTGGTGGCGGCGGAGAAGATCAGGCGCGCCTGTGACAATATTGAGATCGAACTGGAGGAGCGGGTGCGTTTTTTCAAGGGGGAGGACAAGCTGATTGAGGCCCAGCGAATTGCGGAGCGCACCAACTTTGACGTGGAGATGCTGCGGGAAGCGGGATTCTGCTCCGGCATAGAGAACTACTCCCGCCATCTGAGCGGTACGAAGCCGGGGGAACCTCCCAAATGTCTGATGGATTATTTTGGGGATGATTATCTGATCATCATAGATGAGTCTCATATGACGATTCCCCAGATCGGCGCCATGTATGCCGGGGACAGGTCCCGCAAGACCACTCTGGTGGATTACGGTTTCAGACTGCCCTCGGCGCTGGACAACCGCCCCCTGAATTTCTCGGAATTTGAGGCGCATATCGACCAGATCCTCTTTGTGTCCGCCACACCGGCGAAGTATGAGGAAGAGCATGAACTGTTTCGGGCAGAGCAGATTATTCGTCCCACCGGTCTGCTGGACCCGCAGGTGGACGTGCGTCCGGTGGAGGGGCAGGTGGACGACCTGATCGGAGAGATCAACCGGGAGGTGGCAAAGCACAACAAGGTGTTGATTACCACCCTGACCAAACGTATGGCCGAGGATCTCACCGACTATATGAAGGAAGTCGGCGTCAGGGTAAAATATCTTCATTCGGACATTGACACCATGGAGCGGGCGGAAATCATCCGGGACATGCGGCTGGATGTGTTTGACGTGCTGGTGGGCATCAATCTGTTGCGGGAGGGGCTGGACATTCCGGAGATTACGCTGGTAGCCATACTGGACGCGGATAAGGAGGGATTTCTGCGCAGCGGCACTTCCCTGATTCAGACCATCGGACGGGCGGCCCGTAATGCGGACGGACGCGTAATCATGTATGCGGATGTGATCACCGATTCCATGCGCATGGCGATCGACGAGACCAACCGCCGCCGGGCCATTCAGACTGCCTACAACAAGGCGCACGGGATCACGCCCCAGACCATCAAGAAAGCAGTGCGTGAACTGATCAGTATTTCCAGGGAGATCGCGGAGGAGGAAGTGCGCTTTGAGAAAGACCCTGAGTCCATGAGCCGCAGAGAATTGGAGAAATTGATTGCGGATATCCAGCGGAAGATGCGGAAAGCGGCGGCAGACCTGAACTTTGAGGCCGCAGCGCAACTGCGGGATAAAATGCTGGAGCTTAAGGAAAAAATAAATGAACTGAATGAAGAGGACGCCTGACACGGAAGGCGCCTGCGCCCACCAGGGCGGGATCATGGACAGAGGAAAAGTTGGAAAAGCCCGGAACGTGTTTCCGTCATGTTCCAGGAATGTTTAATATAGAGACAAGCGAGGGTATACGAATATGGAAGAAGCCAAAAAAATGCTCCCCAGGAGGGAATATATTAAGATCAGAGGAGCCAGTGAGCACAATTTAAAAAATATTGATGTGGACATCCCCAGGAATGAGTTTGTTGTACTGACAGGCATGTCGGGTTCGGGGAAATCCTCTTTGGCCTTTGACACCATCTACGCCGAGGGGCAGCGCAGATATATGGAATCACTGTCCTCCTACGCGAGACAGTTCCTGGGCCAGATGGAGAAACCCAATGTGGAGCGCATTGACGGGCTGTCCCCGGCCATTTCCATTGACCAGAAATCCACCAACCGCAATCCCCGTTCCACGGTGGGCACAGTGACGGAAATTTACGACTATTTTCGTCTGCTGTATGCCAGAATCGGCATACCGCACTGTCCCAAATGCGGAAGAGTCATTGCCCGACAGACAGTGGACCAGATGGTGGACCAGATTATGGCGCTGGGGGAAGGGGCCAGAATCCAGCTGCTGGCCCCGGTGGTCAGAGGCCGTAAGGGAATGCATGAAAAGGTATTTGACCGCGCCAAGAAAAGCGGCTATGTCCGGGTGAGAGTGGACGGCAATCTGTATGAACTGGCGGAAGACATTCCCATGGAGAAAAATATTAAGCACAATATTGAGATTGTGGTGGATCGCCTGGTGGTGAAGGAAGGTATTGAGAAGCGTCTGGCAGACTCTATTGAGAATGTGCTGGAACTGGCGGAGGGACTTTTGGAGGTGGATGTGATCGGAGGAGAAGTCATGAACTTTTCCCAGAGTTTTTCCTGTCCTGACTGCGGTATCAGCATCAGTGAAGTGGAGCCCCGCAGTTTTTCTTTCAACAATCCTTTCGGTGCCTGTCCGGTATGTTTTGGACTGGGCTATAAAATGGAGTTTGATATGGAGCTGATCGTTCCCAACCAGAGTCTGTCCATCAACCAGGGCGCAATTGTGGCTCTGGGCTGGCAATCCTGTAGTTCCAGGGGCAGCTTTACAAACGCGCTTCTACAGGCACTCAGCAAGGAATACCACTTTGATTTGGACACGCCTTTTCAGGATTATCCGGAGAAGGTCAAGGAAGTGCTGATTCACGGAACCGGTGGAAAAGAGGTTACCGTATACTATGAGGGGCAGCGGGGAAAGGGCGAATATCCGGTAGCTTTTGAGGGACTGCTCCTGAATCTGGAGCGCAGATACCGGGAGTCAGGTTCCGAATCCATGAAGGCGGAGTATGAGACGTTTATGCGGATTACACCCTGCAAGGAATGCAAGGGAATGCGCCTGAAACGGGAATCGCTGGCGGTGACGGTGGGTGATAAGAATATTTATGAAGTCACCGCCCTTTCTATTGTAAAGCTGTATGACTTTGTGATGAACTTACAGCTGTCACCGCAGCAGGAGCTTATTGGGAAACAGCTGCTCAAGGAAATCCGTGCCAGAGTAAAATTTTTACAGGACGTGGGCCTGGATTATCTGTCTCTGTCCCGGGCCACGGCCAGTTTATCGGGCGGCGAAGCCCAGCGAATCCGTCTGGCCACGCAGATCGGCTCCGGCCTGGTGGGCGTGTGCTACATTCTGGATGAACCCAGTATTGGCCTGCATCAGCGGGACAACGACAAGTTGTTGGCCACATTAAAGCATCTTCGGGATCTGGGCAATACCCTGATTGTGGTGGAGCATGACGAGGACACCATGCTGGCGGCGGACTATATCGTGGACATTGGCCCCGGTGCGGGCTCCCACGGCGGCGAAGTGGTGGCTGTGGGCACCGCTTCGGAGATCATGGAGGTGACTGAGTCTGTGACGGGCCAGTATTTAAGCGGCAGAAAATCCATTCCCGTGCCCAAAGTGCGCCGCAAGCCCACAGGAATGATCAAAGTGCTGGGGGCGGCGGAGAATAATCTGAAAAATGTGGACGTCACCTTTCCTCTGGGTATTATGACCTGCGTCACCGGTGTGTCCGGTTCCGGAAAAAGTTCTCTGGTGAATGAGGTTCTGAACAAGCATCTGTCCCGGGATCTGAACCGGGCCAGGGTGATTCCCGGAAAGCACAGGGGAATTGAGGGAATAGAGCAGCTGGACAAGGTCATTGACATCGACCAGTCCCCCATAGGCCGCACCCCCAGATCCAACCCGGCCACTTATACCGGAGTGTTTGACATGATTCGTGACCTGTTTGCCTCCACGCCCGATGCCAAGGCCAAAGGGTATAACAAAGGGCGATTCAGCTTTAACGTGAAGGGGGGGCGATGTGAGGCGTGCAGCGGAGACGGCATAATCAAGATAGAGATGCACTTCCTGCCGGATGTTTATGTGCCCTGTGAAGTCTGCGGCGGCAAGCGCTACAACAGGGAGACGTTGGACGTGAAGTACAAGGGCAGGAGCATCTATGACGTGCTGGATATGACGGTGGAGGAGGCCCTGCCGTTTTTTGAGAATGTGCCCTCCATCCGCAATAAGATTCAGACCCTGTATGATGTGGGACTGTCTTATGTGAAGCTGGGACAGCCTTCCACCACCCTCTCTGGCGGCGAGGCCCAGCGGATCAAGCTGGCGACGGAGTTGTCCAGACGCAGTACGGGCAAGACGGTATACATTTTGGATGAACCCACCACCGGTCTGCATTTCGCGGATGTTCACAAACTTGTGGAGATCCTGCACAAGCTGGCGGACGGAGGCAATACGGTGATTGTCATTGAGCACAACCTGGATGTGATCAAAGCGGCGGACTATATCATAGATATGGGGCCGGAAGGCGGAGACCGGGGAGGCACGGTCATCGCCCAGGGAACGCCGGAGGAAATCGCCCAGGTTCCCGGATCCTACACAGGCGTTTATGTAAAAAAGATGCTGGAGAGGGGTTAAGCCATTCTGAAATCAGCCGATATAAATAGGGAAAGCAAGGATGCGAAAAGAGAACGGAGGGAACCGTTTTCTTTTCGCATTTAAAAACTCCTGTAATTTTGCGGCAAAATAATTTGTGGCAAAGAATTTTTAGCCGCAAAAATTTTTACAAAACCCCTTTGAAAAAAAAATGTTTTCATGTATAATGTACGTTGACGTTATGCGTCTGCACAGGAATTGTTTATTTATCTGAAAATGTGGAAACATTAACATATACCTGCGGGCAATGAAATTTGCCATTTTACCCGACTCACGAGCTTACAGCGCTATGATCCAGCGGTAAAATCCAACGCTCGTGAGTATTGATGCCATGAAAGGGGTAGTAACATATGTATACTGATATCGGAATTGATTTGGGTACCGCCAGCATTTTGGTTTACATCAGAGGAAAGGGCGTAGTCCTGAAAGAGCCGTCTGTTGTAGCTTTCGATAGAGATACCAACAAGATTAAAGCCATCGGTGAGGATGCCCGGCTGATGCTGGGGCGTACACCCGGCAATATTGTGGCGGTGAGACCTCTGCGGCAGGGTGTGATCTCGGACTATACTGTCACAGAGAAGATGATGAAGTATTTTATCCAGAAAGCTCTGGGGAAGAGAACTTTCCGCAAGCCCCGCATAGCGGTCTGCGTGCCCAGCGGAGTGACGGAGGTGGAAAAGAAAGCGGTAGAGGATGCTACCTACCAGGCCGGAGCCCGGGAGGTATTCATCATAGAGGAGCCCATTGCGGCGGCCATCGGCGCGGGGATCGACATTTCCAAACCCTGCGGCAACATGATCGTGGATATTGGCGGCGGTACTTCCGATATAGCCGTAATCTCTCTGGGAGGTACTGTTGTCAGCGCTTCCATCAAGATAGCCGGAGACGATTTTGACGAGGCGATTGTGCGATATATGCGTAAGAAGCACAATCTGCTTATCGGTGAGCGGACTGCCGAGGATTTGAAGATCAAAATCGGTTCCGCGTTCAAGCGTCCGGAGGTGGACTATATGGATGTCCGGGGCCGAAACCTGGTGACGGGTCTGCCCAAGACGGTGAAAGTATCCTCCGAGGAGACGGAGGAAGCTCTGCGGGAGACCACGGCGCAGATTGTGGAGACGATTCACAGCGTGCTGGAGAAGACTCCGCCCGAGTTGGCGGCGGATATCGCGGACAGAGGCATTGTGCTCACTGGCGGCGGCAGTCTGCTGCGAGGGCTGGAGGATCTGATCTCCGCCAAGACAGGTATCAATACCATGACGGCAGAAGATCCCATGACGGCGGTGGCTATCGGCACCGGCAAATACGTGGAATTTCTGGCAGGCTACCGCGAGGATTGACAAAAGCGGAAATGTAATAAAGGAGAATGACATATGCTTAGAGGACTCTATACAGCTCATACCGGGTTGCGCAACGAGCAGAACCGTATGGATATACTGACCAACAATCTGGCCAATGCATCCACGGTAGGTTTTAAAAAGGAAGGTTCCACCAGTCAGCCTTTTCGTGAAGTGCTGGCTGTGAAGATCAAGGACTCCTCGGTGGGACTGGGAACCATTCAGCCCATAGGCCACAGCCGTTTGGGTGTAAAAATTGGTGAGAACTATACGGACTACGGTCAGGGACCTTTTCGGGTTACGGACAATACCTATGATCTGGCACTGTCCGGCAGCGGTTTCTTTGCGCTCGAATATACGGACAGCGAAGGGGAGACCTCTACCAAATATACCAGGGCGGGCAATTTTACATTGACCCAGGACGGCTATCTGGTGAACAATGACGGTATGTATGTGCTGGATACCCAGAACCGCCGGATTCAGCTTGACACATTGACCACCGATACCAAGATTGACGACGCAGGCAATATCTTCCAGAATGAACGGCAGGTGGCTCAGATTCAGGTGGCGGATTTTGAGGACTATGATTATCTGGAAAAATTTGGGGATACCTTTTTCCAGCCGGTGGAGGGGGCTACTCCCATAGACGGAACCGGGGAAGTGAAATCAGGCGTGCTGGAGATGGCCAATATGTCCGTTATTTCGGAGATGGTCAACATGATCAGCGTGACAAGAGCTTATGAGAGCAATCAGAAAATCGTGCAGACCTATGATGAGAGTCTGGATATTTCCGTGAACCAGCTGGGAAGAATACAGTAAAGAACAACTGAACGCTGCTTGAAGTAAGGGGCTGTTTCATACGGGGGGTCCCGCAGGGCTTCAAACGGACTTTCAGGTGAACACGGACTGCAACATAGATAGACGGAAACGGTGAAAATGACAGCTGCGGCATGTCTCATGTGGGATATGGGCCGTAGAGACAGGAGAGAAAGAGATGGTTCGGAGCTTATGGACAGCGGCGACAGGCATGATCGCCCAGCAGACAAATATCGACAACATTGCCAACAATCTGGCGAATGTAAATACCACAGGGTATAAGACGGAGGTAAATGAATTTAAGTCCCTTCTGTACCAGAACCTACAGCAGAAGACCACCACGGCTGACGGGAGGCCCAAGCCCACCGGCGCACAGGTAGGCCTGGGTGTGCGCAACGCCTCTATTACGGCGTTGTATGGCAAGCAAGGACCGCTGCTCTCTTCTGAGAAGGACACAAACTTTGCCATTGACGGAAAGGGTTTCTTTGCCGTGCAGGGTGGTGACGGCAATACATACTATACCAGAAACGGCAATTTCGACTGGGCTCTGGGCGAGAATAACAGCAATATGCTGACGACCTCCGATGGACTGCCGGTGATGGATACCCAGGGACGACCGATTAAACTGGGGAGCAACTATGTGGTTAGCCGGATCACAGTAACCACCGACGGCTCCATATGCTATCCGGACGAGCGGAATGTACCTCAGCCGCTGGGGATTCAGATTGGCCTGATCCAGTTTAACAATCCGTCCGGTTTGGTGCGCATGGATGACAGCCTGTATGCGGAGTCCGCTGCCAGTGGACGGCCTATCAACGAGTTTAACAGCACGAATGTGGAGAAGAGTAGAGTGCTACAGAAATATTTGGAGGGTTCCAATGTGCAGGTCGTGGATGAGATGGTCAACATGATCGTGGCACAGCGCGCCTATGAGATGAATTCCAAGGCTATCACCGCATCTGACGAGATGCTGCAGCAGGCAAACAATCTGAGACGGTAATCTCTAAATAGCGTTTTATCTGTCGGCGGAAAAGATACGGTACTCTAAACAGTATCTTATCAGACGGCGCCCAGAGAATATCCGGACGCCGGAGCGGCCGGAAATTCTCTGCCAGGAGAGGTGTCGTCTGAAAAGATACGGTACTCTAAATAGGAGGTTTTGACAATGGATATCGGCAGTTTATGGAATGCAGGGAGCATGAGCAGTATGGCCAGCATGGCGGCAAACAACGCGTCTGCTTCCAAACTGGAAGGAACCCTGAAAACAGGATACGAAAATGCCACTGATGAGGAGCTGATGAGCGCATGTAAACAGTTTGAGGCTTACTTTCTGGAGCAGATGTTCAAGGCCATGCAGAAGACGGTTCCAAACTACAGTACAGAGGGAATGACAGGTTCCAGCAGCAGCCTGATGGATTATTATAAAGAGCAGATGATCCAACAGGTGGCGACAGACACCACGGAACAGAGCAGTCTGGGGCTGGCTCAGATGCTTTTTGAACAGATGAAGAGAAATATGGTTTAGGAGTAAAAGAAAGGCTGCTGAAATGAAAAGGCAGCCTTTTTTGTATTGCGCAGGGAAGAGGATATGTTATGGATACAGTCAGCGGCTATGTGGAACATATTATCTATCAGAATCCGGAAAATGGTTATACTGTTATGGAACTGATGGGAGAAGAGGCGGAGGTTACCTGTGTAGGCAGCTGCCGGGGGTTATCGGAAGGGGAGACCATAGAGGCCCGGGGCGAATACACAGAACATCCCATGTACGGTACCCAGTTTAAAATCAGTTCCTATCAGACCATTGCGCCCAGGGACCGGGTGAGCATGGAACGATATTTGGGCTCCGGCGCCATCAAGGGTATAGGGACGGCTCTGGCGGCCCGTATTGTAAAAAAATTTGGGGACGACACCTTTCGCGTTATGGAGGAAGAGCCGGAACGTCTGGCGGAAATAAAGGGGATCAGCCAGATCAAGGCCCGTGAAATTGCGCTACAGATGGAGGAAAAGAGAGAGCTGCGGGACGCTCTGATCTACCTACAGCAGTATGGTATATCAAACACGCTGGCTCTGCGGATCTATGATGCCTACGGAATGAGGCTTTACGGTATTATGAAGGAGAATCCCTATCAGCTGGCAGAAGACATCCATGGCATCGGCTTTAGGATCGCGGATGAGATCGCCTCCAAAATCGGCATTCACACAGACTCGGACTATCGTATTCGAAGCGGGGTATTGTATACATTACAGCAGTCTGTGGGGGAGGGGCACTGCTACCTGCCCATGAAAGTGCTGCTGGAACGCGCTTCTGCCCTGCTGGGGGTGTCGGAAGAGAATATCCGCCCTCAGCTGGACAATCTGATGATGGATAAAAAGCTGGTTATCAGAGGAGAACTGGTATATGCCTCCACCTATTATTACGCAGAGTTAAACTGCGCTCATATGCTGCACCAGCTGAATATTCCCATGGGACAGGACGGGCAGGAAGTCAGGACGGCGCTGGAATCAATCACGGGAGAGATCGGAATCGCGCTGGATGAATTACAGTATAGGGCAGTACTGGGGGCCATTCAGAGCGGTCTGTTTGTTCTCTCAGGAGGCCCGGGCACAGGGAAAACCACCACGATCAACACCATTATCCGGTATTTTGAACGGGAAGGCTATGACATATTTTTGGCGGCTCCCACCGGGCGGGCAGCCAAGCGTATGACGGAGGCCACCGGCTTTGAGGCCAGAACCATACACAGGATGCTTGAACTGAACGGGGCTTTGTCCGATGAGGATAAACGCCGGGTCCGGTTTGAGAGAAATGAAGAAAATCCCCTGGAGACAGACGTAGTGATTATTGACGAGATGTCCATGGTAGATTTGCCTCTGTTTCAGGCGCTGCTTAAGGCCATTGCCCCCGGCACGCGACTGATTCTGGTGGGCGATGTGGACCAGCTTCCCAGCGTGGGACCGGGTCAAGTGCTCAGGGATATTATGTGCTCAGAGGCATTCCCCATGGTGGTATTGCAAAAGATATTCCGGCAGGCCGGAGAAAGTGATATCGTTGTGAACGCTCACCATATCAATCGGGGGGAACAGATCGCTCTGGACAACAAAAGCCGGGATTTTTTTCTGCTGGAGAGGAATGATGTCAATGTAATCTATAAGCATATGATCCAGCTGATCCGGGAGAAACTTCCGCCGTATGTAAAGGCAACCCCCTATGACATCCAGGTGTTGACGCCCATGAGAAAGGGAGGGCTGGGGGTAGAGGTGCTGAACGGTATCTTACAACGGTATCTGAACCCGCCCGACGACAGCAAACGGGAACATGCGTCGGGGGAGACGGTCTACCGGGAGGGAGACAAGGTGATGCAGGTTCGCAACAACTATCAGTTGGAGTGGGAAATTGTCAGCCGTTATGGCATTCCCGTGGATAAGGGGATGGGAGTATTCAATGGAGATATGGGGCGGATTTTGGAGATTCGTGAGAGCAGTTCGGAACTGGTGGTGGAATTTGATGAGGGCAGGAGAGTGACTTATCCGTTTTCCCTGCTGGAGGAGTTGGAATTATCTTACGCGATTACCATTCACAAGTCTCAGGGCAGTGAGTATCCGGCGGTGATACTGCCGCTGCTGACCGGTCCCAGGATGTTGTTTAACCGAAATCTTCTGTACACAGGCGTCACCAGAGCCAGAAGCTGTGTGACGATTCTGGGCAGTAGCCAGACTGTTCGCAATATGATAGACAACGTCAGTGAGAACAGGCGTTACACCTCTCTGGATCAGCGGATCAGAGAGGTGGCTGAGACGGAAGGAGAAAATGTTTGACCGGAGTGAAAAAATGGAAGACTCGTCTGGAATATGCCGCTTCCCTGCTGTATCCGGTGCGGTGTCCGGTATGTGATCAACTGCTGGGGGCCGGCGTGCTGCGTATGTGCCCGGCCTGTATACAAAAAGTACATTACCTGTCAGGCCCCCTCTGCTGTCAATGCGGTAAAAAACTCACGGACTGCGAGGCGGAATACTGCGGCGATTGCCTTCGGGGACAGCACGTGTTTTCAGCGGGGCGAGCCCTTTATGAGTATGGGGATATCGCTCCGGCCCTGTACCGATTCAAATACGGGGGATGTAGGGAGTATGGGAGTTTTTTCGGGAGGGAACTGGCGCAGCATTTGGGGAATTATATTCGTTTTCTTGCCCCTGACGGTCTGGTGCCTGTACCCATGTATCCTGCAAAGGAACGCCGCCGGGGTTACAATCAGGCGGAGCTACTGGCGCAGGCCCTGGGGTGGGAACTGGATCTTCCGGTCTACCCCGGACTGGTGTCCAGAAATCGAAATACCAGGCCTTTGAAGGAATTAAATTATGAAGAAAGAGTAAATAATTTGAAAAAGGCTTTTAATCTTTCGCAAAATGGTGTAAAATTAAAGACAATTATACTGGTAGACGATATCTACACCACCGGGAGCACCTTGGATCAAGTATCTGCTGTGCTTCTGGCCGGAGGCTGTGAAAAGGTATATTTTGTCACGCTGGCCGTGGGAGCCGGTGTATAGACAGAGAATCAGTGGAACTCTAAACAGCATATCTCGGGGGATCACAGGACTGGGTGACCGCCGGGGAAATGCGGAACTCTAAACAGCATTTCTCCGGGGGGCGCGCTGATCCGATACAGGACGCCAGGGCGTCATGGAGCGGATCATGGGACTGGGTGACCGCCGGGGAAATGCGGAACTCTAAATAGGAGGGTATTGCAATGAATGTCAAAGCGTGTAAGAGCTGTAAAAGGTTGTTTAATTACATTATGGGACAGAGTTACTGCCCGGCCTGCAAGGAAAAGCTGGAGCAGAAATTCCAGGAAGTCAAGAAGTACATCCAGGAAAACCCTGGCGTACATATTCAGGATGTGGCGGATGCCTGTGATGTGGACACATCCCAGATCCGGCAGTGGCTGCGGGAAGACCGCCTGGAGCTGACGGAGGGTTCGCCAATCATGCTGAGTTGTGACAGCTGCGGCGCTCCTATTCGCAGCGGAAAATATTGTGAGAAATGTAAGGCGAATGTGAGCAACGGCTTCAAAGACATACTGAAAAGCAATGCTCCCAAGAATTCCGACACTTTCCGAAAGAAGGAAGACAGCGGGTCTAAGATGCGCTTTCTGCAATAATACGGACCTGAGAAAGGCGTACTTTCCATGTTAAATGAAGAACGGGTGATACTGATGACAAAGATGGCTTCCTATGAAGAGGGGGAAGGAAAAAAGAGCATGTCGCTGGGGCGGTATTTCCGGGGAGATTATATCTCCATACAGCTCCTGCGCGCGTTCTTTTGTGGTACTGTCGCCTATCTGCTGGGATTTGGGCTGTATGTATTATATGATTTTGAAACCCTGATCTCGGATGTATACAAGATGGACCTGTTTGTCTTTTCTCAGAATATCATTATATGGTATGCGGTCTTTGTGGTGGGCTACTGCGTCGTCACTTACGCAATCTGTGCCTACCGCTACGCCCGGGCCAAGAAGAGCCTGAAGCTATATTACCACAATCTGAAAAAACTGGACAGTCTGTATCGCCAGTAGACTGTTGAGTTATATATACAAGCGACAGAGGTTTTGCGCTGCGCCATGGCGCTTTTCGCTTGTAGCGGGCATAATGGCGAAGGGCTTTGCCCGCAAGTATAAAATATATAGTATGAGGAAATAAAATGAGTAATCTGTTGGAAATTAGGGAAAAGTTGAAACTGCTTTACAGCAGAAACGAGTTTATCCTGGTACCAATTCTAAAGTTTATGCTGGCCTATCTGACCATATGTATGGTGAACGGGGAATTGGGATATATGGGTAAACTGGACAACCTGGGGCTGGTGTTGATTGTCTCCCTTCTCTGTTCTTTTCTGCCGAACGGCTGTATTATTCTGTTTGGGGCCGTGTTCAGCCTTATGCACCTGTATGAGCTGTCTCTGGAGGTGGCTGTAGCGACATTGGCGGTCTATCTGATTATGTTTCTGTTGTTTTTTCGGATGGGTTCCAAGGACTCGGTGATTCTGATCTTTACAGTGCTGTTATTGGCGCTGAAAATCCCTTATGTGGTTCCGGTGGCAGTAGGTTTGCTGGCCACTCCTCTGGCGGCCGTCTCTGTGGCTTGCGGCACAGTGGTGTATTATCTGCTGACCAACATATCGGACAATGCCACCACAATCAGCAGTATGGGAGCGGATGAAGCCACTGCCAAGCTACGGATGGTCATTGACAGTGTTCTGGGCAACCGCGCCATGATTGTGATGATTGTGGCATTCGCGATCACGATAGTAGTGGTATATCTTGTCAGGCGTATGTCCATTGATTATTCCTGGTCTATTGCCATGGTTGCCGGCGTAATAATAGATTTGGTAGTACTTCTGGTGGGGGATCTGGTCTATGACACCCAGCTGTCTCTGGGGATGGCTGTTCTGGGCAGCATAGTGGCGCTGCTGATTGCCAAAATACTGGAATTCTTCAGATTTTGTGTGGACTACAGCAGGACGGAGAAGGTACAATATGAGGATGACGAATACTACTATTATGTAAAGGCTGTTCCCAAAATGAGCATGTCTGCGGCTTCCAAGACGGTAAAGCGCATCAATACCCAGCGCCGCTTGACACGGCATGTGGAAGAGGAAGACGAAGACATAACAGTAGCGCCGCCGCGACGGGTGAACAGGAGCGTGGTGACGGAGCGCACAGGCGGAAGAAACGGCAGCGGCAGGCCTTCCCAGGGACGCGGGGGGGGCAGAAGCGTTACCATCAGCAGAGAGTCTGACGAAGGCGGGGCGGAGGACTACGAGGAGATATAGGAATAGCCGCGAAGGTATAGGATAGGCAGGCATGGAGACAGTAAATGAGATTATTGCAAACTTAAGAAGGTATGTTCCCAGCATTGAGGTTGGCGATGTGCTTGAGATATTGATTATCGCGTTTCTCCTTTACCACATCATGCTGTGGATTCAGAAAACCAGGGCCTGGACGCTGCTCAAGGGCCTGCTTGTAATTCTGTTTTTCTGGGTTGTGGCATCCTATTTCAAGATGAATACCATTCTATGGCTGGGAGAAAATGTGTTTGGATTTGCTGTAACGGCCATGATTGTGGTACTACAGCCAGAGCTGCGCAAGGCCCTGGAAGAACTGGGCAATAAGAATCTGATAGCCAATGCGTTGCCTTTTGACAACGGAAGAGGTACGGATAACACATTTACGGAAAAAACCGTGAATGAGATTACCCGGGCCTGCGTGGAGATGAGCAAGGTGAAGACAGGGGCGCTGATCGTAATCGAACAGAAGGAGTCTCTGGCAGAATACGAAAGGACGGGTATTGATGTGGATGGGCTGGTCACCAGCCAGCTGCTGATTAATATTTTTGAGCACAATACTCCTTTGCATGACGGGGCGGTAATAGTCCGGGGCAATCGGATCACATCCGCTACCTGCTATCTGCCGCAGTCAGATAATGGGGCTATCAGCAAGGAAGTGGGTACCAGGCACAGGGCCGGCGTGGGCATCTCCGAGGTTACGGATTCCGTCACGGTGATTGTGTCGGAGCAGACTGGTAAGATCAGTATCACATTTGGGGGACAGCTAGAGAGGGGCTTTGACGGAGATGGGCTAAAAAAGCGCCTGATGGAGTTGACAAATCTGGCGGGTGACGCAGTAAAGGGCAAGCGGAAAAGGAAAGGAAAGGGCAGGCGGGAAGCATGAAAGGGAAGATAGGTTCCATATTTCGATCTATATTTTTCTCCCATTGGCTGCTGAAAATCATGTCTCTGCTGCTGTCTTTCGCTCTGTGGTTTCTGGTAATCAGTACCAATGACCCGGTGGATGAAAAGAGATTTCAAAATATAAAAGTGAATTTGCTCAACACAGAGTTGTTGACGGAAAAAGGGCAGATTTATGAAGTGCTGGATAATACGGACATATTGCGCAACGTGACTTTTGACGCGCCGAACAGTGTGAGGAGAGAGATTCAGAGCAGTGACATCATTGCGGAAGCGGATCTGAACAACCTGACGGTGACCAACACGGTGGAGATTAAGTTTTCCTGCCCCAAGTATGGTGATAAGGTGCAGAACATCAGCGGCAGTATAGAGTTTGTGAAACTGAACATTGAGGAGAAAGTCCGAAAGACTGTTGATATTGAAGTAAAGACCGTCGGCAATGTGGAAGAGGGATATATCATCGGAAACCGGAAACCGGACAGAAACCGTCTGGAGATCCAGGGGCCCGAGTCTGCCATAGCGGAGATTGACAGAGCCGAGGTGGAAGTGGATGTGACGGGAATCACGGGTACCAGTACCGCTTTGGGAACCATTAAACTGCTTGATCAGGATGGCAATGAGGTGAAGCGGGCTTCGGTTTCCAAAAACCTGGAGACGGTCAACATTACAGTGGAGATGTGGGAGACCAGGGAGATACCGGTTCTCTACAAATATACCGGTACTGCGGCGGAAGGGTTTGAAGATACGGGAGATATAGAAGGTTCCATAGCCACAGTGTGGGTTGCGGGTCCCGCAGACATTCTGAAAAGCGTGACGCAGCTGGAAGTAAATAAAGAGGATATCAATATCACAGGGGAAACAGAGGACTTTGAGACCAGTGTGCAGCTGAGAAATTATCTTCCAAAGGGAGTCTACTTCGCTGAGGATGGTTTTAATGACTCGGCCACAGTGAAAGTCCGGATTGAAAAAATTGAATATAAGCGTATTTCCCTGCGCCCGGAGAATATACAGATCGTTAATGTACCGGCGGACGTGACTTGTGAGATTGTCGGCACATCCCCGCTGGGCGTGGAAGGGCGCAGCGGCTATATGGCCCTGTTACAGGAGTCAAGCCTGTCAGGTGTAGTCGATGTGGGAGAATGGATTGAGAACACCAATCCAAATCAGCCGCTGGAGGGGGATTACAGTCTGACAGTAAATGTGTCGCTGCTCCCGGAACAGAGAAAAGTGAGTTCACCCTCTGTCACCCTGCGTTTTACACCTATTCAGGATGAGAGTGATGAGGAGAGCGCGCAAGAAGAATAAATATATTTTGGAGGAGCGAGAAGTTATGGGAAGGTTATTTGGAACGGACGGTGTCAGGGGAATTGCCAACGAGGAACTTACTCCCCTGCTGGCCATGCAGCTGGGGCAGGCGGGTGCCTATGTGCTTACAAAGGAGAAGGAACATAAACCGACGATTATGGTGGGCTGTGATACCCGGATATCCGGCGATATGCTGGCTAATGCCCTGATGGCGGGGGCTTGTTCCGTGGGGGCCAACTGTGTGTACGTGGGCGTAATTCCCACTCCCGCAGTGGCATATCTGACGCAGAAGTACAAGGTAGACGCAGGAGTGGTCATTTCCGCCTCTCATAATCCGGTGGAGTTTAACGGTATCAAATTTTTTGACGGGGATGGTTTCAAGTTGCCGGACGCTCTGGAGGATGAGATTGAGTCGCTGATTAACTCTCAGATGCAGGGAGTAAAATTTCCCATAGGTCCCGGTGTGGGCAAGATCAAGTATCGGACTGATGCCAGAGAGGAATATATCAACCATGCGATTCAGTCGGTAAAGGTGGATTTAAGCCATTTAAAAATAGTGGTGGATTGCGCGGAGGGTGCCGCGTACTACACTTCGGTGGAAGCGCTGAAAGAAATGGGCGGTGAGGTGGTGGCAATCCACAACAATCCCGACGGCACCAATATTAACGCAAACTGCGGTTCCACTCATATGGAGGAGCTACAGGCGAGAGTGGTATATGAGAAAGCGAATGTGGGTCTGGCTTTCGACGGAGACGCAGACCGTCTGCTGGCCGTGGACGAAAACGGAAAGGTTGTGGATGGCGACCAGATTATGGCCATCGTGGGCAATTATTTGAAGCGGCAGGGGAGACTGAAAAAAGATACCATTGTGGCTACAATTATGAGTAACCTGGGGTTCTTTCTGATGGCGGAAAAGCAGGGGTTGCATGCGGAGCAGACCAAGGTGGGCGACCGCTATGTGCTGGAGCGGATGAAAGAACTTGGCGCAAGCCTGGGGGGAGAGCAGTCGGGGCATGTGATCTTTCTGGATGAAAACACCACAGGGGACGGACTTCTCAGCGCATTGCATCTGTTACAGGTGATGGTGGAGACGGGTAAATCACTGTCGGAACTGGCCCAGATCATGGAAGTGCTTCCCCAGGCTCTTGTCAATGCAAAAGTGGCTAATCACAAGAAAGAGCGTTATATGGAATATCCGGAGATTGCCGGAGCCATAGCGGCGCTGGAGGAGAAGTTCGCGGGTGAGGGCAGAGTTTTGATTCGTCCCTCCGGCACCGAACCGCTTGTGCGGGTAATGATTGAGGGCAAGGATTACGAAGCCATTCAGGCTGAGGCGGAAGCGCTGGCAAAGCTGATCCAGGATAGAATGTTTTAAGGGTATTTACCCTTTAGAGCCATCGCGCGGTGATGGAATTAGGAGGTATAAGTATTATGGTTAGCCAGAAGGTCACAATCAAAAATCCCACGGGTCTGCATCTGAGACCGGCGGGAATACTATGCAAGGAAGCAATGCAGTTTAAATCTCTGATTACTTTCCAGTTTCGGGACAGTACGGCCAATGCCAAAAGTGTGTTGAGCGTGCTGGGTGCCTGTGTGAAATGCGGAGACGAGATCGAATTTACCTGCGAGGGGGAAGATGAGCAGGAAGCTCTCAAAACATTGATCGGAGCAGTGGAAGGCGGCTTGGGAGAGTAAAACCGAATGTGGATTAAAAGAGTCCATCCTGTGTGGGGATGGACTCTTTTCAGATGAACCGGTAGAACAATATTGCTACAAAGACGCCCAGAATAGCGCCCATCAGGACCTGAAAAGGTGTGTGTCCGATAAACTCTTTCAGCTTGTCCTGGGCTGATAACTCATCACGCCCCATGTCCTCAAATATTTTAATAATATTATTCAGTAGCTGCGCCTGAATCCCCGTCTCACGGCGAACTCCGATGGCATCATACATAACGATGATAGCTACGATCAGGGAGATGGCATAGGCATAACTGGCGGAACCGTGCTCCAGGTAGGTGGCTGTGACCAGCGCGCATACGGTGGCGGAATGGGAACTGGGCATACCGCCACTCCCCACCAGGCGTTCCGCCACAAATTTTTTTGTAAACAGCAAATGAATCAGCGTCTTAAGAATCTGCGCGATCAGCCAACCCAGGGCTGCGGCCAGAAAAATCTTATTTTGCATTAGTCCGGTAAAAAAATCCATGTTTCCTAACCTCATTTCCCTGTACATTATACACGATTCCACGCAAGATATCCAGACCTATTCATACATTTTTTTGTGCTTTCCGCATAATCCGAGATGCATAAAGTGTTGAAAATATCGACCATATATGGTAGTATTTTTATGTTTAAATGATGCTTTGAACGCAATTACAGTCATTGTTCGGGCATTCTGACTGAGAAGCCAAGAAGAAAAGAACAAGAGGAAATTCAGGTAGTGAAAGGAAAAAAAATGTGTGTGCTTAGTATAATTGTACCATGCTACAACGAGGAGGAGTCCGTTGCGGATTTCTACGAGGAACTGATGAAGAACGAGCTTTTTTTTAAAGAAAAAGGTCTGGAAATAGAAATTCTGTATGTTGACGATGGTTCCCGGGACAATACGGCGGCAGAGGTAAAAAAACTGCGGGAGAGGGATGAGAGGGTGCGCCTGATATCTTTCTCACGGAATTTTGGCAAGGAGGCAGGCATGTACGCCGGGCTGGAGAAGTCCCGGGGGGATTATGTGGTGTTGATGGATGTGGACCTACAGGACCCGCCTTCATTGCTGCCAGAGATGTATTCGTATGTGGAGCAGGGATATGACTCGGTGGCAACCCGGCGCGTCAGTCGAAAGGGGGAGCCGCCCATTCGCTCCTTTTTTGCCAGAATGTTTTACCGGCTTATGAAGCATATCTCAAGAACGGAGATTATGGACGGCGCAAGGGATTATCGGTTGATGACCCGCCAGATGGTAAACGCGATTTTGGAGATGCGGGAATACAACCGTTTTACCAAGGGCATCTATGGCTGGGTGGGATTTAAGACCAAGTGGCTGGAGTATGAAAACGTGGAGCGGGCCAAGGGAGAGACCAAGTGGAATTTCTGGAAACTGCTGATCTATTCTCTGGAGGGAATCACTGCTTTCTCCACTGTGCCACTGAGCATGGCTTCCGTCTTAGGAGTGCTGTTCTGTATGTTGGCATTTATTCTGATTATTTTTATCATTGTGCGCACCAGTATATTTGGGGACCCCGTATCGGGCTGGCCTTCTCTGGTTTGTATTATCTCTCTGATCAGCGGCGTACAGCTCTTCTGCATGGGTATTATCGGTCAGTATCTGGCCAAGACGTATCTGGAGGTAAAAAGACGCCCGATTTATATTGTTAAGGAGGAATTATAGAAAAATACCCGTTATTTGTTGCTTCTCGTTGATATATAAAGATATTTGATAATAAAAATCACTATACATTTTTCGACAGATATGATATGATTAGTGCAATCAATTACAGTAAGGGGCAGTACTTGACATGTGAAAGGGGAATTCATTATGGACATTTCTGCTGTAAAAGATTACGAACTGGAGTGCTATATCACGGAGATTATGCTGGATATAGGTGTTCCTGCGCATCTGAAAGGATATCATTATCTGCGTGATGCCATCCTGCTATCTGGCAGGGATATGGAGGTGGTAAGCAGTGTTACCAAATTGCTGTATCCTACCATCGCCAAACATTTTAAGACCACAGATCAGAAAGTCGAGCGGGCGATACGCAATGCCATCGAAGTGTCTTGGACGAGGGGAAACGTCGAGACCTTTGAAAAACTGTTTGGATATTCCGCGCAACAGGGCAAAAGCCGTCCCACTAACAGCGAGTACATAGCCAGAATTGCAGATAAGATGCGGCTGGACATGAAAGCGAGATAAGTGGCCTGAACAAGTAATTGAGATAGCTGGTTACCAATGAGCACTGCCCCTTATAGTTAAAAAGAGACTTGAGTCAGGTCTCTTTTTTAGTGTGTGACAATGGAATCCTGGCCGAGCGCAAATTCTATTGTTGTTCAAAACAGGAAATATGTGGTATACTACTTCCAGAGAACATGCGGAACGCATAACAGCATGTTCCAGAAAAACGCGGAACGCAAAAAGAAAGGGACTGATGAGCAAATGATTATTCTGTTATGGCTGCTGCTGGCCCTGCTTCCCTGGCTGCTGGGGGCGGCGGTCCGGACAGTGATATGCCGGGATACATCGGATGTGATTCATATGACGGACGCCTGGATCACCGGCGCACTGTGCTGCATCGGCCTGGCGGAGGTGCTGCATCTGCTGGGCACTTTTGGACATCTGTCTCTGAGCAGACTGACTGTGCTTTGGTATTGCTGTCTGGCTGTACTGAGTCTGCTCTCTCTGGTTCTGGTGGTATGGACCTGGCGCAGACACGGGGAGCGTTTTCGGATTTTGCCCCAGGCGGGCGGAAACTTTGTACTGCCTGGTCTTTTCCTGCTGTTGGTGCTGATACAGGCTGTGTATGTATACTGCGCGTCGGCTATAACTGCTCCCGGGGATATCATGGTGGAGACGCTGCGCAGTTTTCAGGCCACGGATGGTATATACCAGGTGAATCCCCTGACGGGACAGACTTATGAGCAGGGTATGTCTGCGCGTTACAGGATTCTGTGTCTGCCCACTCTGTATGCGCTGATTGGGGCGTCCTTTCCTGTGGACGGAAGGGTGCTGGTGCAGAACCTGATACCGGTGGTGGTGTTGGCAGGGGCCTATATGGCTTATTATCGCCTTGCCAGGCTGCTATTCGATGATAACCTGAGAAAAAAATACTTATTGCTGATTCTTGTGGCAATGGTTTTCTGGTGCGGGGAGAGCTTCCCCTGGCTGGACGGCTATGCCGCCCTGCACGGCGCATGGCTGGGAACTTCTATCCGAAACCTGATTCTGCTGCCATACGCGCTGTCCTTGGGGATTGAGAGGGATTTGCGCCGCAGCTGGCCGTGTATGTTCCTGTGCGTGCTGGCGGAGGCCTGTATCTGCTGGACCTTCAATGGACTGGGCATGTGCCTGCTTTTGCTGGCGATGATGGCGGCGCTTAATAAAGTCGGCGCCTGGGGTTTTTGTCGCCGTCTGTTCTCCCGGATTTTGGGGAGTGAGGAGGAGCGGCCATGAGAGAACTTTTGCAAAGCGCGCTGTATGGTCCGGGCAGCTATTTCCAGAGCAATCATATGGTGGTGCTGGCCCTGGGGGTTTTGCTATATTTCGCTGTAGCGGGGCGAGGGCTCGGGGCGAGGAAAAAGCGACTGCTGGCTGTGACGGCCACATGGTTGGCGGCGGTGCTTTTCCCGGGGAGCGCAGTGATCCTGATGCTATACCAGACCAGATTCTACAGCTATCACTGGATCTGGAGTCTGGTGCCTGTCACCCTGTGCGTCGCCTGGGGCGGTACGGAGCTGCTGTGGGAACTGACCGGGCAGCGACGCCGGGATGGGAGGAGAGCCTGGCGGCTGGTCGGCGGCCTGGCTGTGCTTCTGGCGCTTTTGTTGCTTACAGGCAATCTGGGGAAGATCCAAAGTGCCGAAAAGGAGCAGGAATCGGCACTACAGGCGGCAGTATACCTGGACAAACTCCCGGAGAGCAGAGAGATGCTGCTGTGGGCCCCACGCCCTGTTCTGGAGGAGATTCGGAGGCATACCGGCGAGATACGGTTGCTGTATGGGCGCAACATGTGGGAGCCGGAGGCGGCGGCTTACGCTTACGACAGTTATCCCATGGAGCAGCAGCGTCTGTTTGACTGGATGGAAACCCTGGAGAAGGGGGATGCTTATGAGATCCCTTTGGGGCTTAAAATCTATCTGGAGGATGTGGCGGCGGTATGGGAGGAAGGTCGGGACCAGGGGGACCAGGTACTGGCGGATGCCCATATGCTGCAATTAGCGGCCCGGCAGGGAGCGGCGCTGTGGGTATTCCCTGACCGGGTGACGGAGCGCATCGCTTTGGCCTGCGGGCGGATGGGACAGGAGTACGGGCTGCGGGCACGGATGTTGGGAGAAACGGAGGGGTATACGATATGGCGATGCGAGTGATGCCCGGATGAGGGGGACAGAGTGAACGAGACAGTCAGTATCATTGTGCCGGTGTACAACGCCGAAAAATATATTGTGGAGACCATGGAACATGTGGTGGCCCAGACCTATGAAGACTGGGAAATGCTGCTGGTGGTGGACGGCTGCGGTGACGATTCCGCACAGGTGATTCGGGAGTATCAAAAGTCCAGGGGAGAGGGACGGCTGCGGGTTTTGGTCAATGAGGAAAACAAGGGGGCGGCCCGGTCCAGAAACAGAGGGCTTCTGGAGGCCGGAGGCCGGTATATCGCCTATGTGGACGCAGATGATTTGTGGAGGCCGGAGAAGCTGGATAGGCAGCTGCAATATATGAGAGAGAAGCAGGCGGCATTTGTGTTTACGGGATATGAGTTCGCGGACGAGGAGGGGGTGGGCACCGGCAAAGTGGTACATGTACCGTCTCGGCTGACCTACAGAGAAGCGCTTAAGAACACCACTATCTTTACCTCCACAGTGATGTTTGACACCCAAAGGATTCCCAGAGAAATGCTGGAGATGCCGGAAATCAAGAGCGAGGATACCGCGCTGTGGTGGAAAGTTCTCAGGCAGGGTCATACGGCCTGGGGACTGGATCAGAATCTGGTGCTGTACCGCAGACCCCGGCAATCGCTTTCGTCCAACAAGCTGGAGGCTGTCCGCAGGATTTGGAATCTGTACCGGAAGGCGGAGGGGCTGTCGGTTCTTTACAGTTTGTACAACTTTTGTTTCTGGGCCTGGCGGGCGGTGATGCGCAGAATCTAAGCGGATCGGAGCCAAGGACAGGAACGGATTCTTCTGTGGACGGGCTATGGGAAGTATGCTATAATCTATTTTTAATAATTGTTCTGCCGATGTGGCGGACATGTTACACGAAAGTAAGAAGGATATGGGAATGCGGAAACTGGAAACCTCTAAAAGAATCATATTGCTGGCCTTGTCCGGGGTCTGTCTGGCGCTGGAGTCGCTGGTCTTTGTCTATTATTGGAAGACCAATTTCAGCCCCAGCATAACCGCCAGTACCGGCGTGCGCTATTATTGGCGCGCGGACGCTCTACAGATTGCGTTTTATGTGGGCATGCTGTTTTTCTTTTCACATATGTATGGAGGTATGCGGATCGGTTACCTGAAAAACGGGGAAGTGATCTTCTCTCAGGTCTTTGCCAGTCTGGCGGCGGAGGTGCTGCTGTACGCCCAGCTGTCCATTATGGCCAAACAACTTTTTGTACCGCATTGCTTTGTCTACATGATGATTCTGCAGATAATCATCATTGCGGTGTGGAATAACATCGCATATTGGATCTATAAAACGGTATTCCCGCCCAGAAAGATGCTGCTGGTCCACGGAGACAGGCCCATTGAGAGTATAGTGGGCAAGTTTCAAAGTCGTAAGGATAAATATGACATTGTAAGATATATCCATGTGTCGGAGGGAATGGAGAAAGTCTGCCGGGAGATCATGGAAGGGTATGAGCGCAGAGACTTCCACGCCGTAGTAATCTGGGATATTCCCACCCAGGAGCGGAACGCCCTGATGAAATACTGCTATGCCAGATCTATCCGCGTCTACATGATGCCCAAGATCACGGATGTCATCATACGGGGTACGGAGGAGCTACATCTCTTTGACACGCCCATTCTGCTGACCAGAGAATACAGCCTGACCGTGGAACAGCGCTTTGCCAAGCGTCTGATTGACCTGGTGTTTGCCGTGCTGCTGTTCCTCATCACTTCGCCCATCATGTTGATCACTGCCGTGGCTGTCAAGATTTATGACGGAGGTCCGGTGTTGTATAAGCAGGTGCGCTGTACTTTGGATCAGCGTCAGTTCCATATTCTTAAGTTCCGCAGCATGAGGGTGGATGCGGAGAAGGACGGCGTGGCCAGGCTGGCACAGAAAAACGACGGTCGTATCACACCTGTGGGCAAGTTTATCCGGAAGGTAAGAATCGACGAGCTGCCCCAGCTGATCAATATCATCAGGGGGGACATGTCTTTCATCGGCCCCAGGCCGGAGAGACCGGAGATTATTGCCCAGTATATGGAGATGATGCCGGAGTTTGCCTATCGCATGAAGGTGAAGGCCGGTCTGGCCGGATATGCTCAGGTCTATGGAAAGTACAATACCACGCCCTATGACAAGCTGAAACTGGATCTGACTTACATCGAAAATTATTCCACATGGCTTGATCTCCAGCTTATGCTGCTGACTTTGAAGGTGTTGTTCTGGCCGGACAGCACGGAGGGCGTGGAGAGCGAGCAGATCACGGCGCTGAGGGAGTCCATGAGAAATGAGGAAAAGTAGGGAGGCGGCGTATGTGGCATTGTGACTATGGAAAAGAACCTTTTGATTTGAGGCTCTTTTGTCTGCTCTGCGCTCGAAGAACAGGGTTGGTTCTGGCGGGAGCTCTGGCCGGTCTGGTTCTGGTAGGCGGTATTTACTATGTGAAAAACGTTACTTTGGGCGGGGTGATTCCCTATACCATGGACAGCAAATATTACCTGGAGTATGCCGTTGATCCCAGTGACCAGCAGACTTACTCCTATTTTGCTTCCTACACCTGGAACGATCTCTTAAAGAGTGAGGCCATGGTGGACAAAATGCTGGAGGAACTGACAATTCCCATGACTGCGGAGGAACTGACGGCCAGCTTTGAGCCGGAATTGATCTCCGACCTGCGGATCTGTTATATCCGTACCACCAATGAGGACCCGGATAAGGCGCGGGAAATCGACAGAGTGGCGGGCCGGGCCATAGCTGCCATAGGAGAAAAGCAGATAGAACTCAGGGAAGTAAGTCTGCTGGACAGAGGAGAACCCACGTTGGCCACGCCGGATCTGCGGACGCTGCGGGCCTGCGTGCTGGGAGCCGCGACGGGCATTTTTGCGGCGCTGCTTGGGTTGGGGTTCCACGAGATACTGGAGGAGAGGATACAGGTTCCGGGGACGCTGGCCCGCCGCTATGGGGTGCCTGTGGCCGGTTATGTGAGTCGTGAGGGAAAGCCCTCCGGGGAATTGGCGGCGCAGCTTGCCTGTCTGCTTTGGGATAAAAAGCAGGTCGGCGTCACGGCGGTAAACGGAGAAACGGATCTGGGAAGCCTGACAAAGGTTTTGGAGAAACTGGACGAGAGGGAAAGCGCTTCTTTGGGGAAAACCGGGGCGCGGGGGTACATGGAGTTTCCCTGCCTGTTCCAGGCTCCGGAGACCGTTGAGGCACTGAGGGGGCAGGAAGGCATTTTGCTGGCGGTTCAGGCTGGGGTTGACAGAGGGAAAGCCATAGAGGAAATCCTGCGTCAGCTGGACCAGCTGGGGATCTCTGTGGATGCCATGATTTTGACTGCGGCGGATGAAAGGCTGATCCGGCAATATCTATGGGGGCGGAAGAGGCGGCCGCAATGACGCGGGCTTCGGACTTGCGGGAAAGAGGAAGTATGACACTGCAATTATTGGTAGCGGCGGTAAACGGGACTCCCCGGGAACTGGCGGAGGAGATGAGGATTGACAGCGACGCCATAATCGTCAGCCAGGGGGAGCGGTATGCCTATGAAACACTGCGCTGGAAAGGCCACGATATAAGATGCTTCCACATGGCGGAGCGGGGGGTGGGTCTTAGCCGTAACCACAGTCTGTTGCGCGCCAGCGCGGATATCAGTCTGTTCGCGGATGAAGACATCATCTATGAGCCGGACTATGAACAGAAGGTGCTGGAGGCTTTTGAGGAGCATCCCCGGGCGGATTTACTCTTTTTTAATGTGCGGGCCATGCCCGGGCGGGAGACTTACCATAATGAGAATAGCGGCAGGGTGCGCTGGTACAACTGCGGACGGTATCCCACCTACAGCCTGGCGGTGCGCACCCGGCGTGTGCATCAGAAAAATGTCACCTTTTCTCTGCTCTTTGGGGGTGGCGCCAGGTACAGCAACGGAGAGGACAGCCTGTTTATCCGGGACTGTCTGCGCGCCGGGCTTAAGGCATATAAGGTGCCGGTGTCCATTGGCCATGAGCGGGAGCGGGAATCCACGTGGTTTACGGGCTATAACGAGAAGTTCTTTTATGACAGAGGGGTGTTGTACCGCTACCTGTACGGGCTGTTGGCCCGTGCCATGGCAATGCGGTTTCTGCTGGCCCACAGGGAGAAAATATGTGGGGAGATTTCCTTGGGGAAGGCCTGGGAGATTATGTGCCGGGGGATCAGAGAGGGAAAGGTATGAGAACACCGATGTTCAGCATTTTGACGGTATCCCTGAATCCCGGCGGCAAGCTGGTGGATACCGTGAGAAGCGTGGTTAATCAAAGCTACGGAGATTATGAAGTGGTAGTCAAGGACGGGGGGTCCCGGGACGGGTCTCTGGAGGCGCTGCAAACCTGGCTGGAAGAGCAGGACTGCCGGGACCGTGTGCGGATTGTAAAGCAGCCGGATACCGGTATCTATGAGGGTATGAACCAGGCGGTCCGGGCGGCCAGAGGGGAGTATCTGTATTTCCTGAACTGCGGGGATACCTTTGCCTCGGACCGGGCGCTGGCCCGGGCGGCGGAGGAAATCGGCAGGTGCGTGGGTCATGGAGCAGACAGTGAGACAAGCGGGGACCCGGCAGAGAAGGCGGCCCATGAAGCGGATCACGGGACAAGCGGGGACCCGGCAGAGAAGGCAGGGCATAAACCGGACCATGGCCCTAAAATTTTCTATGGAGACATCTATGATGCCCTGCGGGGGCAGGTGGTGGCTTCCAACCCCTATATGGACGCTTTCGCCTGCTATCGCAATGTTCCCTGCCATCAGGCCTGTATGTATCACCACAGCCTGTTCGCGGAGCGGGGCTATGAGCCCGTTTACCGGGTGCGGGCGGACTACGAACATTTCCTGTGGTGCTATTTTTGCGGAAATGCCCGGCCCAGGTACATTCCGGTGACGCTGGCCTCCTATGAGGGGGGCGGGTTTTCGGAGACTCGGGAAAACAGGAAGCGCTCTGCCCGGGAGCACAGAGAGATCACGGCGCTTTACATGAGCAGGGGACAGCGGCTGGGATACAGGCTGCTCCTTATGGCAACTCTGGCCCCTCTGCGGACAAAGATGGCGGAGAGCCCGGTTTGGTCCGGATTCTATAATAAATGCAAAAAAATGTTATACAGGCGGGAGTATTGAAATGGTTTTGTTTGTGGGCGTAACGGTCCTGGTGTTGCTGATGGCGTATTTCTGCAACACGGAGGAGAGCGTGCAACTGCATAGGGGCAGTTCCCGGCCCCCGGCGCTGCCGGAGGCCGGGGGCAGACATTCTGGCCGGGGCTGCATAAATCGTCAGCAGGCCCTGAACCTGTGGATCTGCGGCGGGATCTATGTGATTCTGTCTGCTCTGTCCGTCTGCCGGATTGCCAGCGGCAACGACTACTGGGTCTATACCAGTATGTTTAGTCTGATCGCCCAGGGAAGGCATGTGTCGTCGGAGTTTGGCTTTAACGCCCTAGTGCGTTTCATGCAGTACTTTTTCGGCACGGAAGGATACAGCTACCTGCCCATATTCGGGTTATTTTCCCTGCTGACGGTGTACTTTTTTCTCAGAGCCATATATGAGCAGGGGGACTGGTTTATGGGGTCCTTGTTCCTGTTTCTGATGAACGGGTATTATTTTTCCAGTTTTAATTCCGTGCGTTACTATCTGGTGTTAGCCATCGCGCTGTACAGCGTCAAATATGTGTTTCGGGGGGAATATCTGAAATTTAGTCTGTGGATTCTGGCGGCGGCCACTTTTCACAAGTCGGTGCTGGTGGTGATTCCGCTGTATCTGGGCGCCCACTGGCTGGCCGGAATACGGCTTAAACGGTGGCACTATGTCCTGGGAGGGCTGCTGGTTCTGAGCCTGGTGTTTGGCAGAGACCTCTACCGTTTTGTGATTTTTAAAATATATCCTTACTATGAAAATTCCATGTTTGACACGGTGGAGTACTCTCTGACCAATATCGGCAAATGTGTGGGAACTGTGGTTTTATCCCTGTTCTGCTATGGGAGAGTCGTTAGGGGGAACCGGCATAACAGGTTTTACTTTTTCCTGAATCTGGGAGGGCTGGCATTATATACCTGCGGAGCGTTTATTCCGGAAGTCTCCAGAGTGGCATACTATTTGGTGTTACCTCAGATTTTTCTGATTCCGCATCTGCTTAGGGGGATTGGAAACAAAATTCTCAGACGGCTGCTCACGGCGGGAACGGTTTTGACATTTACTGTCTATTTTGCCCTGTTTTTGCGATCGGCTTATGATGTGAATGTCCGGTTGCTGCCTTATCTGAACTGGATATTTAACTGACGCGCTGCCCGCGTTACATCCGGTGAAATTCACGTGCCCGCCGAGGCGGACAGATGGGAGTTACTGTGAAGAAATTAAATGATATACGAGTCGGAATATTAAAAATACCCGTCACCAGGATTATTTTGCTGATTGTGAGCGATATGCTGGCTGTGCTGGCGGCATCGGTGCTGAGTCTGTATGTGCGCTATGATTTCAGATTTATGAGTATAGAGCCGCAATTCTGGGAGGCGATTCAGGGGGCTTATCTGTTCAATGTGGTAATCACATTGTTGATTTTTTATATTTTCCGACTGTATAACAGTGTGTGGCGGTACGCTTCGGACACGGAAATGGTCAATGTGGTGATTGCCGTGGTGGTCTGCGCCGCACTGCAGCCGGTGGTGCATTGGGTACTGGGCACCTATGTGCCCAGAAGTTTTCCCTTTCTCTACGCGCTCTTTTTGGCAATATGCGCCGGAGGCGTGAGATTCAGTTACCGCTTTCTGCGGATGCTACAGAACCGGCGACTCAGCCATTACAATATGCCGGAACGGCAGAATTATATGATTGTGGGGGCGGGGGCATCCGGCAACGCGATCTTACAGGAGATACAGTCCAGTAAATATCTGAGTATGCATGTGGCCTGCTTTATCGATGATAATCCGGGATGTCAGGGCAAGTATCTGCGGGGCGTGCCCATTGTGGGGGGACGGGAAAAAATCATTGAGAGTGTGGGAAAATATGATATCAATGAGATTATCATTGCGATTCCCTCCGCCAGCCGCTCCAGATTAAAGCCTCTGCTGGAGATCTGCAAGGAGACGGGCTGCCGTATCCAGATTCTGCCGGGAATGTACCAGATTATCAAGGGAGATGTGAATGTGTCCAACCTGCGGGAAGTGCAGATTGAGGATCTGCTGGGCAGGGACCCCATAGAGGTGAATGTGGACGAGATTATCGGCTACGTGCAGGATAAGGTGGTGCTGGTGACCGGGGGCGGCGGTTCCATCGGAAGCGAGCTGTGCAGGCAGGTGGCCCGGCACGGTCCCAGACAGCTGGTTATCCTGGATATTTATGAGAACAACGCCTATGAGATCCAGCAGGAGTTATGGAGGGATTATCCGGAGCTGGACCTGGTGGTGCTGATCGGGTCCGTGCGTAATACCCTGCGGGTGGATGAGATTTTCGAAAAGTATCGCCCTGATATTGTGTACCATGCGGCGGCCCACAAGCATGTGCCTCTGATGGAGGACAGCCCCAATGAGGCCATCAAGAACAATGTGTTTGGCACCCTGAAGGTGGCGACGGCGGCGGACCAGTATGGTACGGGAAAATTCGTGATGATTTCCACGGACAAGGCAGTGAATCCCACCAATATCATGGGCGCTTCCAAGCGGATCTGCGAGATGGTCATTCAGAATATTAACCGCAGGTCAAAGACGGAGTATGTGGCCGTGCGCTTCGGCAATGTGCTGGGCAGCAACGGCAGCGTGGTTCCCCTGTTCAAGAAACAGATCGAAAAAGGAGGCCCTGTGACGGTGACCCACCCTGATATCATCCGATATTTTATGACCATACCGGAGGCGGTTTCTCTGGTTCTACAGGCTGGGGCCTACGCAAAAGGAGGCGAGATCTTTGTGCTGGATATGGGGGAACCCATGAAAATACTGGATCTGGCCAGAAATATGATCAAGCTGTCCGGCTACCGGGTGGATGAGGACATTCGGATTGAGTTTACCGGTCTGCGTCCCGGCGAGAAGATGTATGAGGAACTCCTGATGCGGGAGGAGGGACTTAAGGAGACGGCCAACCGGATGATCTATATCGGCAGGCCCATTGAGTACGATGATGAATTGTTTGAACAACAGCTGGAGAGACTGCGGGAGGCATCAGGGAACGAGTCTCAGGATATCCGGGCTTTGGTACGGGAGATCGTGCCCAGCTATCAATATGAGGAGCAGGGAAGTACAACGGAGTAACCTGGGAAAGACACAGACAGGACGGCGGCGGTGAATGGAGGAAAAGGTGCTATGTATGTACATGTCAAGAGAGGAATGGATTTCATACTGTCCCTGCTGGGATTGATGGTGCTGTCGCCGGTATTGCTGATCCTGATTATCGCCATCAGGGCGGACTCTCCGGGACCGGTGTTGTTTCGGCAGAAGAGGGTGGGAATCCACAAAACACATTTTGCCATATTGAAGTTCCGCACCATGCGGATTGACACGCCCAGGGATACACCTACCCATTTGTTGCAGAACCCGGAGCAGTATATTACCAGGGTAGGAAAGTTCCTGCGCAGGACCAGTCTGGATGAACTGCCCCAGATTATCAATATTCTGAAAGGGGATATGGCTGTTGTAGGACCTCGCCCCGCCCTCTGGAATCAGTATGACCTGCTGGAGGAGAGGGATAAATATGGCGCCAACGATATCCGGCCCGGTCTTACCGGCTGGGCCCAGATCAATGGCAGGGATGAGTTGGAGATCCCGGTGAAGGCCCGGCTTGACGGGGAATATGTGGAAAAGATGGGCCTTAAGATGGACCTGCGCTGCTTTTTCGGTACTTTTTTAAGTGTGTTCAGAGGAGACGGTGTAGTGGAAGGAGGCACGGGAGCCATGAGTAGTGCCGACGGTCAGACCGATAGAGGTTATGGGCAGGAGCGTGTGGAGAGAGAGTAGATTTGCGCAGGAACGCGGCCTGTATCGGGAGCGGCGGCCCGGTGATCCGAGTGGGATGTGCGCGCAGGGACGCGCAGACCGGGGCGTACAGACGTAGTGAGGTAAGAAATGAAACATATTTTGATTGCCGGGGCCCACAGCTATATAGGAACCAGCCTGGAGCGGTACCTTCTGGAATATAATGCCTCCCAGGGACGGGAACTTTATCGGGTGGACACCATATCCCAGCGGGACCCCGTTTGGGAGAGTTTTGATTTTGGCGGCTACGACGCTGTGTTTCAGGCCAGCGGCATTGCCCATGTGGATACCGGAACCGTGACGCGGGAGCAGCAGGCCCTGTATTATCAAGTGAACTGTGATCTGGCGGTGGCTACGGCCAGAAAGGCCCGGGAGGCGGGGGTAGGGCTTTTTCTTTACCCCAGCAGCATCATTGTCTATGGGGACAGGGCTATTGGCGCAAGGGGCCATGTGAACGGAAAGGAGAGTTCCAGGCTCCCCTCCGGGGTGATTACGCCTGAGACTCCGGTAGGCAATCCACATTTTTACGGAAACAGCAAGATTCGGGCGGAGGAGGAACTTTTCCGGCTGGCGGGATCTGCCGGGAGCAAAGACTTTTCCGCGGAGAAAAGCCGCGGGGAGGAGGGGTTTCAGATAGCGGTTCTGCGTTTGCCCATGGTCTACGGCAAGGGCAGCAAGGGGAATTATCCGCTGCTGGCGAAGCTGGCGGACAGAATGCCCTTTTTCCCGGATGTGCAAAATCAGCGCAGCATGATCTACATTGAGAATCTCTGCGAGTTCATCCGCCAGAGAATTGAGGAGGGGAGGGGGGGACTCTATTTTCCCCAGAACGCGGAATATACGGCTACCTCCCGGATGGTGCGGGAGATTGCCGCCGCCCATGGAAAAAGGATACGGTTGCTAAAGGGATTAAATCCCCTGGTGGCGCTGGCTTCCCGGATGCCCGGCAGGATCGGTGCCATGGCGAACAAAGCCTTTGGCAGCCTGGTTTACGACCGGGGTATGAGCGGGGATATGGAGCGTTACTGCCTGTATGATCTGAGGGAGAGTATACAGCGCGCGGAGCGGTAACGGAAAGCGGACGCAGGCGATCAGGGGGGGCTCTGTGTTCGGACAGGATAAATGCGCAAAGGGGATAAAGAATGGGGCGCAGAGAGATCTGTGGCAGGTGGGATACAACTATGAAACTTACCGTGGTTACGATTGCGTATAACAGCGAACAGGATATTGGCCGGACCATAGAGTCGGTGCTGGCCCAGAAGCAGGGAGATGTGCCCTGCGCGCTGGAGTATCTGATTATTGACGGCGCCAGCAGTGACAACACCGTGGCCGTCGCGGAAAGCTATATTCCGGCTATGGAGTCGGCGGGCATAGACTACCGGATCAGCAGTGAGCCGGACAGGGGGATTTATGACGCCATGAACAAGGGAATCCGCCGGGCCACAGGGGATATCATCGGTATATTGAACAGTGGGGACTGGTATGAGCCGGAAGCCACGGCTGTCGCGGCGGAGATTTTTGACGGGACAGGCTGCGATCTCATGTACGCCGATATCAATATGCACAGGACAGGCGGCGGAACCTATGTCAAAAAGGCAAGACAGCGTCGGTTTCAGACTTCCAGAGACTGGAATCATCCCACTACCTTTGTGAGGGCGCAGCTGTATAAGCAGTATCCGTTCCGGTGTCTGGGCATTCACGACGACTACGGCTTTTTCCTGCAAATGAGGCGTCAGGGGCGCAGGATCGTCACGGTGGGCAGAGTTCTCGCGAATTTTTCCATGGGGGGCGCCAGCAATCACAAGGATATCAGGGCGGCGCGGAAGCGGATTATGGACCGCTACAGGTATTGCTACCGGATCAATGGATATAGCAGGCTGTATATGCTGGAATGTGTAGCCATAGAGGCGGCAAAAATGATATTGGGGTAGGCAGGATGCGAATAGGAGTAGATTTGCTTTGGGTGAGGGTCGGCGTGTGTGGCGGGACAGAGTCCTTTATACGCAATCTGCTGGACGGCTTTTGGCGTCATGATATGGCGAATGAATATGTTCTGTTTGTCTCCCGGGACAATGCGGAGAGTTTCAGGGGATACGAGAGGAAAGGCGGAGGGGATATGCGGCTCTGTGTCTGTCCGGTGGACAGCGCCAGCCAGCCCCGGCGTATTCTGTGGGAGAATCTGCGCCTGGCCCGTCTGGCCCGGCGTCGGCAGGTGGATGTTATGTTCATCCCGGTATACAGCATGCCCTGGACCTGGGGAAGCAGGATTCCCTATGTGTGTGTGATACATGACTTGCAGGCCATGCACTATCCCGAGTATTTTTCCCTGCCCCGCAGAATGTTTCTGCGCTATGAATGGCGACATACATGCAGGAGAGGATACAGGATCTTGACGGATTCCGACTTCTGCCGCAAGGATCTGGAGCGGCATTTTCCCTGGGCGGCGGACAGGATGCAGGTCATGTATGTGCCCATACCGGAACAAATATATAAATGGGAGCAGTCTCAGGAGGATATCAGGCCCTCGATCAGGACTCTGGCCGAGAGAGATTTCTATTATTGCGTTAGTTCTCTGCTGCCTCATAAGAATCTGGACACTCTCCTGCGGACGGTGGAGCGGATGCGGGAGCAAGGCCTGTGGGGAGAGCGGCGGCTGGTAATCAGCGGTGTGGGAGGCGATATGCGGAAGATGGAGGAACTGCTGGAGCGGTATGATATCGCCGGGCAAGTGGTGATGACCGGATTTGTTTCGGATAAGGAGAGAGATTACCTGTATGAACATTGCAAGCTGTTTCTTTTTCCCAGCGTTTTCGAGGGTTTCGGTATGCCTCCCATAGAGGCTATGCGTCGGGGGAAAAAGGTGGTTATGACCAGATGTTCCTGTCTGGAGGAGATCACCCGGGGACGGGCGTTCTATGTGGACGAGCCTTGTTCTCCCGTATGCTGGCAGGAGCAGATTCGGCGGGCGGAATTGCTGTCTGGGCAGCGGGAGACCTTTCCGGAATATGAGCCGGAGAATATAGTACGTCAGTATCAGCAACTGTGGAAGACTATTTCAGAGAAGGGTCGCGAATAATGGCGGCGGAACCTCAGCGCAAAATAAAAGACAGTCTACAGGCAGGGGGGCGGTGTTGCGTGGAAAAGAAGACGGAACAGGATATATATGGCAGATTATATGATGTGGTGCAGGGCAATATGGCGGGAGCAGGCCTCACATTTCCCTATGAGAAGGCAACTTTTCTTTGCGAGGTAAAAGCCCATCCCCAGGAGATTGACGTATCCCGTTATCTGGATCTTTCCAACCCGGTTTTTATGCAGGCGGTACATGCCGCAGCGCTGAAACGTCTTCCGGAGGAGAAGACCACAGCTTTTTGGGAGAGACGATATGGGGAGCCGGAGAAAGGGTTTCAGGAGGAAGTACTGCGAAGCGTGGCCTCTTCCAGCGTGGTGGCTATCAATCAGATCCGTCTGGTCAACAATCCCTATTTTACACAGAAGAGGGGAATAAAGTATCGTTGTATGGGTGTCCTTTACGGTTTTACGGATAAAGCCTTTCTGAGGGAGTTTGGCAAGAAGCTTCCGATGCCTGTGCAGAAGCTGATCAGAAAGGTGTTTATATGAAAATATACATGGATATCAGCGTTTTGACGCTGGCGACGTTTATAACCGGGATACAGCGGGTGACCAGAGAAATAATTCTGCGTCTGCTGGAGAGTGGAAATCCGGATATCGTCCTGCTGCATTACAATGCCAGGGAGGACGCCTGGCATATTATAGACAATCAGCGCTTCGTGGGGTATTACAGGGATCACAGGGGCATGAAAAACCGGATGATTACCGGGCACAGACAAGCAGTTACGGATATGGGGCAGGGAGACGTGTTTTTTGACCTGGACGCGGTGTGGATGTGCCGTGTGAGACGAAGCTACCTGCTGCCTCTTCTAAAAAGGCAGGGGGTGCGTATTGTAGTCCATATCTATGACATTATCTCCGTCACTCATCCCCAGTACTGCCTGGAGAGAGGGGTATATCAGTTTATGGACTATCTGGGTGCCCATCTGCTGTATGCGGACCAGATGATCGTGAACGCCCGGGCTACGGAGGATGAACTGAAACAGCTGGCGGATCGGCTTGGTGTACCCCTCCCCCCCGTTGAGGTGGTGCCTCTCGGGGCGGATTTTCGGCAACGGCAGCAGGTATCGGAGGCACAGATTCCGGAGAATGTGAGGCTGGCGGCGAAGGGGGGGGCCTATATCCTGATGGTGGGTACGATAGAGCCTCGCAAAAACCATCGGCTGCTTCTACAGGCTTATGACAAGGGCCTGCGACAGGCCGGGTATAGAATTATCCTGGCCGGATATATGGGCTGGCATATGGAAGACTTTGCGCGTGATCTTTGTACCCATACGGACTATAATAGTGGTATTTTTCATTTTGACGGCCTGGGGGACAACGCCATCGACTATCTGTACCAGCATGCCCGCTTTCTGGCGTTCTGTAGTTATGCCGAAGGCTTTGGACTTCCACTTTTGGAGTCCGTTCAGAGGGGTACGCCGGTGATTGCGGCAGATATCCCGGTATCCAGGGAGGTTGCGGGGGCGTACTGCGACTGGTTCAGGCAGGATGACGCGTCGGATCTGTGCCGGGTAGTTCTGGAATATGAGGACGAGGAGCGGTACCGGCAAAGGAAGGAGAGTTTGAAGGAGTATCGGCCTGCTTCATGGGCGCAGTGCTCTGAACGTATCAGGAGGATATTGGTTTGACAATGAGAGAATTGGTAAAAAGGAATGTGGCTGTACTGTGGGCGATGGTTATAGGTGCTTCTTTGTTTATCTGCATCTATGGCGTACATATTTTGAACCCGACGTATGTGGACTGGCTGATCACCGGCGGGGACCGGCCCCAGCACTATCTGGGATGGGTGGCTTACCGCAATTCACGATGGTTTTTCCCCATCGGCCTCACGGACCAGCTGTCATATCCTTCGAAAACCAGTATCATATTCACGGATTCCATTCCGCTGTTAGCGGTGCTCTTTAAGGTAATCTCTCCCTTGCTGCCGGGCAGGTTTCAGTATTTCGGCATATGGGGACTGTTTACCTTTGTGCTCAACGGCGCCTTTTCCGCGAAAATACTACAAAAATATATGAAGACCGATTTACAGGTGATCATGGGAAGCGTGTTTTATATTCTGTCTTTCCAGGTTCTACAGCGAATGTTCGCGCATACGGCGCTGGCGGGACATTGGTTAATTCTGTGGGCCATATGCCTGCTGGTCTACAGGGACCGTATGTCATATCGAAGGAAGATAGGGGCCTGGCTGTCTCTGGGAGCTGTATCCAGCGCGGTACACCCATACCTGCTTCTCATGTGCGGTATCGTTCTGCTGGGATTTCTGCTGGTGGAAGTGGTGGAACACAGGGCGGACAGGCTGCTTACACATTTATTGAGAGTGGCGGGATACCTGATGTCTTTTGTGGGCGCCGCAGCCGCCGTTATCGCCCTGCTGGGAGGATTTTCCTCGGGCATGTCGACGGTAAACGGCGGTATCGGGGCATACAGCCTGAATTTGAATGGCTTTATCAATCCCCAATGGCATGGGCAGCTGCTTCGAACTTACACGCAGTTGGATACACAGCATGAAGGATTTTCCTATCTGGGCGCAGGCATCCTGTTTATGCTGCTGTGTACAGGGATAGAACTTGCGGTGAAAAGCAACAGGGAAAACATCAGGAAGTACAGCCCTCTGGGGCTGGGGGCGATTCTGGCGTTCTGTGTCGCCCTTGTTCTGGCAGTATTTCCTACGATCACTTTCGGAGATGAAATTGTCAAACATTTTATAGTGCACTCTTTCATGTTAAAGGTCTGGGGTACATTCAGGGCATCGGGGCGGATTGCCTGGATCTGTGTGTATTTGTTTTTTCTGTTTGCGCTGTGTGGGGACTACAGAATCGTGAGCATAAGGCGCAAGAGTATTGTTCTGGCGGCGGCACTTATATTGCAGCTGGTGGATCTGAGCGGATTTATCCTGGAAAAGCATAATCTGTGGACGACGAATTATACATATTATCCAATGCTGATTCAGGACAACTGGGATACACTTTGGGAGGAAGGGGAGGCCAGGCACCTTGCCATCATGGAAGACTATTCCATGGATAAGCACTGCGACCTGGTTTTCTGGGCCATGGACAGGGGGGTATCCGCAAACAAATTCACATTTGCGAGAGACCAGGGAGAGGATGTGCTCTCCCTGGATGTAACAGGGGCAGAATGGCAGGACCATACGATTTATGTCTGGGACAGGGAAGGTTTTGTGCCCAGCCAGGATGCCGGAATATATTATTATGATCTGGACGCGCGGTTTGTCGTGGGCTATACGCGGCAAATACCGGGATTGGCAATGTGGAAAGAGGGATGAGCGCATGACAGATATACTACATAATTTTGAGAAGGCCTATGCGCTTACGATGCGAAATATAGAGAACTCCGGAAGCGGGATGCAGCTGCCGGGCGCTAAGGTGGCATATTACATCAACAGCTGCGTGCCGGGGATTCTGGATGTGCGGGATCTGATGGAGGCGGACAGGACGGAGTTTCTCCAGATGGCTTATTATAGCCTGTTGGGAAGTCTGCCGGATGAGGCGGTTCTTTGCAAGTGGCAGGCCAGGACGGATTTATCAGACTGTGCGTACCGCAGGGCCGTGTTGGACTGTCTTCTGGACATTCCGGAGGTTTCGGCCAGAGACAGGGTGGTCAGGGGAAATATTTATTCAGACGCGGATATGACACAGGGGCGTCCGCACAGAAGTTTGAAACAGAGAGTTCTGGCCGCAGGCTACCGGGTGAGCCGCAGGCTGCCTCTGAGCGTCAAGGTCCCCCTCAAAAGGCTGGCCATGAAGCTACTCATGAAGTCCGGATGAGTTCCTGAAAGCGGGCCTAAGAAACTGCCATGCAGCGAATAAGGCGTGGCATAATCATTTGGCGCTGTTATGCCAGAAATTTTTGCGGCATACCGGGAGAGGCGGATATGAAGGTTTTTATTGATGTCAGTAATCTGATACATGTAAATTACATAAGCGGCATACAGAGAGTGGTGCGGGAGGTGACGACCGGGCTGGCGAACGATCCTTTGCTGGAACTGGTTTTACTGGAATATCAGGAGCGTGAGAATCGGTTTGGAATCTTGTCTCTAACGGCATTTCTGGCATATTACAGAGACGGGGCGGGAAGGAAGGAGGATATTCGGACCCGGGAGAGTGTGGGACTGGCGGAGTTTCCCCATGGCAGTGTATTTCTGGAACTGGACAGCGTATGGCATTCCCGTTGCAGGCGCATGACGCTCTATCCGGAGCTGAAAGCCAGGGGGGTAAAGATCGCTGTGTGCTATCAGGACCTGATTCCGATTATGTGGCCGGAATATGCGGCATCCGAGACAGTCTGCTCCTTTCTGGGATATATGACGGCCTGTGTAACTTATGGGGATCTGTTCATATCATCCACCCGGACGAACATCGGGTATCTACAGGAATTTATGAGGCAGATCGGCGTTCGGAACCAGGCTCCCTGTGTGGTGTCCTGGCTGGGAACGGATTTTAAGGAGCGGCGGCAGGAGAGCAAGCCGGGAAAGAGGCTGGAGGAGATCAGGAGCAGGGGAAAATATCTGCTGATGGTGGGGACGGTGGAACCCCGTAAAAATCACAGGCTGGTGCTGGATGCCATGGACCAAAATCTCTTTGCCCGGGGCTGGCAGCTGGTGATTGTGGGACGCCAGGGCTGGGATATAGAGGAGACGGCGGAGAGAATCCGCGGGCATCCCGGCCTGGGCAGGCAGTTGCACTGGATTGAGGACGCAACGGATGCGGATGTGGAATACCTTTACACCCACAGCAGATTTGTGATCTTTCCCAGCCTGACGGAGGGGTTTGGACTGCCCATAGTGGAGGCCTGCGGCAGGGGGATCCCGGTGCTGGCTTCGGACCATCCGGTGCTGCGGGAGGTGGGGGGAAGCTATTGCGGATATTTTTCACCTCAAAGTTCGCAGTCGCTGATTGAGGCCCTGGAGCAGGCGGATCAAGAGCCGGTCTATAAACGGATGCGGGAGGCTCTGGTAGATTATAAGGCTGTGGGATGGAAGCAGGTGGCAGAACGGATAGGGCAGGCGCTGAAAGAATTACAGAGAGCCGTGAAATTGCCGGATTTGTCGGCCGGAGCCGGTGTAAAGCAGATGGTGACGCTGTCGGCCCGGGCGGAAGATTTTCTGCGCAGTCTGCCTTTCATAGAGAAGTTTATGCCGTTTATCAGGGAGATCGTTCTTTGTTGTCCCGATGCCATGGAGGCGGAAGTGAGGGACAGTTACAAGGGGCCTCTGGGGATTCGCTTTCTTACGGACAGCGTGCTTCTGGGAGGATGCCCTCTGCCGGCGGATCACGCCGCTCGCAATATTTTCCTGCGCACAAAGGCGATTGAGAATGCTATAATTGACCCGGTCTTCATTATGAGTGATGACGATTATCGGCCGCTTAAAACAATTTCATTGGAAAAATTTTATAATAATGAGCGTTATCAGGCGTACTACCTGGGGGATCTGAGAAACTGGAAAGGAACCCAGGGAAATCCCACTTCCTTTGATGTCAGTATGTGGAGGTGCCGGGATTTTCTCAGTGACCAGGGGTATTCCACTTATATGTTTGATGCGCATATGCCACAGATTATAGACAGGCGTCTGTTTCTGGAGATGCTGGGGCGATATCCGCAGGTGGCGGACGGAGCGGCCAGCGAGTGGAGCGGATATTTCAACTACCTGGTAAGCGAGTATCCGGAGTCTGTGGAACTTCACCCCTATGCGACCATGAGTTGGCCAGGCTTCCCGGAGGATTGGAACACGGAGTTAAGGAGACCGGAATATCTCTTTGAAAATTTTTATGATATGCTGTATGAGGAGAGGGAGGTATATCGGGGGAAGGGCCGGTTTGTGGGATTTTCCAGAGAATATACGCCGGGTATACAGGAGGAGAACCAGCGGAAAGCCGAAATATGCAGAGCCGAAGAACAACGTCATGAAGAGGAACTGTCACTTCATTCTCAGTGGCTGCAACGCTATCGAAAGCAGTGGGGAATGGAACCGGTATTCGCGGTATGTGACCGGGAGGGGGAATTGGTTTTGCGGACACCGGCGGTGATGCCCATGCTGCGAGGAGATTTCCTGCGCATGGACTTTAGGGTGATGCTGCGCGAAAAACCGCGTCAGAGCAGGCAGTGGCAGCTGGCCTGGACCATATGGGAGGAAGGCGGCGGCGCGGCAGGCATGGGTTCCTCCAGATTTCAGGGGACGGACCGTGATTTTCAGGTGCTTCTGATGGCCCCCGACAAGGCAGGGACATACCGGGTGGAGTGGAACCTCTATGCAGGTACGGTGAGCGTCATCCGACAGATGGAACTGGAGATAAAGGAAGCGGCAGCGGACAGTAAAGGCGCGAAGGCGCACGATACTCATTAGAGCCATCGCGCAGCGATTTAATAAGGGAGGAGTAACGAATGAAAAGGAGAGCAATCAGATTTATTACTATGGGCCTGGCCTGTGCAGTGATATTTTGCGGTGGTCCGCAGCTTGCGCTACAGGCTATGGAAAATCATGATATAATGCCGGCTTTACGGGAGTCGGCAGAACAAGAGAAGGAAGAATCCGGGGACGACGAGCAGTCTTTTGGACAGATCCGTCAGGCGATCCAGGCGCTGGAACGCCTGGCGGCGGAGAGAGAAATTCTGGCTACCCTCTACCGCGTTGACAGGTATCCTCTCTCTGCCACAGCCGGATACGCGGAGAGCGGTATAGTTTGGATACCTTCGGGCGGCCAGGTGATGATAGAGAGCGTGGTACTACAGGACGGAGCGGTATGGTTTCTGGCGAATTATGTACAGGACGAGCAGAGTTACAGAGGTTATGTGCAGGCCGATTATCTGATCAGCACGGACAGTCGGTTTCTGGACTGGCGGCAGGAATACGGTGAGGCGCTGACCGCGCGGACAGATGAGGATGAGGAGTATCTGGTGAAAGCGTCGGATGATATATCGGCCTTTCCCGAGTCCTATCGGTCCTCTCTGGCCCAGTTGAAAAGACAACATCCCAACTGGGTGTTCGTGCCCATGAATACCAATATAGATTGGACTACGGTTATCACGGAGGAAATGCGGGGGGACCGCAGCTGGGTGCATTCCTCCAAGCCGGCAGCCTGGAAGGGGGAACAGCGGGATACAAACTGGTATCTGGCTACCAGAGAGGCAGTGGAATATTGTGTTGATCCCCGGAACTTTCTGAATGAAAAATACATCTTTATGTTTGAACAGCTGACTTATAACGGCAATTATCACAGTGTGCAGGGCGTGCAGAATATTGTGCGGAACACCTTTATGCGGGGAGATATTCCGGGGGAGGGAATTTCCTACGCACAGAACTTCTTCAATCTGGGGCAGAATCTGGGCGTAAGTCCCTTCCACCTGGCTTCCAGAGTTTACCAGGAGCAGGGTGTCAACGGAACCTCCCCCCTGATCTCCGGAACATATCCGGGATATGAGGGTTACTTTAATTATTACAATGTAAGCGCTTCCGGAACCTCGGATCAGCAGGTCATTGAATCGGGGCTGAGATATGCCCAGAGTAAGGGATGGAATACCCGCAGGAAAGCCATCGCGGGCGGAGCGGAGTTTATTTCCAAAAATTATATATTAAAGGGACAGGACACCCTGTATCTACAGAAATTTGACGTGGACAGCTCCTATAACGGTGTGTTTTCGCACCAGTATATGCAGAATATTACGGCGCCCATGTCGGAGGGATCTACCACCAGAGCGGCCTATGAGAGGGCTGGTGCCTTAAACAATATGTTTGTCTTTAAGATTCCGGTATACCGGAATATGCCTGCTTCCGCCTGCCCGGAGCCGGGTTCGTCCCAGACACCGAATCCCACGCCTGAGCAGGAGGAACAGCTGAGAGCCTTCATAGTAAGGCTGTATCTGGATGCGCTGGGAAGGAAGTCCTATGCGGATTCTGAGGTGGATTTCTGGTATCAGGAGCTGGTCAGTAGAAAAAAGAACGGTGCCGAAGTGGCCATGGGGTTCTTTTTCAGCGATGAGTTTAAGAAAAAAGGCTTGCCTGACGGGGAATACGTGGATATTCTTTACAAGGTTATGTTTAACAGAAACGCGGATGGGGCAGGCAAGGAAAACTGGATGAGAAAACTGCAACTGGGTATGAGCAGAGAGGCCATCTACGCGGGATTTGCCAATTCATCGGAATTTGCGGATGTATGTGCCGACTATGGAGTGGAGAGAGGGACGATTACCTGGAACGCGTATCGTGATCAGAATGAAGGGGTGACGGGCTTTGTGACCAGACTGTACAACAAGGCGCTGGGCCGAGGCGGCGACGACGAGGGCATGGAGACCTGGTGCCGCGTAATACTGCGCCGGGAGAATACAGTGGAAAATGTGGCGAAGGGATTTATATTCTCCGGGGAATTTATGGAGAAGAATCTGAGCAACGAGGAGTACTGCAAAGTATTGTACAGAACCTTCCTGGACAGAGAATATGATCCCGACGGTCTACGCACCTGGATGGGAAGGCTCGAGGCAGGGGATTCCCGCGAGAACGTTTTTTATGGATTTGCCAGAAGCGGAGAGTTTCGTGAGATTATGAACAGGTATGGGATACAGCCATACTGACAACTGTTAAGCTGCTACAGCCTGGCCTGGTCCAGGCTGTAGTTATATGCGCGGGCGATCTATCGGATCTGTTGGCGGCTGGCACATTGCGTTTCGTGTCCGCAGACCAAGTGTAATGACAGGTTTTGGAGGCTACAAATATATGCGGAAAGAGGAAAGGTTTACATGAGGAGAACGGGAGTATTTTGTTTTATACTGTTGGCGCTGTGTCTTTGGACGCCCATGGATGCTGACGCGGAGGAGCCGGATTATATTCTGGGAAGAACCATGACAGATGAGGAAATTGCGGCCGTGGAGGAAGCGGTCCGGCCTTATGCCGGACAGGGGGGCTATCTGCCGGAGGATGAGCCGCTGTTGTGGGGGACGCAGGCGGAGCCGAACGATACGGGAGCTTCGTCCCCATATCCTTCCCGATACGACCTGCGGCAGCGGGGAATAGATCTAAAGGTCAGGCAGCAGAGGTACGGAGACTGCTGGGCGTTCGCCACGATGGATATGCTGCGCATCGGCGCATTTTTGCGGGAAATCCCTGTAGCGGATGATTTGTCGGAACGTCATCTGGTATATTATACCTATCATTCGGTCCATGGGAACCGGGGGCAGCAGACAGGGGAAGGCACCGGCTTTATGGACAGCGGGAACGCCGAAAAATGTTTTGTTTACGGGGGAAAATACGACTATGCCGTCCGCACCCTGGGGGCATATATGGGAGCGGCCCGGGAAAAAGCGTATCCCTACGCCCAGGCCCGGGAGGCGCTGCCGGACAGTGTCAGCGACGCCTACGAAGGGGCGGCGCTGCGGCTCAAGGGAGCTTATATTATCCATGCAAAGGACCGCGACGCGATAAAGGATAAAATAATGGAGTACGGATCGGTGGGGATTACATATTGCAGCAGTCTGGACTACTATAATTACCACACTGCCGCCCAGTACTGTCCTGCGCCCGCCAGGGCTGATCACGCGGTGGTTCTCATCGGGTGGGACGATTCGTATTCGCGGGATAATTTTAAGGAAAAACCTGCGGGAGACGGGGCATGGCTGGTTAAGAATTCCTGGGGAACCACCTTCGGGATAGAAGGTTATTTCTGGCTTTCCTACGAAGATGCGTCCATCGCGGACAGGGCTTATGCGCTGGAGGTAACAAATACGGACACTTATGAGCATATTTATCAGTGCGATAATACGCTTCTGGACGGTCAGCTTACAGGGGAGGGCTCTCTTTGGGTGGCAAACGGCTTTGTGCTGGGAGAGGATGGTGCCTTCTGGGAGAAGCCCAGGGCGGTTTCTGTCATGGTTCCTGCGGGCAATCTGGACTATTCGCTGCAAATCTACCAGGAGAACGATGAGAGCGGACGGGGAAATCCGGAGCAGGGGACTCCTTTGCTGGCCGTGCCCGCAGAGGGGCGATTGGACACACCGGGACTGCATACGATAGAACTGGAGGGAGAGTTACAGCTTCCCCCCGGCAGCAGGGTTTATATTGTATTGCGGCTGCGGGGAGAGTACCCCGCAGTCTATACGGATGCTACCAAAACCAGTATGTATACCATCTGCAACTCCGTGGGGGGAGAGGGTGTAAGTTATTATAAAGTCGGAGACACATGGATAGACTATGGTTTAGCGGAAAACAGAAATTTTAGAATCAAACTGTTTACGGATGACGGCGTCCGGCAAAATGCCATAGCGGATATCTACACACAATATCTGGATACGGAAAACGCGTATGAGGCGGTGGATTTTCTGTACAAGCAGCTTCTGCACAGGGCAGGGGAGGCGGAAGGTATCCATTTCTGGTTGGACCAAAGACAGAACAGACAGCCCATAGAGATATTGGAAGGTTTTTTGTTTTCCGATGAGTACCGCAGGAAGAATCCGGGGCAGAATCCGTGGCTGCTTCTGGAACAGGCGGTTTCGACACAGTATATGGTGGATGTGGGCGTTATATCCGCAGCGTATGAAGAAATTCTTGGAAGAACTTATGATTTGCCAGGGCTCTTAAACTGGGCGGACGCAATGGAACGGGGGATGGAACTGAATGAAGTGAGAAGGGGATTTCTGGAATCGTCGGAATATAGGGGGTCCCATTAGACTCCTGTCGATTTCTCCAAAAGTTTTAGAGTTTTGGTTGTCAAATATTTAGTTATTTGTTATAATCGACATAGTTTACATGCATCTTAAGGAGGAGAAACAAATTGAACTCTGGTGAAAAAGTCCTATCCATCGTGATCCCCTGCTACAACGAGGAGAATAACATTCTGGCCCTGGTGAAAAAGGTTCTGGAGTCTCCCATCAAAAATAAGGAAATTATCGTAGTGGACGACTGTTCCAAGGACGGCACCCGCAAGGTGTTGGAGGAACAGGTAAAGCCCCTGGTCAGCAAGATCATTTACCATAAGGTAAACGGTGGCAAGGGCGCTGCCCTCCGGACTGGCTTCCAGGCTGCCACAGGAGATGTGGTGATCATTCAGGACGCGGACCTGGAGTATGATCCCATGGAGTATCCCAAGGTGGTGAACCCCATTTTTGAGGGTAAGGCAAAGGTAGTGTATGGCTCCCGTTTCCTGAACCAGAAGAGGAAGGGGTATCTGGCCAACCGGCTGGCGAATTGGGCGCTTACTACATTTTCCAACCTGTTCACGCGCCAGAAACTCACGGATATGGAGACCTGTTACAAGGCGTTTCGCAGGGAGGTCATCCAATCCGTCCATATTGAAGAGAACCGCTTTGGCTTTGAACCGGAGATCACGGCGAAAATCTCCAGGATGAAAATCCGTATACACGAGGTTCCCATATCTTATTATCCCCGCACAAACGAGGAAGGCAAGAAAATTGGCTTTAAGGATGGGCTACGGGCGATTTACGTGATATGGAGATACCGCAAATGAGGAAAATTCTGGAGATCCCCATGGTCAGACAGTTTATCTCCTACTTTTTTGTAGGCGGTATTGCGGCCCTGGTGGAATGGGCGCTTTTCGCGTTGTTTGACAATGCGCTGCATATCCATTATATTCTGGCCACCTGTCTGGCTTTTGTGTTTTCCACATCCGCCAACTGGCTTCTGGGCAGGCTGTGGACTTTCAGAGACAACAAATCCTATGAGAACAAAAAGGCCAAGGAAGTGTTTTTGGTCTTTGCTGTGAGCGCCATAGGACTTTTGTTTAATATGGGGCTTATGTATCTCTTTGTGACGGTATTGGGCCTGGACAGCGCGGCGCTGAAGACCCTGAGCAAGATTGCCGCTACAGGGATCGTGTTTTTCTGGAATTTCCTGATCAGGAGATTTGTGATATATAAATAATACTGTCAAAAATATTTAGCGCGGACGACAAAGGCAGAGGGATATATTATTTGATGACAGTTTCTGACAATGGGGGAAAACATATGGATATGATAGAACTGTTTGTGCCCGGTCGCCTGTGCCTGTTGGGGGAACACAGTGACTGGGCCGGGACAAACCGCATGATGAACGCGTCGCTTGTACCGGGATGCGCCATCGTCACCGGCATTGATCAGGGAATCTACGCGTCGGTGGAGAAAGCGGAAAACTTCATAATAGAGAGTGATCTGGAATGCTTCGCGGGAGAAAGATATGAGTGCGAGATGGATACGGAAAGGCTTCGTGAGACGGCGTCTGACGGAGGCTTTTTTTCCTATGTGGCAGGTGTGGCGTCCTATATAAACGAACACTACCGCGTCAAGGGTATCCATGTGCGGGTGACAGAGATGGACCTGCCTATAAAGAGCGGCTTGTCCAGCAGCGCCGCCATTTGCGTGCTGGTAGCCCGGGCGTTTAACAAGCTGTATCATCTGCACTTGAATACCATGGGGGAGATGAACATCGCCTATATGGGCGAACAGAGAACTCCTTCCCGCTGCGGTCGGCTGGATCAGGCCTGTGCATATGGCGTGAATCCCATCCGCATGATCTTTGACGGAAACGACATCAGTGTGCGGCCCCTTGCTCTAAAGTGCGACCTGCACTACGTGGTGACGGATCTGAATGCCCATAAGGATACGGTGCGGATACTGGCGGACCTGAATAAATGTTTCCCATTTGCCAACAATGAGATGGAGTGGAAAGTGCAGGAGGCCCTGGGCAAAGACAACAGGGCGTTTGTGGAAGAAGCCATCGGCTATATCGAGAGTGGGGACGCCGAGAGTCTTGGGCGGCTGATGGTCCGTTTTCAGCAAAATTTTGATGAGAAAGTGGCGCCGGCCTGCCCCTCACAGCTACAGTCGCCAGTGCTCCACTCCGTGCTGAATGACCCGGAGATCCAGAAGTATGTGTATGGATGCAAGGGCGTGGGGTCCCAGGGGGATGGGACGGCACAGTTTCTGGCAAAGGACGAGGACGCGCAGCGGGATCTGATAAAGTACCTGAAAGAAAAGCGGGGGATGGATGCCGTGGCTTTCACGCTGCATCCCCAGCAAAAAATCAAGAGGGCGATTATCCCTGTGGCCGGTTTTGGCACCAGACTTTTCCCGGTAACCAAAAATCTGAAGAAGAGTTTTTTCCCCATCATGGACAGTGACGGCATCTTAAAGCCCGCGCTGCTGATCCTGTTAGAGCAGCTGGACCAGGCGGGTATAGAGGATATATGCCTGGTGATCGGAGAGGATGAACGCGCAGTATACGACGAGTTCTTTCACCCCCTGCCCAAGGAGCATTATGACAAGCTGCCGGAAGACAGAAAGAGTTACGAGGACCTGATGGTCAGGATCGGCAAAAAAGTAAGCTATGTCATCCAGAGGGAGCGCAGGGGATTCGGACATGCCGTGTATCAGTGCCGGGAATTTGCCAGAGAGGAGCCGGTGCTTCTGTTGCTGGGGGACATGATCTATCACTCCTACCGGAACGAGAACTGTATGACACAGATGATACAGACATATGAGAAATACGGTCTGCCTGTTATTTCCATGCACAGGGTGCCGAAACAGGATGTGGTGCATTACGGGATTATGCACGGACAGTGGGAGGATGCAGGGGAATCGGTGCTGAAGCTGGATGAGATCAAGGAGAAACCCAGCGTGGAGTACGCAGAAGACTACCTGGGGGTAAAGACAAAGGTCTCCAGGGAGAATTACTACGCGGTGTTCGGCCAGTATATCCTGACGAAGGAAGTGTTCGAGGCACTGGAGGAAAATATTGATAACAACCTGCTGGAAGGCGGCGAGATCCAGCTGACCAGCGCTCTGGAAAAAGTGAGGAGCAGGACGGGGATGATCGGGTTCGCGGTGTCGGGGAAATCTTTTGATATCGGTCTGCCGGAGAAGTATCTGGAAACCATGATGATATATGGGAAGTGAGAGACGGATGGGGTGTGGTCTATGAAATTTGTAAATGACGCCAGAAAGAGATGGGAAGTTGCTGTGGCACTGATAATTCTCGTATTTTGCGAGTGGTTCTTTTTCCGGAATGTGATTGGCGGGGATGGCGGTGCGCTTTTTGGCGACAGGGGTGATGGCAGGCTCACAACTCTTTTGACGGAACACTGGTGGAACTTTTTTACCGGTAAAGAAAAATTTTCGGAGCTGGCCATGTTTTATCCGGCCGAGGGAGTTATGGGGTATACGGACCTTCTTCTGGCTTACGGTCTGCTGCATTCGCTTTTGCGGCTGTTTGGATTTAATATGTTCATTGCATTTAAGTGGACAATTATCATCAGCCATTGCGTGGGCACCCTTACAATGTACTACCTGTTGAAGAAAAAACTTGGCATTCGCATGCAGTGGGCGCTGTTCGGCACATTGGCTTTTTCCTTTTCCGACACTTACGCCAGAGATCTCTGCCATACACAGCTTGGCGCTATAAGTTTTCTTCCCATCTTACTGATTTTGTTTATATGCTTTCTGGAGAATTTCGAAAGCAGAAAGAAAAGAAATTTATACGCCTATGCCTGCATCGGATGGTTTGTGCTCCTCACCTATAATTCGTGGTACGTGGCCTGGTTTACGGGAATGTTTTCTCTTGTATTTCTGATTGTCTATGTTGTGAGGCTCAAGGTCGGCGGGACAGCTGTTTTTCCGGCGCTGATGGAGAAATGGAAGTTGTTGGGGACAGATATCGTGGGCTGGCTGCTGTTTCTGATCGTGTTATATCTGCCATTTATAATGGTATATTTACCGGTACTTAAGGCTTCCTCCGGATATTCGTATGCCAGCTGCGCGTCTCTTCTGCCAGAGCTGATTGACATTGTAAACGTGTCTGAGAACAATTGGATGCTGGGGGGAATCCTCAGAAGACTGCATCTCTCGGACAGGGGATACTCCCATGAGGTGGTGCAGGGATTTTCTATTATTTTGCTGGGACTTTTCGGTGGCCTGGGTATAGTGGAAGTCCGAAGAGGGGGGAATAGAGCTGACAGGAAGAACAACAGGGGAAAATTTACGGCACAGCTGGCTGGCGCGGTCTGTATCGCCATATTGGTCTGTGTCGCTCTGACGATCCGGCTTGGGAGCAATGGCGTATCGCTCTGGATGCTGGTCTACTATTGTATTCCCACGGCAAAATCGGTTCGGGCCGTGGCCCGGTTTCTTCTTTGGCTGAGTTTCCCCATGACTGTAGTTACCGCCAGCATGGCTGACAGGGCGATCCACTGGAAAAGCAGGGGGACGGAAGTATGTGTTTCCGCCTGCGCGGTGATTCTGGTCTTTGCGTCAAATATCAATGTTGTGGGAGTAAGTCAGCACTGGAGCCTTTCGGAGGAGATGCATTTTATTACAAATGTGGCGAAACCTCCGGAGGATGCGCAGGTATTTTACATGATTGACACTGCGCGGACGGGCGACCCCATGCATATATACCAGCTGGACGCGTTTGAGATTGCCACATGGTTTTCTCTCAAAACAATCAACGGGTATTCCGGTCAGTACCCGGCGGGGTGGGACGGGATATTGAATGTGTGTCTGGATGGATACGAAAGCAGTGTGGATCAGTGGGTCAGCGCCTATGGGCTGGAGCATGTATACGCGTATGACCGTGCGGCTAATATATGGATTCCGCATAGAGCGGAAAGAGCAATATCCGATACAGAGGAATCTGGTTGATTTTTGGTCAAATAGATGATAATATAAAAAGGAAACTGGAAAAGCAGTAAACATATTGAAGGAGGAGATTGCAAATGGTCAGGAAAGTCAGAAGAATGCTGGAAACAGTCTGCGCAATGTTTGCGATTGTGCTGTTTTGCGGCATCACAGTCCATGCGAAAGAGGTGACTGTGCAGAATGTAAACGACATTCAGGCGGCATTGAACCAGGCAGGCAGTTCCACGGAGGCTGTGACAGTTATTATTCCGCCGGGAAATTATGTGGTGAACGATATTCTCAAGGTGCGTTCCAACACGATTATCCAGGCCACAGGAGCGGAATTTACGTTACGCGCGGACTTGGCTTCGGCGGGACATCCGATTCTCTCGGTGGACAATGTACAGAACGTGACGGTTATGGGGGGAACCTGGACATCCAGCAACGGTACACCCATCGTCCTGCAAAACGCGAATAAAAATGTTGTATTTGACGGCGTCACAGTCAATGCGTCAGGAAGCTGCCGTTGGGGTATCGAGATCCACCAGGGACAGCAGATTACCGTTCAGAACAGCACAGTGAACGATGGCGGCATATTCGCGGAAAAGATTACAGAATTGACGCTGTATAAGAACGTGGTCAACAATTCCAAGTTTAACGGCATCAGGATCAATACAACAGAGAAGTGTACGATTAAGGAGAATGTGGTAAAGAACGCCAGTACTTATGGGCTTCACGTTCAAAACGACAATGGCTCAACCATACAGGACAATGAGATTTCTGGAAGCGCCGCTTCCGCTCAGAGGGTAGACAACGAGCACGGCGAGGGCCTCCTTGTTATCAACAGCGTGAATACCGCCGTGGTTTCGAATAAAATTCTGAATACCCACTGCAATGAGAAAACCAACGGCAACGGTATGATCGTGGCAGAGTCCACAGGAGTGGTGGTGGATGACAATGTGGTGAGCAATTCCGGGAACCATGGAATTCAGGTGACGGACCATTCCACCAACATCACCGTGAAAAATAATAAAGTGAGCAATTCCAGCAATGCGGGTATTGCTCTTTCCAGGGATGTACAGGTCAGCCTGGTCAACAACACAATAAGCGACTCAGCGGTCAACGGTGTAGCCTGTGATGGACACAGCGGACGCGTGACTGTGACCATAGAGGGAGGTACAATCACCAATACGAAAGGTGTGGAAAGCGCGGCAAACGCTGCCATCTGGACAGATTCCACAACGGGTATAATCTCCGGCGTTACGATTCAGGATACAAAACATAACGGAATTACCATCACCAACAACAGTGACGTGGAGATAAAGGATTGTAAGATTTTCCAGAGTGCGGTGACGGGTACAAGAGGAATAGCCGTCTTCGCCTCCAAGGCAAGTATAAGCGGAAACGTTATCTCCGGTTTCTCCGAGTATGGTATATGGGCCAACAACAATGATGGCGCCAATATTACCGGAGGGAACAACACGGTTACTCTGCCTGGGGCAACTTCTTTTACCGGCAACGGAATTTTTGTCGGAAAAAGTACGGGCACTATGAACAACAACAATCTGCTGGCTCCGTCCATATCGAATACCACAGCCTCCGGTGGGAATTATTTTAATGATGTGGAGGCAGGCGCGATCATTGACGGTAAAAAATATTCCGTGACGATCACCAGCGGAGGAAAGTTCTCGGTAAGCTATCCCTCTGTGGATACCTCCAAAGTGGCCATCTATGTAAAATCGCCGGACGGCAATGTGATTATACTCAACGCTCCCAACGGTACTACGCTGGACAGCACTCCCGTCAGTCCGGCGGATCTGGAAAAGATTAAAGCGTTTGTAACACGTGTATATAACAATGTTCTGGGAAGGACTCCGGACCCTGCGGGATTTGAAAGCTGGGTAAACGCCCTGGCCAGCGGCCAGCAGACCGGCGCGGGAGTGGTGGAAGGATTTTTCTTCTCAAAGGAACTTATGGAAAAGAATCTGTCCATTGAGGATTACCTGGAGCTGGTATATGTCACAATGATGGACCGGCATTCGGATGCCGGCGGAAAGCAAAACTGGGTCAATGTCTATAAACAGGGATTCTCCGAGAGATATATCCTGAACGGCTTTGTGGGTTCCAAGGAATTTGGTGAGATTTGTGAAGAATACGGGATTGTTCGGGGAGAAGTGGCTATGACGGAACCCAGGGACCAGAACAGGGGCGTGACGGAATTTGTGTCCCGGAATTATTCCAAGGCCCTGAGAAGAGCAGTTGATATTAAAGGTCTGAACGATTGGTGCTATGCCATTATCTATGAGGGCAAGGCTCCCGGTGAAGCGGTACTGGGCTTTATAGATTCGGAAGAGTTTAAGAAGAAGGGACATTCCGACGCAGAGTTTGTGGAGATTATGTATCAGACTTTCTTTAACCGTGATCCCGACTCGGCGGGATTCGCGGATTGGATGGGCCGCCTTCAAAGCGGGTGGTCCAGGCTACAGGTGGCGGAAGGGTTTATTGGCGCCGAGGAATTCCATAAATTGGTAGCGAGCTTTGGATTATAAGGAGCAGTGAATGGGGCATAGGTATCTTTTGTATGAAAGATACCTATACTTTATGGAAGAGAGGTAATATGCAGGCAGTGGATGTAGAAAAAATCATGGAAGAGATCAGGCGGGAGATTGAGGAGAAGGGATATAAGGAGGAGGACCTGCACTTTAAGGACATCGCCCTGAACGCGGAAGAGCCGTCCGGCTTGAGATACAGTCGGGAGGATGCCGAAAGACAGTTGGACTATCTCAGCTTCCACAGCGATAATCCTGTTTTTTTTCCGCTGTCGGGGAATCCCATCAAAATATTTGTGCAGAGGGTAGTCAGAAGGTTTTTTCTGTTTGTTATTTACCCCGCTTTTCAGTTTCAGAATAAGCATAATGCCACAGTGACCAGATTTTTAAAACAGAGTATGAATTATATGAATGAAAACGAGGCTTTAAAGGAGCGACTGGCCAGACAGCAGGAACAGATCGACAGATTGATTCAGGAAGTGGAGCAACTGAAAAAAGGGCAGGAATAAAGAGGGCATGGATAAAATTGGTTTTGTTATTCCCTGGTTTGGGTGGGATATACCCGGAGGTGCAGAGGCGGAACTGCGGGGGCTGGTAACGCATTTACATGACGCGGGAGTCAGGCTGGAGATACTGACCACATGTGTAAAGGAATTTCTTTCAGACTGGAGTCACAATTTCCACAGACCCGGTACAGTGGTTGAGCATGGTATCACGATACGGAGATTCAGGGCGGACAGCAGAAACGCCGGGGATTTTGCGCAGGTAAACGCCAAACTGATGGGGGGACAACTTCCTCTTACGGCAGAGGAGGAGCAGACATATGTGAGGGAGATGATCAACAGCAGGGAACTGTGCCGTTATCTGGCCCGGCATCAGCAGGAGTATGGCTTGTATGTGTTTATTCCCTACATGTTTGGAACTACCTATCACGGCATTATGCAATGCCCGGAAAAGTCTGTGTTGATTCCCTGTCTGCACGATGAAAGCTATATCTATATGAAAGTGTTTGCCGAAGTCTTTTCAAAACTCAGGGGCATGATCTTTCACGCATATCCGGAGGAGGCGCTGGCCGAGAGAGTCTATGACCTTGGGGACGTAAAACATGCCGTGCTGGGAGAGGGAATTGACACCGACTGGGAAGGGGACGAGGTGCGTTTCAGAAAAAAATATCATATGGAAAAGCCCTACATTCTCTATGCCGGACGAAAAGACAGCGGTAAAAATGTGGATCAGCTGATTTTGTACTATAGAGAGTATCTTTTGCGAGGCGGGGAGCAGCTGGAGCTGGTACTGATCGGCGGAGGCAGCGTAAATGTTCCCAGGGATATAGAGGAGCATGTGCATGATTTGGGGTTTGTGCCCATACAGGACAAATATGATGCCTACTCCGGAGCCAGCTTGCTCTGTAACCCGTCTCACAATGAGAGTTTCTCACTGGTAGTTATGGAGAGTTGGCTTGCGGGAAGGCCTGTGCTGGTGAGCGGCAGCTGCGCCGTTACCAGGGATTTTGCACTGAGAGCGGGCGGAGGCCTGTACTATGACAGCTACTTTGAGTTTGAGGGCGCAGTCAACTTTCTGCGTGCGCATCCGGATATCGCGGAGCGGATGGGAGAATGCGGAAGGCAGTATGTGCTGGAACGCTTTTCATGGCCTGTGGTCGTAGAAAGGTATATATCCTTTTTTGAGGAAGCCAATAGAGATAGTTTATAAATCCTTAAATGTTAATTGTGTGGAAACAGTTGCCAGGCCATTATGTGTGGTGTTATAATAAGATTCATCGGAAGTATGCATTTCTTTCCGATAGAAGGTGCACTAGAAATATGACTTATACGGTACGGTCGTGGAAAAAACCCGGGAGGGAGAGAGGAATGGGATTATGATGAAGAGAGCCAGAGGTTGGGGGGCGTTGGTGGCAAGCCTGATAATGTGCTTCATGATGACAATGAGCGTTTTTGCGGAGGAACAGGAAATTGTCTTTGTGTCGGAAGAGATCATAGTGGAGGAAGAGGGCATAGTGGAAGCCGGGCAACACGGTACGGTTATGGTAGATCCCAGCCTTGGGATCGGCACGGCTGTCTTTTCCAACAATACAATCATTCAGCTGAAAGTCAACTGCAGGACTTTTGGAACAAGCATGGATGACTATCGGATTGAAATCTACAAAGGCGATACGGCCGTAGCCGGGGGCTACAGCCTGGTGGCCAAGGGCGTGCGGGATTTTAAACAGACGGTAGCTTCCTATAATGATATATTCGAGGTAGATACAAAAAATACCAGTGTATTTACCCCGGGAACATATACCATAGTATGTACAAGCTATTACTATGCGGATAACGGAACCCAGATGATCAATCAGAGCGACAGGGCTACCTTTACGATTGAGGATTACCATCTGGTGCTGGACAGAGAATTTGTTAAAAGGCTATATCTGACCGCTCTGGAGAGAGGGGTAGATCCTGTGGGATTAAAAGACTGGAGTGAGAAGCTGTATTATGGCAAGATGACCGGCGCCCAAGTGGTAGAGAACATATTTGAAAGTGAGGAGTTTGTCAATAAGAAAAAGACGGACGAGGAGTATGTGGAATTGCTTTATCAGGCCGTGTTCAATCGGGTATCCGATGCCCCTGGAAGAGAGCAGTGGTTAAACTTCTTGAGGACAGGTTTCTCCAGGAAAAAGGTGTTGAAGGGATTTGTGGACTCAGGAGAATTTGCGAATCTATGTACGACTTACGAGGTCAATAAGGGAACCGTTGAACTGAAGGAATACAGAGATCAGAATGAGGGTGTCACCGGGTTTGTCAGTCGTCTGTACAATCTGGCTCTCTTGCGGCAGCCGGATGCCAAGGGATTGAACGAATGGACGGAGCGTCTGCTGAAAAAGCAGAAGACCCCCAAAGAAGTGGCATTTGGTTTTGTGTTCTCACCGGAGATGAACGGAAGGAACCTGGACAATACGGCATTCGTGACAATGCTTTATCAGACGATATTGGGAAGAGAGCCGGATGGCCCCGGATTAGCGGACTGGGTTGGCCAGCTTGATAATAAGACCAAGACAAGAGAAAGTATTTTTAACGGTTTTGCCGACAGCAAAGAGTTTGCAGAGATTGTAGCCTCTTATAATATCAAATAGTATACATAGGAATAGGAAATAACTCCCCCCTGCCCGCAGACAGACATGTAAACGGACAGGAGGGAGTCCTATGCTATATGGAGGAACCTTATGACTATATTCCGGGAAATATATGAATACAGGGAAATGATCGGCAGCCTGATCAAAAGAGATTTAAAGAGCCGCTACAAGGGGTCAGCCTTGGGATTTCTGTGGTCCTTTCTGAATCCGTTGTTACAACTGATCGTATATTCTTTTGTATTTAAGATTGTCATGCGGGCCAGCTATGAGAGGTACTACCTCTTTTTGTTTGTAGCGCTGGTGCCCTGGCTCTTTTTTATGACTTCCGTGACGGGCGGAGCCTCTTGCGTCTGGTCTCAGAAAGATCTGGTCAACAAAATATATTTTCCCAGGGAAGTACTTCCAATTGCCCATGTAACCTGTCAGCTGGTCAATATGCTTCTTTCTTTTGTCGTTATATTTGCGGTAATTCTTGTCACCCGACATGGAATGAACCTGGCGGCGCTTCTTTATCTACCTGCCATAATGCTGGTAGAATATCTGCTGGCGCTGGGAATCGCGTTTTTCGTCTCGGCTATCACGGTATTTCTGCGGGATGTGGAATATATTATGGGAATTGTCATGATGGCCTGGCAGTTTTTAAGTCCGGTAATGTATGGAATTGATCTGATTCCGGAAAAATATAGAGTGATTTATCAGTTGAATCCCATGACACCGATTCTGATGGCCTACAGAGATATTTTTTACTATAAACAGCCACCACAGCTTGGTACACTGATCCAGGCTACGGCATTGGGAGCCATTGTGCTGATAATCGGTTTTGGCGTATTTCAAAGACTAAAGCGTCATTTTTCGGAGGAAATGTGATGAACAGTGAAAATTCCATTGAAGTGAGGGATGTCACCAAACAATTTAAAATCTTTATAGACAAGGGCAGGACGATCAAGGAGCGCGCTCTGTTCCGCAGGCGTAGACAATATGAACACCGCCAGGTGCTGAGAGGAGTCAGTTTTGACGTGAAAAAAGGTGAGGCGGTGGGGTTAATTGGACATAACGGCTGCGGAAAAAGTACAACACTTAAATTGTTGACCAGGATACTGTACCCGGATACTGGCAGTATAGAGATCACAGGCCGGGTATCCAGCCTGATAGAGCTGGGAGCCGGATTCCATCCTGATCTGAGCGGAAAAGAAAATATTTATATCAATGCGGCCATCTTTGGCCTTAAGCGGGAAGAGATAGACAGGCGGCTGGATGATATTATTGCCTTTTCCGAGTTGGAAGATTTTATTGACAATCCAGTGCGTACATATTCGTCGGGTATGTATATGAGACTGGCTTTTTCCGTCGCCATCAATGTAGACGCCAATGTTCTGTTGATTGACGAAATACTGGCGGTGGGAGACGCGAACTTTCAGATCAAGTGTTTTAACAAGCTACAGGAAATCAAGGGAAAGGGTACGACCATTGTCATCGTATCTCATTCGCTTGATCAGATCGAGCAGATTTGCGACAGAACCATCTGGATTCATGAGGGCCTGGTCAGAATGGAGGGAGCCTCCAGGGACGTACATCCCGCCTATCTGGATTATATGGAGATGAAGCGAAGAGAGAACGCGGAGAAGGAAGCCAAACGGAAAGCGGAAAAAGAGGGTGTAAAGGAAGCGGAAAAAAAGAAGGAGACGATCCCGGCGTCCGCCTATGGCATGGAGGAAGGGAAACGGTGGGGCAATGGACGTGCCCGCATCGTGGAGGTGCGGATTCTGGATCAGGAGAATCAGGAGAGGACCATATTCAGGGTGGAAGAAACGATAAAAATCCATTTGAAATATCAAGTCAAATCACTGGTGAGAGACGCGGTGTTTGGATTGGGTTTTTTTAATGCCCAGGGGCTGCGATGCTACGGAACAAATACAGAGATTGACGATCTCCCTCCTTTTAACCTGTCGGAGGATGGGGAGATGGAAGTTATATTGCCAAGGGTGATGCTACTGTCGGGCGTGTACACATTGGATATGACGATTGAAGAGGGGCATGGGATGCCGGTAGATTATTTTCGGGAAGTGGCGACCATAGAGATTACAAACAGTAAACGAGATTTGGGTGTGATGAGAATGGATCATCAGTGGATATTGGATTATGAGAAAAAATAAAGGCAGAATTATTCAGATTTTGCCCACCCTCTCTTATGGGGACGGTGTGAGCAACGATACATTGGCGATTGACAGGATACTTAGAAAGAATGATTTCCGTACAAAGATCTATGCGGAGAATATAGACAAGCGCGTATCAAAGGAGGCGGTACAGCATATCACCCGCCTGCCAAGGCTTAGAGAGAGGGACATCATTCTATATCATCTCTCTACCGGAAGCAGGCTGAATGACATGCTACCCGGTTTAAAGGCAAGGATAATAATAATATATCACAATATTACACCAGATAAATATTTTGCCGATTATCATGATTTCTCTGCTACACTGTGCAGAGAAGGGCGTAAGAGTCTTTCAAAACTCTGTTCGGTACCGGAATACTGCCTTGCGGATTCTCCGTACAACAGGGAGGAACTGCTGGCAAACGGGTATTCCTGTAAAATAGATGTGATGCCCATCATCATACCCTTCGAGGATTATGAGAAAGTTCCCAGCGCAAAGGTTATGTCCAGATATGAGAAGGATGGGTATACCAATATTATCTTTACGGGGAGAATCGCTCCAAATAAGAAGCAGGAAGATATCATCGAAGTGTTTGCGTATTACCAGAAATTTTATAATCCAAAATCAAGGTTATTTCTTGTGGGATCTTATCACAATATGGAGAAATATCTGAGACGGCTACAGGATTATGCGCAGCAATTGGGTGTGAATCATGTTATATTTACCGGCCACATTCCTTTTGATGAAATTTTGGCCTATTATCATTTAGCAGATATTTTTCTGTGTATGAGTGAACATGAAGGATTTTGTATCCCGTTGGTGGAAGCTATGTATTTTCAGATACCGATCATCGCGCGGTCCGGAACAGGGGTCACGGGAACACTGGGGGACGGTGGCATCCTTTTGGAAGAGAAAAAGCCCCTGGAGACGGCCGGGCTGATCCATTATGTTCTGGAACATCCCCAGGTTCGTGAGACACTAATTAAGAGGGGAAGCAGGCGGTTGGAGGATTTTGCGGCGGAACGCATGGAACGGTTGTTTATGAATTATTTAAATGCCTTTATGGCTTGAAAAAGAAGAGGGAAAGATGGGAAAAATTGCTTTTGTTATTCAGAGATATGGGCTGGAGGTCAACGGGGGAGCGGAACTACAGTGCAGGTTGTACGCAGAGCATATGGCAAAATACTATGATGTGGATGTACTGACCACAAAGGCAATAGACTATACCACCTGGCAGGATGAATACGAGGCGGATACGGAAGAAATCAACGGTGTCACTGTGAGGAGATTTTCTGTGGAGAAAACCAGGGACCGTAAAAGTTTTGACATCCTGTCTTTGAAAATATTACAATTGGATGCTACTCTGGAAGAGGAGGAGGACTGGATGCGCAGACAGGGCCCCTGCTGTCCATCCCTGATTCAGTATATCAGAGAGCACGGAGAGGATTATAAGGTTTTTATCTTTAATACCTATTTGTACTATACCACTTATTTTGGACTTCCGGAAGTCAGTAACAAGGCGATCATGATACCCACGGCGCACGATGAATTGCCAATTTATCTGAATATATTCAGGAAGTTGTTCGCTTTGCCTGTGGGATACTTTTATCATACGGTTCAGGAAAAGGAGTTTGTGGAGAGAAGATTCCATACGGAACATAAGCTGCACAATAATGGACAGGGAGGAGTAGGAATTGATCTTCCACAGGATGTCTCTGTAGAAAGATTCCGCCGGAAATATGGTGTGGAAGATTTTGTAGTCTATATTGGAAGGGTAGATGAACACAAGGGATGTAGAGAGCTGGCTCTCTATTTTCAGGAGTATAAGAGAAGAAACGGTAGCGGCCTGCAATTGTTGTATCTGGGGAAACAGGTGTGTGAACTGCCACAGGATGACAGCATCCGCAGTCTTGGCTTTGTGGATGAACAGGATAAATTTGATGCTCTCGCGGCATGCAGATTTTTGATTCTTCCCTCACAGTTTGAGAGTCTGTCCATTGTGGTACTGGAAGCCATGGCTATGCGCAGGCCTGTCTTGATTCAGGGAAACTGTGAGGTGGTAAAGGCGCATTGTCTCGCAAGCAACGGAGGCCTGTATTATCATAATTATTTTGAGTTTGAGGGATGCATGAACTACCTGCTGCATCACAGTGGGTTATGTGAGCAGATGGGGAAGAACGGTGAGGATTATGTCAGGCGGTACTATGCCTGGGACGCGATCGAGACGCGTCTGCGGAATATGATCGAGCAGATTGGAACATGATTGACGCGCAAATAGATATTGGATGTATATTGCTGCCGGGCGGAGACGGGAGGCACATACATTGCGGGAGATGGGATATGGGAACAGGTGTTGTCACTTTACTGGCTATGCTGGCTTTCAGCTGTGTGATATGGCAATGGAAAAAAGAGAGGCGCTTTTCCGGCGTATTCATATATGGGCAGTTATACTTTTGGAGTACCCATATCCTGGTCAGCGCAATGCTCATGTGGCTGGATATTTACCGGATATGGTATGCGTCCGCAGGCACATTGATTATCGCACTGGCGGTCCTTCTGGTAAGCTGTGCTGTGTACAGAAAGAAGCGGACCGGGAAAAAAGGGGGAAAAGTCTGCGACAGGCAGGATATTTGCGTCCTGATTTTCTGTATTCTGATGGCGGTGTGTATGCACGAAAAGAATGAATTATATGGTATGAGCCAGGATGAGGGCGTGTATCAGACAATGGCCATCTCATACATGTGCGGGAATAATGACAATCAAAGGACAATGCAGGAATATGGGGAATTGAGAGAAGAAGATAAGCCGGCATTCCTGAATAAATTAAACGATGTCATTTCCCATGGGATGCACGGATACTATCTGTTTTGCGGAGATTATATACCACAGAATATGCAGGAACAGTATAGCGAGACATCCGGCTATTATCATGGGGTGCCCACATATGCCGCTACCATGGCATTGTGGGGAAGCATTTTTGGCTGGAAAAATATGATGGGAGTTCAGACGCTGTTCTATGTGCTGGCTGTTCTCCTGTTTTATGAAATGCTCCGTAAAATGAATTTATCTGCGTTAAAGCGCGCGGTGTTGCTGGTAATATATATGCTTTCGCCAATTATGGTGTGGCTGGGAAAATCCTCTCTGTGCGAACTGCTTCTGGCATGTCTGATCAATTGGTTTCTATACGAACTTATGTGGGAGGAGAGCAGGTCTTTTCAGGCTGTTCGGATTGCGTTACCCATCCTTACGTTCGCGTTTACCCATTTGTCAATCTACACACTTATGCCCATGTTTGTGGTTTGCCTGCTGATACACTTCTGGAATGACAGGAGTCTTGTATTTTTGAAGGCAGGACTCTATATTTCGGCAGGGTATCTTGCGGGAATATTATTTACGGCATGGTGCTACACGGAATATTTTTATATGAACGTGAACTTACTGACCCGGCTTCCTTTTATTGACAATGGGAATGTGCTGCTTATTCTGTGCCTGTGCGGGGCTGGAAGCGCCGCGCTGTTTGTCGTTCTGTATCTCTATAAGCGAAACTTGCCGCGATTATCAATCGGGCTGCGGATATGGGGACTCAGAATTGTGGCGGGAATATTTACAGTGGAAAGCATCTGGGTCATAATCCGAACATTTATAACCGAAGGACCGTGGGAAAAGCTGACGATTCTGACCTATATACTTCTCACAGGCGTCGTAACGCTTCCGGCTGTGCTTTTCTTTTTGATCGGAAAGACAAAAATTTTCTGTTCTGACGGGAAAAGCGCGATTATCACATGGTTCTTTTTATACTGTGTGTTGATCTACGCAATGCTGTTTCGCAGATGGATCATCAATCACTATTACGGAGACCGTTATCTCGCTCCGTTTATTGTGGGTATTCTGTTGATGATGGGGATTGTATTGGAGCGGACTGCGGTGGGACGACTTGGACATTGGCTGTTTGCTTTATGCGGCCTGACCGCTCTGGGTTATCTTGTCCATCACAGCGGATATATTGTGACGCACAAAGATGATACCAGAATAGAGTGGGATTTTCTGGAGGAAATATGTGATAATTTGAATGAGGAAGATGCTGTGATTTTGGACGACTACCATATGATAAGCTGTTTCTTCCCAATCAGAGACTTGACGGGAGCGTACTGTTATCCTGTGTTTGGGGAGGATATTTCCCAAACGGCGGCCAGGTTGATGGCTTTGGGAAGAGATGTATATTATTTGGGGGGAACAGAGGAACTGCCGCAGGGCTGCGCAATAATAGGGGAGTGGGAGGTCGGCTATTATGAATACGCAGGCCTGGAAAACGCAGGTGTATCTGATCCGCTGAAGATGGCGGACTCATCTTTTAAATCGGTGTGGAGACTTGCCAGACTCCACACCTTTAACAGAACAGATTAAATGAGAGGAGGAGAATGACTGTGAGAAGAGGAGGCAAACGATATGGATTACTGTCTTTGTTGCTGGCAGGAATGCTGGCCATGACTTCCCAGGGAGAGGGATTGCGGGTGTTGGCGGCGGAATCGGAAGAGAACTCTGTACAGGCGGAGATAGTGCCGGAAACAGTCAGCGGGAATGAGGAAGCCGCAGGACAAAAGCCCCTTGAGGCGGTTCAGGAGCAGGACAGGGATCTGGATTACATTCTGGGACGCCCCATGACGTCTGAGGAGAGACGGGAGCAGGAAGAGCTGTTCGATTATTACATGGGGCTTGGTGCCGGCGTAATTGAGCCGGAAGAACTGCCGGAGGACGGTATTCTTCCCGGCGAATTGATGCAGGTCATGGGAAATCTGCCGACGCGGTATGACGCAAGGGATGTAAACGGCAGGAATCTGGTTCCGGACATCAGAAATCAGGGACAATTTGGAACCTGTTGGTGCTATTCCAGCATAGCCTGTCTGGAGATCAATCTGATTAAGAATGGCCTGGCGGATACGGACGTAGATTTGTCTGAACATCACCTGGCCTTTTTTGCCAATTATTCCGCGCCGGATCCCCTGGGAAATGACGGCCAGGCCAGGAGTTATTATGATGCCAATAAGGCAAACGGGGTTACATATTACGACAGAGGCGGAAATTATGTAATGGCTGCCGGGGCGTTCATGAATTGGAAAGGTGCGGTGGCGGAAGGTTTGATTTCGGACAGCATGGTGACATCCTTCCAGATAGACGCTGACGACACTGCGCTTGCCTATGACAGCGATATTTATTACATGAGTAACTGGCATCAGATTCCAATGTCTGAGACAGCGGCGATAAAAACGGCAATCATGGAGTACGGGGCGGTGGGACTCAGCTATTATTCGTATAAAGATTATTACAACCCCGATACGGCAGCATCCTATTGTCCGGAGGAAAGGAGCACGAACCATGCGGTGGCAGTGGTGGGCTGGGACGACTCATACTCCAGGGAAAATTTTAATACCATGCCTCCCCATGACGGCGCATGGCTGGTCAGAAACTCATGGGGCAACGCATGGGGAGATGGGGGTTATTTTTGGCTGTCCTATGAAGACCGGTCGGTCTACCAGATTATGTATGCGTTCGAAGGACAAAAAAGTGATATATATGACAATAATTATCAATACGATCACGCCACGCTCAACGGTTATATGGGTATAACCAAGGCGGCGAATGTGTTTACCGCTAAGGCGAACGGAAACAAAATGGAAGAACTGAGCGCGATTGGCATTGATCTATCCAGCGCGGGAGTCCGTTACAGCCTACAGATTTATACGAATCTGGCAGATCCCGCAGACCCTGCCAGCGGCGTGCCCATGCTCTCATCTCCGCAGGAGGGCCTGACGGGATATGCCGGATACTATATGATTCCGTTAAAGGAAAATATACTCATTGAACCGGAAGACACTTTTTCCATTGTATTTGAGGTTGACGGAATCTCGGGAGAATATGTCAATGTGGCATGCGAATATGATTCGAATACTTACCGTCACAGTGAGCCGGAGGCAAATCCAGGTGAGAGCTTTTTTACAAGAGGAGGGAGCGGTTGGTATGACTTCGGGGAAATGTATGACAAGAATCTGAAGATAAAGGCATACACCAGCGATACGGAAATTGTGTCTGTTCCATGCCGGGGAATCTCCATGTCATGTCCTGATAAAGTGATTGATGTCGGCGCCACGGCTATTTGCGAGGTCCGTTTTAACCCGGCCAACACAACAAACAAAATGCTTAGATGGAGCAGCAGCGATCCGGCTGTACTTGCGGTGAGTGAAGACGGCCAGATAACAGGATTGAAAAAGGGGACGGCCACAGTTACCGCTACAACGGTAAAGGGCGGCTACACTGCCAGTTGGGAAGTTACTGTCATACAGCCTGTAACCCGGGTCAATATCCAATATAACACGGATGAGTACTATGTTGGTGATACCTATGAAGCCATAGTGCAGATTGGACCGGAGGAGGCGAACGACAAGAGTCTGAAGTGGGTGAGTTCCAATGCCGGAGTAGCGCAGGTGGACGGAGAGGGCAATATAACAATTAAGGGGGCGGGCAGTGCCAGAATCACGGCAACCGCACAGAGCGGCGTCAGTGATACGGTGAATATTCAGGCCAGAGAGGATAAAGTGCGCGCTTTTGTAAAACGCATGTACACCAAAGCGTTGGACAGGGAAGCGGAACCCAGGGGGCTGAAAGATTGGACAGACCGCCTTAAGAATCAGGAGGTTGACGGCGCGGGAATCGCGCACGGTTTTATCCGCAGCCAGGAGTTTATCGGACGGAATCTCAGCGACAATGACTATGTGGACGTCCTGTACAGCACATTCTTTGACAGACGAGCGGACAGGGAAGGCAAAGAGACTTGGATGCGGGCACTGGCATCGGGAGAGAGCCGGGAACATGTTCTCAGCGGTTTTGTAAACTCGCAGGAGTTCAGCGGTCTTTGCGACCGCTACAACATTGCCAGAGGCACCATGCAGGAGGATGGCAGTTCCGTCTACCGTCCCGGCGTCAGGCAGTTCGTAATGCGTCTGTATCTCAAGGCGTTGAATCGCCGGGGAGAGACAATGGGCGTGGAAGACTGGACCAATGAAATCAACACGGGCAGAAAGACTCCGGAGGATGTCGCCAAAGCATTCTTTGCCTCAGATGAGTTTCTCAATCGCCGGTTAAGTGACGCAGACTATGTGGAAACCCTTTATCATACATTCATGGACAGGGCGTCTGACGCAGACGGCAAGGCAGACTGGATTCGCCGGCTCAGAGGCGGTATGACAAGGGAGGAAGTGCTGGAAGGGTTTTCGCGGTCGGAGGAGTTTAGGAAGATTATGAAAGACTACGGGATATGACAGAGACAGTAAAAAGGTGGCAGGCATGAAAATTGCGGTTATAGGGTCGGGCTATGTGGGGTTGTCCAATGCTGTTTTATTGGCGCAGCATAATGACGTAGTTGCAGGAGAAGGTTGAGTTGGCCAATCAACATAAATCTCCGATAGTCGACAGAAAAATACAGGATTATTTTGAGAGGGACCGGCTGATCGGCAGTTCGGCACAATATATTCAGGAGGCGGATCTTATTGTGGCAAACCGCATGACACAGGATTTGGATGTTGTGCGCAACAAGGTGTATACAAGAGATCTGTATGGGAAAGATTAAGGAAAGTATGGTATTAGCCGCCGTCGGTTTTTCTTATTTCACCTCAAAGATTTCTAATTAATATTGGCAATATGGCCCGACTATGTTATACTATCTTATAATGTGTGGTAACAGTCGGTAATTTGTCCTGGCGGAGGTATGCTTTTTTCCGATAAAAGGCGAGTCGTATGCAAGATGAGTTTCGGCTGTCTGGCCAGCCTGGATAAAAAATTACAGTGGAAACCGGAGATAGTAAAATTGTGGGCAAAAGAAGAAATCAATCATACAGGGAAAAAAAAGCAGCTGGGCTGCCACATATAGGTATACACAGAGCAGTGGTACTTATGGCATATGTTTATCTGGCGCTTCCGATGATCATTTTTCTGTTGGGATGGTGTCGGCCTCTGATAGGTGTACCTCTGGCGGGCGTCTGTGTCTGGTCGTTGATCCTGTGCTATAGGAAAAGAGACAACTATATAGACTTGGAGTGGAAATTTTCGCAGACTGACAAATGGAAGATTGCGGTGATCGGCGCAACTATTTTTGCATGGGTGGTATTGTCGGGAATCGGAGGATTTGTCTGGCAGAATACGGATCATGCGTCGAGGAACAGCATGCTTCGAATATTGGTGAACTATGAATGGCCGCCTACCACTGCAAAGAGAGGATTTGTTTATTATGTGGGGTCCTGGCTGCCGGCGGCATTGGTTGGCAAGCTGTCTGATTTGAACAATGCGAATAGCGCTCTTTTTTTGTGGGTGCTCTTAGGTTTATTTCTGGTATATATTCTGATTTGTATATGGAGAAGGAAAATTGTGATCTGGCCGCTGCTGATACTGATTTTTTTCAGCGGTCTTGACATTATAGGCTCCAACATTTTTACGGAAAGCGATATTACCATTTGGGGAAAGGAACATCTGGAATGGTGGTCATCTCCGTCCTTGTACAAGCTACAATTTACTTCCAATACCGCACAGCTATATTGGGTTTTTAATCAGGCCATTCCGGTGTGGCTGATTATGATGCTTTTGTTCTTGGATGAACCTCCCGGAAACATGATCTGGGTTAGTACATTGATCGCGATCACATCCACCCTCCCATTTATCGGTTTGATTCCGATTCTGGCGTACTATATGTACAGGCGTTTTGAGTGGTATACGCCTGAGAGTGTGCGTCATGGCTGGAAGATGGTAGCCCAGAGCATGGGGAGCTTCCAGAATCTTGCGGGTGGAGGATTGGTTTTAATTATTTCCTTTCTATATCTGATGGGAAATGACAGTTTTACAACCATCAACATAGCCAGCGCCGACAATGGTACTTCACAGGCGACGCCTTTGGCAGTATGGTTTCCATGGTTGCTTATTTTAATGGCGATAGTCGCTGTATTTCTGATAGGTACACTGCTAATATGGACAGCCAAGTGTGGAAAAAGATATATTTTGCGGAATGTGGTATATTTTATAGCGGTAATCACATTGCTGAATCTTTTTCTAAAATATCTGAGCGCAGACAGAAACTATGAAAACAATATTTTCCGCCTGGCCTATATTATGTTCTTTCTGCTGATTGAAGTAGGAATATATCTGTGTCTGCTATATAGGGATGTTGAAGACAAAGGTTTGTTTAATGTAGTTGTGGTTAGTCTGATTGTAATACCATTTATTTCAATAGGCAATTCCAACGACTTTTGTATGCGGGCTTCCATTCCAGGCCTGTTTGTTGTGATGCTATGGTGTATAGAGTCACTGGGAAAAAGGCGAATGAATATTCGCGTTATTGCATTGATGGTTTGTCTGCTGATTGGTTCGGTAACTCCGATGCATGAGATTAAGCGTGCGCTTGTAAACAGTTATGAGGACTATACCATTGAATATGTCGATAATGAAAGAATATTTAACGCGATAAACTTTGCGGGCGGATTGGATACGTTTTTCTGGCAGAATATAGCCAGAGAAAATCACAATAGAGGCAAATTTGTATATTCGGGGAGAAGGAAATATGAAAGTAGTAATCCTAGCTGGAGGTTACGGCACACGTATCAGTGAAGAGAGCCATTTAAAGCCCAAGCCCATGATCGAGATCGGGGAGAAGCCCATATTGTGGCATATTATGAAAGAGTATTCTCATTATGGATTCTATGAATTTATCATTTGCTGCGGTTACAAGCAGCATGTAATCAAAGAGTGGTTCGCGGATTACTATCTTCACAACAGCGATGTGACCTTCGACTTCTCCCAGGAAAATAAGATGACGGTGCATAATAATGTGTCGGAGCCCTGGAAAGTCACGCTGGTGGACACGGGACTCAACACCATGACCGGGGGCAGGATAAAACGGGTGCGGCGGTATATAGGGGATGAAACATTTATGATGACATACGGGGATGGGGTGGCTAATCTGGATATGAATGAACTGCTGGCATTTCATCGTTCCCATGGTAGGATTGCCACATTGACAGCCGTATCCCTGGAGCAGCGCTTTGGGGTGCTGGACATTGCGGGGGATGACACGGTATCCTCTTTTCGAGAGAAGAAGCGGAGGGATGGCAACCGTATTAATGTGGGTTATATGGTGTTGGAACCGGCTATATTTGATTATATTGAGGGGGATGCCACTGTATTTGAAAAGGCCCCCCTGGAGCGGCTGGCCAAAGAAGGGCAGATCACTGCCTACCGCCATGACGGATATTGGCAGTGCATGGACACGAAGCGGGAGATGGACATGCTCAACGAGCTGTGGGTCTCCGGGCAGGCCCCCTGGAAAGTGTGGCAGGATTAAACGCAGTACAGTATGTTCATGTGTGCGGGTGCTTCGGAGAATATGCGGAACTCTTTAGCAAGAAAGTGACGGGCTGAATATGTTTGAGAACTGGACAGAGGGACAGGCAAGGGAAGAAATCCTGGGACTGGTGCAGGAATATTATGAAAAATATCACAAAAAAAATGATACCTATATAGAGGGAGAGAGGATACCTTATGCCTCCCGAGTCTACGACGGAGAGGAATTGTGCAATCTGGTGGACAGCGCGTTGGAGTTTTGGCTGACTGCCGGGCGGTACACACAGCAGTTTGAAAAGGAGATGGCGGCTTGGCTGGGTATTCGCTTCTGCTCGCTGGTCAATTCCGGCTCATCAGCCAATCTGCTGGCATTTATGGCACTGACCTCTCCTCTTCTGGGGGAGCGTCAGGTGTGTAGGGGAGATGAGATTATCACTGTGGCAGCGGGGTTCCCTACAACTGTGGCGCCTATTATTCAGTATGGGGCGGTGCCGGTGTTTGTGGACGTGACCATCCCGGAGTACAACATAGACCCGACCATGCTGGAGGAGGCTCTTTCCGCCAGAACGAAAGCGGTGATGCTGGCTCATACCCTTGGGAATCCCTTTCCGCTCAGGCAGGTAAAAGAATTTTGCGAGCGACATGGTCTGTGGCTGATCGAGGATAATTGCGACGCGTTGGGGAGCAAATACAGCATCAAAGGTGAGGAACGATATACTGGAACTATAGGAGATATCGGCACTTCCAGCTTCTATCCACCCCATCATATGACTATGGGGGAAGGAGGAGCCGTATACACAGATAATCCGCTGCTGCACAAGATTATCCGCTCTTTACGGGACTGGGGCAGAGATTGTGTTTGTCCCCCTGGTCAAGACGGGGTGTGCGGCCAGCGTTTCAGCAGGCAATACAAAGAACTGCCCTGCGGTTACGACCATAAGTATGTGTATTCCCATTTCGGATATAATTTGAAAGCTACGGATATGCAGGCGGCCATAGGCTGTGCCCAACTTAAGAAAATGCCGGATTTTGTCGCCATGAGACGGGAAAACTTTGACAGGCTTTACAGGAAATTGGAGCCGCTGTCAGACAGGCTGATCCTGCCTCGGGCCGCAGAGAACTCGGTCCCCAGCTGGTTCGGTTTTCTGCTTACCTGTCGGGAGGGTGTGGACAGGGAGAAACTGGTTCCATACATTGAAAGCAAGGGGGTACAGACTCGGATGCTGTTTGCCGGTAATCTGACTCGTCACCCCTGCTTTGACGAAATGCGCAGGACGGGTGAGGGCTATCGAGTGGTTGGCACGCTGGAAGTAACGGATCGCATTATGCGGGATTCTTTCTGGGTGGGGGTCTATCCGGGCATGACATTGGACAGACTTGACTATATGGCCGGGGTCATTGGTGAGGGAATCGGAAAAGCCTGAACAGATGACAGTATGCGGGGGATGTTATGAAAAAAAGAGTAGCGGACTATATAGCGGATTTATTGGCAGGGCACGGTATACGACATGTCTTCTCCGTTACTGGCGGAGGAGCTATGTACCTCAATGATGGCCTGGGTCATCACCCGGCTCTGCGGTGTATCTACAATCATCATGAACAGGCGTGCGCCATGGCGGCGGAAAGTTACGCGCGGATACACAACAAGATGGCCGCAGTCTGTGTGACTACTGGTCCTGGGGGCACCAATGCCATCACAGGCGTGCTTGGGGGGTGGCTGGATTCTGTTCCTATGCTGATTCTGTCAGGACAGGTGCGTTATGACACAACTGCCAGAAGCACGGGACTGAACATACGGGCTATGGGAGACCAGGAATTCGATATTACCCGGGCAGTGGGGTGCATGACCAAGTACGCGGAGATGGTGACAGATCCCGCCAAGATCCGCTATTGCGTGGAAAAGGCGATTTATCTGGCGCGGGCCGGCAGGCCAGGGCCTTGTTGGCTGGATATTCCGTTGAATATTCAGGGGGCCTGTATAGAGACGGAGGACATGGTGGGCTATATCCCGGGGGATGAGGTTGAGAGAGTTCCCCGGGTAACGGATATGCAGATACGATTTATTTTGGATAAGCTACAGAACTCCCGGCGTCCGGTGCTGAACGCAGGCAATGGCATTCGTATTGCCGGAGCGGCGGAGGTGTTTCGGGAGGTGGCAGAGAAGCTGAACATTCCTGTGGTAACGGGATGGAACAGCATTGATCTCATAGAGGACGAGCATCCTCTGTATGTGGGAAGGGCTGGAATCATGGGGGACCGTCCGGGCAACTGGGCAGTGCAGAACAGCGATTTACTGTTGTCCATTGGCAGTCGGCTCAGTATTCGCCAGGTGGGATATAACTATCAGTCCTGGGCCAGAGCGGCCTATACCATTGTGGAGGACGTGGATCAGGAAGAGCTGAGAAAGCCCAATCTTCATGTGGACTATCCGGTGTGGGCAGATGCCCTTGATTTGCTGGAGTCGCTTCGCAGGGCCCTTTCTGAAAAAGGGATACCGGCCAGGGAAGAGTGGAATGCCAGATGCCGGAAATGGAAAAAGGAATTTCCGGTGGTGCGCAAAGAGCATTATGAACAGTCACATCCGACCAATGTATATGCGTTTATTCATAAGTTGAGCAGCAGCCTTTCGGAAGGAGATATCACGGTGGTAGGCAATGGTTCTGCCTGTGTGGTGGGAAGCCATGCTTATGTGATCAAGAGAGGGCAGAGATTTATCATCAATTCTGCCGTGGCGTCCATGGGGTATGATCTGCCGGCGGCCATAGGGGCCTGTGTGGCTTCTCAGGGGCACGAGATCGTCTGCGTCAGCGGAGACGGAAGCATACAGATGAATCTACAGGAATTGCAGACAATTATCCATCACCGGATGCCGATTAAGCTGTTTGTCATTAACAACGGGGGGTATCATTCCATCCGACAGACCCAGATGAATTTTTTCGAGGAACCGCTGGTGGGAATCGGTGTGGACAGTGGTGATTTGAGTTTTCCCGACATGAAGAAGCTGGCCGGGGCTTACGGATACCCATACGTGAGGATCGACAGCAACGCCCGGCTTGACAGGATACAGGATGTGCTGGCCATGAAGGGGCCTGCGATCTGTGAGGTAATGGTGGATGCCCGACAAAAGTTTGAGCCAAAGGCGGCGAGCAAGCGCACGGAAGACGGGTCCATGGTATCCGCTCCACTGGAGGATCTGGCGCCGTTTTTGCCAAGAGAAGTTTTGGAACAGCAAATGTGCATTCCGCTGAAAGGCGATTGAGGGAAATGGAATATGGAACCGGCTTTTTTTAATGGGAAAAAGATACTAGTTACAGGCCACACAGGTTTTAAGGGAAGTTGGCTCTGTGAATTGCTGTTGCATTTCGGCGCGGAGGTGACGGGATATAGCCTGGAGCCTCCCACTGTGCCCTCCCTGTATAGGATCTGTGATTTGGAGCGGAGGATGCGCTCGGTTTATGGGGATATCCGGGATCTGGAGAGGCTGCGGAGCGTGATGCGGCAGACGCGGCCGGAACTGGTTTTGCATATGGCGGCGCAGCCCATCGTACGCGAGGGTTACCGCAACCCGGTGTACACCTATGACGTGAATGTGATGGGCACTGTGCATATTTTGGAATGTGTGAGGGAGAGCGACAATGTCCGGTCATTTCTAAATGTGACTACGGATAAAGTATATCAAAACAGAGAGTGGGAGTGGGGATACCGTGAAAATGAGGAACTGAACGGGTACGACCCCTATTCCAATTCCAAATCCTGTTCTGAACTGGTCACCTGTGCTTACAGAAATTCCTTCTTTACGGGGGCAGGCCTACAGCCTGCCATTTCCACTGCGAGGGCGGGGAATGTCATCGGCGGAGGGGACTTTGCAGCAGACCGCATTATCCCAGACTGCTACAGGGCGGCGGCGGACCATGAGGAGATAGAACTCAGAAATCCCGGTTCCATCCGACCCTATCAGCATGTGCTTGAACCGCTTGCGGCATATTTGATAATATTGCAACGACAGTATGAGGATCTGTCTCTGGCCGGAAGTTATAACGTGGGACCCGATGAGGGAGACTGCTGGACCACCAGGCAGATGACAGAATGTTTTGGCCGCTGCTGGAAAGAGCAGACCGGGGAGACTCTGAACTGGCGTGCGGCTCATGTCGCCGGTCCACATGAGGCAAACTATTTGAAGCTGGACTGCTCCAAATTAAAGAATACTTTCGGGTGGAGCCCCAGATGGAAAGTGGAGACTGCCGTAGAGAGAACGGCGCAGTGGTACGCAGCCCTGCAAAAGGGAGAGGATATGCAGGCGTATACCCTGGCGCAGATCCGCGATTTCCTGGACTGAGCCGGAAAGTGCCGCTTGAAAATTCAACCGTTCGTAAGTATAACGAGGGAACTATATGAGCAGAAGAACAGTGATCACCGGGGCGGCCGGAATGATCGGAGTAGCTCTGGCGCGGCAATGCGCGGCGGCGGGAGAAGAGGTGCTGGCGATATGTCATAGGGGATCTTCCCGAAATGAGGTTTTGCGGGAACTGCGTGGCGTGGAAGTGCTGGAGGCGGATCTGGGCGAATATGCCATGATGGCCGGGAAACGGTGGGAAAAGAGATATGACACGTTCTACCATCTGGCCTGGGCCGGGACGACTGGACAGGCCAGAAATGACATGCTTCTACAGACGGACAATATTCGTTACACGTTGGATGCGGTGGAGTTGGCGGAGCGCATGGGGTGTGGCGTTTTTATAGGAGCCGGTTCACAGGCGGAGTATGGCAGGCATAGAGGGCCGTTGCGCCCGGAAACTCCCGTTTTTCCGGAGACAGGTTATGGAATGGCCAAACTTTGCGCTGGACAGATGAGCCGCTTGGGCTGCGTAAAAAGAGGGATGCGGCACATCTGGGCCAGGGTGCTCAGTGTGTACGGGCCCTGGGGCGGACAGGATATGATTACAAGAACCTTGCATAAGCTGCTGCGGGGCGAACATGTGCGTTTTACCGCCGGAGAGCAGATTTGGGACTATCTCTACAGTGAAGATGCCGCATACGCGCTACGGCTGATGGCGGAGAAGGGAGTTTCGGGAAAGATCTATGTGCTGGGCGGGGGAGATGCCCGGCCCTTGAAGGAATACCTGGACCTCTTATACTGCGTGGCCTGTGAGGAGATGGCTGGCAAAGGGTACAGAGTGGGAACAATGGGCTTGGGAGAGTTACCTTACGGGGAAGGCCAGCTGATGTATCTGGCGGGGGACATCACAGAACTTCGACGGGATACCGGATTTGAGACTCGGGTTTCCTTCAGGGAGGGAGTGCGAAAGCTGCTGCAAATTTCCGATCTGTGCAAAGGAGTAGGACAATGAATTTTTTGTCTGTAATTATTTATCTGATATTGGCGTTTTTACTGCTATACAGACTTCAATACAGGCGTGCGGAAAGCGAGGAGGAATACTTCCAAAGATTTAACAGTCTGAGAGGTTTGTTTGCCATAGAAATTGTTGTAGGGCATGTTATTCGATATGACAGTACATGGCTTTATCCCCTGGGAAAATTTATGCTGGTTTCCGTAGCCTTTTTTTTCTTTGTGTCCGGCTGGGGCTTATGCCGTTCTTTTCATCATAAAAGGGACTACCTTACTTGTTTTCTCACAGCAAAATGCGGCTATTTGCTTCTGCTGTCTATCTATGCTTTTCTGTTGCGCTACATAATGTGGATTGTGACAGGAAACAGTAACGCGAAAGAGAATTTATTTATCCAATATTTTCATAAGACAAACTGGTATATCTGGGAACTTCTGTTTTTTTATCTGTTGTTTTATCTTGTATATAAGTTTATACCCGCCCGGCTGCGAAATACTCTGATTGTGGTCATAACTTTCTTATGCGCGACAGTGTTGTTTGGGATCGGCGCGCTACAGGGATACTACATGAGCGCGTTGGCTTTTCCGGCGGGGTTGCTTTTCCATGAACATTTTGACTCTGTCATGTCTTTTCTGCGCAGGGGTGTGGGGAAAATTGTAGTGCTTACTGCGGCCGGTCTGGGACTGACCAGCGCTTTGCTTGGCGCGGACAGCCTGATCGGCATGGTGTATCTCCGTAACCTGCTATGTCTTGCTGTATTGGGAATTATGATTTTTTTCCTCGGCTATTTTCGTCCCGGGAATACTTTTCTGAAATTTTTAGGAAAATATTCAACGGGGATCTATATTTATCAGTTTATGTTTCTTACATTGGACAAAGACTTACAGGCAACCTGGCCCCAGCGCATGGGGCTGGCTCTGGGATGTACGCTGCTGATATCAGTAATTATGCAGCCGGTTCATAACTGGACCAAAAAAAAACTTGGGAGAGGTAAGGATTGAACTTTTTCTTCCCAGAGTATATAATGAATGCGGCAGCTTTGCCATGTCGATATTTGCAGACCGGAATATATGAGGAAAGATGAGCTAAAAGATGAAGAAGATAAGTGTGGTGATACCCTGCTATAATGAGGCGGAAAATGTCGATCCTATTTGCTTTGCGGTAATAAACGTGTTGGATGAGGCTTTGCCCGAGTATGATTATGAGGTCTTGTTTATTGACAACTGTTCTACAGACGGCACGCGGGATATTTTGGAGAGACTTTGTAAGGAGAACAGGAAAGTCAAGGCTATATTTAATGTGACAAATTTTGGACAGTTTAATTCGCCGTTCTATGCCATGTGCCAGGCCACAGGAGATTGTGTGATCTGTATGTGCTGTGACTTTCAGGATCCGGTGGAGCTGATTCCCACCTTTGTCCATAAGTGGGAGCAAGGACATAAGATTGTCAGCGGCATTAAGACCAGCAGCAAGGAGAACCAATTTATCTACCTGCTGCGAACCATATATTATAAACTGATCAAGAATATGTCAACCACCCAGATGATAGAACATTTCACAGGATTTGGATTGTATGACAAGACTTTTATAGCGATTCTGCGACAGCTGGACGATCCCATTCCCTTCATCAGGGGAATTGTGGCCGAGTATGGGCAGGGTTTTAACCGTGTGGAGATAGAATATGAGCAGGCCAGACGCAGAGCGGGAAAGACGCACAACAACTTCTACAGCCTGTATGACGCGGCCATGTTAAGTTTCACATCCTACACCAAAGTAGGACTGCGCCTTGCGACGTTTGTCGGCTTTATCGCCTCAGCCATCAGTCTGTGTATCGCTCTGTTTTACATGATGTATAAATTAACGCATTGGTATACCTTTCAGGCAGGGAACGCGCCTATGATTATGGGTATTTTTTTTCTGGGGTCGGTGCAGCTGTTTTTTATAGGGTTGTTGGGGGAATATATATTAAATATAAATACCCGTGTTATCCACAGGCCGTTGGTGGTGGAAGAAAAGAGACTGAATTTTGATGTCGAAGAAACGCAATAGTTTGAGATAAGTCTGACTGCGCGGAGGTACGAGAATGAAGCGAGTGATCACATACGGGTCATTTGACCTGTTTCATGAGGGGCATTACAATCTGTTAATGCGCGCGAAAGCACTGGGGGATTACCTGATTGTGGGCGTGACCACGGAGCAGTATGACGAGTCCAGGGGGAAGCTGAATATTGTGGATTCGCTGGACAAGCGCATTGAGAATGTACGAAACAGTGGCTTTGCCGACGAGGTCATCGTGGAAGATCATCCAGGCCAGAAGGTAGAAGATGTACAAAAATACGGAGTGGACATTTTCACGGTGGGTTCTGACTGGCAGGGAGCCTTTGAATATCTGGAGCCCTATTGCCAGGTGGTCTATCTGGAGAGAACAAAGAATATTTCCTCCACGCAGATGCGTGAGAGGGGGCATAACATTATTCGGATTGGCGTCATTGGCAGCGGACGTATTGCCGTGCGCTTTGTGCCCGAGGCCAAATATGTCAGCGGTGTTCTGGTCAACAGTGTGTTCAATCCCCATCTGGCCAGCGCGCAGCTGTTTGCCAGACAGTTTGAACTGGATATGGCCACAGACGTGCTGGATGATTTCTGGGATGAGGTGGATGCGGTGTATATCGCCTCTCCTCACGAGACGCATTATGATTACGCGAAGGCTGCTTTGGAACAGGGAAAACACGTGCTCTGTGAAAAACCACTGGCGTTTTCTCAGCGGGAAGCGGAGGAATTGTTTGCCATTGCCAGACAGCGGGGAAAAGTGCTTCTTGAGGCTATCAAGACAGCATATTGTCCGGGATTCGTTCAGATGATAGGGATTGCAAAGACGGGGACTATAGGCAGGATCTGCGATGTGGAGGCATGCTTTACCAGGCTGACTCCTTCGGATTTGCGGGAGAGAACCGATCTAAAGTATGGCGGCGCCTTTACGGAGTTCGGCAGTCATACATTGCTGCCAATCATTAAGATTATGGGGGCGGACTATAAAGACGTGCGCTTTGACAGTATTCTGGATGAAAATGGAATTGATTTGTATACCAAGGCATCTTTCCGCTATGAGAACGGGATGGCCATGTCCAAGAGCGGTGTGGGTGTAAAGTCAGAAGGACAGTTGCTGATTTCGGGAACCAAGGGGTATATCCTGGCGGAGTCTCCCTGGTGGCTGACTCAGTATTTTGAGGTGCGCTATGAGGACCCCAACAAGAGAGATCGCTATTTTTCGAAGTTTCTGGGACAGGGGTTGCGGTATGAGATCAGTGACTTTGCTTATATGATCCACGGCCATCAGGGTAGATCATACAAGTTTACGGCGGAGGATTCCATTGCTATTGCCGGCGTGATGGAGAAATTTTTACAGAAAAGGACGGGAGGCAGAAATGAAGATTTGGGCGCATAGGGGCTGTAGTTATAGATATCCGGAAAACACAATTTCTTCTTTTCGGGAAGCAAGTCGATATGAGATCACCGGAATTGAGCTGGATATCCAGCTATCGAGGGACGGAGAGATGGTAGTGATCCATGACGAGAGAGTGGACTGTACTACGGACGGCAGCGGTTATGTGAAGGATCTGACGCTGTGGGAGTTAAAACAGCTGAAAATATTGCCCAACGAAAAGTGTGGCAGAATCTATGAGACCATACCCACCATAAGAGAGGTGCTGGCTTTTCTGGCTCCGGTGTGTCGTAATACCGGTCTGCTGATAAACATAGAATTAAAGAACAGTGTAGTTCGATATGAGGGTATGGAGCAGAAAATTCTGCATCTGATTTCGGAGTATGAATTAGAACCCTATATTATCTACAGTTCATTCAATCCGGATTCGATTCGTCTGATCAAGGAAATAAATCCCGACGCGAATGTAGCGATCCTGTCCTCCAATGTTGGAGAATGCCTTGAAATTGGAAAGGAGCTTCGGGTAAATGCCATACATCCGTACATTAAAGCGAAGGATAGACAATTGCTGAAAGACGAAAAAAGCGTAGAGTGTGTGCGAGCCTGGAGTACCATGACACATGAGCCGTTTTTCCCGGAGGAGAGGGAGATTAAGAGATGGGATACGGCAGGACTGGAAGAGCAGGGCATCACAGATATCTTTACAAACGCACCGGAAGATTATGTCCCGTTGAAGCGGACTCCCCCCCAACAGATTTTGATGGACAGGGGAAAAAGTATTTTGGAGGAAACGGGATATATCTTGAAGACAAATGAGGAATGCTGGACATCCCAGAGACTTTATCATGTGCTTCCTGGCGATACATTACAGGCAGACGAACGGATGGAATATCGGATTTACCGCTATGTTCCGGAGATCAAGGGAGAACTGATTCACACTTACTGCTATGAGCCCGAGCAAAACTGGGCAAGCTATGTGCAGGAGTCGGAAGTATGGCAAGATAAGGATACTGTTTTTGAAGAAGAGTGCTATATCCGTGTATCCGCAAAACCGATAAACCCGATGAATCTGGCGGCGAATATTTCCATGTATTTACTTCCCGCGCGTGAAAATGTCATGGAGTGGCCCTCCTATTTTCAGACAGAGGCTTTACTGACGCTAGAGAAAGTCTGGAGTTTGCTGGGGGAGAATGATCTGGCATTTGCCGTGATTACCGATACTCATTATGTCAATAACGGTACATGGGAACGGTCCGCCTATAACTTACAGCAGGTTGCGGCGAGGCTTCCACTGCGCGGTATTATTCATTTGGGAGATTTGACAGACGGTATATTGCCGCTGGCGCTTACCAAGGAATATGTGGATTTAGTGGTGGCGGATATGCGGCAGACAGGTAAACCGGTCTTTCTGTGTTGCGGAAATCATGACTCCAATTATTTTAGAAACAATCCGGAAAAGATGACGGAGGAGGAGATGAGCGCCTATTATCTGGGGAGGGAAAAGCCCTACTACTATACAGATTATCCGGCGCAGAAAATACGCATTCTTTATCTGCATTCCTTTGATTACCGGGAACAGGTAAGATATGGTTTCCATGTGGAGGAATTGGAGTGGGTAAAGGAGACGCTGGAGGCTATGGCAGACGGATGGGCGGCTCTGGTATGCGCACATGTGCCGCCGTTGCCGGAAATTCATTTCTGGAGTGACCAAATACGAAATGGTGAAGCTCTGTTGCAGATTCTGGAGGAGTGCCACAGGTCAGGCAAGAAGATTCTGGCGTATGTGCATGGGCATAACCACGGTGAACAGATCTACACAGAGAGACTGTTTCCCATTGTCTCGCTGGGGTGCAATAAGATGGAGGACTTTCAGGATAAGAAACCTGCGGGCTCCTGGACTTACAACAGGCAGCAAGGTACGGTGACGGAAGATTTGTGGGATATTATGATTGTGCACGAGGACCATAAAGCGATAGATTTTGTGCGGTTTGGAGCAGGGGAAGACCGGCATGTGGATTGTGAATAAATAGTGAGAAAAGTCTCAGAGAATGTAATTTGTGTGAGCATTCTCTGAGACTTTTTTAGAAAAATGCCGGAGGCCATACACAGCTAATTTGGCATTTTTCTGGAAATAAAGCATAAATTGTGATATGCTGACTATACTTGACAGGCTCCGCACCATAGCGGGATTGCCTAAAACCGCAGGAAAGACAGGGGGCGGTGCGGGAATAGGTTGCTATTTCAGGGGAAATGAGGTATTATAAGATTGGTATGTATGAGTCTATTTTTTCGAGAAGATTGTACAGATATTGACACGGTTATCTACTTCGGCAGTCTGCCGATTCCTATACAATGCATTTCAAATGATTGCTGAACGCATATTGAGAACGGATAGAAAGGCATTTTATGAGAAAAACGGGATATTCAATGGAACAAAAATATATACAGAAAAGAAATAGAAAAGCGTTTCTGGAAAGTTTGCCATACTATTTTTTTCGCATACTTCCTATACGAGAAAAAAAGTTATCTATTTGCGCGTTCGAAGGTAAAAGCGGATTTTGCTGTAATCCCAGATATATTGTAGAGGAACTGAACAGGAGGAACAACGGATATAAATTTGTGTGGCTGGTAAATGATTTGTCAAAAAAGTTTCCGGATTATGTAAAGCCGGTAAGGAATACGCTGTGGAACAGGGCTTATCATCTCTCCACATCCAAGGTTTGGATTGATAATTACAGGAAGCCCTATGGCACAAAGAAGAGGAGGGGCCAATATTACTTACAGACCTGGCATGGAGCGTTGGCGTTCAAGACTTTGGGCTTGTGGAGGGGAGAGGGATTCTCCAGAATAGCATATATGGTCAGCAAAAATGACGCGGATCTGACGGATTTTGTTATATGCGACTCAGAGTGGGGGAGACAGGTCTACCCCAAGGGCCTTGTCTATAAAGGAGAGTATCTGAAATACGGATCTGCCCGATGTGATATTTTAATAAACTACAGACAACAACAATATGCCAAAATTAGAGAATCTTACCATTTGCCCAAGGACGCAAAGATTGTGATGTATGCGCCTACATTCAGGGAGACAGGGCAGAGAGGGCAAAGAGGTGTGTTCGTAGAAGAAAATACGCTGGATTTCCCAAGGATGATGAAGAACTTGACCCAACGTTTTCCGGGAGAGTGGTATTTGTTTCTGCGCCTGCATCCCCAGCTCGCCAGTCAGATGGATAAGTATCCAGTAAAAGGACTGAGGGGGCGCACGGTTGATGTGAGCCAGGCAGATGACATGTGTGAGGTTATGGCGGCTGTGGATGTGTTGATTACGGATTATTCCAGTGCGGCAATGGACGCGGGTTTCGCGGATATCCCGGTGTTCCTGTATGCGGATGATATAGAACAGTATACAGAGAACCGCGGGGGGATGTTTTGGATATTTCCAGAGAAAGGGCCGGGACCAATCGTCAGCAATAAGGAAATGACTCCGAATATTGAGGCGAAACTGCCATATCCTCTGGCAAGAAATAATGAGGAATTAGAGACAAATATACGTAACTTTGACGGGGAGAAGTATCGGTTGGAGGTAAAGGATTTTGCGGAAGCGATAGAGCTTATAAACGATGGTAAAGCATCACAGCGGGCGGCAGATCAAGTGGAGAGGTGGCTTAAATGAGACGAGTGATTACATATGGCACATATGATTTGTTACATTATGGGCATATCAATCTTTTGAGAAGGGCCAAGGAACAGGGAGATTATCTGATAGTTGCTCTGTCTACGGATGAATTTAACTGGAAAGAAAAGCACAAGAAGTGTTATTTCTCCTATGAGCAGAGAAAGCAGTTGTTGGAGGCGATTCGGTTTGTAGATTTGGTAATACCTGAGGAGAATTGGGAACAGAAGGTAAACGATATCAGAGAGTATCATATAGATATTTTTGCAATGGGGGACGATTGGAGCGGTAAATTTGACTTTCTCCGGGACGAAGGGTGCGAGGTTATGTATTTTAGCAGGACGCCGGAAATAAGTTCGTCTCAAATAAGGAGCGATATGGCGGGGGGGGGGGTGATCGCTTGTCATGATAACAATTATTTGAAAAATATGAGAACGCAAAAAATATGGGATGTGCGTCAATCAAAAATGGAAATTTTGAGAATAATAAGTATGGGAGGAACGCGTAATGGAGGGCGATTGTTCACGTGTGAAACTGTCCGTAGTAGTTCCGGTGTATAATATTGCTTCCTATATAGACCGATGTGTAGAAAGTATAGTCCGCCAGTCTTATAGGAATCTGGAAATTATATTAGTGGATGACGGTTCATCTGATGGGAGCAGGGAGAAGTGCGATCAGTGGGTGCAAAGGGATACCAGAGTTTTCGTGCTACACAAACAAAATGGCGGATTGGTCAGCGCGAGACAGGCTGGAGTGGAAGCGGCCACAGGAGAATACCTTGCGTATGTGGATGGGGATGACTGGATAGAAGAAATGTATGCGGAAATGCTGGAACTGGCGGTTGCCAGCGATGCGGATGTGGTTACTTTGGGTCTGGTAAGAAATTATGCGGGCCATACTGTCCTTAACCCGGAAAATATTGCGGCAGGAATATATAGAGGAAAGAAACTGGAAGAAGATTTTTGGCCCCAGATGATAGATACAAGACATTTCTTTTGCAGCAGGGTAAACGGCCATATTACTACAAAAATATATAAGACAGAATTAATCAAAAAATTCCAGATGCGTCTTTCGGCTGATATTACGATTGGAGAAGACGCGGCGGTTGTATATCCATGTTTTCTGGCAGCGGATTGTGTCGTTGTGCTGGACCGAAGCAGTTATCATTATGTGATGAGGGCTGGGTCAGTAATGGATATCAGAGGAGGAGAAGAAAAGTCTCTAAGGGAGATTGAAAATATTTTGCATGAAACGGCAGACAGATATAAGGACAAGGTTCCTAATATAAAAAGACAATTCGAACTATTAATGACCTACATTTGTCTACTTACTGCCCCGGAGAAAGTTTTGCGTTTTGATAAAGATAAGACATGTCTTTATCAAGGATTAGAGGAGAAGGACAGAATTTTGCTGTACGGTGCAGGCCGATTTGGAAAAGCTTTGCACAAGTATATGGAAGATCACAAAGTATGCAAAATTCTTGCCTGGACAGACAAGGCCAGGGTAGAGGGGATTGTGCCGATCGAAGAAGCGATGAGACAGTCATATGATAAGGTGGTTATTGCTGTTTTGCTGTCGGATGTTTCGGAAGAGATTAAGGCTGAACTTTTGACAAGAGGCATAGAGAGCGATAGAATTGTGCAAATTCAGATAAATGATGTGCCCCAAAAGATGAAATGGACATAATTACTGGTTTGCGAAGGAAGGGATAGAATGGATATCAGAAAAATATATAACGCATTGGCAGATGACGAATCAAAATATATATTTGGAAACCGTTTATTGTATAGCCTTACAGGCGATGAAGGATATATAGAGAACGTAATTAAGGCAACATCGGAAGGATTGGAATTTTACCGGAAGCTGGAACAGACCAATACGAGGAAAGTTATTTTTGGCGCGGGATTTTGGGGGAAAGAACTCGCAAGGCAATATTTTAAATATGGATTTGAATGTTTTGTCGACAACAAGGCAGTATATCCCTGGGAGGAAAAAGAAGGACTGATTGTCGTTTCGTTTGATGAATATTTGGATAAATATAGAGATGCCACAGTGTTCCTGGGGAGCAGGCTGTATTATAGTGAACTTTACGAACAGTTAGTGGCAAATGGGATCTCGCAAGATCAAATTGTAAATGTTGGTAAGATGATAGACGATATGAGCTTACGGCAATATTTTGACCTGCCGTGCATGCCGCGCGCAAAAGAAGAAGTGTTTGTTGACGCAGGAGGTTTTGACGGCAAGACATCGAAACTCTTTATACAATGGTGTGGGGGATGCTATAGTAAGATTTATATAGCAGAGCCTGAAAAACAAAATATCGCCTTGATTAATCATAATTTTGGATGCGATTTGTTAAATGGCGGAGGTAAAATCGAAATTCTTCCTTACGGTTTATGGGACAAAGAAGGTATGCTGGAGTTTATAGAAAAGGCAAACGGTGCTTCACATATTGTTAAAACCGCAGATGAGACAGGGAATAACTCTACGTTTGTTTCGGTAGTGTCCTTGGATCATGTGATAGAGGAGGACGTAAGTTTCATTAAAATGGATATAGAGGGAGCGGAATATAATGCAATAAAGGGGGCGGAACAACTGATTAAAAGGTGTCGGCCTAAATTGGCTATCAGCATTTATCATAAGATAGAAGATATATGGGAACTGCCGGAGCTGATATTGCATATTTGCCCGGATTACAGATTGTATCTGAGACATTATTCTATTGCGCAGGCGGAGACAGTTTTATATGCGATCTGACAAATGTATGGAGAGACATACTGCAAATGAATGATGAGGCCTGACAGTATAAGAAAGGGGAAAACAGATCAACATAATGGTGAAAATCAGTGTCATAATACCTTGCTACAACATGAAAAACTATGTACGTGAATGTCTGAACAGCGTTCTGGCACAAACACTACGGGAGATAGAAATAATATGTATTGATGACGGAAGTGAGGATGGAACTTACGACATATTAAAAGAGTATGAAAATAAAGCGGACAATGTGAATGTCCGGCGGCAGGAAAATCAGGGCTCCGGCATTGCCAGAAATTTGGGGATCAGTGTGGCGAAGGGCGAGTATATAGCGTTTATGGATGCCGATGATTTTTACCCGGCCCGGGACACGCTTGAAAAAATGTATTATACCGCTAAAAGGGAACAGGCAGAGATATGCGGCGGCTCCGGTTGTGTATTTCGAGATGGGGTGTATACATATACCGGTTTCAGGAGAGCGTTTACATTTTCAAAGGATGGATGGATTGGCAAGGAAGATTACCCGAATGGTTATGGCTATTGGAGATTTATCTATCAGAATGATTTTATTCAAAAAAATCATATTTGTTTTCCTGGATATATGCGGGGACAGGACCTGCTCTTTTTCTTGAAAGCAATAGCATGCGCGGGCCGTCTGTACTGCATGAGAGAAGTAACATATGTATATCGCAAGGGACATAAACATGTGTCTTTTGCGAAACAAAACGCGATTGATTCTGTCAAGGTATTGCGAGACAGCCTTATATTCTCCAGGCAAGAGGGATTACACGCAATTTATCGTTATATTCTATATGATTTATTACATGAGCAGGCGTCTGCAGTGATGTATCTTTATGGGCAAGAAAACGCCGAGATGCAACAGGTGATCCATCAGATTAATGAAGCTATTTCTGATGGAGGTGAAACCGAAACAGAAATAGCGTTGTTTAAAGAAGGAAATGAAATAACAAAGTATATTAACGAGTCAAAGGAAGAAATAGAGAGTCTTCTGGAGACGCTGAAAAGGGAAAAAAGGATACTGATATACGGAGCCGGTGTATTTGGAAAGAAAATAAAAAGATTTTTGGATGAAAACGGTATCGGTGTCGAGGCGTTCGCGGTGACTGATCCTAAGCAGAACGCTGCGTTTCTGGAAGGCTTACAGGTCAAATGCATAGACGATTATCTGGAGGATAAGGACGAATGCGCAATTGTAATTGCGACATTTCCGTATTTGATTCAGGAGATTCAAGAGATGCTGCGGCAAAAAAAATTCAGAAATGTGTATATTATATCAGTGGAGAAGTACCATTTGTATATTGGTGAAGTTGTGCATTAGCGCATAGCCTGATATTGGGGCGTGGGGTATTCTGATCAGTTCTGTAGCCGTTAGATGGTTAGCCATTGTGGCCTATTATAAAGGATGGGTGGATTGGAATCATGAGGATTCATAAAGAATATATGGGAGCCGCAAGTGAAAAAGCGGCAGCAACGGCAACGGATATTGAGGTGGCAGGAATCGTAGAGCATTATTCACGGGATCAAATTGTGGAACTGATGGAAACCACCGACAAGTGGGACCTGTTTTTCCATTTGTCGTCCGTGCGGAGGAATTTACTGGCCTGGTACCAGTTTCGGGAAAACGCGTCCGTTCTGGAAGTAGACGCAGGTAATGGCGCTCTGACAGGATTATTATGTGAGAGATGCGCCCACGTGACAGCGACTGTGTTTTCTGCTTATCGGGCGGAAACAATTGGAAAGAGGTATCAGGACAGAGAGAACCTGGACATCTATGTGGGTGCTGTGGGGGCCATGAAATTTGTTCAGGAGTTTGACTATATTATTCTGGTAAACAGTTTGGAAAATATACCGGAGGAGAAAAGACAACAGTATCTGAAGACTCTGGATAAAATGCTGAAAAAGGACGGATGTCTGTTATGCGCGGTGGATAACAGGTACGGAACGCGTTATTTATGCGGAGCGAGGGAGTTTCATACAGGAGCCGCATATGACGGTGTAAACGGATATCCGCGCGGATCATCCGGAAAATCTTTCGACAGGGAGGAACTGCTGGGTTTGTTAAAACGCAGCGGCTTTTCCTGTGTGAAGATGTATTATCCCCTGCCGGATTTGCATATTACCCAGAAGGTCTATTCGGATGAAATTCTGCCTCCGCAGGATATCTATGCGCAAATGCAAACTGCTTACTGGGGTTATGACACCATGAAAGGGAATGAAAATATTCTCTGTGAAGTCGCGTTGCGGAATAAAGTCTTTCCGTTTGTCGCGCCTGCTTTTTTTGCCGAATGCGCACATACGGAAAGGGCATGGCAACAGCCGAGTGAAATTCTACAGGAGGTGCAAAGACTACGGCACAGTAATTTCATGGCAAAGGAGGAAGCGTTGGCAAAAATATGCGGCAGCAAAAGTCCTGGCCCAGCGCCGGGATGCCCCGATCAGGAAGCCTTACCGATGAGTATGAAAGAACTGGACAGACTGGCGGGGATTAAAAAGGTACAGCTGGGTATCCTGCAGGAATTTATGCGCATTTGTGAAAAATATGGTCTCACTTTCTGGGCTTTTCGCGGTACGCTAATTGGAGCCGTTCGCCATAAAGGATTTATCCCCTGGGATGATGACATTGATGTGGCTATGCCCCGAAAGGATTTTGAGACTTTTAAGAGAATTGTCGTGGGCGAACTGAAAGAGCAGTTCTTTTTCCAGAGCAGTGGGACAGACAGGACATTTTTCTGGGGAAGCATGTGCCGTATAAGAGATTTGCAAACCACAGGAATCAGCGAGGAGGAAATCGGCAGAACGGATAAAGGGGGCATATGGATAGATATTCTGGTTCTGGATAATCTTTATGTCGAGTTGCGCAAACAAAAGCGGCAGCTGAGAAGAGTCCGTTTTTGGACAAAGCTGGCACTGTTAAAGACATATGGGGAGAGGCATGTCTCTGTCACAGGGACAGAGCGTGTGGCGTTGCTGGAAAATCTGTGTTCCCTGTTGCCCCAAGATTTGATTCTGTCCTGTGCGGAAAGGGCATTTAGAGCATGCCCGGATGATAAATCAAATTTGTACTGTGTATTCAACAGACAGTGGAATACGGAGAAGATCAGATGGTATGATAAGTCGGATTTCCAAAAGAAATTGGATTGGAAGTTTGAACATTTATTGATTCCGGTGCCTGAAGAGTACGATCATATATTGAAGACATCCATGGGAAAATACTATATGCATTACCCTAAAGTTGAAAACAGAGTGCCAAAGCATGAGGGTATATATGATGTGAAACTTCCCTGTAAACACTTTTCCCCGAAATGGATGGAAGGTGGGAAAAAAACTTTATATGTAACTGGCGATGAAGCGCTGATCAGGCTGTTTCTGAACAGATATTGCGTCAACGGAAACGTTCTGATACTGGAAGACTCTGTCAAAGTAACGGATTTGGATACCGCATACGTGGATATTATCATCTGTGCGGATCAATATGAAGAATACGTGAAGAACTTAGAGAACAGGGGATTAACAAATTACTATATATTTCTGTCAAAACAGTTGGAGGTGGTTTAAGTGAAAGTATCAATCGTTATTCCGGTTTATAATGTGGAGAGATATCTGGAGGAATGTCTGGACTGCGTTGTAAATCAGACGCTTCATGATATAGAGATAATATGCGTGAATGACGGCTCTACGGACAGATCCGGGGAAATATTGGCCGAATACGCCCAACGGGATGACCGGATTGTCGTGATTCATAAGAAAAACGGCGGATATGGACAGGCTGTCAATATGGGGATACGGGTGGCGTGCGGTGAGTATATTGGTATAGTGGAACCGGACGATTATCTTGAACTGGATATGATGGAGGAATTGTATGACACGGCGACCCGGCTGAAGGTGGATGTTATCAAGGCGGATTTTAATATTGTAAAAGGAGAACCCGGGAAAAGGACATATGCCAGCCAGAAGATATGTAAGAACTATGATTTGTATCGTCAGATAACAAACGCAAGGGAGAATAAGGATGTTTTTCACGCGTCGCTCTTTACCTGGGCAGGACTTTACAGAAGGGAATTTATCTGGCAGAACCGGATATGGCACAATGAGAGTCCCGGGGCTTCCTATCAGGATAATGGTTTTTGGTTTCAGGTTTTTGTCAAAGCGCAATCCATTTATTTTGTTGATAAGTCTTATTATTATTTAAGAAGGGATAATCCGGATTCGTCTATCAAGAGTAAAGAAAAAGTATATTGTATCTGTGATGAATACGATTTTATACGCCGGAAATTGCTGGAATGGGGAGAGAAGGAATATTTGCCTGTCCAATGGTACTGGCGATTTAAGGGATATGTCGGAACGTTGAAACGAATTTCCGCAAAATATAAGGACGAATTTCTGGTACGTTTCCGCAAGGACTTTTTGTATGGAATGAAGCAGGGGGAAGTGGAGCCGGAACTGTTTGAAGGGGACTGGGAATTTCTACAGAAAGTCATGGACGGCGCAGTCGACCAAATATATGAAAATATGTTTTTGGATCGGGAACTTATAGCGGTATTGCGCGGCGCCGGAGAAATAATTCTCTACGGAGCGGAAGATAAAGTGAGAGATCTCTGTAAGAGACTGGAGCAATTTAACGACGAGCATATCAATATCACAGGAGTTGTCCTGGAGGGAGGCAGAACACGGGGGGTGGTCTGGAACAGAAAGGTCACTTCTCTGGATCAGGTTATGGGAGCCGGGAATGCGGTGTGGCTGGCGACGGAGGACGGAGAATCTGAAAAACTGTTCCGAAAGGCCGGATATTCGCAATTTATTGCGCTGCCTGCGTATATAGAGGGGATAGCGAATGTATAGCTTTGACTTTTATAGCATAGTGACTGCGGCAGACCAGGGAGACAGCATGGTTTTCTTCAAATATATTCAGGACAGGCTGCAAGAAGAGAAATATAGTGATATTCCGCAGGCTGTGCGCAGAAATTTTGCCCGGATCAGGATGAATGCGTGGAGGATGGCCGAACGTCTCTGTAAGAGAGATGGAAGAGAGTGTGTGAATCTGGAGGATATTTATCAGATCATAGCGGTGACAGCCGTACTGGATACCGGTGCATTGCGGAACCTGGAGACATTGGAATGTGAAGAACTGATTGAAACAGCGGTTGGAATTGACACAAATATAAAGTTGGCGGAGGACCTGATCAGAAGCGGGAAAGAAGTCAGTTTTTTTGCGGACACGATTTACAGTGAAGATGTGGTAAGGCATATATTGCGAAAATGTAGTCCCTGGTTTGAGAAAAGTCCATGCTTTTGCTCTTCGGAATTAGGAAAAACGCAGAGTACGGGGTCGCTTTTCTGGAAGGCGAATCAGATTACCGGCATAAAGAGAGTAGATTGGACATATTACAGTATTTCGCCAGAAAACCGTAGGCAGGCGGAGCGGGTAGGTTTGACGCTGGGAGAGCCAGAAAGTATGAAACATATGGGTTGCGCGGATCTGCGGACAGACAGGGACTACGTATTCCAAATGATGGAAGCGGTTTCCCGTGCGACTCTTCCGGAATGCGAAAATGACAGACAACGGGTGGGGTGCCGTGTGGGCGCTCCACTGCTTTTGCAATATGTGGAGTGGGTGCTGGACTGCGCGGATAAACTGGAGGTCTCAAAGCTATTTTTTGTGGCAAGAGACGGGTATATTCTGAAAAAGATCGCGGATCTGTTGATTGCGGAGCGGCAGCTGCATATTAAGACCCAATATATATACGGATCTAGAAAGGCCTGGAGGATTCCATCCTTTTCGGAAAAAAATTGTGATATAACGGAATTGCTTACGTGGTCTCATGTGGAGAAAGTCAGGACCTATGGGGCTTTTTCAAGTATTTTTGGACTTACTGTGGAGGAGCTGGCGGAGTTTCTTTCTCTACAGGAGGTGCGGGAGGAAATGAAAATAACGCGGGCAGCGCTGGCGTACTGTGTAGAAAAGCTGAGAGAAAGTCGGGAATTTAGAGCGTTTCTGATTAAAAAGAATGCTCCCGCACGGGAACTGCTGAAGCGTTATCTAAAGCAGCAGATGGGAACGGAAAAAGAAAATATAGCCTTTGTGGAGTTGGCAGGTGGAGGATATACGCAGGAATGTCTGGCGAATATGCTACAGGAACTGGGAATATCACAGATTACAAATTTGTATTTTAAGATGGACAGTGTGCGTCAGCATAGTGGATGCAGAAATTACATTTTTTGGCCCAACGCGATGAAAGACAGTGCCATCATCGAGACTCTCTGTCATTCTCCGGAGGGACAGACGCTTGGTTACAGGGAGCGGAACGGTAAGTTGGTTCCGGTGTTAGAGGAGCATGAGGGCCGGGCATTAATGGAATATGGCTATGAAGATTATGTGAACGGTGTTTTACTTTTTGCTCGAAAGTACATCAGATATCTGAAAAACTTTTTAAGGCAGAGATGGAGTATTGAGTGGGTTGACGTTTGTATGGATACGATTATAAACAACCCGGATCAAGAGTTGCTGCTCTTTATTGCCGATATGCCCTTTGGTGTAACCGGCAGGGAAAAAAAAGTGCTGGAATATGCTCCCGCCTTGACAGAGTCTCAGTTGGTAGAGTATTATAGACAGGGGATGAAGGCAGGGAGCGACTATTGTGGCATGCACTGGGAATATTCGCTGCTGAGAACGCGGTGCGAATCCCCACAGCTTGTTGAACAATACAAAAATTGTGAAAAGGCGATAAAAGAAGAAATACCGATAGAAGAATATCCTGTGGAATTTATCTGCGAGGAAGCGTTTTTACTGTGTGTGGATCAGTTTGGGGAGAATGTTTACCGGATGGCCCGGGAGAGAGGAAAAAGAATCACCAAGCTGACGCAGACGGCGGACCTCGCAAAGTTTACCCATATGGAATGTCAGATTGTGCTGGCGGTAAGAGAGAGAGAGCAGTTAGAAAGATTCAGGGCAGAAGTGGCGGCTCTTGGAGTTAAGCAAGAGCGTATTTTGGCAATTGATCTGCGGCCCGAGTATATTTTAGGAAAACAGAGGTAGAGTATGAGTGAAAAGATATCTGTTGTAGTAACGGTCTACGCTACGGAAAAATACTTAGAAACATGTCTGAAAAGCATTAAGCTGCAAACACATAAGAATCTGGAAGTGATCGTGGTAAATGATGGCTCTAAGGGAAACGTAAAGGAGATTTTTGACAGGGTCGCGGATTCGCGCTTTATTTATGTGGACAATATATGCAATAAGGGGTTGTTTCTGGCGCGCATTGCGGGGGCAAAGGTTGCAACCGGCGATTATATTGCGTTTGTGGATAGTGATGATTATGTTGACCAGGATTACTATCGGTTGCTGCTTAGGACAGCCAGAGAGCATTCCGCAGATATCACTTTTGCCATGACGGTAGAAGACATTGAAAATAAAGGTATATATGAAAGAGTGATCCACCGGGAAATCATTGAAAACGGATTTGACGACAGTGATGATGCATGCAGACAGTTTCTTTCGTATGAAGGCTCCTGCTACGCGTTGCATACCATATGGAATAAACTGTACACGAAGCCGTTGTTTGATCGCTGCCTCCCTTACTATGAACAGATGAATGAGCATATCATCATGACAGAGGATATTGCTTTCTCCGTCCCACTGTTCTACTATGCGAAAAAAGTTGCCGTTTCAGCAGGCAGTATTTATTATTATTGCAGATACGCAGGCAGTTCTACAGACAATCGTCATATCTCTGTGGCAAAGTATGAAAAAAACCTGAAAGATATGCGCTTTGTTTTTAATTTTGCGGAAAAATTTCTCGTGCAGGCAGGCGCCGATGAAGACATGAGAAAACATATGTCGCAGTTTCGTCTGCGCTACAAGAAGATGTGGGAAGCACAGATTAATTCCTCAAGGGCAGAGGTTGTGCAGAGACGAATGAGGGATTTGATTGACTGGTTTGACGATCGCGGCACGGAGGGGGTAAAGACGGATTTTGGCATAAACAATGTCATGGCCAGATGGGAAGATAAGACACCCTATCTGAAAAAACAGATTAGATGGGGGAAATATAAATATATCAGTTTTGATATATTTGATACCTTGGTGCAGAGGCCGTTTTATCGCCCCACAGATCTATTTATGTTCCTGGATCGGAAATTTAAGCAACTCACGGATGCCAACATTAATTTTTATGAGATACGTGTACGCGGCGAGGAACTGGCCCGCAGATATTATGGGGAGAAATGTCCCGAATACAAAGATATTACTTTAGATGAAATTTACGAGTACATAAGCGTATTCTATGGACTGGACGAAAAATTGTGTCAGCAGTTGAAAGAAGAAGAGCGCAGGCTGGAAACCGAGTTCTCCGCGCCCAGAAACTGGGCGAAACAGATTTATGATTTTACGGTTGCAGTGGGGAAACCGGTGGTTCTCATATCCGATATGTATTTGGACGCGGATATCGTAGAAAAAATTTTGGAGAAAAACGGCTATCGGGAATATAAGCAACTATTTCTCTCTTCCAGGGAACGGTGCCTGAAAAGCGACGGGAGCCTTTTTGAAAAGGCCGTTAAAGAACTGGAGGTAACACCGGGAGATATTCTGCATATCGGAGACAATTGGAACGCGGACAGAATGGTTGCGCAGAGTAAAGGATTGCAGACTTTTTTTGCGCCTAAATCAATAAATGTATTTGAAAATGTGTCCGGAAATTATAAGACAAATCAGTGTGCATCCATTGCCGGAAGAGTATGCGGAACCTGGATTGACTATGAGAAAGTGAGGGAGTCGACAGGTTATGGAGCCATGCTTGCCATGGTTGCAAACAAATATTTCTCTAATCCGTTCCGCGCTTTATGTGAAAACAGTGATTTTAATAAGGACCCTTACCTTGTCGGATATTATCTGGTGGGGATGCATCTGGTTGGGGTGAATACATGGCTTCATAACCTTCTTCGGAAGAGAAAATATGACAGAATTGTATTTACTGCCCGGGACGGATATCTGTATAAAAAAGTTTATGATATCTCCCGACAATATTATGAAGACAAGACAGATGACATCTACCTTTATCTATCGAGGAAAGCGATGATGCCAATGATTGTAAAAGGGAGAATGGATCTGTTTGATCTGCCTATACAATTTCAGGCATATTCTCCCCTCACCATGCGGAAGCTATTGACGTTCTGTAGCAGAGAAGTGGGGGACAAGGAGTACGAGTCTGCTCTGGATGACGCAGGAATTGATATTGACAGGGTTTTTCCTGATAAAAAGGAGTATCATACCTATATTCATTGGTTTATTGATAATTATTATGATGAAACGATTCATATGGAGAATCAGGACCGTGTGAAAAAATATTTTTCGGGCATAACAAAGGAAGACCTGTTTTTTGACATGGGATATAGCGGGCGCATTCAGAAGGCCGTGTGTGACTGCGTGGGCTATGGCGTAGATGTCGCTTTTATCCATCAGGATACCAGAAGAAGTTTTGAACTGAGCGGTGCCGGAAATTTCCGGATTTACAGCTACTACGACATGGCTCCCTGTATGTCGGATTTCCTGAGGGAGTACATCCTTTCTGAGATAGGCTCATCCTGCATCGGATATGATGAGATGGATGGTAAAGCAGTACCGGTGTTTGAAACTTTTTATGACGAGAAGGTTTCATTTAATAAGTTGCGTCTGCTTCAGAAAGGCGCCATACAGTTCGCGAGAGACTTCTATGCGCTTTTTGGTGAGTGGTTACAGGATCTGTCATTCAAGCCGCTTGAGGTAAGCCTGCCCTTTGAGGGATTTCTGCGGCATGCGAGTTTGGAGGATATGGATATTTTTGACGAGGGTTCTTTTGAGGACGAGATCTATGGGCGACAAAAAGAAATCAGTGTAAAGACCCTGGCTTTGCAGCAAAGGAGTAAGTACGGCTGGTAAAAGACGGATTATGAGGAGGATAAAGCGTCATGACGGGTGAGCAGGTGAAAATATCGGTTATAATACCAGTATTTAACGACGAAGATTTTCTGGCAGAGTGTCTTGAAAGCATTTTGAATCAGACCATGAAGGAAATTGAAGTGATTTGTGTGGACGATGCCTCTACAGACAACTCGGCAGAAATTATAAAAAAATATGCACAAAGGGATCGCCGGATCCGTCCGGTTTTCTATGAGACAAATAAGAGCGCGTCTCAGGGAAGAAAAGACGGGGTTTTGTTAAGCCGGGGAGAATATGTGCTTTTTGTGGATGGTGACGATCTTCTGGCAGCTCATGCGTGTGAGGAATTATATCAGGAGATGAAAGCGGACCCGGTGGATATCCTGCATTTTGGAACGGAGATTTTGAACTGGTCCGGTGTTGATGAAGCAAGGATAGAGGCCATGAGGCGGCTGCTGGCGCCATATCAGGAACGCTTAGAGGGCTCTCAGGTTTTCGAGGAGTGCTTCTGTGAGCAGAAATATGGATTTAGTTTATGGAATAAGCTGTATGAAGGAACGCTTTGCAGAAGGGCGATGAGCCATATTGAAGATGGCTTATTTCCCAAGGCCCAGGATAAGTATGCGTTTTTTGTGATCTCCTATTTTGCCAAGAGTTACAGAGGAATAGACAAAGAGTATTATACCTATCGCTTTGGCAGCGGTATAACAGGACATATTACCCTGACCCTGAAAATGTTCCAGCGCTATTGTACCATGGGAAAGGTTGCCGACGCAATGGAGAACTTTATTCGCGGGGAAGGGGTGAATCAATACACGGATGCCCTTGCCCTGTCCAGAAAACAGTTGCTGAATGATGTGCTGGCAAATTGGATGCGGGTCAGGAATGAACAGCGTGCGGAAGCATTCGACAGAATTTTGGACTATTGGCACGCGGAAGAGGTGATTGCGGCGCTTGCCGATAAATATTGGTATAATCAGGGAACAATTGCCCAGAGCGTAAAGGGTGCCCAAGTCATTAAAAGCTGCCCCAGAGCAGGGAAGATCAAAACGATAGGCGCGTATTATTTGCGGCTCTACGGAGGGGGTGCCCAAAGAGTAATGGCCATGCTGGCCAATATATGGCGGTCTATGGGATACCAGGTAGTGCTGTTTACGGATTGTGAGGAAAATGAGGTGGATTATTACCTGGTTCCCGGAATTGAACGGGTGGCGCTTCCGCCCAGTGAATCCATGAACAGGAAAGCGTATGGGGAACGCGCTGCCATTCTACAGGAGGAAATAAAGAAGCACAATGTCGACGTCATGATATATCACTCCTGGGTGTCCAATATATTGCTGTGGGACATGCTGATATGCAAAGTAGCCGGGGCTGCCTTTGCGGTACACTGTCATAGTATATTTCCCTTGTTAGTGCGGAATTTCCACGTCTACTTTTCAAGAATGACACAGATTTATCAGTTATGTGATGCGGTAGTTACATTGAGTGAAACAGATCGCCGTTTCTGGGGGAATTTTAACGCTAATGTGTTTGAAGTCAAAAACCCTCTGTTCTTTGATCCGGCGACCATTGTTCCGTCTGGTTTACAGAATAAAAATATAGTTTGGATTGGCCGGTTCAGCATAGAAAAGCATCCCCAAGACGCGATGGTGATCATGAGAAAAGTGGTGGCGGTTGACCCTGAAGTTAAGTTGTTTATGCTTGGAGAGTTGACGGAGGGACAGAGGGAATCCTATACAAACATTCTGCGGGAGATGGGCTTAGAGAATAATGTGGAACTCGTGGGGTACCTTAATGATGTATCCCCCTATCTGAAGCAGGCGTCGCTTCAATTGATGACTTCAGAATATGAAGGCTATCCATTAGCATTGCTGGAAGGAATGGCATATGGTCTGCCATTTGTCATGTATGAACTGCCTTATCTGACGCTGGTAAAAGACAACAAGGGTATTGCGTCAGTGGGATACAAGGATACGGCGGCGGCGGCAACCGAGATTCTGGAGATCATGGGTGATGAAGAAAAGCGAAAGGAGATGGGAAGAAACGCATATGCGTATGTAAAAGAACTTGGGAAATATAATATCAAAGATAAATGGCAGGAGATATTTGGGTCATTCGAACAGGCACATGAAGCGGTAGACCAGGGGAATCTCCTGATGTTTAATACACTGATGGATTTTTACGAAGTGGGTTCTCAGAGGGCCGCAAAAAATAGAAACGGTGGGTCGCTTCAAGCGGCTGCAAAATCCATGCTGACGCGAAAAGTTGTTTTCTGGGGAGCGGGACGCCGCGCATGGCGCTTCCTGGACGAGTATGAAAACCTTAATATTTCTTTCTGCATTGACAGTGACAGCAGTAAGGATGGGAGTGCGGTGAAGGATATCCCGGTTGTGCATCCGTCCCATATCGAGGAATGGAGGGGCTTATTTATTATAGTTACTATTGTGGCGCGCAATGAGATTACGCAACAATTAAAACAGCTGGGCTTACAATATGGCACAGATTTTGTTTATGCAACTGATATCCTGACATTGAAGGAATAGACTGGAGTACAAAATGAGCCGATTTTTTAATGATATGAAGAAATACATGTATTATTGTAGATATGCGGCGGTGACAAATCTGAAAGCCGAAGTGGCAAACTCCTATCTGAATTGGATCTGGTGGATACTGGAGCCGCTATGTAACATGTTGGTTTACTATTTTGTGTTTGGCAATCTGCTGGGCAATACAAGGCAATATTATATCGTGTTTATTTATTCCGGGTTGCTGATGTGGAACTTTTATAATCGTGTAGTTTTGTATAGTGTAAAAGCGGTCAGATCGAATAAGGGAATTGTTACGCGTGTCTATGTGCCAAAGTACATTTTACTATTGTCGAATATGATACTGAACTTTATTAAAATGGCCATATCCTGCGGGGTATTGGTGGTATTAATGATTATGCAACATGTGCCGGTGACTCCCAGGCTGCTTTATGTGATCCCCATATACGCGATTTTGCTTCTCTGGACATTTGCCTGCGGAACCATACTTCTGCATTTTGGCGTTTTTGTGGATGATCTGACACATGCGGTGACGATTTTAATGAATATGTTGTTCTTTCTGACAGGTATATTTTATGATGTTTCCACCCGGATTGAGGCGCCCTTCGGACAGATTCTGCTTACCATAAATCCGGTTGCGCTATGCATCACTTCGATGAGGAAAGTGCTGCTCTATGGGGAAAATCCGGACTTTTTACTTTTGGGAATCTGGATGTTCATTTCGATAGCGCTGTGCTGTGTAGGGGTGAAAACCATTTATAAATATGAGAACAGCTATGTGAAGGTGGTGTAGGGAATATGAAAGAAGAAATTGCGATAAGCATACAGGATCTGGAGATTGAATACAGGAATCTGACGCATATGTCCATACACCAGAGCATCAGAGGGAGAAAGGACAGAAAGAAGGAAGATATTATCCATGCGGTAAATGGAATATCTTTTGAGGTAAAAAAAGGTGAGATTCTGGGCATTATAGGGAAAAACGGTTCCGGCAAATCCACTCTGCTGAAAGCGGTGGCGAATATTTTTCAGCCTGACCGGGGAAGGATAGACACTAAGGGAAACAGGGTTTCGCTTATGGCCATCGGTGTCGGATTCAATAACGAGATAACGGGACGGGAGAATATTATGACATCGGGTATGCTCCTGGGCTTCTCACCGGAGTACGCAAGAGAAAAAATGGATGAGATTATTGAATTTGCCGAACTGGGGGAATTTATTGATAAGCCGGTGCGGACTTATTCCAGCGGGATGTATTCCAAACTATCTTTTGCGATAACGGCGGTTTTGGATACGGATATCCTGCTGGTGGATGAAGTGCTCAGTGTGGGGGATGCCCGATTTAAAAAGAAGAGTTACAATAAGATGAAAGAATTGATTTTGGACAGCGAACGGACAGTAATGATTGTTTCCCATTCTATACCTACTTTAAAAGAACTGTGTAATCGGGTTCTGTGGATGCATGACGGAAAGATAAAGATGCTTGGAGAACCCCAGGCTGTATTGAGTGAATACGAGGCGTTTATGTCCTCGTAGAGAGGAAAGCATGATTGTTGAAAAAAATGGCGCAAAGCAAAAAGAGTTCGCGCGTGATGAGATAATTGAAGAAATTATCAAATCGAACAACGGTGAGGATTATTCGTCCTTTTTAAGGGGGGAATGCGCTTGGAATGTATTTTATCATCTGTCTCCAATGAGGCAGTCTCTGCTGAATTGGTACGATTTCGGAAAAGAATCTATTGCGCTGGAAGTGAATGGAGAATATGGAGCCTTAACGGGAGTTCTGTGTGACCAATGTAAGGAAGTTATTACTTTGGCGCCAAATCATCAGGTTGCCGAGATTCTGCAAAAGAGATATGAGAACAGAGACAATCTCATGATCTATGTGGGAGAATTGGGGGCTATTGACCTTCCGCGTCGGTTTGACTTTATCGTGGATATCTGTGGTATTGAGCGGGCAGGAGGAATTGGGCAGGGGGAGAAAGTATATGAAAATTATTTGAATTTGTTGGGTGGATACCTGTCAGATAATGGAAAGATTATTCTGGCAGCAGACAACCGATACGGGATACGATATTTTTGCGGGGCAAAGGAAAAGTATTCTCAGCTTCCCTTTGCGGGCATTAATCAGTTTTTTGAGGAACAAAACGGTCATTTATTTCACCGGCAGGAACTGGAACAGATCTTGATTGGTTCCGGGTTGAAAAAATATAAGTTTTATTATCCGCTTCCGGATTATATTGTTCCGCAGGTTGTTTTTTCAGATCAGAGAGACAGTTCCATACTAGTGTCAGAGAGATTGAACCCGTATAATGTGGACCAGAGTACGTTGATAGCCTGTGAGAGAAAGTTATATAGAGATATTATTGACAATGGAGTATTAAAATTTTTTGCGAACTCATTCCTGGTAGAGTGTGGAAAGCAGAATAATATGTGTGACATAATCAGCGCGGTGCTTTCGACGGACCGCGCCAAAACGGATAGCTACGCGACCTGCCTGAAAGAGGGAGGCAGTGTCAGCAAAAGGAATTTATTTCCGGAAGGGAAAAAAAGGCTTCAATTATTGTGCCATAATATCTGGAATATCGCGCAGCGTGGTATAAAGACCATTCCCCATCAATTTGTTGACGGGCAGATTATCATGCCTTATATGGATGCCCCCACTCTGTCAAACATGCTTGTAACTGCGGCGGACAGAGACAGGGAGCTGTTTATAGAGCTGTGGGACAGACTCTATGAATTGATTCTGAAGTCGTCGGAGCGGGTGCCGGATGCAGAGGAAGAGATATTACGGGAAGCCTATATTGATCTTGTGCCCTCAAACATATTTGTACTGGATGACGAGTTCTATGTATATGATCAGGAGTTTGTGCGGGAAAACTGCCCGGCAAAATATGTGCTTTACCGTGGAATCAAGTATACTTATATGGCTCTGGGGGGGATGAAGACAGAGGTCTCCCTGGAAGAATTAAAGGAGCGCTATGGACTGGGAGAGACCTGGGAGGCTTTTGAAAAAATGGAAAATGAATTTATAGCATATAATCGTCAGAGCGAGTTGTACAGGCAATTTAACATATGGGCGGACTCTAACAGATGGATCATAGCAAAAAGGGGAGAACGTGTTGGAGATATTATTGTTTAGATAGGAGAAATGGGGCATGAAGAAATATAAAACAGGTTACATGGCCGGCGTATATGATCTATATCATGTGGGCCATCTGAACTTAATGAGGAAAGCAAAAGAGCAATGCGAATATTTGATTGTGGGTGTATTAACGGACGAGGAGGTTACGCGCTGGAAGCCCAACAGGCCTTTTATCCCCTTTGAGGAGCGAATCCGAATCGTACAGGCGATACGGTATGTAGATGAAGCCGTAAAGGTAACTTCGGAAAATATTGCAAGAATGGATGCATGGAATATGTATCGCTTTGACTGTCAGTTTTCCGGGGATGATTACGCGGAAGACGAGGGATGGCTCTATGATCAGCAACAGCTCAGAAATGTAGGGTCGGACATTGTCTTTTTGCCATATACGAAAACGACAAGTTCTACGCAGATAAAGGAATTGATCAACAAGGCCTTGGTGTAAAAGGAGCGGGCATGTACCGTTTTCCTCCTGTTTTGGAAAATGCAATATTCTCAATTCTGGTTGAGAAATTGCATTTTCACATTTACTACTGTTTTCAGAAGATTCCGGAGTAAGCCAATTATACTATATCTATTCAGTTCATATGATTCTCAATGATTTCCAATTAAGCCATATAAACACAGGCAGATCTTGTAAATTTCATAGAATAAATATGGAAATTTGCAATAGCATATTGAAAAACAAAATAATAAAGGATATAATAGCTTTGTTTATCGAGTAAATTTGTTATTTGCTCCATTTGTGGATTCCCCTAATTCACAAATAGAGATGCTGTATTGTACGTATGATTCGTGTACGAACAAGCCTGGGAGGATTCTGTAATGAAAAAAAGTTTAGGCATATTTGCGAAAATGATATGTGTTCTGTTACTGTGCATTTGCGTTGGAACGGGGCTGATCACACTCGCGTATTTAGTTCCTGTTGATAGAATGGAGCCTCAAGCACGTGAGGCCCAACCCATTTTTGAGGAGGAGGGGGCATATCCTGAATTGTTTTCGTTTTGCACAAGCAGGTTAGATAACTGGTCGGACGCCAATATGATATTGGCAGCTATTTATGAGGGGCAGGAAAGTCCCCTGGAAAAGGCTATGACTGTAAGGCAATACAGGGTGAACGGAGAAGGCCCGGTAGAAAGTCTTGTTGAATATTATAATGTGGCAGAACAAGATAAAACCATTTCGCCGTGGGGGAGATACTGGTGTGGCTTTCTTATAATACTCAAACCATTGTTCACAGTCTTAGACTATAGTTCTATAAGAATACTGAATCTGGTGTTACAGACTTGCCTCAATGGGCTGCTTGTGTATTCCCTGTATAGAAAAGGGATGGGAAAAATGATTGTACCATATATTGTTACTATCTCTTTCTTAATGCCCTTGGCGACGGCGTACTGCATGTTTTATAGTACAATATTTTATATTTTTTCCATCAGTTCACTTATAATGATTTGGAAACACGATCAGTGGGAAAACACAACCAAATATATGTATCTGTTCTTGGTTATTGGAGCTCTCACCAGTTATATGGATTATCTCTCATATCCATTGGCAACGTTTGGGATTCCCTTGATCTTCTATTTGTTTGCGTGCAGGGAAGAAAGAGTCAGGAAGGTGATTTTACAGGAGTTTTTGTTCCTGTTTAGCTGGGGGATGGGTTATGTCGGCATGTGGGCAGGAAAATGGTGTGTATCGTCTTTGATTCTGCATACAAATACATTTAAGTCGGCCATAGGAACGATTCTGCTCAGAACATCAACATCCTCGTCGGACGGAAGCCATTTTTCTCTGTTGGAAATGATATGGAGAAATATAAAACTATTTGCCGATACACCGGCTATGATTGTCTTCATACTGTGCGAAGCGGCATTGCTGGCAATGATAATTAGAAAACGAGAAGTTCGTTTGTTGGGAAAAAATATATTAATTTATGGTTTAGTCGCGGTTTTGCCATTTATATGGTATTTAGGTGCAAGCAATCATTCTTATGTTCACTATTTCTTTACACATAAAGAATTGGTAATTACATCTTTTGCTGTAATGGCTATGACTGTAAAAACTCTTGCTATAAAGAAAGAGGGTTGAAAAGAGGTTCAGTAGATGAAGCGTTTTGACAGGATAATAATAGGGGCGGGGCTGTACGGACTATATTCGGCACTATTTTGCTGCCAGCGGGGGCAGAATGTTCTGTTGCTGGAGTGTGATCCCACACCGTTTAGAAGAGCGACATATATTAATCAGGCAAGAGTCCATCAAGGGTATCATTATCCCAGATCCATATCCACTGCCATGAAGTCAGCGGGATATTTTGAAAGATTTAATAAAGACTATGCATTTTGCGTCAACAGAGGCTTTGATCAGATATATGCCACATCAAGCCGGTATTCCTGGACGGATGGCAGGCAGTTTAAAGATTTTTGCCGCGCCGCGAATATTCCCTGCGAGGAACTTCATCCAAAACGTTTCTTTAATGAAGGAATGTGTGACGGCGCGTTTCTCACAAGAGAGTATACTTACGACGCAAATATTCTGAAAAATTATTTTGTTGAACAACTTTCTAAGTATCAGACGAATGTGGAGATCAAGTACGGCGTAAATATCAATAGAATTGAAAAATCACAGGATGTATACCAAATATATACTTCTGACAGTGAAAAGTATTGTACGGGTTTTCTGCTGAATGCAACCTATGCGGGAACGAACCAGATTTTAGATCTGCTGGGATATGAAAAATTCGGAATAAAGTACGAACTTTGTGAAATTATTCTTTGCGAAGTAAATGAGAAGTTAAAGGGGATTGGTTTTACTGTAATGGACGGCCCCTTCTTTTCGATTATGCCTTTTGGCAAGACAGAATATCATTCGCTTACTTCTGTGACTTTTACGCCACACATGACATGCCATGACAGCATTCCACGATTTACGTGTCAAGACAGGAGCGGTGGATCTTGCTCAACATTTCGTTTGGGAAACTGTAATGATTGTGTTGCGAAGCCTGCAACTGCCTTTCCGTATATGGCGAATCTGGCCAGGAAATATATGCGGGAGGAATATGGTTTTGAATATAGAAGTTCCTTATTTTCCATGAAGCCGATTTTGATGAGTTCTGAAATTGACGATTCAAGACCAACCGTGATAAGAACCTATTCAAACAATCCCACTTTTATCAGTGTACTTTCGGGTAAGATTAATACAGTTTATGATTTAGATGAGGTACTTGGTGATGGCTAATAAAGAAAAAAATTTTACATCTGCGGTAATTTATGTTCACAACGCGCAAAACTATATAGAAGATTTTTTGAGAATGATCATTGACGTTATGGAAACAAACTTTGAGCATTCGGAAATTATTTGCGTAAATGACGCGTCGGACGATAACAGTTATGAAATCGTAAAAAAGATCAGTAGTGTGGCAAGAGCAACCAGTGTGTCAATCATAAATATGAGTTACTTCCACGGTCTGGAACTTGCCATGAATGCCGGTGTAGATCTGTCTATAGGAGATTTTGTATTTGAGTTTGATCACGTGGATTTGGAATGTGATAGAAACGTAATTATGGACATATACTATCACGCGCTCAAAGGCTATGACATTGTGAGCGCGTCTCCGACACAAAAAGAAAAGTTTACATCTAAATTGTTTTATGGCGTTTTTGATAAATTTACAAATATGTATGGAAGAATGGGTACGGAAAGTTTTCGCGTCTTAAGCAGAAGAGTTATTAATCGGATCAGTTCCATGAATAAGTCCGTTCCGTATCGAAAAGCTGTATATTCTAATTGCGGATTAAAAACAGATAATATAAAATACGAGGCCAAGAAAAGTAATCATTTAATCTCTGACAGGAAGGAGAAAAATTATAGACTTGGGCTTGCGATGGATTCGTTGATCTTGTTTACAGACGTAGGATACCGCTTTTCAATGCTGATGACGGTGGTTATGATGTTTGTTTCCATTTTTATGGTGGTGTATTCAGTTGTTGTATATTTGACTTCCCATCCTGTTGCGGGGTGGACTACAACAATATTGTTTTTGTCCATAGCGCTTTTTGGATTGTTTGGAGTGCTTACAATTATAATTAAGTATCTACAGCTTTTGGTTGATTTAGTATTTAGAAGAAAACATTACAATTTTGAAAGTATAGAAAAGTTGACAAAATAAAGCAGGGGGATATGCATGAAGACACTGGTAGGGTATACGGGATTTGTGGGGAGCAATATACATTCTGCGGGCCAGTTTGAGGCTGTGTTTAATTCTAAGAATATAGTTGAAGCATATGGGACCAATCCAGATTTGCTGATATATGCAGGATTGAGAGCGGAAAAGTATCTGGCAAACGAGATGCCAGAGAAAGATATGGAACAAATTCTCCAGGCGGAAGAGAATATTTTCAGGATTCATCCTAAAAAGTTAGTTCTTATATCTACAATTGACGTTTTCAATATGCCCAGGAATATAGATGAAAATTCCAAAATAGATACGGAAAATCTTCACGCGTATGGATACAATCGATATAAGCTGGAACTTTGGGCAAGAGAAAACTATCCTGACGCGTTGATTATCAGGCTTCCAGGCTTATTCGGAAAAAATATTAAGAAAAATTTCATTTACGATTATATAAATATTGTCCCCTATATGCTGAAAAGAACCAAAATGGAAGAACTGATTTGTAAAGACAGGGAACTGAATGAATATTATACACTTCAGGATAATGGATTTTATAAGGTCAACCCATTGACGGATCAGGAACGCGCGTTTCTGAAAAAGAAATTTATCGAACTGGGATTTAGCGCGTTAAATTTTACAGACAGCAGAAGTGTATATCAATTTTATGATCTTGGCAGATTGTGGAGGGATATCCAGACGGCGCTGAAAGAGGGAATCCGTTTATGGCATCCGGCCACAGAGCCTGTCTCTGCCGGCGAAATATATGAATATTTGCGCGGCGAAAAGTTTAATAATGAGTTGGACGGCGATCCCGTTTTCTATGATTGCAGGACTGTCCACGATACTCTTTTTGGGGGAGAGAACGGTTATATTTGTTCCAAGCAGGATGTCTTAAAAAATATAAAAAGGTTTGTAGAGGAGGAACAGTGAAACTATCTATTTCGAATATAGGGTGGGCGACAGAATATGATGAGCGGATGTACGATATTATGAGAAAATATGGTTATGTCGGTCTTGAAATCGCGCCTACTCGAGTGTTTGCCGATAAGCCATATGATAAGTTAGAAGAGGCAGAAAAGTGGAATAAAACAATTGCGATGCAATATGGCCTGTGTGTTTCGTCTATGCAATCCATATGGTATGGACGTCAGGAGAATATATTCGCGTCGCAAGAAGATAGAGAGATACTTCTGGAATACACGAAGAAAGCCATAGATTTTGCCGCCGCATTGGGCTGTAGGAATCTTGTGTTTGGATGTCCCCGAAACAGATCTCTTCCCCAGGGGGCCGATGAGGAAGTTGCCATCCCCTTTTTTAGGGAGTTAGGCCGGTATGCGGTAGAAAAGGGTACTGTACTTGCGCTGGAAGCAAATCCTGTAATTTATAATACAAATTATATCAATGACACCCAATCGGCGTTGGAATTGATTAAGCAGGTTGATTCCAGTGGATTTTTGCTCAATTTAGATATAGGGACAATGATACATAATGGTGAAGACATATCCGAATTGGAAGGAAATGTATGCTGGATAAACCATGTTCATATAAGTGAGCCAGGATTGAAGCCGATTGAAAAACGCATGCTTCATGCGGAGATTAAAAAGATTTTATCTGAAGAAAAGTTTGTGGGATATGTTTCAGTCGAAATGGGAAAAACAGAGGACTTGTCAGTTGTTGAGAATGTAATGAAATATGTAAAGGAAGTTTATTTATGATTTATGAAAAGCAGCCAGGAGTACCTAAGTTTTCATGTCAGGAGTACGAAGAAAGATCCAGCGAGTATGTCATTTTAATCCCGGTTATTAATGAGGGAGACAGGATTATAAGGGAATTGGAAAGAGCTTACAAAAGCGAAGTGTTTAAGCTGGCGGATCTTGTTATTTGTGATGGGGGATCTTCCGATGGAAGTATGGAAGAATTAAGACTGAAAAGTTTAAAAGTAAATACCTTATTGACGAAACTGGATACAGGAAAACAGGGGACCCAGCTTCGTATGGGTATATGGTGGGCTATGCGGCGTGGCTACAAGGGAGTCATTACAATTGATGGGAATAATAAAGACAGCATAGAAGACGTACCACATTTTATTGCAAAGATTGAAGAGGGGTATGATTTAGTACAGGGATCAAGGTTCGTTAAAGGGGGAAAAGCCATCAATACGCCACTGATTCGTGCCATATCCGTGAAGCTCATTCACGCCCCGATTATTTCACTGACGGCGCGGCACAGATTTACAGATACAACCAATGCGTTCAGGGCATACTCCGCAAGATACCTTTTGGATGACAGGGTGCAGCCGTTAAGGGATATATTTGTGACATATGAATTGCTTGCGTATTTATCAGTCAGAGCAACACAAATTGGGTTTAACGCATGTGAAATACCGGTAACGAGGGCTTATCCAGAGAAAGGAAAAACCCCTACCAAGATCAGCTTTTTTAAAGGGAATTTTGAACTTATCAGAATATTGCTAAATAATGCGCGGGGCGCATATAACCCTGAGACAACCAGTAAATGAAAATATAAGAACAGGAGGATATGAAGAATGGAAAGAACAAATGTTCGGGGGGGGGGGCGCGTCCTTGTTTATGATTGGCTTAGACTTATTGCCACTGTTTTTGTCGTAATTGGTCATAGTGCATATCTGAGTATACATACTACATTTGGCGGTGTAGAATATCAATTGCCAGAAACAATAAACAGCTTGTATTATTCCGGGTTTATGACCTGGCTCAGGAGTATGGCCGGCTGGGTGTATGGTTTCCATATGCCGTTGTTTTTTATGCTGTCCGGTGCTACTTTTGCTTTAAAACCAATTGGTACATTTGACAATGTAATAAGGAATAAGTTTAAGAGGTTAGTGATTCCGTATTTTGTATTCGGATGGTTTTTCATGCTTCCTGTAAAAAGACTTGGAAACTTTTATAATAACGAATCGCTGAAAGACGCGCTCAAAGGCTTTCTTGGGGGACTTGATAGCGGCCATCTGTGGTTTCTTACAGCATTGTTCTGGTGCATAGTTGTATTTACTATTCTGGAGAAAGTATTTTCAAGGCTAAAGATTAACAGTATGTATGCATTGCTGTTGGCAACAGGTGCCATACATTTAACATATACTTATTTGCCTTTTAATGTTTTAGGATTAAAGAAGGGTCTGAGTTACATTTTCTTTTTTGCCATGGGGTATTGTTTTGAGAAAGAGAGAGACAAGATTGTTAGAGGGTTGGGGATTTCCATATCATTTTATATTGGAATCCTGATTGTCGAGGTAGTTAATCATAAGTATGATATATTGAATGATTTTTTTGTTATTGTATGTGGTTCTGCTATGACATATTTCCTGTCTGATATATGTGCAAAACTTTTTGCAAAGGTATCAGGACAAAAGATATGGGATCTTATGATTAGAAATTTGTTTTACGTTTATCTGTTGCACGATCCATTGGAATATATTGTATTACGTATCTTTTTTGACAAACAGCTACTATCCAGTTCGTTGGGATGTGTTATGTATGTGCTTTCCAGAACGATCCTTATATTTGGAGGGGCGATTATATCAGGAGAGCTTATTACTCTGGCAAAAGGCAGTATTAAGAGGCTGATGTGCAGTGATAACGGACTGTTCATGGCAAGGCGCAATAAAGACAAGTGTGCCGACACATTTACTTTCAGCTACATGGCGCAGAATCAATTTTCAGTCTGCAAGGCGGCGGAGGGAGGCGATGCGGTGGCATCGTTGACCGACAACAACGCAGCAGATAGAAATGCAGGCAAGCCATTTGGCGAAATGTAAATGGGCCGGCACACTGGTGGGGCGGTGGTCTACCGCCCCGGAAAAGCGATTATAGTACTTTGTTATGGATACGTTTTTTAGTCGTTGCCTTTTTCAGCAACCTGGATGTAATCTCAATGCCTCTGCCCGCTAAAACAGACATATACGGATATACGGCATATTTATAGCGAGGTTGTGTTTCACATATTAGCAAAAGCAGCATGAATCCAAACAGAAACAACGCGCTGAAAAGACAAACTACAGGGATCTCCTTTTTTATGATTGAAAGTAGAGTGCCCAGCAATATGAAACACAATAAAAATGTATACCAGATCTGCGCCAGGGGGTATGTCATCTCTGTAAAAATACTTCTGTTAATTATACTGTCACCAGAGGCCTCTGAAGAAATCCAATTAAAGTATGCCTGATTAGCCCAAGTAATTCTGAGCTTATTCTGAAAGAAGGCATAATTCAGATGTTTCTCTTCTTTTATTTCAGTAAATATTTTTTCTAACGTTCTTTTAGTAGCAATATCGTAATTATATTCTGCCTGACGAGCATAATAACGATAGACACCAAATGATTTTGAATCGTCAGTCTTGCCATGAGCAGTTCCGTCAGACCATGGGGATAAACCAACCTCAATATAATGTGCAGTGGGATTTCGATTTACTTTTTGCGTATAGGCCTGGTCCAATATGAGATATCCGGCACTCACAAAGAGTTTATAGGATGCAATAAACACTAAGACGCCACAAATAGCAATTCTTTTTTTCCCGGTTTTCGCATGTCTGAAAACGGAGTTACAGTGTGCAAGCAGGTATAGGCCGCCGATGATCCCAATGGCGCATAAAAAGATTACATCCGTTTTTTTAAAAAATCCGGAAGCCGCTATTGACGCGGCAGAAAGAATAACGAGTATCCAGAAAGACTTGTACCGAGACTCTCTATATTTTTTACGCGCGCATAGCAATAATGCCAAAGCGCTTAATGTCAGAAAGATATTAACATTTTCCGGTCTGAGAGACGCGGCAAATAGAACATTCATTGGCCATACGGCATATATTTCCGCGCCGGCGACTGCCCAGCGCCTGTTTTGCGTCGTAGTTAAAATAATCCAGTAAATGAATCCCACGGAAAGGGAGGTATAAAGGGCGTTTAATAACAATCCCGGAACGATAACACTTCCAAAGATCTTACGCACTGCTCTCAGATAGACAGGCCATACTGCCCACGATGAAACGCTTGAGAACTTATCAAAGTCATATGGGAACAAACCGTTTGCCAACTCAACAGATTCTTTTACATCAGAATTGTATGTCGTATGGAGTCCCAATGCCCAGATGACGGTTAATCGCAGAACAAGGGCGGAAAGCATCAGGATTATTGGCATCAAAGAACGGAATTTCTTACCGCCATCTGTAGTATCCACAGGAATATTTAAATGTCCCACCAATAAAATAAAGGAAAAGACAGGGATGATAATGGCAAATGCCAATGTTGTGGCGTCTGAGGAGTAGATCCCATATGTATATCCCGTTGGATAATTCCCCTTAAACCCAAGTATGATATCATTGATTGCTTCATACAGAACATCACATATGAAAATAACAAATAGCATCCAAAAAATCAAACTTAAAATACCGTCTGCTTTTTTATTCATTCCGTCCCCCTTTTTTAAAAACAATACACTTGCTGAATACATAATTTAGCACGATAACAATTCCATTAGACACAATTTTTATTATAACATCATTTAAAAGAAGTATATTTACAAATAAAAACATACATCCCCAATCCACAATTCCTGTAGCGATTCTGCACAAAAAAAAGGATGTAATCTCTCTTAATTGTGAAGTGAACTTTTTAGCAAGGCTGTCAAAAACCCATTTCCGATTTGTAAAATACGCAAACAGTACTGCGGCGATCCAGGCTACAATCGTACTAAACATAACTCCGCAACCTGCCACATGGGACATAATCCCATATATGACCACATTTACCGTAGTGGTGCAAATTCCAAAAAACAGATAGGGGATTACATTTTTATAATTGTCATATAAATATTTAATTTTCATTATTCATCTCTTTCTTCAAACGATAAAAGTCCCATAAAGCGTTCCAGCCTATTTTAATTATTTTAGGAAGATTAATGGAATTTTTTCCCCCTTGCCTGGGTCTGAAAGTAACATTTTTAAAAGTAATTTTTTCGTTATAGTAGGCAAAATAAGTAGCTATCATGATATTTGGCAGATTGTAGTCGCTGGGGAGCCTGTACAAATAGTTCTTAAGCGCGTCTGCCTTCATTAAACGAAAGGGAGCGTTGGCGTCTGGAATCTGAACTCTGAAGTATACCTTTAATAAGAAACAGACAACATGCTCAACAAAAACTCTTATGTATCCGTCCTCACGTGTTTGACGGTATCCAAATATTCCGGCATAATTCTCCCGCATTTCCCAAAAAGCTCCAAATTCGTCAGGTTTCGTCTGTCCGTCAGAATCCGTTTGAAAGATATAATCCGCTCCGCAGGAAATTGCATGATCATATAGGGCAATCAGTTTTTCTCCATGGTACTTTCCAGTGTTTGAAAGTATATGCAGTTTATGGTATTGCTTTGCTAACTCCAGTAATATTTCGTGGGTTCCATCGGTACTTCCGCTGTCCGCGATGATGAAACGAGAATGTTCATCTTTTCCGTCTAAGACGGGATACCATGAAGTAACCACATCCCTAATGTTGTCCGCCTCGTTGTAGGCCGGCATCACAATATACAAAATACTCATTTTTGTCTCCTTTTTCAAATTTACGCCGCAAGATATCTTATGAAAAACTGCCCGGTAATGCTGGAAATTATATAGGAACAGGGGTGTTTTTTCAACAAAAACCTCAAATTTACATGTATTTTTTGTACATTACATACAAAAATTTATATCTGTCTGAGCAAACTTATATCTGTGAGGGAATGCTTTTGGATACTACATATAATAGTAACATGTAAGTTTTGCTTGTGTTTTTGTCGTTAATATGGCAATATTTTCCTATTAATTGTAATGGAGAGGTTGAATATAATGGATAAAAATGAGACGTGGGGGATAAAATTAATATTACAGATATCTTGCATGGCTTTTTTGGCGCTTGTCACTTCCGGCAGAAAAGTTTCTTTGTTTGGATGTGCGATTATAGCGATAGCTTCAGGCATCTTTTTATTAAAAAGTCACATAACGGCAAGGGAGTTGAAGCATCTTCTCAGCACAAAATATGGGGTAATGGGATTCTTTCTGTGTGGGACCATAGGCTGTTGTTTTTTTGGCAGATGGATTGTTTCCGATCAGATGATTTTGATAGCAAATTTTTTGGGAATCGACGCCATAATACTAATCTTGATCTGCGCGGTATGCGGTGTTCTTGCCGCAACCCCCATAGTGGCTGCCTGTCTGTCATTTTATGCGGAAATTGCTATCAAGGAGTATCGCGAGGTCAGGCAAAATGAGGACAAAATTAAATTAAAGAAGGTGTCGGCAAAACGAGCTTTTGCGATTGTGACGTTTGTTTATATTTTGGGCATCAGCGCTATACTTCGCGCCAATATTAATTACATAGACGATATGGGCCGTATTGCAGAGGGATATAAAGGCTGGGAGGATTATAGCAGATTTTTATCAGTATCTCTGTCTTCTTTTCTTCATATGGGCAATTATCTGACAGATATATCACCCTTGCCACAGCTTTTAGCAGTAGTAATTCTGGCTGCGTCGGGAATCTTGCTGTTATATGTTTTTTATAACAGGACACATTTTGACGGATATGAACTCATAGCGCTGGTTCCATTGGGACTTAATCCCTATTTTTTGCAGTGCATATCTTATAAATTTGATTCTCCTTATATGGCACTGTCCATTTTGGGATCAGTTATCCCTATTTTGTACACAAAAAAGCGGACCATAGTGTATATAGGAGCATCTATAATTGGAATGATTATAGTATGTACAACATACCAGGCGGCTTCTGGAATATATCCGATGTTGGTAGCGCTACAGGCTTTCAAAATGTGGAACGAGCAGCAATCGCTCAAAGAAACCGGTCAGTTTTGTCTGAAATCAGTAATCGGATGGGGAACCGGACTGATGCTTTATAATCTTATTATAATGATTCCCAGAGACGGAGGTTATGCCTCAAGTCATCTGGCGAGTATGGGGCAATTGATATCCTCAGCGTTAAATAATTTGGCTAAATATTACAATTATGTAAAGGAAGATTTTAAAACATACTGGTTAGTTTTGGTATTTATTTTAGTACTGGGATTTATATGGACGGCGGTAAAACGTTCAAAGAGAAATGGGTTGATTACCATCATTATGGCCGTTACATATCTTGCGCTAAGTGGATTAGTGTGTTTTGGCGTGTACCCTGCGTTAGAAAAACAGTCAATGTCCCCCAGAGCGATGTATTGCGTGGGAGTGATGATTACGCTTATAGGGATCTATGTGGTTGAAAGAAAAGGGAATCTTATATGTAAGATATCATCTTTTGTATTGAGTTGGGCATTTTTTGTTTTCGCTTTGACATATGGAAACGCGTTGCATATACAAAAGGAGTACACAGATTTTAGGATTCAAATGGCTGTTGAAGAATTAAATGAGATGGATGTGTTTCTGAAAGAGCAGCCAGTGGTAGTTCAAATATCCGGTACAATAGGTCAGTCGCCCATATTGAAAAATATGCCCCAAAACTATGCGATGCTTAACAGACTTATACAAGTAACCTTTCGGCAGAACTGGTACTGGGGAACAATTGAATTTTATACATATTATGGCCTGAAGAATGTAATCAATGATTCCAAAATAGATTTGAGAACATATGACTTGCCTGTTATAGAAGAAAAAATGTATTACACTATAAAAGGGAGGGACAATTATGTTCTGGTTGAGTTGAAATAAGGCCCAATTGCGTGGCCTTTTTGTACCAGGAGGACTCCTTTAGCCGTAAACCGGGTAAAAGAATAGTCACTTTTGCTCTTGTAAACTGACAGGCTGAAATGCTGTTATTCGATGACGAAAAATATTACGCTGCGGTTTTCCTTGTGTTTTTGTGTATGATATGGCAATATATTTGTGAAAATTATCTTAAACTTAACAAAGTGCGTTATTTCTGCTAAATCCCGGGATTTGTAATATGGTGGCCATTACAATAATAAATCAGACATAGGATGTGAAAGCGAGAGAGGACATGAGAAAAACAACCCGTTTTTTTGTCGGCGTATTTATATTCGCAGTGATGATTTATTCTCTTGACAAATTGTTCATAAATAAGGCTGGAGCGGATATTCTGTATACATTTCGTTATGAGCCGGATAACAGTCTTGATGTACTGTTTGTGGGGGCCTCCAGCTGTTACAGATTTTATTCAAGTCCGGAATTATGGCATGATTATGGGATTGCCTCTTATAATTTAGGGACATCTGAACAGTCCCTCTCCCAATCATACTATGTTTTAAAATATGCGCTTGAAATGCAGAGCCCCAAATTAGTTGTGGTAGATTTAAATACAGGACTTAGGTTGAGAGAACCCTATGCCATGGCAAGGGTACACCAGGTGATGGATAATCTGGAAAAAAATGCCGTATGGTTTGAAATGCTGGATGTATATGCTGATGAAGGGAACAAAGTGGAATTTCTTTTTCCGTTAACACTTTATCATTCGAGGTGGAAAGAGTTAGAAGAATCTGATTTTTTGGAGATTGCGAATGACAATAAAGGCATATCGTATAATTTGGCGACAGAGGAGTTTGATTTGTTTCAGAAGGCCCCTGATGATTATTATGAGGAGGTTCCGACGGAAGTATACGATTATTTGCATCAGATTGAAACTCTCTGTCAAGAGAATAACGCGGAATTGCTCTATGTTTTCTCCCCTGCTCATCCGGTATCCTATGGGGAAGATTGGGCTAAAGAGCAGGGATGGATCAACACTTTATGCACAGACCAGGCATTCAAAGACCACTTTCTGAATTTATGTGATTATATTGATGAAGCAGGAATTGATTTTGGCAGGGACTATAGCGACACCTGGCATGTCAATATAGCGGGAGCAATGAAAATAACGGATTTCCTGGGGAAATATCTGGTGGAACATTATGAATTGCCGGACAGGAGAACAGACAGCGCTTATGATGGTTGGAGTATAAGCTATGACAGATACTGTCTGGAGTGGACCCACAAGCTGGAACAGGCGAAGATTGTGAGTGAGGACAGAGAGTATTACCTGGAAATCTTTTCCAGAAATAAATAAAGGGGGAAGATAGCGGTATGAAATTTTCACAGCTTGAAAAGAATTGTGGGAAACCAACAGATGGATTCTCGGATCAATGCACTCTTGCGTTACTGGGGAACTGTGCCACACAGCATATGGCTGTTGCGATCAAAGGCTATGCCTATGAGGAAGGTATCGCCATGCAAGTGTTTGACGCGGATTATAATCAAATAGACGCGCAGACAATGGATGACAACTCAGAGTTATACGCGTTTTCACCTGATTTCACCTTGTTTTATATCAGCAGTGAAAAGTTATATGAGGATTTTTGCGCCACCCCGGATCAGGATAGAAAGAATTTCGCGGAAGCGAAGATAGCGCAGATTCTGGGGTACTGGAAATTGGTTAGAAAGCATTATAGGACCCATATCCTGCAATTAAGTTTTATTGAGGCCGACGATCGAGTGTTTGGCAATTTTGGAAGCAAGACGCAGGACTCATTCATTTATCAGATTCGGAAATTGAATCTTCTATTGATGGAACAGTCCCAGATCTGCAATGATGTGTTTGTCATTGACCTGGCGTATTTGCGGAGTGCTATGGGGGATCGGGAGTTTAGAGACGAAAAGCTATATTACATAGCCAAAATGCCAATATCAGTCCATGCCCTCCCGGAAGTTGCCAGACAGGTGGTTACGGTGATCAAGTCCATCAGGGGTAAAATAAAAAAGTGCGTAATCGTAGATCTTGACAATACGCTGTGGGGGGGGGTAATAGGAGATGATGGCCTGGAAAACATACAGATAGGTGAACTGGGGCTGGGCCATGCTTTTTCAGAATTTCAGATGTGGCTCAGAGAACTGAGAAAGCGTGGGATTATTCTGGCAGTGTGCAGCAAAAATGAAGAGTCCACAGCCAAAGAGCCATTTTTAAAGCATCCCGAAATGATACTCCGATTGGAGGACATCTCTATGTTTGTGGCCAACTGGGAGGACAAGGCATCAAATATTAAAATGATACAGAGTACGTTAAATATAGGGATGGACAGTATTATTTTCCTGGATGACAATCCGTTTGAAAGAAACCTTGTAAAGGGCATGATTCCGGATATAACGGTACCTGACCTGCCGGAAGACCCCTCACTGTATTTGCGCCATTTAAAATCAATGAATCTTTTTGAAACTGCTTCCTATTCTGATGCGGATAAAGCGCGGACCAGGCAGTATCAAGAGGAAATTGGCAGAGAAGAACTACAAAAGCAATTTACGTCATTCGAGGCGTATTTGGAGAGTCTTGAGATGAAAGCGGAAGTAAAACCTTTTGACAAGTTTCATTTCTCGAGAATTGCCCAGCTAACCCAACGCTCTAATCAGTTTAATCTGAGGACGATCAGATACACGGAGGAAGAGATCAGGAGGATAGCGGAGGACGACGCACATATTACAATGTATTTCACTCTGAGGGACAGATTCGGGGATTACGGGCTGATATCAGTAGTTATACTTGATAAGCTGGATGATAAAAAACTCTTTATTTCAGAATGGCTGATGAGTTGCCGGGTTTTAAAACGCGGCATGGAAGAATTTATTGTGGATAATATAATGCGTATTGCCGGAGAACAGGGATATATGACCGTCAAAAGTGAGTATATTCGTACGCCTAAAAACAATATGGTTTCCGACATATATAAGCGTATGGGATTTGAAGAGACGGGTGATGGTTTATATGAAGGGCATGTAGAACGGTACATACCACATAAAACATATATAGTGAGAGGACCCAATTGATCAGTCGCCCTTATTTTTCTATTTCGCCCATCCCCCGTATCTTGAAAAGAGATTTTGCAATTATCTGTAAACAGAATAATATTAAGAGGAGAGACATTATGAGCAGAGAAGAAATTTTGGAAAGAGTGAGTGAAGTATTAAGTGAAATTTTTGATAACCCAGGTCTTGTCATTGGAGAGGAAACAACAGCGGCGGATGTGGAGGGGTGGGATTCCCTAAGACATATTACCGTGATTGAGGAGATAGAAGATGCCTTTGACATACGTTTTTCAATGAAAGAAGTGAACGGAATGAAAAATATAGGTGAAATGATAGATATTATTGAGGCGAGTATATAGGAGATGGATCTGGAGAAACAGGATAGCACAGGGATGGAGGAAACAATGGTCTTACACCATGTTGGAATAGCGGTAAAGGATATAGAAAATACAATAAACCGGATAAGAGATATTTTACCCATTACATCTATCGGTAAAAGGATCTATGATTCTAATCAGGATGCGGAACTGTGTATGGTTACTCTGCCTGATGGCTCCAGGCTTGAACTTGTATGCGGAAATGCGGTCTCAAAA
>CANSPM010000004.1 GCA_947648875.1 uncultured Lachnospiraceae bacterium
GTACCGGGAACCGTAAGCGGCAGGATCACCAGCCGCATCAGGTCATCATCTGCCAAAGGGATGCGGGAGTGGAGTTTGCCCTGAATTATTCGGCGTCCGCTGGCTGCTGAGACGACTGGCGATCTGCCCCAATACATACTACAACTACCGGAAGCATCGGAGGGCGGATTATTATGCCCGAGAAGCGGAGGTTCAGGAGCAGGTCCGCAGCATCTACCATAGCCATTACAAGGTGGACTGCTACCGCAGCATGATCGCTTATCTGAAGCGGGCAGGGCATCGCTACAGTGCTACGACCATCCATAAATATATGAACACACAGATGGGTCTGCGCTCCATCGTCTGCCTCAAAAAGCCGATTACAAAGCCAGGCAGGCCCCATAAAGTATTCGGAAATAAGCTGAAGCAGGACTTCCATGGGGACAAACCGAACCCAAAATGGTGCACGCATCTCACAGATCTGTTTCTGAAAAATGGGGGTGTGCGTTACAACTGTACTATCATAGACCCCGCACAGCTATAACGGCTACCGCACGCCATGCCAGGCGCGGACAGCAGCATAAGAAGAGGCGGGAGCAGGCTTGCTGCCTGGATTGCTTGACTACCCAAAATAGGAAGAGAAAAAGGCAGTCAAGAAAATTGAAACGGACCACATCAGGTCTGGAAAGATATCTCTTTATATAATTTAAACAGCCTGGAAAAAGGTTACACATTTCACGCCCTGCTTTTATCCCTCTTAATTTGTTACAAATTGATCCATGAACCGAAATTTTGAGCGATATGTTTAATGTCAGCGAAATAATATGAGCTTAAAATACTCCATAAATCGGCAGATCGCTTCCCTAGCGTGGCAGACAAATTTCTGCTATAATTGCATTAGTATTTTTGTACAAATTTAAAAAGAGAGAGCTTGACAAATATGATGATCTGTGCCATTCTCAAGCTAGCAAGGCGGTACTATGACTATGTGACCCCGCAATTTTGTCATACTCAATTTTATACCGTCAAAAGTGGCGCTCTTATGCCTACAGGAAACTGTATGGCGGAAAGCGATTTCTTGTTTTGAATATCGGTGGTGCAGATTGTTCTGCCCTTTAGGACAAAATATCCCGGAATGGGAGGCAGTAAAGATGAAGATAAATTAGGAGTATGGAACCATGATAAAATTACAAAAAGTCTGCAACGACATGAAAAATGGAAGCGGCCCTGGCCCTCCCCGTTTATTTATCTGGCAGCAATACCTTAAAGAGCAGGTAAAAATCTATTGAATATACGAATACGAGAAGATTTTTTATGATAAATGAGGCTGAAAACACAAGTTTTTCGCACTGTAATGAAACCCCAAAAAATATAAATATACAATAAGGAGTGTCTATTATGCGTGTTAAAATTCCCACTTACCTGGCTATATCCTTTGCCGTGGCCATCCTTTGCAGCTTGGCGGTCCTGTACGCCACTGTACCTCTCTACCAGTCCTACATTGAGAAAACCGTCTACCCGGCCTACCTGGAGACGGTGGAGACCGGCCCGGGCAGTGTGGGCTATGATGCAGCTGAAAACACGCCCCACGCCGCCTCCCTGGCGGACATTCAGCAGTATGATACCTTCGCCCTGGAGGTGATCCACTACAAGTCTGCGGATGTAGTGGAGAACCAGCGGTACTACAATCTGACCCTGCCTAATGGAGAGGTGGTCATCGGTCATCTCTCCGGTGACGCGCACATTCAGGGCATCGGCACCACGGAGAGCGGCGACGCCCTGTACCTGTTGCCCGTGGGTCGCTGGAACACTTTGAACCTGCCCGCCGACTACTCCGGCGCTCTCTCTGGCGAGGGCTATGCGGACAGTGCCCACTTTGTGGAGTGTGTGGGGGATGAATATCTCACCATAGGCGAGTTTGCCCTTCAGCAGCCCGGCTACAAGATTGTCAGCACACTGTGGATTGTGGTGTTTATCCTCGTTAACATTGTCTGTGCCATCATCTTAAAGCGGCGGAAAAAGGCCCGTCAGGCGGCTCAGGGAAAATAGTATCAACATTAACGATCCGACGGAGAGCAAGCCTAATCCCGATGCGCCAATGACCTTTTTGACCCAGTCCTATGTGATTTGAGTTAATGGTTCCAGTTGTGCACACGTGATACTTTTATACGTTTGTATGCAGACAAGGCAATAGGAATACTTACGGAAAAGCGTTTCTGGAAGCTGACGGACGCAATGAAAAAGGAACAGGAAATTAACCAGAACCGTATGCTGGAGATAGCGGCGCTTATCAGTAAGGAGGAACATGCAGAGGGGAACGTGTTCATGGGAAACCGGGCGTTATGCTGTCATTACGGAGCTTGGCGATACGGTATTCAACCGGTTGATGTTGGCTAGTGCGGAGGGGCGAAAAATAAATACAAACAAAAAAGGGACTTCCTCAATCCTTAAAAGGCTATGACAGTAACGGTTATAGCCTTTCTTTATGTAGTAATTACCGTATAAAATGAACCCCTTTTCCCACAATCGGAGAAATACCCAACAACAATATTCCGCAATCCAATTTTCAGACAATTAACGAAAGAAAAGCATTTATCAGCACCGAAAGCAATCAATCATATCTGTCCATATCACAGGAGGCAGAAATCACAGCAAAGGAAAAGGGGATAAGGCAGTCATGCGGAAACTTGATACGCTTGTTGCCGACTTTCCCGACACATACAGGCTGACAGGACGAAATATCTAAAATCTATTCCTATCTGAAATCATACATCTGCTACCGCAAGCCAAGGGCGGTTAGCACAGAGCAGAAGGAACGGGCAAGACAGATGATAATTGCAAAAATAAGGTTAAAACACTTTAAGAAAAATTTGATAGAATTGTGTATGTGTTTGTGGTAAAATAATGGCGTTAAACAATTCAACAATCCGGAATCTTCAGATAGGAACAAACATAATGAAGATTAATAAAAGACATAAAATTGCAGAAGGTAATACGGCTGAGATTTTTGAAATCAACGAGAAAAAAGTACTAAAATTATTTAGAGCGGGTTATTCGAAAAGTACTGTACAGCATGAATATGACAATTATTGTATGGTAAGCGGGGTAATGGAGAATATACCCAAACTGTTTGAATTTGTAGAGGAAAATCAACGTTTCGGATTTATAATGGAAAAGGTTCAAGGAAAAAGTTTTGCATCACTGATGTTGGATGACTATAATTTGGAACAGGCAATGGAGATATTTACAAGTCTCCACAAAAACTGGCTTACGAAAACTATGGATGGCGCAGTTTCGTATACAGAATGGATGTTGCATATGCTCAATGGAAAATCAAATGGCGTGGTAGATCAGATAAAAAATTTGCCTTCAGGAAGCAATTTATGCCATGGGGATTTCCATCCATATAATATCATTCTTACTTCCGAAAGAGATTTTGTTATAATTGACTTCGCAAATGTTTGTAAAGCTCCAAAAGAATATGATGTAGCAAGAACATATTTCTTGTTAAAGCAGGCAGCAATAGAAAAAACAGTTGCTGAATTATACTTGAAGAAAATGCAGATGGATTATAGTGACATACGGGTATATATCGAGGTCTTAGAAATTCTGCGTCGATATGAATTATAAAAACAGCAGTGAGCCTATAAACTTTTGGAGTGGAGATACATCCCTGAAAGATATGGTTCAGGATGAAAAGGGTTACCATATGGAAATGGCCAGATTATTATTCATTCTGCTGAACGGGATTATGTTTGCAATTTTTGCTATAGCCGGAATTGTAATGTTCGTGTTTGGCTGTTCAGCCGGGATTTATCTGGCCTGTCGGGTTTATAAGGGAATTTTTGGATGATTTTACTAACTTCCCGTTCAGCGGTCTGCTGCGGAAGACGAAAAGAAGATGTAAAGGGAGAGGTTCAATATGGTGAAACTGGCAATCGTTGGGTGTACCGGGAAACTGGGCAGTGCCATTCTAAAAAATGCGTTACGCAGAGAGGATGTCGAAATCAGTTATGCCGTGGCCAGAAAGGGAAATCCATTTGTGGGGAAGAGGATAGCGGAGCTTGTGGGAGGTGAATTGGACTTGCCCATTATTGATGATATAGAAGCTGCGGAGGACTGTGATGTCTTTATTGACTGCACCAATGCCGAAACCTTTATGAATGACAGCTATTTCAAATATGAGAGGATGGGAAAAGCACTTATCATTGCCACCACGGCGTTTTCTGCCGAAGCGATAGAAAGGATCAACAGACTGGGGGTTGTCCTCCCGGTTTTCATGTCAGGAAATTTCAGCGTTGCGCTACATGATTTTATTGAAATTCTGAAGGTTTATGCGAAGAGAACAGGCTTGGATACGGATATCCAGATCATAGAATATCACCACAACCAGAAGAAGGATGCTCCCAGCGGGACTGCACTTATGATAAAAGCTGCTCTAATGGATGTAAACAAAAAGATCGACAAAGAAAAGGTGAAAATCTGCAGTGTACGGGGCGGAAATATATTCGGGGAGCATGAGGTTGTTTTTGCAAACAGCAAAGATGAAGTAGTGACATTCAGGCATCAGGTATCATCGAGAGAAACTTTTGCAGAGGGTGCAATTGAGGCAGCGATATGGACGGTAAAGCAGGCAAATGGATTATACAATATGGATGATTTCTGCGAAAGCAGCCATTTTGATCGTACCGCTGGCGGCATTGGCTGAGGGAGTGCCGGTGGACTTTACTTTTACATTTCCTCTGTAGTTGCCCAGACTATTAGATTTGTATTGTGATGCATATATTGACGATGCGGAAGTAGATGAGAGTTATAGGAGACAAGGGATCATCATAAATCCGATTTCATTTATTTTGGTAAAAAGGAGGCAGGTCTGAGGAACGATCTTTAGGCTGCATTGAAATGAGCTTTCAGGACGAAATGAAAAAGGTTTTTCTACAGGTAGCCGCAGGGGAAATGGAACCGGCAGAATGGGAGCAGTGGTGGAACAGAAATAAAGATAAGCTGGGGGCAGCCCTCACCCGGGGAGACAAAATGCGAATCATGCCGGCAATGTGGAGTGCGGGCTATTACTGGATGACAAAGACCCAGAGCGGTGTTGCATATTATTTTCACACACAGGGGCGCCCGGTGAAGGTCTCCGATTACTATGAGAAAAAAGCACAGGAAGAAGAGACCCGCAATAGGCGCCGGGCCTTGGAGGACTTTGACAGATTCACGGCTCCGGTCAGACAGAGATGGGAACAGTATTTGACAGGGCATCCTTTAGAGACGGTGGACTTTGACTGGAAACGCCTGTTGGGGATGCCGCCTGCGCAGAAGCCGCCGCAGATATTTCCATATAAACATACAAGGAACAGTGAACAGGTGAAAGAGGCCATGGGAGAGCTGAAGCTGCGTTTAAAGGAAAATATGCAGGCAAAAATTGCGCCGCTTGCTAAGGCTTACGGAATGAAAAAAGCAGGGTCTCAGACCTTTGTGAGGGAAAGAAACGGTCTGGCGTCATGTATTAAGTTTATCGGCTACTTCCGGGGCGGCGGTTATGAGGCGATGCATTGTTACCTTTGTCCAGTCTATGCCTTGGACACGGGGATTCTGGGGCTGCCCGGCCAGATTTCCAACGGGGAATGCTTCCGGAAGATGGACAAGGGCTGGGACGTGATCCAGTATGGGCTGGAGGCTGTAGATGCTGCCAAAGTAGAAGGAATCAACTGCAAGTTTGATGACATCCTGACATTTCTTGCGGAAGGGGTGCTTCCTGAATGGCAGAAGATAGACAGTCTGGAGACTTATTTTGCAAAAGAGCGTCAGGATTACCTGAAGGCTACGGAAAAGGGCCCTACAGATCCTTGTACCAACAGACCCATGTGGGACCTGCGTCAGGAAGGGAAGCACCCATGGCGGGCGGACGATTATCTGTTCGGTGTATGGGCGCTGCTGTCAGGAAAAGAGGATGAGGGCTATGGATGTCTGGAAAAATGTGTGAAGCATGGGGCTGACTATATGAAGGAATGCCTGAAGGAACGGCCCAAGGCATATAATGATAAAAGGAATGCTATGGCGGTGCTATATTATAATGCAGGGCTTTTCCTTGGCACGAAACAGATAGCGGAGCCGGGGCAGCGCCGGGAGGCCGTCAGGGAGACCTACAAGGAGGTATGCCGTTTTATGGAGTATTATCATGGGCTTGCCAAACGGATAGAGAGATGAGGTAAGCGAATCCATGCTTACCATAGTACAGCTACAACATGATACATTATGGTTAAAAAATAATAATAATACATATATTAGAATTATATGTAAGATTCAGAAAACTATCGGAATAGGGGAAAAATTTAGGTGATGTCCGAATCCCAAAGACAATCGCCATTATGGCACATGACCGCCGTAAAAAACAGTCTGAAGACGTTTAATATATAACTCTTTTCTATTCTTTTAGAGGAACAATATCAGCATTGGGGATAAAGTCCGCAGGTTTCCGCATATGTTCAGGTTCTGCACGGCACTTTTCACAATGCTCAAGATGTTCACTAATAAACTCTCGTGGATTCGTACCCACCATGTCTTCTGCATAAAGCGGAAGGGATGTTTCTAATTAAATTGCATTTATTGCTTATCTTTGTACTCCATTCGTGTTAATATTGTATTTTTGCTCGGTAATAAGTGACGCAAGCCCAATTATATCTGCAATTTGTTTAAATCTCAATTCTCCAAAGACCCGCAGCATAAAAACTTCTTTATATGGTACAGCTAAATTATGCAACAGGAGATGTCTTTGCATAACTTCGTATTGCTTTGACCCTTGTTCCTCAATGGGGTCTTGATTGTCTGGAAAATCAATATCATCAATATTTTTAATACGCTGTTTTTTTCAAGCGGGGCAGCGTCCGGTTTGACCCGGATGCCGGGTATGAAAAGTGGCTGCGGGAGCATGGGCGTCAGATACGGAATCCATACTGCCATCTGGACGGAGGGATTGAGTGAGGAGAAGATCAGGAGGGGGCAGGAAATCGGAAAAAGCGTAAGGAAAATGGCTTTCTTACAGCAGTATGAATATACGGGGGCGGCGGTGGACAGAGAAACCCACCGGGACATCAAAATCTACGAAAACATTGTCGGGTATGTGGAACTTTAAAATCTATCCTTCTTTATGCGAGGTTATCGAATGAAATGTACGCAAAGGACACGTCAAGGAAAATCAAGAGCGCACTCCATGCAAGGAAAATGCAGGGCAAATATAATCTCCAACTGTCAGCGGACAAAGAACAGCGGAAAAAGGAACTAAGACAATGTAAGCAGCGAGTGTCGGAAATTGAAAACCTGTATGCCAAACTGTACAAGGACTTGACAGGGGAATTGATAACAGAAAAGCGCTTTCAGATGTTGTTGCCAAGGTATGACAGCAAGCAGGAAGAACTGACAAAGTTCATAGGGGCACTGGAACCCCTTGAATAATGGATATTTTCTAAGTCACCTATTCCAACTATCCAACAGATATAGCACATACTGATTGAAAAGCCTAAGAAAGTTGACGGAGTAAGGAAACAGGAAGTCCAGGGGCGGACAAAGGAAAGAAAAAAACCGGGAGATTAGGTAAAGTCTCTCGGTTTATTACCTATTTGCATTTTTGGGCGTTACTAATTATACATCTTACCACAAAATTAATTACAAGTCTACTCTTTTTTATCTTTTCTGCTAAAATTTTTTTATCAGCTGATAAATACCAATAACATATCCCTGTAGAAAGAGTTAAGGATAACCGGTTGATCCGGACTTTTTCTACAGGAAAGGAGGGATTTATTTTGATAGAATTTAATGATATTTGCAAAATTTATCGGGTAGCCAGACGCGAGTCCGGGCTCGGCAATGCGGTAATGTCGCTTTTTAAGAGAGAGTACAACACAATAAGTGCCATAAACCATATCAGTTTTTCCATAGACAATGGTGAAATGGTAGGTTATATCGGTCCGAACGGAGCAGGCAAAAGCTCCACAATCAAGATTTTAAGCGGAATATTGACACCGGATAGCGGTACATGCCTGGTGAATGGTCAGGTGCCATGGAAAGACAGGAAGGAGTATGTCCGACAGATAGGTGTTGTTTTTGGGCAGCGCTCGCAATTATGGTGGGATATTCCGGTCATAGATTCATTTGAACTTTTGCAGGCGATTTATTCCATACCTACGCCGAAGTACCGTAACAAACTGGACGAACTGACGCAGCTTTTACATTTGGAGGAGATATTGAAAACGCCCACAAGGCAGTTGTCATTGGGACAACGTATGCGCTGCGAAATTGCTGCTTCTTTGCTGCATGAACCTAAGCTGCTATTTCTGGATGAGCCGACTATCGGACTAGACGCAGTGTCTAAGATTGCCGTCCGCGACTTCATCAAAAAGATGAATGAAGAACATAAAACCACAGTGATCTTAACAACACATGACATGCAGGATATTGAGGCAATTACCAGGCGTGTGATTCTGATAGGCAAAGGGCAGAAACTGCTGGACGGCACTCTGGAAGATCTGCGCTTTGAAGCAGCATCTGTGGGAATAGAAAACGGAGGTTCGGAAACGGACATTGATCACATTATCGCAAGCCTATATGCAAAACTAAACATTATGTAGGAGGCGGCTATGAAAAAATATTATTGCTTTTTTAAACTTCGATTTGCCGCCGGGCTTCAGTACCGTATGGCGTCTGTCACGGCTTTGACAACGCAGCTTATTTGGGGATTGATGGAGTGCTTGGCATACAAAGCAATTGCAGAAGCTTCCGGCGGAAATCTGCCGATGAATTACTCTTCCATCGTGACCTACATCTGGCTGAAAGAAGCGCTGTTAGCTCTTTGTAATACATGGGCGGCAGATAATGAACTTTTTGCAATGATAACAAACGGAAATATAGCATATGAATTGTGCCGTCCTGTGTCAATCTATTCCATGTGGTTTTCAAGAACGATTGGAGCAAGAATAGCTGAAGCAATTATGAGATGTATTCCCGTATTATTATGTGCGTTTTTAATGCCGAAAGCCTATAGAATGTCCTTGCCGGTGAATGGTGTTTCCTTTTTGTTGTTTTTGCTCACATTATTTTTGGCGCTTGGGATAACGGTTACATTTTGTATGATTGTGTACATGCTGTGCTTTTTTACGATCTCGCCCCAGGGCTGGAGAATGGTAATGACAGGAGCGGTGGATTTTCTGTCGGGAAATATTATACCACTGCCGTTTTTTCCAAAAAAATACTTGTTTTTAGTAGAGATGTCTCCGTTTGCTTATATGCAGAATATTCCATTTCGAATATACAGCGGAGATCTTGCCGGAGGGGAAATATATCAGTGTATCTTAAAACAAATTTTTTGGCTGGTGACACTAATGTTTTTGGGAATTGTTCTGTGGAAACAGGCGGAAAGAAGAATCATTATACAGGGAGGTTGACACCGTGAAAATCAAAGAAAATTTAAAATTATATTTCAAGTATGCCTCTGTCTGTACACAAAGCGTAATGGAATATAAATTGTCTTTTTTGTTGATGGTTATTGCGCGGTTCATAATAGCATTTTGTGAATTGATTGCAGTTCAATTCTTATTCTCCGGTTTTACACAGATAAAAGGATACACCTATGGGGACGTTTTATTGTGTTTTTCTGTCGTTCAAATGTCCTTTACATTTGCGGAGCTGTTTGGCAGTGGATTTATATCTTTTTCAGGGATGGTGAGGAGAGGCACATTTGACCGAATGATGCTCAGACCATGCAGTCTGATCCTTCAAATAATGGGAACCAGTTTTGCAGTGGGGAGAATTGGACCGCTGCTGACTGCCTTTGTTACACTGGCGCTGGGGATCAGGCATAGCCAGATCGCATGGAACATCATGACTGTCTGGACAATGACTGCCATGATCATTGGGGGAATGTTATTGTTTATAGGACTGTTCATGTTGGAGGCGAGTTTTTGCTTCTTTTCCATTCAAGATACTTCGTTGATAAATGTATTGACATACGGGGCCAAATCGCATGGAAAGTATCCCATAGATATTTATGGGAAAGGGATTCTGCGGTTCTGTACTTATGCTATTCCATATACATTGATTCAATATTATCCCTTACAGTTTCTGCTGGGTAAATCACGCAATTGGCATCTGGCATTTTGTCCTCTTGGAATTATTGCGTTTTTGCTTATCTGTTATTGCATATGGCGATTTGGAGTAAAACATTATAAGTCATGTGGTTCATGAAGGTGTTATGTTATTGGCTGTCATACTTTAATTGGTTTGACAGCCAAATTAATATATTCCATACTTCTAAAATGCAAGTCTGGCTATCTTCAACATCAGTCCATATAAAATTATTGGGGCATGGCTGCCAACAGAAGTAGGCGAAAGGAAAATAGTTTCTGAAAAAAACAAAAATTTGCCCTATAAAGCTATGGGGGGGTATAGTGTATGCCGAAGGGATTGAAAAATTTCTTTCAAATCGGCTTGTTTGCCTGAAAATATCACATGGCAGCTTATTTTTGTCCTCCTGCATTTTTATTTTTATACAGGACATGGGTTTGCTATATCAGACATGAAGAGGGGAGATTGCTCCTGAGTCTTTAGAGTAAGGTCAATGCGTGAATCTCCTCTGAAACAGTTGTTTTGTCTTGTACTGTATATCCGCTTGTGTTATGATCTAGGAGGAGCATTGAAAACAAACCATAACTTTTATGGGTTATGGTTTTTTTGTGAGCTATCTTAAGGAGTGAACAGGCATGTATACGGAAAAAGATCTGGTCAAAATAGCAAAACGGGACAACAATAAAAAGAGAAATTATCTGGTGGTGAATCCTTTTCAGGGAAAGCACATTCCCGTTTCCCCCGGAAAGGCGATGGGAGTCTTCTCTGAGCTGGCCAGGCAACTGCAGATTTACAGAGAGGAGAGAGTGCTGGTGGTTGGATTCGCGGAGACCGCTACAGCCATAGGAGCCCGGATTGCCATGGAAGCAGGGGCTTGTTATATACAGACCACAAGAGAGAATATTCCCGGGGCGGATTATCTTGTCTTTTCGGAGCAGCACAGTCACGCTGTGGAGCAGAGGCTTGTAAAAAATGATTTGGACAGTGTTATGGACAACGTCGACAGGATCGTTTTTGCAGAGGATGAAGTCACCACAGGCAATACAATTCGGAATCTTATAACGGTTTTGGAACAATACTATAAAAGAAAGATGAAATTTGCGGTAGCGTCTCTCCTGAATGGAATGTCGGAGGAAGCCGTGGAGCAATTTACAGGCAGAGGAATAGGGCTGCACTATCTGATAAAAACAAGACATGAAGGCTATCCGGAGATGGCGGACCGGACCGTGGATGACGGCATTTATCATCAGGAAGATACATCCGGCGGGGAATATACGGACTGTGTTGACGTCCGGGGATGGATGGATACCAGAAGACTTACGGATATGGTACAGTATCAACATGCCTGTCAGAGGCTCTCAGAGGCAACAGTAAAACGCCTTCCTCTGAAAGAGAATGGAAAAATACTGGTATTGGGCACGGAAGAATGTATGTTTCCCGGCTTGTATGTAGGGATGCGTCTGGAGGAGATGGGGCATCTTGTAATGTTTCATGCCACAACCCGAAGCCCGATTTCCGTAAGCGGCAGTTCGGCGTATCCGCTACATGAGCGATATGCATTGTCCAGTATGTATGAGAAGGACAGAAAAACATATGTGTATGATATCGGCAGTTATGACGCAGTGGTAGTCATCACGGACGCGCAAAAGAACGTTCAGGATGGGGGGAGAGGAGAATTAACCCTGCTGAATGCTCTTCGGAAGAAAAATGAGGAAATATATCTTGTAAGGTGGTGTAAAGAATGAGAAGTTCTTATCTGGAGGAGGATGTAATTTTTCTGTTAAAGGATATCACAGGCCTGGTACAGCCTCAGTCCACAGAGGAGAGGGAGAAACTGATCCAGTCGGGCAGGCATTACAGTGAAATGCTGCCCATTGAATATGTCCCCACAGAAAAATATATGAAAGTGTACAGAGAGGCCCTGCGCACATATGCAAAACAAGTGGCGGACGCTGTGGGGGTGCTCTCTGACAAAATTATCGCGCGGAGGGGCAGAGATGTGGTTTTAGTATCTCTGGCCAGGGCCGGCACCCCCATAGGCATTCTGCTGAGACGTTATATCAGACAGAAATATAATGTGGATGTGGCGCACTATTCCATTTCCATTATAAGGGGGAGGGGCATTGATGACAATGCCATGAAGTATCTCCTGCACAGACACACGCCGGAGCAGCTTCTTTTTGTGGACGGATGGATTGGAAAAGGCGCGATTCTCGGAGAACTGGAAAAGGATATCAGAAATTATCCCCGGGTGAGTTCCGAAATCGCCGTTTTGGCTGATCCGGCGTGGGTGACTGAACTCAGCGGAACCCACGAGGACATTCTGATCCCCAGTTCCTGCCTGAACAGCACGGTATCCGGGCTGGTCAGCAGGACTTTTCTGAGGGAGGATGTCATAGGAAAAGATGATTTTCACGGTGCAGTATATTATGGGGAGCTGAAAGATGCGGATCTTTCCTATGCTTTTATAGACACAATCGAAAAGTACTTCTCCGGGGATGGGTCGCCGGCGGGCGGCAAAAGCAATGCCAGCCACACCCGGCAACAATCCGCTCCCAAAGAAAAGGGAATAGATGAGGTAAGAAAAATTGCGGCATTTTTTGGTATAGAGGATATCAATTTTATCAAACCGGGAATAGGGGAGACCACCAGAGTGCTTCTTCGTCGTATTCCCTGGAAAGTGCTGATAGATCGGCGATACGGGGAAGATCCGGAACTTAGCCATGTGCTGAGACTGGCGGAGGAAAAACATGTTCCCGTGGAGTATTATCCGCTGACGCATTATAAATGCTGTGGAATTATCAAAAAAATAGCAGACGTGTAAACAGGAGGGACACTGATGATTCGTGTATGGTTTAATCACTGGTTCAGTACTTCATATAGATTGATTGAACTGATGAAAGAAAATGAGGGAGAGAAAATCTGGGTCATAGGGACGAATAAACAGAGCAATTCCGTGATCAGAAACGTGTGTGATGAGTGGTACAGTGAACCTGTCACAGACGGAGAAGATTATGTGGAGGACTGCGTCAGATTCTGCCGGGAACACAAAATTGACGTGTTTGTTCCCAGAAGGAAGATGCTGGACATCAGCAAAAATATGGACAGGTTTCGTGAAATCGGCGTCAAAGTGATGGCGGAGGATTACTCCAGATTGGAACTTCTGGCGGATAAAGCCCGCACCTACGACCTGCTGCGAGGACAGGAAAATCTCAACATTCCCGCATATCGTATCGTAAATACAGCGCAGGAATTTGAGCAGGCCTATCTGGAATTGAAAGCATTGTATGGTCAAATCTGTGTAAAATTTGTTCTGGATGAGGGCGGAATGAGTTTTCGCAAAATTTCCGAGCAGGAGAATCCCTACCAAATGCTGAAAATGTATGCGGGAAACTCGGTTCCCTTTAAAAAATATCAAGAATGGCTGGGGGCCATAGAGCCATTTGATTCGCTTATGGTCATGCCCTATCTTCCGGGAAAAGAGATCAGCGTAGATTGTCTCAGTACTTCTCTGGGGCTGATAGCGATTCCCAGATACAAGGGCGGAGCAAGACATGAGGAAATTATATACGATAACAAAATAATTCGTATGGCAACCTGCATTATGGAGAAAACCGGTCTGGAATACCCCTGCAATATTCAATTTAAACTGAAAGAGGACAAGCCTTATCTGCTGGAGATCAACACAAGAATGTCGGGCGGACTACAGATGAGTTGTCTGGCCACAGGGATTAACATACCCAATATTGCCCTCCATAAACTGTTGGGAAAAGAGATCCCCTGGAGTTTTGAGCAGAAAAACGGTATCGTTTCCTATATTGAAATCCCGCAGATGATCCTATGATCTCTTTTCCATGTCAGGTGGCAGTATTTGACGGCCACAGTCTACAGAGCCTGTGATTACTGTTCAACTCCATATGCCTGGGCCAGAAACAGGATTCGTCTGGCCCAGTTCAGATGCGTCTTATATTCGTTCATGCGTTCACCGCCCTGATTGCCGGAGACGAGAGAACTTGAAGATTTATTCCATTCCAGAATGTTTTTTGCGTCACTGTAATCGGAGGAGGAGACCCGGTAACAGGCGTTTACCACCTCAATCTGCCGGGGATGAATCACGGTCTTGCCGGTAAAGCCGCATAATTTATCGCCCTGGATCTCGGCTATGAGACCGGTTTTCCAATTATCTCCCCCATAGTACTCCCACACGGGGGCAGAGATAACATAGTCAGTTCCATATACCGTCACAATATCCGTAAAAAGAGAGGAAACCGGCTTTATATTGTGGATGGACTCGTCAGAGTGGCGCCGGAATCCGAAAATATGACACAGATCATTGCCTCCTACACGGATATTCAGTACAAGTTCCTCAATCTGATGTAGAGAATCCTTCAGAGAGTACAGTATCTCATACCGGGTGCGGAGATCTATCATATCATGACTCTCATAGATGGGCATAACGTATATTTTGTGATCCGATCGTTCATTTACTTCCATAATTCTGTGAATATATTCAGCGGCATTGTCCCGGGAAAATTTCGGTATGATAAAACCCGTCACCACACAGGCGGATTCTCCAAGAGAGGACGTCAACATGGTGATTTGCTGCGGATTGCGCACGCGGATAAAGATTTTGGGAAGAAAGAAACTCTTTTCCCGGCTCGCCGCATGGACAGTCCGCAGAGACTGCAACAGGTCCTGTTCAGCCTCCGCTACAGAATCGTCATTTATCGTGTCCTCCAAACAGAGCGCCAGAGAATAGTGATCTCCGAATTTTTCCTGGATAATTGACTGAGCGATGGTTGCCTTATTGGCCGGACAGTACAGCAGAGGGCCGACACTGTAATAAATTAGCTGGTTCTTCATTTTTTACCTCTCTCCATATACCATGGGGTGGCTTCCATGATATTCCATCAATTTCTATTTTATCTGTCTGCATAAACGGAGTCTGTCCTTGGACAGACTCCTGCTGCGCCTGTATGAAATGTATACTTATCTCTGTCTGCGTATCGCCTGCTGTGCCTGCGATACCGCGTTAATCGGTATTTGGATGTATCACACCCAAGCCGGTCTTCTGTGCGTATAATTCCAGTATTTTTTCTGTCATTTCATCAGAAAAAACTCGGTTCCCCGGCATTTCAAAAATCCGGAAATCTATGGCGTATTCCTGCGCAAAGCCATGGGGGGCTATCCCGATATCGGCCTCGCGGAGCATGGAAATATCAAATTCGCTATCCCCTGCGGCGATGACTTGATCTGCCCCGATATATTCACGAAATCTTTCCACCGCTTTTCCCTTGCTTAGATTTACAGGGACCACAAATACTTTTTCTTTATTATGGAAGATATTTACCGTGTTGCAGTCTGTTATTTCCTGTAGTTGCCGGACCACGGACTCCGGCTGGTCGCATTTTGTAAACAGAAACAAATCTTCGATAAATCGCAGTTCAAACTTTCTTCGTATGTCCTTTTCCAAAAAATGTCGCGCCAATTCCAGCGCGGGTAAACTCTCCTGTATGAATGCCAGGGATGTCTGATACCATGAATCATCCTTTGTACCATTCGTCAAAAGTATGCCGCCGTTACAGACCAGCGCATAGGAAATATTGTTGACGGGAAGACGAATTCTGTTGTATTGCTCTATTGATCTCGTAGATGTAGGGACAATGAGCATTTTTTCATGTATCGCTCTCAAGTTTTTGCAGGTGTTTTCCGTGACAAAAGAAAGATCCCGGCCCTGATAGCTTTCTACCCTTCTTTTGGCCTTTCCGATATCCCACTTGTAGGAATAGATCAGGGTGTTATCCAAATCCATATGAAATACAATCATTTTTTCCCAATCCGCGCGGTGCCGTAAGCACTTAAAGCAAAAGTTGAATCTGTATCAAGATACAGATATTCCGTAAGCGATGTGTAAATTCAGCAGTATTATATCATCAGAAGTAGTCTGTGACAATAGTATTAATAAATGAATTGTCGTAACACTGGCTATATTTTTATAGAAAATATAGCATATTTTAAATACCTGTGATATAATGTCCTTATTCGGGGTAGGAGACAACCGCTTGACTATTTATATCATATGCGTCTTATATGTGTGGCAGAAGGTCCGTATAAAAGGCAGCAGGATTTAGAAATAGTAAACCATGCTCATATTACCGGAAGTAAAATGCATGCTTCCGATCAGGTCATTCTGAGCAGACAGCGGCCGGATGATAATCCCGGGAAATGAGTTACCGAGGTGGAGTATGGAGTATAATTACATAGAGAAGAGATACAATGTAATGGGTCTTACTTCCATTGAAGCTTTTTCCGGCGTCAAAGGGGGAATGAACGGAAACTGTAAAGATGTCTATTTCCTCAGAGCGGCGGGCGTCAATCAGAGTTTGTTAAAAGATGTTGCGTATATGGATGAAATACAGACCGGCAAGATGATGCGGGGGCAGGGAATATATAACCGGGTGAGTGCTTTTCCTAAAAATATTGAAGTGGAAAGAGCCGCTCGCTATATGGGCTGCTACCGGAGCTGGATAGACACAGGCAGGGAAAGGCTTTTTACGCTGAAACTGGATGAGAAGTCCGGCGTCGGAGATCTTCTCAGCGCTTCCTGCAAAAAAGTACTGGAGGCATATCATGGCTGTAATCCGAATCTGAATGAATCCATCGAGAAGAATTTCGTCGTGAAGATGCTGTTCTGGCTGGATGAACTGGCCCTTGTATACCTGAAAGAATGGAATCCCAGACAGTCGATGAAATTTGTGGCCCAGGATGTCACAAAAGCGCAGGAGTATTTCTTTTGTTATTTTCTGACTCTGATGGGGATTGATGTACTGTTGTTGCAAAATGAGACGGACATTGACGAAAAGATGGAAGCCCTGCATTTATCCGGACAGATTACTCTCGGAGAAAAAAAGGGCATTGCGCTGGACTCGTATGACAGTCAAAAATTTGCAGACAGAAAAGAAATATCCGGCACAGTGTCCCAAGGAGGCGGGCAAGTCCGGGCGGAGCCGGAAAACCGGAGACCCCGGGTGGTAATTCCTCCGGGCAGACATGGAACATCGCAAAACAGCAGACAAAATACCGGACAGGAAAAAGCGCCCCACCGTATAAGTACAGCGGAAAACCCCAACACAGGGCGACGAAATCCCGGCGGTCAGACCCTTCCGACAGCAGGCGATGCAAGACGGGAACTGGACTTTGAGGAACTGGCATTGAAAGCCTCCTCCGTGGTGATGATTTCCATACACGACGCGAGAGGCGAAGTCATAGGAAGCGGTTCGGGGATCATGATTGGGAGAGAGGGATATATTCTCACCAACAACCATGTGGCAAGAGGCGGCAGATATTACTCCGTGAGAATTGAGAATGATAACACCATGTACAAAACGGAGGAGATCATAAAATATAATTCGCTTCTGGATCTTGCTGTGATTCGCATAAACCGCGCATTGCAGCCTCTGCCGGTATACAGAGGCCGCAAGCCTCTGGTAAGGGGGCAGAAGGTCGTGGCCATCGGAAGTCCCCTCGGGCTGTTTAACTCCGTGTCCAACGGCATTATTTCCGGATTCAGGAGAGTGGACGATGTGGATATGATTCAATTTACCGCACCCATATCCCACGGCAGTTCCGGGGGAGCCGTGCTGAATATGTATGGGGAAGTCATCGGAGTCAGCACAGCGGGAATCGACGAGGGACAAAATCTGAATCTGGCAGTAGGATATGAATTTATCAATACTTTTATAAGAGGGTTTCAATAAGATAAGGAAATATGCGGTACCCTGCTCCTGGGTACTCTAATGGAAAAGAGGTAAGAATATGAAAAACAGCGATAAAAAGTTTAAGGTGGCATTCAACTCACCGGTAATTTTATGCTTTACGATTTTATGCGTCATAACCCTTTTGCTCAACTGGATAACCAGAGGATATACCAATAATCATATTTTCTCCGTATATCGCTCTTCCTGGGCGAATCCGCTTACATATGTGAGAATGCTCGGCCATATTGTGGGACATGCTGATCTCAATCATTTTGTGGGAAATATCATGCTGATTCTGGTGGTAGGTCCCATGCTGGAGGAAAAATACGGCTCCTCCAATATAATCTTTGTCATTTTATCCACAGCTCTGGCTACAGGGATTGCTCATGTGGTGTTTGTCCCGGGATATAAACTGCTGGGGGCCAGCGGTGTGGTTTTTGCCTTTATTATGTTGTCCTCCTTTACCTGCATGAAGGAAAAAGAAATACCGTTGACCTTTATTCTGGTGGCGGTGCTGTATATTGGGGAACAGGTCTACGAGGGACTGTTTGTGCAGAGCAATATATCCAATTTGTCCCATATTCTGGGCGGTCTTGTGGGCTCCGGTCTGGGATATGTCATGCACAAAAATAAGATGAACCGGTATTAAGGAACCGGCGGTTCAATAGTCTTTGCAAATCTTAAGAAAGAGTATAAAAAGCGGATGTCTGTCAAAGTATGGAAAGGCAGCTGCGGAACTGGAATAATATATGTTTGAAAACAAGGCGCTTGGCAGTTTGGATGATTTTTTTCTTGAATATGGGAAACGTCGGGAACAGGGCATATACTTTTACCGGATCAACGGATATAATCAAAATATCCGGGATTTCCTTGTACGCTACTATGGGGAAGCCAGAAAAACGGGTGTGGTGATTGAGGGAAAGATTCCCAATCCGGACGAAAAAAATCTGGCCTATTATGAAGAAATCATGGGAATGCAGTTTCAGCTCAGTATGGGATTTCTGCTCTCCAGTCTGCAAAAATGGCTTCCGAGAATGAGAGAAGTGCAGCGAAAAAATGTTGCAGATTCCATATACGATACCTTAAGCGGTATGCGTGCGGAAGGAAAAAACGACAATATGCTGCGCAACGCGTACATTAAGTTTATGTGCTGGCTGTACTATAAATTTGAACGTGTCGTCAATCAGCTGGGAGATAGCAGGATTCCCAAGATCCTTTATGAAGGAAGTATCAGCAACTATGAATTGAAATTTTTGTGTATTCTGTCCGGAGCGGGCTGCGACATTATTCTCCTGCAATATCAGGGGGATGGCGGATATTGCGCGTTGGACAGGGATTCCCGTTTCTCGCGAAAGCTGGAACTGCCCGGCATGGGAGAGTTTCCCCGGGAATTTTGTATTAAGACTTTAAGAAAAGAGATAGAAGAGCGGGAGAATGCGGAGAGGCTGTACGGCAAGCTGCCCAAATTGCGGAATTGCACCAATGCGTGGATAGAGGGGAAAGGGCTTGAGGATGTTCTTAAGCCGGTGCAGGCCAGGGGACGGGATGAAAAATGCATTTATAACTGTTTTCTGAGAATAGAGGGTGTGGAGGACAAGCTGACTTACGCGAATGAACTTTACCGCTTCCAGCAGGAGATAGCCGGCGCGGGCAGAAATCTGGTCATTGTGGAATCAGAATTGATGCCGCCTTCCAACGAAGAGATCGGCTCCATCAAAAGAAAGCAGTGCGTAGATGTAAATCAGCTGATTGCCAGCCTGATGGTCAACATTATTCTGGCTTCCGATATGGAACTTCAAGGCATCCTGCGGAAAGCGTTTACCGATGTGGTGTTGGAGGAAGCGGGAAAACTGGAAGGTAATCTGAACAGGCTGACGAACAGGACAATCCATCTTTTGTGCTGGTTGAAACGTTTTCAGGACGCCCTGTTTAAAAACTGGGAAAGTCCACGGGTAGCATGTTTCGTCTATCTGGGAGGATGCAGGAATGAGAATGAGACTCTTTTTCTGCGATATCTGAGCAGACTGCCGGTGGATGTGCTGATTTTAGTGCCGGATTTGAACAGAAAATGCTGTTTGCAGGCGGATAACTTGTATGAACTGCATTACAGTGAGTCCCTGCAAATCAAAATATTTCCCCGGGAGCGCGCGGATCTGCAGCTGTCTACAGCTGCGTACCATGCGGAGCGGGAATTGGATACCATTATGTACCAGGATACAGGGATGTACCGCAACCAACAATATCAGATAGGAGTGTCTGCCACCTTAAAATCTATCTATGAGGAAATTGCTATATTATGGGATGAGGAGTTAAAGTACAGGCCGAATTTCAGTGTGACCGACAATGTGGTGACAATGCCTGTGATCTTCGCGAAAGTATCTGGAATAAAAGGGGGACTTACGGAACCCTACTGGGTAAGTATCAAAAAACTTATGACGCCGGATACCCTAGTGATCAGAGGGGCTCCGTTCATTCGGCCGGAAGATCCCAATCCCGTCAGGGTACATGCCGCTGGATTTCTGAAAAACGGGAAGCTGCAGAGGGAGAAGATAAAGTCACATCCCTGCTATACATATGGAGTTTTGCGGGGAGAGATCCAGGAGCATATTTTGGACAAGCTCCAGTTCATTCTGGACCAGAAGATGATTAAGGGAATTTATGAAAACGGCACGGAATACACGGCCATCGCAACCGTGCTGAATATGAACAAAGAAATACAGCGAATGCTGCAAAAGTTTGATTTTACCAAAAAAAATCCCAAGGTCGTATACATTAACACTTCGGACACGGCAATTTCTCTGGAGGATGGTATTTTGACCACATTCCTGCATCTGGTTGGGTTTGACATTGTTTTCTATGTGCCCACCGGATATCAGTGTGCGGAGAGATATTTAAGAAGTGACAGTTTGGAGGAACATCAGATCGGGGAATATCTCTATGATCTGGTAATTCCCGATTTTGAGACGATTTGTGAAAATCCGCGTCGTTCCTGGCGTGAGAAGATATTTAAGAGAGGAGACTAAAGCATGGCATTAGATTTTACAAAAACGACACAGCCGCCGGAGGTAATCACGACACCGGACACAAAGAATGAATTGGCGGTAGTGGAGAATTATGACATTGTTGCGGACAGGCAGCAAATGAATACACAGCTTGTTAATTCCCCCGAGGTGGACGCATTGGTCAGTACCATTGAGATTGATAACCTGGAAAGTATTGTATCTTTTGGGGCGGAAGCGGCGGAAGGGATTTCCAGGGCGTCAGATGTGGTGCTTAACAGTATGAATATGGCGCAGCTGGACGAATCCAGTGAGATGTTAAATACGCTGGCTAAGATTATGCAGAAATTTGACATTGATGAGATCAAAGAGAACCCTACTCTGTTTGGGAAACTCTTTGGCAACCTGAGAAAACAGCTGGATAAGATATTAAGTAAATACCACACTATGGGTGATGAAGTAGACAAAATATATGTGCAGCTGAAACAGTATGAGTCTGAGATCAGGCAGTCTAACCGGAAACTGGATCAGCTATTTGATGCTAATGTAGAATATTATCATCAGCTAGTGAAATATATCCTTGCAGGGGAACAGGGATGCCGGGAGTTGGAAGCGCATATTGCGAAAAGACAGAACGATATGGAGATGACGGGTGATACCTCCATACAGTTTGAACTACAGACCCTACAGCAGGCCCTGATGATGCTGGAGCAGAGGACACAGGATCTGCGCACGGCGGAGAATGTGGCAATGCAGTCAGTTCCCATGATCAAGACCATGGAATTTACCAATATGAACCTGGTGAGGAAGATTAATTCGGCGTTTATTATTACGCTGCCAGTGTTCAAACAGGCTCTGGCCCAGGCTATTATGCTGAAACGCCAGCGGATTCAGGCGGATGCCATGTCTGCGCTGGATGAGAAGACAAATGAGATGCTGATTAAAAATGCCCGCAATACGGTGGAACAATCCAAGTTGGCCGCTAAACTTGCTTCCGGAAGTTCCATCAAGATAGAGACATTGGAGACTACCTGGAGGACGATAGTAAACGGAATTGAAGAGACACGTCAGATCCAGGAAAGAGCCAGAAAGCAGCGTACGGAGGACCAGGCAAGACTTGAGAAGATCAAAACAGAGTATAACGAGAAATATAATCCTCCCGAAAAAAAATAGACACCGGTATGTGAATTAAATATTATTATATAAGGAGGGCAAACAAATGCCAATTAATTTATCAAAAGGACAGAAAGTAGATCTGACAAAGGGAAATCCCGGTTTGAAGAAAATTATGGTAGGTCTGGGATGGGACGTAAACGCTTTTGACTCAGGCGCGGATTTCGACCTGGATGCCGCCGCTTTTATGACAGGTGACAACGGTAAATGTCCCACGGAGAAGGAGTTCATTTTCTACGGAAATTTGGAACATCCCAGTGGGTCTCTGAAGCATATGGGCGATAATCTGACGGGTGAAGGCGAGGGAGATGACGAACAGATCGAGGTGGATCTGACACAGGTTCCCGGTAATATCTCCAAGATTGCCTTTACGGTTACAATCTATGACGCAGATGCGAGAAGGCAGAATTTTGGACAGGTATCCAATGCCTTTATCAGGATTGTGGACGAGAGCACAGGGCAGGAGTTGATCCGCTATGATCTGGGCGAAGATTTTTCCATTGAGACGGCCATTGTAGTAGGAGAGTTGTATAAAAATAACGGAGAGTGGAAATTTAATGCTATAGGCAGCGGATTTCAGGGCGGCCTGGCAGCGTTGTGCGGTCATTATGGCATAGAGGTGGCATAATTATGCCAGTCAGGCATACGCGAATTTAAATCAGGAGGAAAATATTATGTCAGTTTCTTTATCAAAAGGACAGAAGGTCAGTTTAACAAAGGGCAATCCGGGACTCAGCAAAGTGGTAGTGGGTCTTGGCTGGGACGTGAATCAGTTTGATACGGGTGGAGATTTTGACCTGGATGCGGCTGCGTTTATGTTGACGGACAGTGGAAAGGTGTCCAATCAGAATGACTTTGTGTTTTATGGAAACCTGGAGCATCCCTCCGGAAGTGTGAAGCATATGGGTGATAATCTGACCGGCGCGGGAGAAGGGGATGACGAACAGATCAGGATTGATCTGTCTCTGGTGCCCGCCAACTTGACTAAGATAGCGTTCACGGTGACGATCTACGAAGCGGAGAACAGACGTCAGAATTTTGGACAGGTAAACAATGCGTTTATCCGGGTTTATAATGAGGCCAACGGAGAGGAACTTGTGCGTTATGACCTGGGCGAGGATTTCTCCATAGAGACGGCGGCTGTTTTCGGAGAGTTATACAAAAACGGCGACGAGTGGAAATTCAATGCCATCGGCAGCGGATATCAGGGCGGTCTGGCGGCATTATGTGCTAACTATGGCGTACAGGTAGATGGTTAAGGAAGAAAAAACGCAGAGTGCCCAAAGGGCGCGTGAGGAACTGGAATAGGAGAAAAGATTATGGCAATTAATTTGGAAAAAGGTCAAAAGGTAAATCTTACAAAGAAGTCATCGGCAGGTTTGGGAGAGATTTTGGTGAATCTGAACTGGAACACGGGAAAGAAAGGTTTTTTGTCCAACCTGTTGGGGGGCGGCGGAATCGACCTGGATTTAGGATGTCTGTATGAACTTAAGGATGGCAGCAAAGGAGCGGTGCAGGCCCTGGGTAACGCCTTTGGTTCATTGCAATATCCCCCCTTTATTTCCCTGGATGGTGATGACAGAACAGGAGCGGCGGCAGCAGGCGAGAATCTGCGGATTAACGGTGACAGGATTAAGGATATCAGAAGAATTCTTGTATATACTTTCATCTATGAAGGAATTGCGAACTGGAAACAGGCGGACGCAGTGGTCACAATCAAGTATCCCGGTGCGGAGGATATAATTGTACGTATGGATGAGTTCAACTCCAGAGACATTATGTGTGGACTGGTGCTGTTTGAGAACAGGGACGATGAGACTTTCAGTGTGGAGAAGATTATCCGTTTCTTCCCGGGCCATCAGGAACTGGACAGAGCGTTCGGCTGGGGTATGAACTGGAGGCCGGGCCGCAAGTAAAGAACATAGCGGAACTCTGAATCAGCATATTCCCGGAAAAAGCGGCACTCTAATATGTCCAGATGAGAAGGGTCAGAAGTTTTTGAACTGGACGGCAAAGTCACGAAGGCGCACCCCTTATGGGGTGCGCTGAAAGGACTTCACCCCTTAGAGCCATCGCGCGGAAATAAGGAGATCCAATGGTCTCCATCAGGAGGAAAAATGTCAGTTAGCTTACAGAAAGGGCAGAAAGTAAGTCTGTCAAAGGATAACGCAGGGCTTTCCAGAGTAATTGTGGGCCTGGGATGGGACGAGGTTGAAAGAAAAGCGGGCATTTTCGCGCCCAAACCCCAGGCCATAGACTGCGACGCTTCAGCTATTGTGCTCACAGGCGGAAAGTTATTAAATAAAGAGGATGTGGTCTTTTTCGGAAACCTCCGGCATCACACCAGAACCATAGAACATATGGGAGATAATCTGACCGGTGCGGGAGAGGGGGATGATGAGCAGATCATTGTGGATCTTGCCAGGATTCCGCAACAATATGACAGAATTGTCCTGGTGGTCAATATCTACCAGGCGCTACAGAGAAACCAGCATTTTGGAATGATCAAAAACGCGTTTATCCGTCTGGTGAACGCGGCAAACAATACGGAAATGTGCAGATATAATCTGACGGATAATTACTCCGGAATGACAGCCATGATATTTGGTGAGATTTACAGGCATAACGGTGAGTGGAAGTTCAGCGCCATCGGCCAGGGCACAAATGATCCGGGTCTGGGAGAGTTGATCAGGAGATATATGTAGCGGAATGAACCAATGGTTCTGATAAACGATGTACACAGTTTGCTATATCGGCATAACATGTGCAGGCACAAATATTTTAAGCAGCAGTAACAGTCTGAGGAATACAAGTTGCGGGATAGATCGTGGAGCCTTTCCCGCCGCTTTTTGATTCATGGCAATAGAATCTTCGCGAAGCGGGGATTTTATTGTTTATGACAACGGAATCCTGCGGGGCCAGGATTGTGCTGTTGTTTAAGAAGAATGAAAGATTAGTTGTCCGCCGAGACGGACAGGGAGGTACAAAGATGAAATTTCAAGGACTCTCGGACCAGGAGGTATTAAACTCCCGGGAGAAATATGGTTCTAACGCGATACCCGAGTCTGAACCTACTACATTTTGGGAAGCCTTTAAGGAGACTTTTGGCGATCCGATGATTAAGATCTTGCTGGTTATTGCGGCAATTATGATTACCATGTTTTTTCTGGGATACGCGGAAATATATGAGCCGGTAGGCACCATCGTGGCGGTATTGATTGTGGCTTTTGTCTCCGCCAAGACCAGCGTGGCCAGTGACACCAAGTACAGAGAACTGAAAGAAAGCACAAAAAAAGATACCTGTAAAGTCTACCGCAATGGAATTGTCATCGTTATTGAAGTGGACGATGTGGTAGTGGGTGACAATATTCTGCTCCAGTCTGGCGATAAAATTCCGGCGGACGGTATTTTAATTGACGGCGATATACGGGTGGATAACTCCGCCCTGAACGGTGAGGCAGAAGAGTGCAAAAAAAACGCCGCAGAAGGCCCGGTGGAATTACCGGAGGATATCACAGGCGATACGTTTGTGGACCAGTATTCCCTGTTCAGAGGCGCTGTGGTATTTGACGGCGAGGGTGTTCTGGATGTGCGCAGAGTGGGACTAAAGACCATGATGGGCAAAATGGCGGAAGAGATGCAGGAGGAGGAGCCGGACTCGCCGCTGAAAGTAAAGCTATCCAAGCTGGCCAATCAGATTTCCACCTTTGGCTATATCGGGGCGGTGGTGATTGCCCTTCTGTATATTATTTTCTTTGTGGTGAACGCAGGAGGTGTATCCGCATATCTGGCGTCGGGATGGTCCAATATCCTACAGGATGTGGTCAGGGCTGCCTCGCTGGCTATTGTGATAATCGTGTGTGCCGTTCCGGAAGGACTGCCGCTGATGATCTCCCTGGTGCTGATGCAAAATACCAGCAAAATGCTGGACCACAATGTACTGGTCCGCAAGGCGGAGGGTATCGAGACCGCAGGTTCCCTGAATATTCTGTTCAGCGATAAGACCGGCACCATTACCAAGGGTATGCTTGAAGTGGTGGAATTTTTCACTGCGCAGGGAGAGACAATCCCTCTTAATGAACTTAAGAGTTTTGGAAAAGTAAAAAGTTTTGTGGATGTGGCAATCGGTAAGAATACAGCTTCTATGTTTGACGGGTCCCACAAGGTAATCGGCGGAAATGCCACAGATCAGGCTCTGATGAAATTTATCGGGGAAGAGACATTCAACCTGTTGGCAAACAATAAGGAGTTCGAGCCCGATGCGATCCAGGGTTTCAATTCCGCCAACAAATTCAGCCAGGTTCATATTAAGAGCATGGGAAGAACTTTCTATAAGGGGGCCCCGGAAAGACTGCTGGCGGTGGCCACGAAGGCACTGGACCAGAACGGGAACGAAGTGGAACTGGATTTCGACGAACTTAATGAAAAAATCAACGAGCTGGCGTCCAGAGCCATGAGAGTACTTGCGTTTGGCTATTCCGCAAAAGAACTTACAGAGAACAAAATCAATGAGGATGTGGTACTGATCGGCCTGGTGGCAATCCGGGATGACGTGAGACCGGAGGCAAGAGACGCCATACGCGAGGTGCAGGAGGCTGGCATTCAGGTGGTAATGATCACCGGAGACAGACTGGAGACGGCAGTTTCCATTGCGGAGGATGCGGGACTGATTCAAAATGAGTCCGACCGGGCACTGACTTCCGCCGAACTCAATAGCATGAGTGATGAGGAAGTCAAGGCGATTATGAAGGATATCAGAGTGATTGCCAGGGCTTTGCCCACAGACAAATCCCGTATGGTCAAGCTCTGCCAGGAGATGAATCAGGTGGTGGGCATGACCGGAGACGGCGTAAATGACTCTCCGGCGCTTAAGAGAGCGGATGTGGGCTTTGCCATGGGAAGCGGCACGGAGGCAGCCAAGGAGGCCGGCAAAATCGTGGTTTTGGATGACAATTTCAAATCCATCAAGGATGCGATCTGGTACGGAAGAACCATTTATCACAACATCCTGAAATTCTGTAAGTTCCAGCTTGTTATCAATGTGGCGGCAGTGGTGGTGAGCGCCATCGCTCCGTTCTTTGGCGTGGATGAGCCTCTTAAAGTAACACATCTGCTGTTTGTGAATCTGGTCATGGACGGGCTGGGGGCAATCATGCTGGGCAATGAACCTGCGCTGGAGAAGTATATGAGAGAGAGGCCCAGAAGAAGGGATGAGAGCATAGTCAACAAGAAGATGATGGCGCAGATCCTGACCATGGGGGCATGGCTTACCTTTGTGAGTTTCATATACCTGAAAGTGCCTTTCTTTGTCAATCTGTTTGAGAATGAAGCGCAGCATCTGACGGGGTATTTTGTGCTGTTTATCGTAAGCGCGCTGTTCAACGGCTTTAATGTGAGGGATGACGGCTTTGGAATTTTCAAGGGGCTGGATGAAAATACAGGTTTCCTGAAGGTATTCTTTATCATTATTCTGGTGCAGGCGGCCATTGTAAACGCCGGGCTGATACCTTTGCCCGTGTTTACCTGGATCGGAAATATGTTCAGCTGTGTGCCTTTCGGGATTGTGGGGTGGATTGTAGTAGTACTTCTGGCTGTGACCATGATTCCGGTGGATATGATCCGCAAGTGTATCGTGGGCCGTGCATAAAGTGTAAAATTCCGTGCCTGGCAAGGGCGCACAAAAGGGATAACTTCGACGAGTTATCCCTTTTGCGTTTAAATGGTTTGATAGACCCTATATGCCCATTTGCCCTATCATTTTAATATGCACTCTGACATGTACAACGGGCTATCTCAATTGAGTAGATAATCCAATCCTCAAAAGCCTGATTATCATAAAAGAAGGAATTATATTTGATGGAAACTACTGGCTGTGGTATTATATATTCAAAGGTTTGTGCGGCACACGAATATGTATAGGAGATTCAAAAGGGCAAATGCAGGGCAAGGGGGAATAACTGTATATGAAGCAAAAGCTGGACAGAACACTAGGAATGTATTCTTCGCTTATGATCAGCATCGGGACCATGATCGGTTCCGCAATCTTTGTGCTGGCGGGCACAAGTTATGACACGGCAGGCCCTGCGGCGTCGCTGGCCATCTTTCTGGCGGGCATTGCCGCCGTGTTTACGGGGCTGTCTTTTGCCGAACTGGTGACAGTGGTGCCCAAGGCGGGAGGCGGTTATGTCTATGTAAAAGAGGCCACAGGAAACAATATCATCGGGTTTATCTGTGGCTGGGGGTTCTGGCTGGGCTATGCCATGTCCTGCGGCCTGTTCGCTCTGGGTTTTGGCAATTTTATCAATTATATTTTTCCCTTTATACCGCAGATGGCGGCGGCCTATGTGCTGGTGGTGTATGTGATGTTTACCAATATCAGGGGAACGAAAAGTTCCGGCGCCCTGCAAAATGTGATCACGACGGTTCTGATCGTGTTGCTGCTTCTCTATGTGGCGGCGGGTTTGTTCCATATGGATCTGGAAAATCAGAGGCCGTTTATGCCCCACGGTATAGCCGGCGTATGCAACGCTATGGGGTTTCTGTATATGACTTATATAGGGTATGGGCTGATTACCACAGCCAGCGAGGAAGTAATCGAGCCGGAGAAGACCATTCCCAAAGCAATTCTCATTTCCATAGCCGTAGTTATATTCATCAAGACCACTGTATTCTTTGTGGGGAGCGGGGTCTTGCCGTGGACCCGGCTTTTGCCGGATGTCACCGCCACGCCGCTGATTGATACCGCTGTTTTCATGGGTGGTGCCCTGGGCGGGTATCTCTTTGCCTTTGCGGGGATATTGGCCACTCTCTCCTCCATCAACACGGCGGTTATGGCCTCCTCCCGCACCTCCTTTGCCATGGCCCGAGACCAGCGCCTTCCAAGTCTGTTTAAGACCATCAACCGCACCACCAGGACGCCTGTCTTTTCCATTGTAGTGTCTTCCCTTATTGTGGTGGCGGCTGTGACGATCCGGGATCTGGAACACATCTCCACAGTGACCAGTATTTTCTCGCTCACCGGGTACAGCCTGGTGAATGTTGCCCTGATTATTTTTCGCCGGAAAAAGCCGGAACTGGAGCGAAAATTCAAGGTTCCCCTCTTTCCCCTTACCCCCATTCTGGGGATAGGACTGAATCTGTTTCTGATCTGTAGTCTGGCCATATCGGACCTGCTGGCGCTGATCATCGCGGTATCTGTGATCGGAGTGGGAGTTCTGTATTATTACCTGATCATGCCCGGACTGAAATATGCTTCCAAGGGAATTTCCATCGTGGATATCCCGGAGATCAAAGAGCATAAAAAGGACAGTCGGGAGAACGAGATTATCATTCCCGTCTCCAATCCCCGCACGGCGGACGGACTGTTAAACTTCGGCAGGAAGATTGCGTTGGCGGAGGAAAGTACTACGGTGGTTCCGGTGAAAGTCAATGTCTTTCCCGATAACCTGCTGACCATCGCGGATTATGACATGATGATGCAGACTTTCGGGGCCCAGGACGAGATCGTGCAAAAGCTGAAAGCATATGAAGAGGAGTCCTTTATGCGTCCGGTGCTGATCAATTCCAGAGAAGTATTCCACGCCATAATGTCCGTGATCAAAAAGGACAAAAACCCGCTGGTTATTATGGGATGGCATGGGGCGGGCCTGGTCAAATACATGCATGGCGATATCACTTACAGAATGCTCCAGGAGGCGCCTGCGGATGTGGGTGTTCTGCGAATGCACAGCAGGGAGACGGAATTTAAGAGAATCCTGTTTCCTTACGGCGGGGGGAAATACTCCAAGATGACGGCAAAGGTGGTCAACCGTATCGCCAACGCTTACGGCGCGGTTATTACGCTGCTGAATGTGGTGGACCGGGAGGAGGATGTGGAGGAGACCAGGGCTTTTCTGAAGACTTCTGCGGCCAAATTTGACCGACCCGCTCAGATCATGGTGTGCAGCGGCGCTCTGGTGGAGAAAGTGGTGGAATTTTCGGAGGGCTACGATCTGGTGATCATGGGTGCTTCTCTGGACTGGGGTCTTCAGGAGGTGGTCACCGGATTTCGGACGGACAGAATCATGGAGCAGGCCAGTTGCAGTGTGCTGATTGTCAAGAGTTATGACCTGTTTTTGCAAAAGAAAAGGGTACGCCGGTTGATTCATAAGACCAGAAAGGCGATTCATCAGTAAATTTATGTCTCTGTCGCGCGGCGATTTTAATAGGAGGATTTGGTATGTCCGGTATTTTTGATGAAAATAATATGATGTACGCATTGGAAAAGTATCTTCCCCAGGGGGAGAAAATAAGCGCGGGGATTCACGCGTGCGCGTCTGAATCGCAGGTGAACGGTATTTTCACCGGCTGCGTATTGGATGAAATCACGGTGCTCCCGTCCGGAAGTGGCGATGAACTCAAAGTCAGAAGGACTAAATATTCTGCCTATGACATATATCTGGGAATCACCTCCCGCTGTCTGATCATTGCCGAGTGTGAGGACTACAGGCATCTCTATGAGTTCGATGTGGATTTAGATCCGGAAGTTGTGGCCGTTACAGAGGTTCACGACGCAATTTCCCTCAAGGATATGGGCACCTGTTATTTGCTGGAAGAGATTGGGCATTTGGAGATAAAAAAGGGATGGATGGGGTCGGTAAAATGTAATATTACTATGAAAAATGGCGATTACTTTAAGCTCATGTTTCCTAAACGGGGCGGTCTTGGCGGAGGGATGCCTCATCATGAGAAATATCGCGAGGACATTATAGCCCGTCTTAGCGAACATAATGTATGAGGCATGCGGATAGAATCGTGAAAGCAGCATTAGAGGCGTGGTGCCCTGTCTGGGGGATGGCGCCTTTTTCAGTGGTGTATTCGTTTTCCATATTCTTTAAAATATAAGTGGCATCAAAGGGAATGATTTGATATAATAAAAAACAATTCATGCTGAACAGAGAAAAAGGTTTTTGGAGGAGGCGAAAAATAAACCAAAGGATTACGACCAGTATGCCAGTAGGGAAAATAAGATTTTGTGTATTACAGAGAAAATTGGTGAGGCATCGGTGTGCTGCTGTGCGCTGTTATTCTCCGACTTTAACATACGTATGGATTCGTTGTGGTGTATCTGGCTTCCGGCCTCCTTTATAGGGATGCTTCTGTACGAAGTATACTGGGTGCGATATTTTAAAAGCGAAAAGAAACTGTCCGATTTTTACAGGAGTATTTGCGGGATACCGGTGGCGGGAGCCACCCTTCCGGTTTGCTCGTTTATCTTATTGGGAATATATGGACGCAATGTTTTTCTGCTTGTGGCGACGGTTATACTGGGAATTGGCCATATTGGCATTCATCTACAGCATAAGAGGGAAATACAGGCAGAACAGAGGGCGGAGTGAAAACTTTGAACAGGAGAAGTGACAGAAAGTGCTGATTGACAAAAGGATATTTTACAAGAATCTTATAAGGCTGGCTCTTCCCATCGCTCTTCAGAGTCTGATGCTGGCGTCGGTGGCGGCCGGCGACGCGCTGATGCTGGGGAAGGTGGCGCAGGATGAGATGACCGCCGTCTCCCTGGCCACGCAGATTCAATTCGTCCAGAATATGTTCCTGGGGGCCATCACGGCGGCGGGAGCCATTCTGGGAGCCCAATACTGGGGAAAGGGTGACAGACATACACTGGAAGACATCTTTAACATTATGCTTCGTTTCTGCGTGGCAGTGTCCGTTTTGTTTTTTCTGGCCTGCGAACTGATGCCGGAACAGCTTATGCGCATTTTCGCCGGAGACGCTTCGTTGATTGCCATCGGCAGTTCCTATTTGCGCGTTGCGGGATGGTCTTACCTGCTCACAGGTATTTCTCAGTGTTATCTGACCATGATGAAAGTGACGGAGCATGTAAGGCCCGGCGCGCTCATCAGTTCCTGCGCGGTGCTGCTGAACATAGGCTTAAACGCAGTTTTCATATTCGGATTGCTGGGGGCGCCCAGGATGCAGGCCCGGGGAGCCGCGCTGGCAACCACGGTTTCCCGGGTGATTGAACTGGCTCTGTGCGTGGCGGTGTCTTCCGGTACTTCTTATATTCGACCGGCATTTGAAAGATTGATCAGGCGGCAGGGACAGGCGTACGGGCAGCTGAGAGCGGATTTTGGAAAACAGTGTCTGCCCCTTCTGGGCGGTTCTCTGTGCTGGGGAGTGGGATTCACTTCTTATACCGCGATTATGGGGCATATGGGGACTGATGCTGCGGCGGCCAACTCTGTGGCGGCGGTGGCCCGGGATCTGATCTGCTGTATGTGTAACGGCATTGGCAGCGCCGCCGGAATCCTGGTGGGAAATGAACTGGGAGCGGGACGGCTGGCCCTGGGGAAGGCGTACGGAATAAAACTAAAGAATATTTCTTTCGGCATTGGGTTTCTATCCACTGCTCTGGTGCTCGCGGTGACGCCGTTGATGGTGGAGTTGGTCATTCTCACGGACCGAGCCCGGGAATATCTCACGGGAATGATGGTGATTATGGCCGTCTACATGATCGGACGCTGTGTGAACACCGTCACGATCAACGGAGTGCTGGACGGAGGGGGAGACACGTTGTTTGACATGTACAGTCTGATCGTTTGTATGTGGCTCATTGCCATTCCCCTGGCTCTGGCGGGGGCGTTTGTATTCCATTGGTCGCCGCTGGTGGTTTACGCCTGCACCTGTCTGGACGAGGTGGGGAAAATTCCCTGGGTGATGGCGCGTTTCGGGAAATATAAATGGGTACAGGATTTGACAAGGTAACGTGGGGCGGACAGCTTTGGCTTTACCGCCCGGGGGGATGTGGGATTCTACGGTGAGGGGAGAAGAATATGAGACAATATGAATGTTTTGAATTGGCTTTGAAGGGGGCAGAGCCGGAGGGCTCCTGGACGCAGGTGGACTTGCAGGCGGAGTTTGTCTGTGAGGGGAATATCCGGAGAGTGGAGGGATTCTACGCGGGGGACGGCGTTTACAAAGTGCGCTTTTATCCGGACCGGGCAGGCCGCTACAGTTGGAAAGTCACGGGAGCGCTCAATACCCGGGGAGAGGAAATGTGTATGGCGGCGGAGATGGACCGCAGAGAGGAAATCCGCAGGACAACGGCCTCCCACCCAGGACGGGAAACCTGCCGGACGACAGGTACCGGGCAAGGTATTGTCCGGGTGGAGGGGATGCACTTCCGGTACGACAATGGCACTTGGTACCGTCCCTTCGGCACTACCGTATACGCTTTGGCGCATCAGGAAAAGGCCCTGGTGGATACCACCATGGAGACATTGCGCGGAGCTCCGTTTAACAAGGTGCGTTTCTGCGTGTTTCCCAAGCACTATGATTTTAACCATAATGAACCGCCCTATTTTCCTTTTGAGAAAAAGGAGGGGGGCTGGGATGTACACAGGCCGAACTTCGCGTTCTGGGAGGCGTTGGAGGGCAGGATACGGGAACTGGATGCCATGGGTATACAGGGGGACTTGATTCTGTTTCATCCCTATGACCGATGGGGTTTTTCGGAACTTGGCAAGGAGGATAGCCTGGTCTATCTGGATTATCTGCTTCGGCGTCTTTCCGCCATGCCCAATCTCTGGTGGTCCCTGGCCAATGAATACGATCTGATGCCAGGCTACAGTCATAAGGATTGGGAGGACTTTGCAGGGTTCGTGGCGAAACATGACCCATATGGCCATTGCCTGAGCAATCACAACTGCATGGCGTATTGGGATTTTTCCCAAAAGGAAATCACCCATTGCAGCATTCAGGATGTAAACGTGAGCGAAGTGCCGGAACTGTGGGAACAGTACGGCAAACCGGTGATCTTTGACGAATGCCGCTATGAGGGCAATATCATTCATTCCTGGGGAAATTTGTCCGCCAGGGAAATGACGCGCCGGTTCTGGACGGCGACTTGCTGCGGCGGTTATTGTACTCATGGAGAGACCTACTACAGTGAGGATGAGGTGCTCTGGTGGGCCAAGGGAGGAACGCTGAAAGGGGAGAGTCCGGCCCGGATTGCTTTCCTGCGGGAGATTGTGGAGTCTCTGCCGGGGCCGTTGGATTTTATGGGGGAAGGACTCGGGGCTTTTACGGAGACACAGCTACAGACCATGCAGGAGCAGGGGCCGTCGGAGGAATTTCGCGAGAATTTCTTTCTTATGGCCATGCTGGAACTTCCCAGAGAACGTCTGCGATCCTTTCTGGTCAAGGAGCGGGTGGCTCTGGGACACTGCGGCCAGGAGGCATATCTGAAATACCTGGAGAGGCAGAGCGCATCCGTGACGGAACTGAGCCTGCCCCAGAACGGGAGCTATCGGGTTGAAGTGATTGATACCTGGAATATGACCAGAACAGTGGCGGCGAAGAATGTCTGCGGCAAGGTGCGGGTGAATCTGCCGGGCCGTGAGGATATGGCGGTGCTGGCGTTAAGGCAGTGACCATGGGGAGGAGATTGGGAGCTGGTATCAGAATACGCAACCCGATATTGCAAAATGATAAAAGGGTGGCACAGTACCGGAAAAATCCCAACGCCAGTATCTATTTCTGCGATAAGCGTTTTTCAGAGGAGTCATGCTGGTGGGAACCATGGAAGTGTTGGAGGATGAAGAGAGTAAGCGGATGATCTGGCAACATGGGGACATTGTGTATTACCCCCAGGGGGTGCCAGACCCCGACTACTGTGTGCTGAAATTCACGGCGCAAAGGGGGCGCTACTATGCCAATTTTCGCTCTGAATCCTTTACCGTCGAATCGTTCAGAGGAGAGAGGTATAACGCTATGAGATTTTATATTGCTGATCCGCATTTTTACCATGGGAACTTAAATAACCGTATGGACTGTAGGGGATTTGCCGACACAGAAGAAATGAATGAGTACATGATTGACAAATGGAACCAAAAAGTCAGCGATAACGACGAAGTGATCATACTGGGGGATTTATCCTTTGGAAATGTGGTGGAGACCATTGAACTTACCAGGCGGCTCAAGGGCAGATTATATCTGATTCAGGGCAATCATGACCGGTTCGTATCCAAAACCACTATGGATATGAGTCGCTTTGAATGGGTAAAACCCTATGAAGAGTTGTATGACAATAAACGCAAGGTGATTCTCTGTCATTACCCTATCATGTGTTATAATGGGCAATACCGCCTGGATGAGAACGGTAATCCGAAGACCTATATGCTTTACGGCCATGTTCACGACACCCGGGATCAGCGGCTGATCGAGCAGTTTCAGGATATAATCAGGGCCACGGTCACCACCAATGCCCAGGGGGATGTAGGGACCATTCCCTGTAATATGATCAATTGTTTCTGTATGTATTCCGATTATGAGCCGTTGACACTGGACGAATGGATCAATTGCGATGAAAAGCGGCGGAAGATGTGAACGGATGAGGCATCCGCTTTCGGGCATTAAAAGGGGCTGCGACAATCAGCCCCTTTCGGCTTTGCATGGCGGTTCCGCCTTCTACAGCCTGTGTACCCGCAAAGCCCGTATGGCGTTTAGCACGGCGATCACGGTGACACCCACGTCCGCGAAGATCGCCAGCCACATATTGGCATAGCCCACAGCACCCAGCAGGAGGCACACAAACTTTACCGCCAGCGCGAAGATGATATTCTGATAGACGATGGCAAGACATTTTCGGGATATCCGGATACCCTTGGCGATTTTCAGGGGATCGTCGTCCATTAATACTACGTCCGCCGCTTCTATAGCCGCGTCGGAACCCATGGCACCCATGGCTATGCCGATATCCGCCCGTCCCAGCACAGGCGCGTCGTTGATGCCGTCGCCTACAAAGGCCAGTTTAGCCTTGGAAGTCCTTCCCGGCGGCAGTTTTGCTGCGGCATCTCTGTCCGCCAGTAATTTTTCCACTTGTCCCACTTTGTCCCCGGGCAGCAGCTCGCTGTGTACCTCATCCACCCCCAGATCTGCGGCCACCTTCTCCGCCACGGCTTTTGTATCTCCGGTCAGCATCACGGTTCTGGTCACCCCCGCTTTTTTCAGCGCGGCGATGGCAGCCCGGGACCCTGGTTTCTCTATGTCGGAGATCACGATATGTCCGGCATAACTGCCGTCGACGGCCACGTGGATAACGGTGCCCAGGCTGTGGCATTCCGCATAGGCCACTTCCAATTGTTTCATCAGTCTGGCATTGCCCACGGCTACCGATCTGCCGTCCACCTTTGCCGTAAGTCCCTGCCCGCTGATCTCCTGTATATCCGTAACCCGGCTGCGGTCGATCTCCCTGCCGTAGGCCCGCTGCAAACTTTTACTGATGGGATGAGAGGAGGAACATTCCGCCAGAGCGGCATATTCCAGCAGTTCAGTTTCTTCTATCTCATTGTGATGAATGCCGCTGACTTCAAACACGCCCTGGGTCAGTGTACCGGTTTTGTCAAAAACCACCACTTTAGTCCGGGACAGGATCTCCATATAGTTGGACCCCTTGATCAGAATGCCTTCCTTGCTGGCGCCGCCGATACCCGCAAAAAAGCTGAGGGGTACACTGACCACCAGAGCGCAGGGACAGCTGATTACCAGGAAAGTCAAAGCGCTGTAGACCCAGTTTTCCCAGCCCGCAGGGCGTCCCATAACCAGATTGAAAACCGGAGGCAGCGCCGCCAGCAGCAGGGCGGCAATACAAACCGCAGGGGTATAAATCCTGGCGAAGCGGGAGATAAAGTTCTCCGAACGGGATTTGCGGGAACTGGATTCCTCCACGAGTTCCAGAATTTTAGACACGGTTGATTCACCAAATTCTCTGGTGGTTTGAATCTTCAAAACCCCGGTCATATTAATGCAGCCGCTGATTACCTCGTCGCCTCCATGGGCTTCCCTGGGCAGGCTTTCACCGGTGAGGGCACTGGTGTTCAGATCGGAATTTCCCTCCAGAATCATTCCGTCTATGGGAACCTTTTCCCCCGGTTGTACCACGATGACGCTGCCCACAGCCACCTCGTCGGGATCAACCTGTTCCAGCTTTCCGTCCCGCTCAATATTGGCATAGTCAGGGCGGATATCCATCAGCGCGCTGATATTTCGGCGGCTTTTTCCCACAGCGTAACTCTGGAAAAATTCTCCCACCTGGTAAAAAAGCATCACGGCGATGGCCTCGTTGTAGTCACCGCTCTCTGTGTAGAGCGCCAGAGCGATGGCGCCGACGGTGGCTACAGTCATCAAAAAATTTTCATCGCATACACGACCGTTTATTATGCCCTTTCCTGCCTTTTTCAGGATGTCTATTCCGATGATCAGATAGACTGCCAGATACAGGATCATCCGAAGCAGCCCGGTAAGGGGCAGAAAATGCAGAACGATCAACAGTAGCGTTGAGACAATAATGCGTGTCAGCATCTTTTTCTGTTTCTTGCTCATATAAGCTCCGATCTGCCCGTCTCAGGGGCATATTTTCTCTTCAGAACGCGATCTCACAGTCGGGTTCCACTTTTTTGCATGCTTTCAGGACAGCTTTCATAACCGTCTTCGGGTCCTGCTCCTCCTCAAATTCCACAATCATCTTTTGTGTCATAAAATTCACGGTTGCGGAAGCTACGCCTGGAGTCTTGCGGGTGGCATCTTCCATCAGATTGGCACAGTTAGCGCAGTCAACTTCAATTTTGTAGGTTTTTTTCATGGTGTGTAATCCTCCTGGTTTTTGTTTTGCATCCGCCCTGTGGACAGCTGCTGTGATTCCAGCGTATCGGCTGGCATATATATTTAACAATTAAATATTTGTTTAATTGAATTATAGTATGATTGGGTCGGGATGTCAATAGGATTTCTAAAAAACAGAGATTCATATTAGATATATTAATATACTAAAAAGGAACGGGGTCTATGTAATGGATATTCTGGTCACGGGGAACCGCCCTGTCTAAAATGCAGACCTGTAGTGTTCCGGGCCCCGATCCCTGATCCCGCGCTGTAGGATCGTTCCGTATTATGAGCCAAAATTATTATAGGGTTGTCACAGACAGAAAAAAAGGATACAATAAAAGCCAGAATCCATACTCTGTGCGGATTCTATCGCCATAAATAGGAAAGGAAATATAAACGGATGGATAAGTTTGTGCTTCCTCATCATCACGGTGAGGGACAGACGGAAGAATATTTAAAAGAACAGCTGGGCAGGCCGGATACATTTCAGAATGTGGCGGAAACGTTCCGACTGCTGGACGACACCAGTAGAGTGCGTATCTTCTGGCTGTTGTGCCACTGTGAGGAATGTGTGATCAATATATCCGCCATGGTGGATATGTCCAGTCCTGCCGTGTCCCATCATCTGCGGCAGCTCAAGGCGGGGGGGCTCATCGTCAGCCGCCGGGAGGGCAAGGAAGTGTACTACAGAGCCGCAGACACTGAGGAGAGCCGGCTGCTGCATCAGGCCATCGAACAGATTATGGAGATATCCTGCCCCGCCAGATAGAGAGGCGGCGGGGCAGCTTCGCGATCCGGTCAAAATCCTGTATCCACCTCGATCTGACTGCCGCTCTTGGTCTTTTTCACCCGGATCTGCCGGGGGATACTCTCCAGCAGTTCTTCGCGGTGGCTGATTATGCCGATCAGCTTGTTCGCGCCGGACAGGCTCAACAGAATATCCATGGCGTTTTCAATGGACTTTCTGTCCAGAGTTCCAAAACCCTCATCCACAAATAGCGCGTCCATCTGTACGCCGCCGATATGGGAGGAGACGGTATCCGATAGCCCCAGCGCCAGGCTCAGAGAAGCCTTAAAACTCTCTCCCCCGGACAGGCTTCCCACAGGTCTGCGGTGACCTGTGAAATGGTCCTGCACCTCGAGATTTAAAATGGTTTTGCTTTTTTTGTCATTGGAATCGTCTTTTCGGAAAAGTTCATACTGACCGTCACTCATGGGCAAAAGGCGTCGGTTGGCTGCGGCGATAATATTGTCGAAGCCTGCCGCCTGTATATATTGTTCAAATGTTACCTTGGCTCTGTTGCTGATATTGCCTGCCACCAGATCGCAGAGCCTGCCGTAACGCTCACTTTCTCTGCGGCAGGTATCCAGCGCCTCCGCCTGAACCGATATGTTTCTCCTTACCCTCTCGTTATTTTGAAATCTGTGTTCTATCTCTGTACTGCGTCTCCGCAGTTCCTCCACAATATCGTTTTGTTTTTTGAGATCCTCCAGGAGAATGTCCTCGTCTACGCTTGCCCTTCCCGCCGCATCCCTCTCCGCCTGTTCCAACAGATCCCGGTTTGTCCTGACAGCCTGTTCATAGTCCAGTATCCTTTTCTCCGTGTCTGCCATTTCCTCTTCGGAGGCCAGCAGCCGGTGAAATTCTTCTTCGGAGGTCATCCGGTTCTTTTGAAACGTCAGAGTCAGATTTTCCCTGCATTCCCGGGTCTTTCCTTCCTGCTGCGCCAAGCTGTCTTTCATGGTGTTTATCGTAGCTTCTATCCCGGTTTTCCTGGCATCCGCTTCCTGCTTCACGCTTCTGGCGCTGTCGATGGCTTCCAGAATGAACCGGGCTTCCTGCTCTGTCTTTTTCTGCTCTTTATGGGCGGCATCCAGACTTGGAAATTCCAGCTTCTCATACTCTTCCAGAGCGGCTCTTTTTTCAATCAGCCTGGACCGGTTGGCCTCTCTTCTGTATAGATACTCTTTTTTGGCCTTTTCCAGGTCTTCTGATTCCTCTCCCCGGGCTTTTTCCAGATCCAGGGCGGCCCGGTCATGCACTGCGCAATCATGGGCCAGTTTGGTTTCCCGCCGCTCATTTGCAGTGATTTTTTCTTCCGCTTCCTGTTGTTTATCGGCAACAAGGGAAAACAATTCTTCTAATTCTTTTGGGAGGGTTACTTCGCCCTCGGGCTGATTTTCTCCTATAGTGCGAAGGATTCGGATTCTCAGCTGTTCTTCCAGGGTGGCCGTCTTCGTCTTGGCGGCCTCGGCCTCGGCCAGTGCCTTTTCCTTCGCCTGGCCCGCCAACTCTTCTTTTTCCTGTATCTCTGCGTATTCATCCTCCGATACGGATTGCGTGGACAGAACCGCCGGTTCCGGATGATGGGTTGATCCGCAGACAGGGCATTTCTGCCCCTCCCTAAGTCCCTGAGCCAATATTCCGGCACGACAATTATCCAGAAGATCTCCGCAGCGCTTCCGCAGATCTGCTGCGTCATGATAGGCCGTCTGCGCTTTCAGAAAGTTTTCCTGTTTTTTGAGAAGGGATTTTGCCGCCTTCCTATATGCCGGTATTGCGTTGGCGGTTACATCCGTCAGTTCTTCCTTAAGAGACGCCAGATCTTTTCCCTCGTTCCGGACTCTGACCAATTGGGCGGCGGAGTTTCGAAGGTTTTTTACCGTTTGATCCAGTTCCTGGATTCTTTCTCGTATGGCTTTTTCCCGGGCAAGCAGGACGTTCTCCTCCTCATCCAGACTTTCGGATTCCTTCTCCAGAGCGCTTACGCCAAGGAGGAGTTGGTCCCTGGCCGTGTATTTTTCCATATCTTCCTTCAGTTTTCCGGCTTTCAGACGCAGTTCCTCTGCCAGGGGGGCTTTTTCCAGAGCCATGCGCAGAACTTCTTCGGCGGCAAGGGACTTTGCCTCGGCATCTGCCAGCTCTCCGGCTTTGAGACTGATGTTTTCTCCCAATATTTTCAGATCCCGCTCTTTTTCCTTCAACAGGTCAAAAGCAGGTTTTACCTTGTGAACCGCCGCCTTTTGGCGTTCCAAAAGAGCCGCCAGCTTCTCGATTTCGTCTTTCTTTTCTTCGAGCCGCCGTCTTTTCTCCTTCGCTTCCTCATAGCGGATCAAAAACGCGTTGTTTGCATGGGCAGTATGATAAGCTCCGGTTTTTTCCGACAGAATGGCATTTTGCGCTGTAAATTCCTTTTGTAATTCCTCCAAAGCGGTCCTGTCCCCGGAGATGATATCAGCCAGAATCTTTAGCATATCCGGAAGATTCCAGGTGCTGCGGCTCTTTTCGGCCGTATCCTGCATGGCGGATAACTCTGCCTGCCGTTCAGATTCTTCCGGGGCTGCCGCTTCCCGGAAATACTGGATAATGCTGTCCTCCATTTTGATTTTCCGGGAGAGGCTGGCGCACCTTCGCTCCTTAAGTTTGTTTTCCATGTTCTGATAACCGGATGTCATGAATATGGTTCGGAGAATCTTTGTGCGGTCGTCGGTGGAAGCGTTCAGCAGTTCCCAAAATTCTCCCTGGGCGATCATGGCAATCTGTTTGAACTGCTTAAAATCTATTCTGAGCAGTTCCCGAACCGCGTTATTTACGGATGTGGTACCTTCAATGGGTTTTTCATTCTCGCAATAGAACTCTGCTTTCTCTTTTTCCGTGATGACTCCCTCCCCACGCTGTTTGGGCCGGTCGTAAGAGGGCTGGCGGTAAATATGAAATTGTTTTCCCTGATGAGAGAAATAAAAATCCACAAAACTCTGCGCTGTGGGTTTGGCGTATTCGCTGCGCAGATTCCTGGTATTCCGGTATACGCCGCTGGTCTCGCCGTACAGGGCAAAACAGATCGCGTCAAATATCGTAGTTTTACCAGCTCCGGTGTCTCCGGAAATCAGGAAAATCCCCTTGTCTCCCAAAGATTCGAAATCTATCTCCGGCATTCTGTCCGCGTAAGGGCCAAACGCGCTGATAATCAGTTTAATCGGCTTCATTGAGCACACCTGCCTCTCTGGCCACATCCCGGATCATTCGCAGTTCTTCATCGCTGATCTCACAGCCGTACATCATGCGGTAAAAATCCGAGAGCAGCTCGGTATAGGATTTCTCCCGGGTTAAATCTACCGGGTCCATATGTTCCGTGGCGCGCGTATGGGTGTTGTCATAAACGATCTTCATGGTATTTTTGTAATACTGCCGGAAAATACCCATTGCGTTGTCGGCGGGCTCCTCATCCGTGAGGGTCACATAGATATAGTCATCCGGCGACACAATATTTTGGGGGGCAAGCAGCTGGCTCATCTTCCCTTTCAGGTGTCTCATATCCCGGAGAGGATGCCTCTGGATAAGGGAAATCTCTACCTGCCCCTTGCCTTCCAGGGTGACCACCGGGAAGGACTTGACGCTCTCCGCCTCACTGAGAGAATATTTGAGAAGGGAGCCGGCATATCTGACCGTGTCCCTGCCGATCTTTTGGGGGGAATGGATATGTCCCAGAGCTACATAGTCAAAAGCGTCAAAGCAGTCAAAACGGATCTTCTCTATGGTGCCCACACGCACTGCTGCCGGGCCCTCCGAGCCCCCCAGTCTGGGGTCTTCATGACTGCCCGCCACAAATTGATGCGCCACCAGAATGTTACGCTGCGCAGGATCAATTTGGGCGTGGGATAAGGCAACCCGCACAGCGTCCTCATAGGATGCTATGTTTTCATCCGGATAAAAAAATCTCACCTGTGAAGCCTTGATAAAGGGAAGCAGGTATACATTTAGCTTGCCGAACTCGTCCCGGCACTCTTTATGATAGACAGTTCCGTCATATTTTGCCGAAATGTGGATTTTGTTTGCCTCAAACAGACTGCTGCCAAAGTGCAGTCTTTCCTCTGAATCATGGTTTCCACTGATTAAAAATGTCTCCATATCCGCTTCCGAAAGCCTGCATAGGAACCAGTCCAGCAGCCACACGGCCTCTTCGCTGGGGATGGATTTGTCATAAATATCTCCGGCGATCACCACCGCGTCCACTTTCTGTTCCCTGGCGGTGTGCAGGACCTGCTCCAGCATGTACTTCTGATCTTCAATCATGTTAAAATCACATACGGATTTCCCCAGGTGAAGGTCTCCCAGATGTAGTATTTTCATTTATTCGTCCTCTTTGTTTTGACATGGTCATGATGGGCCCCGGGGGCTTTGGAGGCGATCTGTCTCACGGTGCTGTTCTCTTTTCCCCGGCGTTTCTGCCGTAGCGGATTTCCGCCGACAGAATAACTACCATAATAATTAAATGGCCCTTCATAATTCCATTATAACCCCGGAATGTGGGTTTCACAACATAAGAAAGTAAATCCTGCCACCTATTCCGGAAACACGCCGCGTTTTAAGCTGTTGTACGCCAGAAGGATATAGAGCAAGTAAATCGACAGATACAGTCCTACGGCGGTGGCTATAATGGCGGCAGGGCTGGAGGTGCCCACCAGGATTCCAGGCTCCGGAGACATAGCCAGATTCCGGATAAAGGGTATGCCAATCAGCAGCGGAGGTAAGGCCGGCATGGCGTAGTAGAAGGCAAATTGCTTTCGGAGCGTCACGGTCATCTCCCGGCGGTCCATACCCAGCTTTTCCAGCAGCCGGAACTGATGACGGTAGCGGCTTGATTCACTGAGCAGCTGGATGGTCAACACGGTGGCGGAGGTCATAGTCAGCACTAAGGCCAGATAGTACAGGGGGAAAACGGTCATGGCCGTCATGGCGGCAGCTTCCCTTTCTTCCTGTGCCCTGACAATAATGTTGTCATAATCCGAATATTCGGAACGTTTTTTTCGGATTTCCCTGAGACGATTGTACTGGTCCTCGCACAGAGGCTCTGCGGTCATGGCCACATACAGACGGTGGTTTATGGGGCAAAGTTCTGCCAGAGCATCCGGCACCACCAGGATATAGTCGCTCCCGTTGACATCCCAGCCGTATTGTCCCAGTGGCTCACTGTGTACGCCCCCGGGACTTAAGGTCTGTCCGCCAAGCGGGACTGAGTAGGTATATTTTGTGAGCAGCTTCTCCAGGTAAGTCCGGCAGTGCAGCAGATACTGGCCGTCTTCCAGAGGCACCTCCGGATATCCCAGCATTCGGCGCAGGGAGGCGTAGTCGCTGTAGGCCATAACCAGATCACGGTCGTGATAGGTATAATAGGTGGTATTATCCTGCAAATATGCCTGCACCTGGGCATTTTCCCCCCGGTAGACTTCATATTGATACTGGGACTTTATGGGGACGTACTCCTGTAAATATTCCAGATAATCTCCATGGTCCTGCCGAAGGTCGGCAATGCCGATCATGATATCAAAACAGGAGTTTTCCCTGACCCGTCCATAAAATAATCCCTGAAAAATCAGTCCGCTGCCCTCGGAAATCAGCGTTGCGGTAAAGAGCAGGGAGATGGTGGCCATAACCGTACCCATGGTGGCCAGTTTGGCGGTGAGGGTGCGAAAGACCAGCAGGGTCTGTCCACGGTATTTTTTCTCCGGCCTTTTGTGGAAATAGGCGGGAACGCCGGAGGCAAAACTTAGGAAAAAGCCGTAGAGAAAGACGATAACGCATCCCGCGCCGATGAGTCCCAAGAGCGGGCTGCCGGCCATCAGTAGTAATGTACCCACAAAGCCGGACACCAGAGAAAGCGTGAAAATCCGCAGGCGCTTTTTGCCGGCGCAGATCACCGCCTCTTCATTCTGCCGGTCAAAACAGAGCAGGTCGTGAATCTTCATGGAGCGGATGCGCCTGCGACTCTTAAGTTGGGCGAAAAGATAGATCAGCGCAAAGCACAGAAAGGTCAGGCCAACTGCCCCGGGGGAAAAGGCAAAGGAAAAAGTGTAGGCCTGCCCGAACAGGGATAATACAATGGCCCGCAAGATCTGGTAGAACAGATTGCCCAGCAGGACGCCAAGTATCAGCGCGCATCCGCCCACCACCAGGTTCTCCAGAAAAAAGAGCCGCGCAACCTGCTGGGGTTCCAGACCAATCAACACATAGATTCCAAATTCCCGGCTGCGCCGTCCCAGCATAAATTGGATGGTGTAAGACACCAGCCAGCTGATGATGGCAATAACCACTGCGCCAGCCAGAACGATCATCATGGGCAGTGTGGCCATCTGCGCGGCCAGATTCCGGATCTCCTGAGAGAAAATTAGTCCGTTGAAGGAGTAAATCAGGGCGGCCACCATCACAATAGTGGCAAAGTACACCAGATAGTCTCTGGCCTGCCGCCGGGCGTTGCGCAGGGAGAGCCGGAGGACTACGCCGCCGGATTCCCCGGGGCGGGCCGCAGCGGAAGGGTTTTTGGAAGCATTAAAGAACGTCACTGATATCACCTCCCAACAGAGCGAGTACGTCCAGTATCTCATGATAGAAAATCTGTCTGGCCCGGTCTCCACGCAGCAGTTCGTTGAAAAGCCGTCCGTCCTTGAGAAAAAGCACCCGGTGGGCGTAGCCGGCGCTGTAGGCGTCATGTGTGACCATAAGGATGGTGGCGCCCATATCCCGATTCATCTTCGTCAGGATTTCCAACAGGTTCTTGGAGGCTTTGGAGTCCAGGGCTCCGGTGGGTTCGTCCGCCAGCAGCAGGGACTGGCCGGCCACCATGGCCCGGGCACAGGCGGCGCGCTGTTTCTGACCGCCGGAGATCTGGTAGGGGAATTTCTCCAGTATGTCTTTTATTTCCAGCTTTCCTGCCACCGCGCTCACCTGCTCCTGCACCTTGTGGGGAGGGATATGATTCAGGGCCAGGGCCAGACCTATATTCTCCTCCACGGTCAGGGTATCCAGCAGGTTAAAATCCTGAAATACAAAGCCCAGCCGCTCCCGGCGAAAGCGGGCCAGTTCCCGGGAGGGCAGCTGCGAGATATTCTCTCCGTCCAGCAGAATATCCCCGGCGCTCACTGTGTCGATGGTGGAAATGCAGTTCAGCAGTGTGGTTTTTCCGCTGCCGGAGGCCCCCATAATGGCGATAAACTCCCCGTCCGCCACCTGAAAACTTACCCGGTCCAAAGCCTTGGTCACATTGTTTTTGCTGCCGTAATACTTTTCGATGTTTTTGACTTCCAGCATGTTATGATACCTCCTGATAAAGTTTTGCGTTTTCCTGCGGACATACAATGTCCGGGCTTTATGTCCCCTTGCTTTTCGGCATGGACTGCTTACGCTATAACAAGCATACACGAAATAAGGCGGAAATGGTATTCATTCCACATGCTTTTTACTTACAAATCTGTAAGATAACGAAAAACACGGCTGATTTCACGGTTGCTTCCAAGCGGATCAGGGGGGTCTACAGCATCGCGGGTCCGCGCTGAAAGGACTTTTCAATTAAAACAGTTTATGCTATACTATATAAAAGCGTCCTTTCTACTGATGAAATGATACCGGCATTTCATCAGTAGAAAGAGAGGGCTTTTATTATGTTATGGCCATTGTGAGGCATGCTTTTGAAGGATGTCCGGCAAACGCCTATAGGAGAAAATCAGGTAATTGCGAAACCCTGTCCGCAGGTGACGAGGCTGTCCAATATACACAAAAACGGACTCGGAAGTATATATGCTTTGCAAATTAACTTCTTGTAGTGGCAAGTCGCCTTTATTTTGTATATTGCCCATCCTCTGTTTCCCAAAAGCAAGTTTTGCAATTGCCTATATAGTAGAAAATAAAGAAAAGGAGAGATGGGAAAGTGACCGGGAAAAGAGAGGACTCTCACAGACGGGAGAGCAGACGCAGCCTGAATGGCAGAATATTGAGGAGTACAACTCTCAATATCTTGATTTTGGTGATTGTATGCTGTGCAATAATGGCCAAATCCATGCAGGAGTTGGCCAACAGCATCCTGCTGGACAGTATGCAGCCGATGGTACGGCAGTCAGCCAAGACCGTGGAGGCCAACATACATATGCTGGCGGATCGGATGATGACAATAGCAGGAGATCTCTGCATGGAAGGACGTGAATCGGAAGCGCAATCTATCAGAAATGAACTTTTGACAGAGGCTTCCGAGACATATGAGTTTTATTCTATAGCCCTGTATGATTTAGGCGGAAAAATACTTCAGGAGATCGGCGATGCCCCTGAAAGCCTGGAGCAGAATTTTTTTACGCTCTTAAAAGAGACAGATAATCTCACCACGTCTTCGTCAACGATCTGCAATGATAAATTGGGCATTACCATGGGAATGCCGGTGAAAGAGGACGGAGATACCGTTTTGTATGTGGTGGGCATCTATAAATATGACATGCTCAGTGATGTAATCGGCAGCATTAATCTGGGAAGGCATTGTACGGCTTATATGGTGAACCGCGAGGGAATCGTGATGGGCCACCCGGACCAGACCAAGGTGCTGGAGGGCAATACCCTGGCGGGCTTAAGCGGCGGCAATGAGGAGGCTATTGGCCGCGTTACTGTGGGAGAGACCGGAGCCACGGAGTTTGTTGTTGAAGGACAGACGATGTTGGTGGCGTTTTCCCCTATTCGAGGTACTCAGTGGTCTCTGGTAATTCAGGTACCCAAGTCAGATTATGCCCAATTGATCAACGGGGCGATGATGGCGGCCATATTGTGTACTATGGCAGTACTTGTTGTTTCCATACTGCTGGTTCTGCGTCTGGCCATGTCCATATCCCGTCCGGTGAAAAGTGTTACAGAGCGGATGGTAGCGCTCTCGGACGGCGACCTGCATACGGAGGTGACCCTTGTACATAGCGGTGACGAACTGGAGGTACTTACCAAAACCATGGAAGCTACCGTTGACAGCGTAAACCGCTATATATCGGATATTCAGCAGGTGCTGACGCACGTGGCAAAGGGAGACCTGCGCGTGGAACCCCAGGTGGATTATAAGGGGGACTTTTCCCTGATTCGGGAAAGCCTGGGTACCATTCTGGGGTCGATGAATGAGACCATCGCAGGGTTTAAATCCGCCGCCGCGCGGCTTGCCAATATGTCTGTGGAACTGAATGGGCAATCCGGTCAGCTCTACCATGCCTCAAAAGAGCAGAATCAGTCTGCGGAGGCGCTGGTGCATGAGGTAACGAATGTAAAAGACAGATTGGCCAGCGTCACAGAGAACAGTGACCAGACCCGGATCAAGACGGAAGAAATTGCACAATGTGTTCGGGAGGCAAATGTGAGGATGGCATCCCTGTCGGGGGCAATGGACAATATCAATGCCAGCGCGCAGGAGATTACCAAGATTGCTAAAGCCATCGAAGACATTGCTTTTCAGACCAGTATTCTGGCTCTTAACGCGGCAATAGAGGCAGCCCGGGCCGGAAGCGCCGGAAAGGGATTTGCCGTAGTGGCTAACGAGGTCCAGCAGCTGGCCTCCAAGAGCGCCGAGGCGGCCAAAAATGCCACGGATATGATGACCGGTACCAGGGAAACCATTCGGGCAGGGGTAAAATGGACTGCGGATACTGCCAGTTCCCTTGAGGCCATTTCTGCTGTCTCAGACCAGATCAGTACAATTTCCAATCATCTGGTGACGGCGGTACATGGGCAGGAAAGTGCTTTGGCGATTATGGAGGAGCGAATTGCTTCGATCTCTACTATTGCAGATCAGAATCTACACAATGCCGGGGGGATGGAGCAGGCCAGCGGGCTGTTGGAGCAGGAAGCGGAGGCGCTCAGATCTCAGGTGGTAAAATTTGCGTTGAAGGAGGAGCGCAGCCGATGAAAAAGATATGCACACTAATTCTGTTTTTCGCGCTTCTTACAGTGTCTCTGACGGCCTGCGGCACGGCGGAGGAGGGGCTGAAAGACGGCTATTACACAGCACAGGCCGCCGAGTATAATTTTGGCTGGAAAGAATATATAACCGTTATGGTCAAGGGAGGAAGTATTGTCTCTGTGGAGTACAATGCCGAGAATGCCAGCGGCTTTATTAAGAGTTGGGATAACGCCTATATGCAGAATATGTTTCATTCCAACGGCACATATCCCAATGCATATACCCGTTATTATGCCGGGCAGCTTTTGGAAGGAAAGAGAGGGACGGATATTGACGCTTTGACAGGGGCTTCTTCCTCATACCGTTCCTTTCTGAAGTTGTCAGAAGCGGTGCTGGAACAGGCCAGACGGGGAGACTCCAACGTCGTGTATGTCAATACAACTGAGTAAAGCGCGACTGGCAAATCTGACGGCCATGCCGCATACAGATATAAAATAACAGGGTAGTTCCGCCCCTGGGCAGAGCAGGAGAGCATTCATTCATCAGTGAATGCTTTTTTGTTTTGGAAACAATGGAAGAATTACAAAACTCGGGAATACCCATCTATGGTCTGCTGCGGCGGCAGGTGTGATGTCCCGGTTCATGGATAAGGATTCTGTGATGATGGAGTGTCAAACGCGGTTTTCCCGGCGCGGGATTCCGATGCCTGCGACAGGGGCTGTCGCTGCCGCGTATCATATATTCCCGGAATATGGAAAGATATTCTGAAAATCCGCGCAATACAATTTCCGCTTTCTCTGGTAAAATGTAAACAGTAAAATACCAATGTGCAAAAGGGGAGTTCCCGGGTCGCCGGAAGCACACAAAAGGGGCAAGGATCCGGGGAAGGAGGAAAGTCGGATGGCTCAGATACATTTGCGGATTGCGGACCTGCGGAGACAGAAGAAAGTGACGCAGCAGGAACTGGCGGACAGGGGGGTATCCTACCAGACGGTGAGCCGTTGGGAGACAGGGACGGGAGAGCCGGAGTTGTCTTTGCTGGCGGCGCTGGCAGAATATTTTCAGGTGTCGGTGGATCAGTTGCTGGGGCTGACACCCATGGAGGGGGAAACTTATGTGCCGGAGAGGACGGGCACAAAGGACTTCTTCCATAGTCCTATTGTCGGTGTGCTTTGACTGGCGGAGCATCCGAATCATAAAAGCGGGGTGCGAATAGAGCCAATACACCAGATCAGATTGCCGGTTGGCCTCCTGATCCGGTGTATTGTATCCGGCGCGCTTTAAACGGAAAAGCGCCCGGCCTTTTTCTATAAACTGTCAATTGATCCACAGACCTTTTCTAACAGTCGGTCAACAGTCATTTCTCCCAGGTCCTGCCGGTTGGCTTCGGCGTCCCGTTGCCGGACGGACACAGTGCGATTGCGTTTTTCCTGTTCCCCCACAATGAGCATATAGGGTACTTTGTCCATACGGGCTTCCCGTATTTTGTATCCCAGCTTTTCATCTCTCTTGTCAATTTCTGTCCGAATATCCCGCATCCTCAGTTGATCCGCGATCTCTCCCGCATAGTCCAGATATTTGTCCGAAACGGGCAGCACTTTGACCTGAACGGGAGCAAGCCACAGAGGAAACTTCCCGGCGTAATGTTCTATGAGAATCCCCAGCAAACGCTCAATAGAGCCGAAAATTACCCGATGCAGCATAATGGGGCGGTGTTTCTCGCCGTCCGGTCCCATATATTCGAGGCCAAATCTCGTGGGCAGCTGGAAATCCAGCTGAATGGTTCCGCACTGCCAGGTTCTGCCGATGGAATCTCTTATATGGAAATCCAGCTTTGGTCCGTAGAACGCGCCGTCCCCCTCATTAATCACATAAGATTTTCCCATTTTACGGACCGCGTCCATGAGAGCTCTTGTGGCAAGTTCCCATTCTTCGTCGCTTCCGATGGAATTATCCGGTCTGGTAGACAGTTCCACTTCATAGGAAAAGCCAAACCGGTCATATACCTCGTCAATAAGCCGCATAACTCCCTGAATTTCGTCCTGTACCTGCTGCGGTGTCATGAAAATATGGGCATCGTCCTGCGTGAGACAGCGCACCCGCATCAGCCCGTGGAGCGTACCGGATTTTTCATGTCGGTGTACCAGGCCCAGTTCTCCCATTCGCAGAGGGAGATCCCGGTAGGAATGGGGTTGTAGCTTATAGACCAGCATTCCGCCGGGGCAGTTCATGGGGCGGATGGCGAAGTCTGTCCCGTCGATTACGGTGGTATACATCTTGTCCCTATAATGTTCCCAGTGTCCGGAGGTCTCCCACAGCTGGCGGTTCATGATCATGGGGGTGGAGATCTCCACATAACCTTCCCTTCGGTGGATTTTCCTCCAATACTCGATCAAAAGATTTTTGAGAACCAGCCCCTTGGGGAGGAGAAAAGGGAATCCCGGACCTTCATCCATCAGAGCAAACAGCCCCAGTTCCTTTCCGAGCCTGCGGTGATCCCTTGCTTTGGCCTCCTCCAGCCTGTGAAGATATTCTTCCAGGTCGGCGGCTTTGGGAAAGGAGATGCCATAAATCCTGGTCAGCATCTGGTTTTTTTCGTCTCCCCGCCAGTAGGCCCCGGCCACAGACAACAGTTTGACGGCCCGTATGGGGCTGGTGCTGGTGAGATGGGGGCCTGCGCAGAGTTCCGTATAGTCGCCCTGTCTGTAAAAAGTAAGTTCTTCGCAGGCGGGCAGTTCGCGAATCAACTCCTGTTTAAAATCTTCCCCCTGGTCTGCCATATAGGACAGAGCCTCTTTCCGGGATACCGTCCGGACCTGGAGAGACAGGGATTCTCCCACCAGCTTTCTCATTTCCTCCTCTACCGCAGACAGATTTTCCTCCGAAAAGGGGAATGAAAATTTGAAATCATAGTAGAATCCGCTGTCCGTCGCCGGTCCGATGGCACATTTTGTGTCGGGATACAGGCGCTTTACCGCCTGGGCCAGCACATGGGCACTGGTGTGCCAAAATGCCCTCCTGCCCTCTGTTTCATGGAAGTCAGATATGGTGATCTCTCCGCTTTTCTGTAAAATTTTCATTGTCTGTTGCTCCTCTCTTTCCGGTAATGGCAAGCCATTACCTGTGCCGATTTTCAGTTGCAACAACATAAGAAAGGCACCCACAAGACTGCTGCCGCAGTCTTAAGGGTGCATCTGCACGGTTCCACCTTAACTTTTCACTTCGGATTCCAGTAAATCCTATCCTTTAACGCAGGCATACGGTGACGCTTACATATAATTTCAGCGCCACGGCTCGGGAATGGTTTTCGTCTGCTGTCCTCATAAACGGTTTCCACCAAAATGCCGTTCTCTCTGGATGAATCGGGTAAACTACTTTTTCCGTCATTGCTTTTCCTATGTTATTAAAGCCAGAATACCAGAGATGTTCAAGATTGTCAATAGAAAACCTTATCCCATCTTTTCCCGGAATGCGTCAAAACTCATAACCTTGGCTGCGGACTTGAGCCATTGGCGCAGGGACTCTCTATTATTCTGCGCATAAACCCGGGCGTGTATATCCTGCGGAATCTCGCCCAGATCTTCCAGCAAATCGAAAATAGCCTGTCGGCTGCGGTTGAGTTCTCCCTGTTCCTGCCCCTTTTTTAAGCCTTGTTCTAAACCTCGTTCTAAACCTCGTTCTAAGCCTTGTTCCAAGCCTCGTTCTAAACCCTGTTCTAAACCCTGTTCCAAGCCCTGCTCCAGACCTTGCTCCAAGCCTTGCTCCCGACCTTGCTCCAAGCCCTGCTCCAGACCCAGTCTCAACCCCTCTTTTATAAAAAATTCTGAAAGGTTACACATCGCGTTAAGCCCCCTTTCCATTTCCACGTTCATGATTATCCCATATTCTTTTTCCAAAATATCTTTTTTGTCTTGCGTGCCCTTACGGGAAAACAGTGTTTCCAACAGGGAGATCAGAGCACATTGGGACGGCTCCACATTTTCCTGTAATCGAATATTGATAATGATCCCCTGCATCAGGCCTATGGTGTGTGGACATTTTTCAGCGCCAAAAACAGTCTTTTTAACAAGACTGATCTCCTCTATGGAGTCGCCGTCCTTTTTCCCGTCCATGCAGACCCAGATGCTTCGCACATTCCGAAGACTGTCATAATCTGAGTGAAAAAATTCTCTGTTCTTTTGCCCGGAGATCATTCTGGACAGGTAGAATAAGATTCGATTGTCCAGGTGATAGCGCAGACTACCCGGTTCAGAGACGTTCTGTGCTTCCAGGTCCATGAGAAATTTCATATTTGCGGTTCTGGAATATGCGCTAAAGCGGATGTCAAAAAAGATAATTCCTTCTCCCGGGACACCGTCTTCTGTTTTGGATTCCCTGACGGGTCCCAGGCTGGACAGACCAGGATCAATGGGAATACTGCCCACTGTGATGTCATCTCCAATACAGCCCATAATGTCCGGAATGTCCATGTCACGAAACTCCCGGACAGTATACTTGAGAATCCACGACAATACCTGCCTGTCGGCCAAAAGCGCCTTTGCATGGATGTCGTAAGTTTCGGACCCTGCGGTTATGTTCAGCGTCTGGGCCAGATAGGTTGCGGCCTTACTTTCATTTATCATGTAGATGCTGCCTCCTGTATTACAGGAGAAAACAGATAAGGTTCCAATATATTTCACCTGAAAAATCTCCTGCTTTTTAGTTGTGTTGTATGAATTTAAAGCATAGATTTTTCGAGGGACTGAAAAGGAAATGGATGAACCAATTGTTTTAGAAGAAATGTATGCTTCTCCAGTATAATAGCATATGTGGAGCATAAATGCAACAGGATTTTACAAAATAACTTGCCAGGGTTATGTCTATAGGAGTATAATTACCCCAGAGAGTCAAGCAATGTCCGAGGCATCCGGCCCCCATGGGGATTGTGCGGACAGGAGTTGACTACGGAGGATTTTGAGAGGAAATCGTTCAAAAAGGGAGGACGGAATATGCTGGCTATGAAAGCACCCATGGGCTGGAACTCATGGAACACTTTTGGAAAGGATATCAGCGAGCAGCTGATTATGGAGATGGCCGACACCATCGTGGAAAAGGGCTATAGGGACGCAGGTTATGAGTATGTGATTATAGACGATTGCTGGTCGCTTAAGGAGAGGGTGGACGGGAAACTGGTGGCAGATCCCGCGCTGTTCCCTCACGGGATGAAATATCTCTCCGACTATGTTCATTCCAGGGGTCTGAAATTTGGAATGTACTCCTGCGCGGGCTTTATGACCTGCGCCGGGTATCCCAGCAGCTATGGACATGAGTTTGAGGACGCGAAACAATTCGCGGAGTGGGGAGTGGATTATCTGAAATACGATTTCTGCAATTTCCCCTCCAGCGGCAACGGCAAAAATGCTTATCTGACCATGTCCATGGCGCTGCGCGCCAGCGGCAGAGAGATTTTGCTGGCAGCCTGCAACTGGGGCGTGGAGAATCCATCCGGATGGATGCGTTCCAGAGGGGCGCACAGTTACCGCTCCACAGGGGATATCTTTGATGTTCCCAGAAGCTATAAGGATATATTTAAGAGCCAGACGGAAAACATTGAGAATAACGGTCCGGGTTGCTACAATGATATGGACATGCTCATCGTGGGTATGCATGGCAAGGGAAATGTGGGACTGGACGGTTGCAGCGACGCACAGTATCTGCAACACTTCGCGATGTGGGCATTTCTGGGTTCACCGCTGATTATCGGCTCCGATCTGCGAAGTCTGGATAAAGTCAATGAAAAGACACTGCTTTGCAGGGGACTGATTGCCATCAATCAGGACCAGGAGTGCAGACCTGCTTTTCTGTTGGGCCATAACGGGGAAAAGACATATACTCTCGCTAAAATCATGAGCGGTAATCGGGTGGCTATGGGCTTTTTCAATCTGGAGGCCGATGACGACTGGAACAATATCATGAGTGTATCCTTTGACGATCTGGGCATTCATTCGGAGTCCGGCGTGGCGCTGAGACTTACGGATGCCATCACCGGGGAGGAACTGGGGATTTACAGGGACGGCTATCGCTGTAATGTGGGCCTTGACGCCTGCAAAGTTCTGGTGGGAGAATTGGTTCGTGAATAAGGGGATTTCAATTGACAGGTGTAACAGTGTTTCAACACCCGGGCTGTCGGAGTCATCCGAATGCCCGGCCTGTGCTCCGATGAAGGATCGGCGGAATGCAGATGGAGAAAAAAGGTGCAGAAACTGCCGCAGAACACTGACTTTGGATGAGGTGGCTCTGCATAAAAAACTTTTTAACCGGGCGGCGGATTCTTTTCTGTGCATTTTCTGTAGCGCGGAGTATTTCGGTGTCACCACGCCGCTTCTGGAAGAAAAAATCAGGCAGTTTAAAGAGATGGGTTGCACGCTGTTCGAATGACAGGGGGCGCGCTCAGAAGTTATTAAATCCCTGTGGGAATTCCCACATCATGCATAATATCTTTCGCCGGTTTCCAGGCACATGCAGGCCAGTCTTCCACCAGTAAAGCCGCATCCGCAGTCCATCATATATACGTTACCCGCCTCATTATGCCAAATGGAAGTTCCTTCCTCATCGCAATAGGCTCCCGAAAAAGTGGAAAAATTGGCGGTATTGCTGTGTCCGCAAAAGGAGACATAATCCGGGACGCCCTCTGTGACAAACTGGTCGATATACCAGTCTCCCATCAGATAAAAGTCGGCTTTTCTCCACCTGTCAGGGGAGGATGTCATGGCATGGGCAAAGAGGTACTTTTTGCCCTTCAGTTCCAGATCGGCGTGCAGAGGGAGACGGTGGATGAAAGCCTCAAGCTGCCGCAGGTCCCCGGGGGTAAGCCGCTGCTGTAACAGGTCAAAAGAGTTATACATATAGGGTGTACAATTTTCCCGTTCCTGTTGGGACAGAGAATCATAATAGCGGATATATGCCGCCAGCCATTGGTCATGGTTGCCCCGCAGGGCGGTGCAGCGTTTACCTAACTCCAATATCTTCCAATAGACTCCTGCCGGGTCTGCGTCCTCCCCTCCCCGGTCAAAAAGATCTCCCAGAATATATATATGATCCCTGGCCCCCAAAGAGATCTTTTGGAGAATTTGACAGAGTTTTTGGTTATTATTGTGAACATCACCTATTACATAATGCATATCGGGAAGGACCTCCCTTGATAGTTTATAAGTGTAAAAATGCTGCCCGGATCTCTCCCCGAAGAGCAGGTAATCCGCCGACGGCGTAGAAGTATACAGGATATTGTGAATAGCGGAAAGGTTTTATATAAATATATTATACTGTTTTTATGGGGGGATGTCAACGAAACGCACGGATCGTTTTAAGCTCAACCATTTCCGGCACGGATCAGGTGTCCCGGTGTTTTGTGGCATTTGACATGTAAGTTTCGGAAAATAGAATGCGTGCAAAGGAAACGGAGCGTGGGAAAGGAAAACAAGATCTTTCCGTCCCGTGGGGAGACAGAGGAATCGGTCATGGCCGGATATTTGTGGACCAATTATGGGGAGGGGACGCCCTTTAGGGCAAACGGCCTGCCGTTGGCATTTTTGGCGGAAAGGGGCCCTGTGGCAGTAAAGAATCAAAAGGGGATTGACTTTTCTATGAGAGAATGCTATTTAAACCTATAAACTAAAATTGTAAAGTCACAGGGAAAGGCGGTGGTTAATATGATGAGAACAAGTTTATATGCGGTACATGTCCTATTAGCCATTCCCTTCTATCTCTATATGGAATAGATTCGCAGGGTTTCCTTCGAATCGGAACTGTAGTATACGAAATCAGATAGATCAGCGTCGTATACTATAAGTCAGAACGAACCCGGAAAGGCTAAGACATACGATGCAGGTATGTCTTTTTCTATTGTATAAAAATATCGGATTAACATATCAGCTCGTCCTCCTAATAAACTGTGGCCATATTCCGGGAAGCAAAAACAGCTCCCCGAAACCGAACGCGGCGCCAAATGCGTCAGATGGCTTTTTGAAGAATAGGTGATTGCGAAACTCCCTTTCAGAACACAGGGACTGGGCAATTATGAAGAACCTTAAAAGGAGAACAAAAATGAATCAATTTAAGAAGATTATGGTCCAGTGCCATACACAGAACAGGGACTGAGCCGGAAAAACAGAGATACTTCCGGCCAGGAGATTATGAGGGGAGAGGATCATACATGGATGGAGCACAAAACACTGCCCCGGGAGCTTCACTACGGGGAAATATCTCGCGTCCGCACTGTGGAGATTGCCCATGGCCGTTATATCCGGCTGGGCGAGATCACGACGGATGTCACCCGGCTGACGGCTCTGGGGGCTGGCGGCCAGATCAGCACCCTTGCGTGGCTTTTGGAGAAGCTGCTTTCGCAAAACCCACAGGAGGGGGAAGAACTGAAAGTCTGCTGCGAGCGGCTGACACATAGTCTGTTTGAGGATTCCATGAATGTGGTTTTGACTTCCCGTGACCATGCGTATGAATTTTGGCTGGAGGAAGTTCGCGGGCTGGACTTGCTTATGGCCGCCGCCAGACTCAGAGGGTCTTGCTAAAATGCCATATCCTGTGTTAATATGTAGAAAAATGACGGTTATGTGGATATACAAAAGAAATATCACGGAGGATCGGCAGATCCTGTTTCAAAAGGATGATTGGATTTCTGCCAATTGTCAGGAGCGGCTGAGGCGAGCGCCGGGACGAAGTGTTTCATTTTTCAATAGAATCCTTGCGGAGCGCGCATTATGCTGTTGACATTGCGGGAAACGGTTGATAAAATTATAGAGTAAAAATCGGGCAGTTTGCCCGGTCTTATGTACTGTCCGGAAACAGGCGGTACAATAAAATAAGAAATGTCAACTGGGGGAAAATATATGTACCATTGTCATTTGCAGATATATCTTATAAGCAGTCGGCCCGGGCGGTTCGACACCATCCGAAAGACGGCTCCGCTGGCGCCCTTTACGCATACATTTCTGGAGAGCGACAGGCCCCAGGAGGAACTGGTGGTCGGAGCGGATGTGATACTGGCTGACCTGGAAAATATGGATGCCGTATGTGAGACGCAAAAACTGATTGGCTGGAAGGGTCCGGAGGTGGAGCTTATTCTGCTGGCTGACAGTCGGCAGATAGAGACTCTGACGGATTTTATGCCCCAGATCAAAGATATCTGGACCCGGCCCCTGTCCGAAAAGGAACTGAGTTTTCGCTTTTTACGCTGGCAGCAGTACTGTAAGACGCAAAAAGACTTTTGGGAAACCAGCCAATATCTGGAGGCCACAATCAACAGCGCGCCCAATCTGGTCTGGTACAAGGATAAGGACGGCGTGCACGAGAAAGTCAACAACAGCTTTTGCAAGGCTGTGAACAAGACCCAGGCTCAGGTGCAGGGGCGCCGCCATGCCTATATATGGGATGTGGAACAGGACGACCCCGCCTGCATTGAGTCCGAACGCATGGTCATGGAAAAGAGAGAGACCTGTATATCGGGAGAATGTATTCAGACGCAGGATGGGGCCAGGCTGCTCACCACTTACAAGTCCCCGCTGTATGATCTGGACGGCAGCGTCATGGGAACGGTGGGCGTGGCCATAGATGTGACCAAAGAGCAGGAATATGCGCAGGAGCTGCTTCGCAGAACCCAGACCATGGAGGCGATTTTTACTTCTATGGACTGCGGTATTGTGTGTCATACGTTGGATGGGACGCGTATTACCCGCATTAACAGAGCCGCGTTGCGGATTCTGGGGTATGAATCCCAGGAAGAGATAATGGCGGCGGGCTTTGATATGATGGCCTCCTCCGTTCTGGAAGAGGACCGGTTTAAGCTACAGGAAAGTCTTCAGTCTCTGGAAAAAGAAGGGGACAGTATCAATGTGGCGTATCGCATACAGCACACGGGGGGCGATATTCTGCATATTATGGGAAATATCAAACTCATACGGGAAAAAGGGGAGTTGATTTACCAGCGTTTTCTTCTGGACTGTACTGCCCAGAAGCAGCGTGAGGAAAGAGAACAGCGTGAGAAAGAGAAGCACCAGATCGAGTTGATTCATACCCTGAGTATCGAATATAATCTGGTCTGCTATTTTGACCTGGATACGGGATTGGGCAATGCTCTCCGCGTGGAGGAATGTCAGGAAGATATTTTACAGACGATTTTTGACGGGGATCTGTCCCTGGAAGAGTGCATGCTTCGCTACATAGAGAATGGCGTACATGAGGAGGACAGGAAGGCCATGAAGGAGGCTGCTTCCTGTGAGTGGCTGGGCAGGGAACTTTCCCAGAAAAAAATGTGCTTTATCAATTTCCGCACCACTTGCTGCGGGGAGATACGTTATTTTCAGATGGTTGCCGTGCGTGTCGGAGAGTGGGTTAAAAACAGAGGAATCGTCCTGGGGCTGCGCAGTGTGGATGAGGAGACCCGCAACGAGATGAAGAAAAAAGCTCTGCTGGAGGATGCGCTCTCCCAGGCCAACCGGGCCAACAAGGCAAAGAGCGTATTTCTCTCCAATATGTCCCATGACATTCGCACACCCATGAATGCCATTATCGGATTTACAACGCTGGCCATCACCCATATAGAACACAGAGAGCAGGTGGAGACATATCTTAAAAAGATAATGACCTCCGGAAACCATTTGCTCAGTCTGATTAACGACATTCTGGATATGAGTCGTATTGAGAGCGGCAAGATGCATCTGGAGGAGAAGCATTGCAGTCTGCCGGATATCCTGCACAACCTGCGCAGCATTATACAGGCGGACGTACACGCAAAGCAGCTGGAACTGTTTATGGACGCCATGGACATTCAGAATGAGGATATTTATTGTGATGGACTGCGGTTGAATCAGGTTCTGCTGAATCTACTCAGTAATGCCGTGAAGTACACCGGCGCGGGCGGCAAAGTAGCTATCAAGGTGAGTGAACTTCCCAGCGCTCCCGCAGGGTACGGCAATTATGAATTTCGCATTATTGATACGGGAATCGGCATGAGCGAGGAATTTGTGTCTCATATATTTGAACCCTTTGAGAGAGAGCGCAATTCCACCATCAGCCGAATACAGGGAACCGGGCTGGGGATGTCCATCACCAAGAATATTGTGGACCTGATGAACGGATATATAGATGTAAAGAGCAAACAGGGAGTGGGAACGGAAGTGGTGGTCTCCTTCACCTTCCGCCTGTACTCCGGAAAGAAGGAGGCTCCCACCATACCCGAACTCAAGGGACTGCGCGCGCTGGTGGTGGATGACGATTTCAACACCTGTGACAGCGTGTCCAGTATGCTCCAGCAGATCGGTCTGCGGGCGGAGTGGACGCTGTCCGGGAAAGAGGCCGTCCTGCGCACCCGGCAGGCGGTTATGCGCGGGGACAATTATTCTGTCTATGTGGTTGACTGGCTGCTGCCCGATATGAACGGCGTGGAGGTGGCCCGCCGGATTCGTCAGGAGACCGGAAAGAACGTTCCCATCATTGTTTTGACGGCCTACGATTGGTCCGACATTGAAGATGAAGCGCTGGAGGCCGGTGTGACGGCGTTTTGTAGCAAGCCGCTGTTTTTGTCAGAACTGAAGGGCTGTCTGAATTCCATTGTGGGCGCGGATAAAAAAGAGGATGTTTCCGAGCATAAGCAGACGGAAATTTTTACAGGCCGTATCCTGCTCACCGAGGACAATGAACTGAACCAGGAAATCGCGGTGGCCATTCTGGAAGGGGCGGGATTTTCCACAGAGATAGCGGAGAACGGGCAGATGGCTGTGGAGATGCTCAGCCGTTCTGAGCCGGGATATTACCAGTTGGTGCTCATGGATGTGCAGATGCCTGTAATGAACGGCTATGAGGCCACCAGAGCCATCCGTAAGCTGGAAAACCGTGAACTGGCCTCCATCCCGATTCTGGCCATGACAGCCAACGCTTTCGAGGAAGATAAGCAGGAGGCTCTGAACAGCGGTATGAACGGCCATATAGCTAAACCAATCAACATTGAGGTTTTGATGAAGGAATTGGGTAAAATATTAAGACCTGAGGAATCGGTATGAAGATTGCGGAGTACATAACTACGTTGCCATCGGATATGGTTTACTGTAGCGCAGCCGTGAACAGAGAGTATATGGTTCAAATGGCTGATGAACATTTCTATCATTTTATGGGGAAAACCGTGGGGATCTGTATGGCGGACTGCATCCATCCGGAGCTGCGGGAGGAATTTTGCCGGGTCTTTGACAGTCTGGAACCCGGGGGTTGTATCAGAGTATTGACAGCCATACGGGGACTGGAGGACCGATATCAGCAGGTGGATCTGATTATCAGCGACAACAGACGCACCGTGAGCGGGGCGCAGGTATGGGACTTGACAATATACAATCTGTTCACCCTGGAAGAAAAGTACTTGCAGGCTTCCAACGATGCCAACAGGTATCGGGCTCTGTTGTCCATGTATCAGGAGTATCTCTTTGACTACGACGTGGAACAGGACTGTATCGCCGTGTTCCGCTATGTGGGCATCAAGTCTACCGTTTTGATGAAGTGCAGCTTGGCGGAGTTTCGGGAGAGGGTTTGCGCCCTGTATACCCGAAAAAACTTTCAGGAGGAACTGGAAATATTCTGCCAGCACCTCCTCAGTGCCCAGGAGAACTTTTCCTGTGACCTGCGGGGACCCATACCCCGGCACAAGACCATGATGGGATTGTTCCATATAGAAGGCAAGGTAATCTACAAGCACAACAATCAAAAAATAGTGCTGGGTATACTCCGGATGAAGGACCAGAAGGCGGAGGACGCCATCCCTTATTATGCCACTGCGGAGGGAAAAGATTCTTTTACGGGTCTGTTAAATAAACGGGCCTGCGCGGAATATGTGGCGGAGATGCTGGCATCTGACAATGAAACCCACTATATGGCTGTAATAGACATAGATAACTTTAAAAATATTAACGATTCCTACGGGCATATGTATGGGGATCAGGTCATCAGCCAGGTCGCGTCCATCATCAACAGTACCATGAATGGGCGGGGGATTGTGGGACGTTTTGGCGGAGACGAATTTTTTATCTTTACCAATTGGATCAGCACGGAAATGCAGATGCGGGCCATGCTGACTTCCATAAGAAAGCAGGTGCAGACCACTTTTGAGAACCGGGAAGAGAGCTGTAAGGTCACCTTATCCGTCGGCATCAGCAAAGCGCCTGTAGACGGTAATTCTTATGATGAATTGTTTAATAAGGCGGATAAATGCCTTTATCTGGCAAAATTTAAAGGGAAAAACCGTTTTGTAATCTATGAGGAAGATAAGCACGGAGATTTAGTGGAGGAGGGGCAATCCATCCGCCATACAATGAATCCTCTGGAAAAGGCCGAATATTTGGCGGATGTGGTGGCGGACATCGGCATTCGTCTGTTTTCCGAAGGAACAGGTTCCATGGAGGAGATCCTGGATCAGATTCGCTCTGCCTTTGAGATCGACGGAGTGCGGATATACAGGGCAGGACAGAGAGAACCCATTTATATCAGCGGAGATTACCATCCCGCGCCGGATATGCACTTCTTTATCACCCGCGATGAACTGGTACATTTACTGGATCAGCCCCATTATCTCATGGCCAGCCATATCACCAATCTGGAGGGTGTAAACCGGGAACTTTTCGAACTGCTCAGGGGAAGCCGCATAGAGGGTATGGTATGTTTTTGCTACAAGGATAAGAATGACATCAACCTGTACTTTTTCTATGAGGCATTCAACCACCGTTTCCGCTGGTCGGAGTCTGATAAGAACTTTCTGCTGACGACAAGCAAGCTCATGGCTAATATATTGTAGGCGGACTGCTTACGCCCTGCAATTTCATGGTCATAAAAAAAGGGAAACAGCCTTGATGCGCCTGGCTGTTTCCTTTTTTAGATTTTCAATTTTGCATGGCCGAAATGGATTCCTTTGCCGGGATTCGCAATACCGTCAGGGAGTAGGCCGGGGCCTCATACGCAAAGTTCTCGCCAATGGCCGTCGTTTCCGATACCGGAATTATTTTTTCCGGCTCGTCAAAACTGTTCACAGCGCTGAGAGAGTCACCGGATAATACGGTCACCTCCGCGTTCTTCTCATACTGTTCCGCCTTGAAATCCTCCAGGCGGGTGTCCACCAAGATCGTCCGCCCCGTGGGGTTTACCAGTTTGATAAGGATATCGCCGTTTTCATCTATATTGGCCGATTCATATAGAGATTGGGGAGCCTCATAGGTATAATCCAGATATTTTACATCGTCCAGATAGCCTTCCACATGACTGCCCTCCACCACCACCCGGACAGTATAGACCTTTCCCCGCTGCAATTTCACATTTTTCACCGTGCCCGAGATCTGTCCGCTCTTACTGCCTCCGGACACGATTTGCAGGCAGGAGACGGTATTGCCCCAGCCCCCTATATTCCAGAACATGTTGTTGGCGGCGTCCCGGACGCACACGGGGACCAGAAAGCCCTCGGGGCCGGACAGAATCTCCGCCTCCACGGTCAGTGTATAATTGCTCCAGCCCGTATCGCCCACATAGACACTGTCGCCGGTGTTGGCGTCCGCAGGATTCCCGGTGTGACTCTGAACAAGCCTGCCGTCCTTCACAGTCCAGTCTCCCTCCCAGACCGTCATGTCGCCGGGAAATTCTCCGTCGTCAAAATCCGCCTGGTACAGGCTCTCGCCGGTGACATTGTCCGTGACGGTCAGATTGTCATAGGCCACGCTGGTCTGCCAGCTGCCCAGCCCCACCCTGCCGGAGAGATTTGAAGAGGAGGCGGCTTCCACAGTCAGCTCTGCGGGTAGATTGGCGACGCCTTTATTGTTGGCATAGAGCTGTTGCACATAGTAGTTGACGGAGCCGTAAGCGGTGGCACTGTCAAACCAGATCATATTCGGACTCCACTGACTCTGGAGTCTGTTGCCGAACAGCGGCGCATAACAGGCCATTTCCACCACATCTCCATTTTTCTCCAGGCCGGTCATATAGGCTGCCTCCGCCAGCGCCGCCTCCAGCGTGTTGGACTGGGCGGCGTACTCCCCCAAAAACACCCGGGCCTGGCTGTCCCGGTCATAACTGTCGTAGCGGTGGGTGTTGGTGAAGAAGAAGGAGGGTGCCTCATAGTAGTGTTCGTCCACCAGGGCGGTGATCTCATCCCCCCAGTCGGCGCAGTCCTCCACATAATTCCAGCCCACCCGGTCCCCGGAGGAGGTGCTGTTGGCCACAATCAGCCAAATATCGCCGTAGAGCGCGGGATTTTCCTGTGCGGCTTTGTTGAAGGCGTCCACAAACAGGCGGTAATGTTGGAAATACTCGGATTGCCACTGCTCGTTGCCGATGCCGATATATTTCAGCGCAAAAGGCTCCTCATGCCCCATAGCGGTCCGCACGCCCCCCCACTGCGTGGAAGCGTCCCCACGGCAGAACTCCACCAGGTCCAGCGCGTCCTGTACACACTGGCGGAACTCCTGGCTGTTTACATCATATACAATGTATCTGGGACTCTGCACCTGACAGGTCATACCCGCGTTCAGCACCGGTACGGGCATACAGTCCAGAACTTCGCACAGTTCAAAAAATTCGTAGAAGCCCATGCCATAGGTGGTGTAATAGGGATGATTCTGCGTCCCCTTCCAGATGGAACAACCCTGGGGCCGTACCTCTATGCCGCCGGTAGTCCCATATCCTGTGGTCAGCCGGGCGCCGCCGCCGATGGAGTCCTTCCAGCTGTACATGGATTCTTCATCCCGCCCCTCGATGACGCAGCCGCCGGGAAAACGCAAAAAAGAAGGATTCAAAGCCTCCAGCATCTCCCCCAGGTCTCTTCGGATGGGTAGTCCTTTAAAGGTGTCCGCAGGCATCAGGCTTACCAGATCCAAATCCACGGTGCCTCTGTCTATTCCCAGACTCAGCGTGGAGTCTGCCAGATCTGCTCCGGCAGCGTGTTCCTCCGCAGTCAGTGTCAACTCATACCGGGCCCATTGGCCGGTTATACCGCTGATTTCGCCCCGGGCCAGCGTAGCGCCCTGGCGGTTTAACTCCACAGAGATAATGCCGTTGTATCCGTCGGGGCTTTTCAGGTAGACCGAGAAAATGTATTCTTCCTGCCCTTTGATATGCATGCCGGACAGATACCCTTTATTGGAGAGGTAGAGGCGCTCCGCCTCCTCTGTGTTGACGAGGCGGGCGTAGTGGGGATTGTTTTCATGAAGACAGCTGCCGTCTTCCAAGCCGTCCACAACGGAAAAACCGGAAGATGTACCGTTCTCCGGCCAAACGCTCCAGCCATGTCTATTTTGATTTCCGGCGATCCCGCCGTACTCAAAGGAGCGGTTCTTGATCAGTTCGGCATAAAGGCCGCCGTCCAGAGCATGATTGATATCTTCCAAAAAGATGCCGTATAATGTGTCGCTGATGGCGTGGGACTCGTCCAGTCCGGAACTGTCCACATGTACGACATAACTTGCGACCATGGCCGCAGCGCTGTCACCCTCCTTTCCGTCGGGATCGCCGACGGGCGTCTCCGTAGGGGTGGGTGTCGCCGCATTTTCTTCCCCTGGCGTACTGGCAGGCGTCCCGCAGGCGGTAAACAGACAGGCGGCTATGAGACAACCCGCTACTTTCAGATTTCGCTTTTTCTGCAACATAAACCATCTCCTCTCTCTTTTCGGTAATCTTATAGTGCAATTCCCACAAAAATGGCATGACAGATTTGTGTATTATCCCAAGAGTGCCTAAGAAGCAGATACTATGAGGCTTTACATATATAAAATAGCACAAAAAAAATATAATTCCAGCATTGACTTTTTGCCCGAAACATAGTAACTTAGAAATGTATAGAGTTCACTAAAACATTTAAGGATTCAATAAAACAATAAATAGAATCAGGAAAGGAAAGGTTAGCATTATGAAGCAGAAAAGCGGTGCGAAATTGACAGCCATGACGCTTGCGGCCACCATGCTTCTGACCGTGGTTCCCGGCCAGGAACTGCGGGCCGAGACGGATGGCGGGAGTGACTCGTCCGGCTATTCCTCCGACGATGGATATGTCAATGAGATGATCACCAACAACTACACCAAGGTGAGCGCGGGTTACAGCGCGGCGCTCTATACTGGCAGTGAGGTGATCACAAAAGCGGCGGAAGCCATCACCGACGGAGGGCAGATCACCTCCGAGAACAGAAGTTATGAGCTGGCGGATCAGGTGGTGGACCTTCATATAGGAGATGTGGTCACCCTACAGGTAGAGGTGCCCCAGACTGCGCAGTACTATCTGGGCTTTGACTATCTCTCCTACGACGAGTCCGTGCTGCCCGTGGGACTGGCCATGACCGTGGATGGAGAATTTCCCTATTACGAGTGCCGTAATCTGGAGTTTGAGACCACCTGGGTACAGAGCGGCGAGAAATCCTATGACCGTTACGACAATGAGATCGTGACCGTGCCGGATAAGCTGATCCGGTGGGAGCGCAAATATTTAAGCGACGGCAGTTACCGGCGGTCCCGTCCCCTGACACTGGAACTGGAGGCAGGCAGCCATGAGATCCGGCTTCAGGTGAATGAGGGAAACTTCCTGTTGGGCGCGCTGCTGCTTGCGCCTCCGGAGCAGATTCCCGCCTACAGCGGCAGTCAGAAAGCGGAGGGGCAGGAACTGATTGAGATCCAGGGGGAGGACTTTACCTACCGGAATGATTCCGCCATCCATGGCATTGCCGAGTACGATACCAGCCTCTATCCCTACGAGGTAAAGGATACGGTGCTCAACACCATCGACTCCGATTCCTTCCTCACGGCGGGGCAGAAGGTCACCTACCGATTTGAAGTGTATGAGGACGGATACTATTACATAGGGATGAACTACCGCCAGTCCGATAAGAATGATTTCCCGGTGTTTCTCAATGTGGAGATCGACGGAGAGATTCCCCATCAGCAGCTTGCCTCTTACCCCATGGAGTATACTACCAGATACAAAACGACCACCCTGGAGGATGGGAATGGAGAGAACCTCAGCGTATATCTGGAAAAGGGGACCCACACCATCTCCTTTACCATCAGCATCGACGAGATTCGGGAGATCCTGGAGGGGCTGGACGAGATCATGTCCGCCGTCAACGATCTGTCTCTGGAGATCACCAAGGTGGCGGGCAACAATGCCGACAAGTACCGGGATTTAAAGCTCTCCCGGTATATTCCGGACATTGAGGAGCAGCTGTACGGCTATGCGGACCGGCTGTACGCCTTGCAGGATACGGTAAAAGAATACGCAGGCAAAAAGGGAACCATCGCCGTGCTGTCTTCCATGAGCATTGCTGCCGGGCAGCTGATCTCCCTGGCCGAGGAGCCGGACGAAATTCCCTTCCGCGTGGCGGAGCTGTGTACCAGCCCCTCCAGCGCCAACCGGCACCTGGCCAACACGGTGGACACGCTGATCAAGAATAAACTGGCCATAGACAGGATCTTTATCTACCAGGAGGGGGCCACTCTTCCGAAGAAGCCCAATGTCTTTGTGTCGGCGGGAATGAATATCAAGAGGTTTGTGACTTCCTTTACCGATCAGGCATACTCCACCGGCAATACGGACCCGGAGCATTTGCAGGTATGGGTGAACCGCTCCAGCCAATATGTGCAGATCATGCAGAAAATGATTGACGAATATTTTACCCCCCGCACAGGCATTGAGGTGGATATCTCCATTATGCCGGACCAGTATAAACTGGTGCTGGCCAACACCTCCGGCAAGGCCCCGGACGTGGCTACCGGCATTAACTACACGATTCCTTATGAACTGGCTATTCGCGGTGCACTGGTGGAAATGACCCGTTTCGACGACTTCGCGCAGGTCGCGGCTCCTTATGAGGACGGTTTCTTCCTGACCTCCTGTGTCAACGGCGGCATTTATGCCATGCCCGAGACCATGAATTTCTGGGTGCTGTACTACAGAAGCGACATATTGGATAAGCTGGGTCTGGAAGTGCCGGACTCCATGCAGGAGGTCATCGACATGCTGCCGGAGTTGCAGATGAGAGGTCTGAACTATTATCAGCCCGTGTCCGGCATGCTGCTGATGCGGAACTTCCACGGCACCACGCCGCTGATCCATCAGTTTGGCGGCTCCCTGTACGGCTCCACCGCGCAGCAGGGCACGGCGCTGGGCAGCGCGGAGTCGGTGGACGGCTTTACATATCTGACGGAATTGTTTACTATTTACAACATGCCGATAAACATAGATAATTTTTACCAGCATTTCCGCAATGGCGACATGCCCATCGGTGTGGCGGACTATGCCGCCTACAACCTGCTGTCCAACGCGGCGCCGGAGCTTAAAAACTCCTGGAGCATCGCCCTGGTGCCCGGCATGGAACAGGAGGACGGCACCATTGACCGCACGGTCTGCGGCTGCGCGGAGAGCAGTGTAATCTTCAAGTCCGACAGTGAGCGGGAGGAGAAAGCCTGGGAGTTTGTCAAATGGTGGTCCTCCACAGAGGTACAGGCGGAGTTCGGCCAGACTTTGCAGATCACATATGGCGAGGAGTACATGTGGACCACGGCCAACATGGAGGCTTTCATGCAGCTGCCCTGGGACTTTGGCGACAAGCAGATCATTGCGGAGCAGATGCGTCATGTGGTGGATGTGGCCAGAGTGCCCGGCACCTATCTGTTGGAACGTGAGATGAGCAATGCCTTCAACGATATAGTGGTCAATAAGCAGACGGCTCAGACCCGCATCGACAAGGCGGTTAAGACCATTAACCGAGAGTTTAGCCGTAAGCTGGAGGAATTTGAGTTCATCGACAGCGATGGCAACACCATCGAGGACTACAATATACCTACCATAGAAACCATACGTGAAATATTGGGAAGAGAATAGGGGGTGAGGATTTTCTATGGCAGAGACAAAAGGTAAAAAGAATAAAATAAGTAAGCGGAGCAACAACAAAAACGGCTATCTGTTCATTGCGCCTTACGGCCTGGCTTTTACCGTATTTATCCTGGTGCCGGTGTTGCTGGCGGTGGCATTGTCCTTCACCAACTTCAACGCCATCGAGTTTCCGTCCTGGGTGGGCTTTCTGAATTACATTACCGTGCTGACCAACGACGAGGTGTTCATGCAGCATGTGCTGCCCAACACGGTGGTGTACGCGCTGATTGTGGGTGTGGGAGGCTATGTGCTATCCTTTGTGCTGGCCTGGGCCCTGTGCAATCTGACAAGGGGGTTCCGCACCGTGTTCGCGCTGATTCTTTATTCGCCCAGCATGACGGCGGGCGTGGCCATGACCGTGGTGTGGAAGGTTATTTTCTCCGGCGACCAGACGGGCCTTTTAAACAGCTGGCTCATGAGTCTGGGCGTATTGAACGAGCCGGTGATCTGGCTGATCAACGCCAAATATCTGCTGCCCATCGTTATTGTCATCGGACTGTGGTCCAGCATGGGTATCGGATTTCTGTCCCTGATCGCCGGTATTCTGAACACGGATGAATCCCTGTATGAAGCGGGGGCCATCGACGGCATTAAGAACCGCTTTCAGGAGATGATCTATATCGTCATCCCCAGCATGAAACCCCAGATGCTGTTCGCGGCGGTTATGGCCATCGTCAACGCTTTCCAGGCGGGCACGATCTTTACGCTGCTGACGGGCAACCCTTCGCCGGGATACGCTTCCCAGCTGATTGTAAACCATATCGAAGACTACGGTTTCCTGCGCTACGAGATGGGTTACGCGGCGGCGGTTTCCGTGGTACTGCTGCTCATTGTACAATTATTCTCCAAAGTGGCTGACAGGCTCTTTGGAGAGAGAGACGATTTTTAGAGAGGAGGAGAATAGGATATGGCATATAAAGGACATCGCATCAATCCCACCAGATTTGAGAAGAGCCAGATCAAGATCATTGTGATCCTGCTCCCGCTGGTGATTTTCATGGCATTACCCATTATTTTCATTATCAACCATGCGTTTAAGCCCATGGAAGAGCTGTTTGCATTCCCTCCTACCTTCTTTGTGAGAAACGCAACCCTGGAAAATTTTGAGAGCCTGATCAAGGCCAGCCGGACATCGGGCATTCCCTTGAGCCGTTATGTGTTCAACAGTCTGATCGTGACGCTGGTGACCATTTTCCTGTCCCTGCTGATGACCACCTGCGCGGCGTTCGCGCTGTCCAAGATCCGGTTCAAGGCCAAGAACACGCTGATGAATATTAACCAGACCGCCATTATGTTTGTGGCCACCGCCGTGCTGATTCCCCGTTACCTGGTGATCAGCAAGACCGGTATGATCGACAGCTACCTGGCGCACATCCTGCCTTTGGTGGCCATGCCTGTGGCGCTGTTTCTGGTGAAGCAGTTCGTGGACCAGGTGCCGGACTCCCTGATGGAGGCGGCCTACATGGACGGCGCCACAGACTGGCAGGTATATCTTAAGATCATCATCCCCATGATCAAACCCGCTATCGCCACGGCCTCCATTCTGGTATTCCAACAGGTGTGGACCAACATGGAGACCTCCAACTATTTTGTGAATGACGACAGCATGAAGACGCTGACATTCTATATGAACACCCTGGCCAACGCCAACAACACGGTAGCCGGGCAGGGGATGGCGGCGGCGGCTTCCCTGATCATGTTCATCCCGAACCTGGTGCTGTTTATCATATTGCAGAAGAACGTTATGAACACCATGGCGCACTCCGGTATCAAGTAAAGGAAAAGGTGAGAGAAATGAAAAAGATGAAAAAGCATTTCAGGAGAATAGCCTTATGCCTTTTTGCGGTGCTGCTGCTGACGGGCAGCGCGATCAGCGTGGGAGCGGACGCGCCCTACAGGACCTTTACTTTTGACGGCTATGGCTATATGATTCAGACACAGACGGCATATCTGCCCTACGAGACCATCACCAAGTTCGACGACGAGTCGTTAAACGGGCCCGCAGACCTGCATGTGACGGATGAGGGCAAAATCTATGTGGCGGACAGCGGCAACGCCCGCATTGTGGTGGGCGATCTGGAGGGCAATCTGCTAAAGACCATTGGAGAGGGAACACTGGTTTCTCCCCGAGGCGTATATGTGACGGAAAACGGCCATGTGTATGTGGCGGACCGGGACGCGGAGGCGGTGTTTGAGTTTGACGGGGACGGGCAGCTGCTGAACCGTTACGGAAAGCCGGATTCCCCCCTGTACGGCGAATCCCTGAGTTTTCTGCCCATCAAGCTGGTGGTGAACGACGCAGGGATCATGTATGTGATCTGTGAGTCCAACACCAACGGTATTGTGGAAATCTCTCCCATAGAGGGAGGCACATTTTTGGGGTACTTCGGCACCAATATGGCGTCCAGTTCCCCCATGATCGTGATCCGCAGGGCATTGGCCACCAAGGCCCAGCGGGCGAAGATGGTATCCAACATTCCTTCCACGCCCGACAACCTGTGTATAGACGGCAAGGGCCTGATCTATACGGTGACCAGAGGCGAGGAGGAAAACACTTTAAAGAGGCTGAACATCGCCGGCAAGAATGTGATCGAGCCGGACATCTATGATGATATTCCCGCAGCGGTGGCGGCGGGCAACCACGACAATGTGTTTATGGTATCCCAACAGGGTTTTGTGTATGAGTTCAACAGCGAGGGCGAGGCGCTCTTTGTATTCGGCGGCTCCGACGACGGCAATCAGCGGGTGGGCCTGTGTACGGTGGTGAGCGCCATGGATGTGGACTTACAGGACCGGCTGTACATATTGGACTCCGACAAGGCGCAGATTCAGGTCTATGAGCCCACGGAGTTCACGGATCTGCTGCACAAGGCGCTGAATCTGTACTCTACCGGTCGCTACACCGAGAGCAAGGAGCCCCTGGAGGAAGTGCTGAAGATGAACAGCATGTTTGACTACGCCAACATGGCCATGGGCCGGGCGTACTTCCAGGAGGAGAACTACGAGATGGCCCAGTATTACGCCAAACTGGCCAAAGACTATATGGGCTACTCGGAAGCCACTTGGGAGATCCGCAATCTCTGGCTGAAAAAGTGGATTGTCCCCATCATCTGGACGATTGTGATTCTGTGGGCAGCAGGCAAGGTGATCAAGACGCTGGATGGGAAAAAGGGAATCCTCGCGCCCCTGCGAAAAGCGTCCGCCGGGCTACAGGAGAACCGGCGCGTCCGGGATTTCAAATACGCCTGGTACTTTATGAGACATCCCATTGACGGTTGCTATGGTATCGCCAGAGAGGGCAGGGCGTCGCTGGTTACGGCCAATCTTCTGGTGGTAATCTTTACCGTGGAATATATGATTAACAAATACCTGTGCGGTTTTCTGCAAAAGACTGTCCGGGAGGGGCGTTATGAGATTTTTTCTGACATTGGCATGGTAGTGGTGGTTCTGCTGGCACTGACCGCCTGTAATTATCTGGTTTGTACCATCAATGACGGCGAGGGCACGGTGAAGAAGATTTTCTGTTCCTTTACCTACTGCCTGACTCCCTATGTGACTTTGATCCCTGTGGTGTTCCTGCTGTCCCATGTGGTGACAGTCAACGAACAGTTTCTCATCAGTTTCGGCTACTGTGCCATCTATGTCTGGGTGGCGGTACTGTTCGTACTGGCGGTGAAGGAGGTCAACAACTACACAGCCAAGGAGACGTTCAAGGTATTGTGCCTGACCGCGTTTACCATACTGATCATGGCATTGTTACTCTTTATCATTTATGTACTTTGGGCACAGGTATTTGAATTTATCAGTGCCATCGGCGGAGAGGTGGTGTATCGAATTGGCAATTAAGGGAATGAAAAAAAGCATATGTGTCCTTGCGGCGGCTTTTCTGCTGGTGCTGTCGATACCGCAGCTGCGTCTCACAGCCCGCGCGGCGGGCGGGGATATACCGGCTGACTACAACAAAGTGGCGGAGAGCGAAGGCTATGAACTGTATCTCTACGAGCCTACCCTGTCCGTTATTCTGAGAAACAAGGCCACGGGCAAGGTGCTCCTGTCCACCTTATCCCAGGAGGACGACAACGGGGCCAACAATAAGACATGGACGGCTTACATGCAGTCCGGCGTGGTGTTAAGCGCTATCAAAAACGCCAACGACACATACCAGGTGGATCTGGTGAGCTGTCCCAATACCATTGATTACAGCTATGACGACAGCGGATTTTCCGCAAAGATATATTGGAAGGAATATGAGTTTGGTCTGACGGTCCATGTCTCCCTGGAGGGGGACGCGCTGGTGGCGGAGGTGCCGGAGGAGTCCTTTGTGGAGAATGGCAAAGACAGCTATATTGGCACGGTGAGTCTCTTCCCCATGTTGGGTTACAGCTATCTGGACAATCAGGAAGGCTATATGTTTATCCCGGACGGCAACGGCGCGCTGATCTATCTGGACGACAAGGACGGGCGCTATGCCAGCGGCTACTCCCAGATGATCTACGGCGCGGACGCAGGCTTTACGGAATCCACCACGGAAACCCTGCTTTGGGGCAGATACCGCACTGTGAACAGCTCCGAGAAGGTGCTGGCGCCGGTGTTCGGCATGGTCCACACGGATGACCAGCTGGGTTATCTGGCCATCGTGGAGGAGGGAGAGAAACGGGCCAGCATCGAAGCCCAGCCCAACGGCGTCATGGTGGACTACAACAGATGCTATGCTAAATTCCTGGTGCGCAGGACCTATATACAGCCCCTGAACAACTCCAACTCGGGCACCATGACCAGTGTGGAGGCGGACAGAACCCACGGCAATCTGCGGGTGCGCTATATGCTGCTCTCCGGCGCGGACGCGGGATATTCGGGCATGGCGGTGACTTACCGGGACTATCTGCTGGAAAACGGCCTGATACAGCGGCAGGATAACCGTTACAAAACCCGCGTGGATTTCCTGGGAACGGAGAGGGAAGAATTTCTGATTTCCACCCGGGCCGTGGTCATGACGGACGTGGACCAGATCCGTGAGATCTACGGGCAGCTACAGGCGGCGGGCGTTGACTCGGTACTCAGTGTCTACAAGGGTTGGCAGAAGGGAGGGATGTACCACATCCCCATCGGTAAGTACAGGGCGGACGGCAAGATCGGCGGTACAGGCGCTCTGACAGATCTGATCCAGGACTCTGCGGGGAAGGGCTATGATATCTATCTGTACAATGACGCGCTGTGGGCCAATCCCGAAGAGAGCAATACCACTTTCAATATAGTGAAAAAGGTCAATAAGAGGAGATTGGAAATCAGCACCAGAGGTTATGTTTATGATACCTTCAACTACCTGCTTCCCACCAGGAGCGACTATAACCTGGATAAGTTTGTGGAGAGTTACACTGCCAAAGGTGTAAACAATCTGGCGGTGGCGGGTGTGTCCAACAATCTGTTCTCCTACAGCTACAGCAGCAAATACTACGACCGTATTTTTACGGCGGACACCTATCGGAACAGTATTGCGGATATAGCCGGGCAGACCAACCTGATATTGGAGAAGCCCTTTGCCTATCTGTGGAATTACACCGGGGCCATGCTGGATATGCCTCTGGGCACATCGGATTTCATGTATGAGGACGAGGAGGTTCCCTTTTTCTCCATCGTGCTCAAGGGCATTGTCCCCATGTACGCCGAATACGTAAACTTTGAGGCCAATAAGCAGGAGTTTCGTCTGCGGATGCTGGAGGCGGGGGTATACCCTTCCTTCTATGTGACCTATGAGGATTCGGCGGACCTGATCTACACCAACTCCGCTGACCTGTATAGCACCAAGTATTCCACCTACAGGGATACCATCGTGGAATATGACCAAGAGTTCCGCCAGGCGGCGGCGCTGACGGGGGATGCCGTGATTGTCAGACACGAGATGCTGGCGGAGGGCGTCAACAAAGTAACCTATGACAACGGTGTAGTGTTCTATATCAACTATAACCAGGACGCGGTGACAGTGGACGGCATAACCGTTGACGGTTTGTCCTATAAGGCAGGTGAGTGATGGCTATGAGTAAAGAGAGTAAAAAAGAAAAAAAGGCGAAAGTGAAGATAAAACCCGGGCGTCTGGCCCGGCGGGAAGCCATCACCGGGCTGATCTTCGTGACCCCTTGGATCATCGGTGCGGCCATTTTCCTGATTTATACCCTGGGGAGCTCCTTCTGGTATGGCCTGAACAATATTCGTATCACCCCCATGGGAAAGAACTTCAACTTTGTGGGGCTGGGCAACTACACCCAGATTCTGCTGGTGGACACGGACTTTACCCCCCAGTTGTCCCAGTATCTGTTCAGCACCATTATTTCGGTGCCTGTAATTGTGGTTTTCGCGCTGATCATTGCCATTTTGCTAAACGGTAAGATCCGGTGCAAGGGATTTTTCCGGTTGATTTTCTTCCTGCCGGTGATCGTAGTCAGCGGCCCGGTGATGGGTATGCTGGCGGACCAAGGCGCGGCAACCATCTCCACCATCGATACCCAGGCCATCGGCAACGCCGTATCGGGCTTTTTGCCCCGGTCTCTGGCGGAGAGTATCACGGAACTTTTCGGAAATATGATAACCATACTCTGGTACTCCGGTGTACAGATTCTGATTTTCCTGTCCGCCCTACAGAAGATTGACAGTTCCATGTATGAGGCGGCACAGATGGACGGCGGTTCCGGCTGGGAATGTTTCTGGAAGATCACACTGCCCACTATCAAGCCTATGATTTTGCTGAACGTAGTGTACACGGTGGTATTCATCTCGGGCAACGAGCAGAATGCCATTATCACGCTGATCCAGGACTCCATGTTCTCCGGCACCAAGGAGAAGGGGTATGGCTATGCGTCCGCCATGGCCTGGCTCTACTCCCTGGTAGTGGTGCTGATTGTGGTACTGTTCGCGGTGCTGCTGATGGCCCGCAAGGATATATACGAGCGCCAGGTGAAACGCGCAAGGCGCGAGAGGAAGAAGGAGGCCAGGACCGTAAAACGTATTGAAAGGAGGGGAATCCGCAATGCCAGGAAGATCGAAAAAGCAAGGACAAAGCGCAAGTACAAAACCTACGACGGCTCGGGAGACTATTAAAAACGGCTCCGAGACTATTAAAAACGACTCCGTGACTATTAAAAACGGCTCCGAGACTATTAACAATGTTTCCGAGGCGACTAAGACCAAATGGAACTGGAAGCCTCACAGGCTGACGGATATAGAGAAAGACAAGATTAAGAAGTTTTTTATGGGTTCCCGGGAAAAAGAGGGCTTTTTGAAGCAGTTTGTGGTGTACGCGCTGCTGATCTGTATCGGATTTATCTATCTGTACCCGATCCTGTATATGCTCAGTAGTTCTCTGATGACGCTGGACGATCTGCTGGATACCTCCATCAACTGGATTCCCAGCAGCTTTAATTTCAAGAATTATGCGCAGGCGGGGTCCAGCATGAATTTCTGGCCGGTACTGGGGCTGAGTATTATCGTGGCGGGAGTTCCCACTCTGCTCAATGTGCTGTCCTGCTCTGTGGTGGGCTATGGTTTGGCAAGGTTCGAGTTTCCGGGCAAAAAGATTATGATGGGTATTATCATCTTCACCTTTATCCTGCCCAGCCAGGTAACCATGATTCCCACCTATGTGTTGTACTCGAACCTAAAAATACTCAGCACGCTGTGGGCCTTTGTGGTGCCCTCGCTGCTGGCCCAGGGCATCAACGCCTCGATCTTTATTCTGATTTTCTATCAGTTTTTTAAGCAGGTGCCCAAAGTACTGATAGAGGCGGCCCAGATCGACGGCGCGGGGTATTTCAAATCTTTTGTGCGAATCTCCCTGCCCTCAGCGGCTCCGGCGATTTTGACCGTGTTCCTGTTCTCCTTTGTGTGGTACTGGAATAATTCCTATCTGACCCGGATGTATGTGTCCGGCGTTATGACCCAGTCCAAGTGGACCACATTGGTGGTACAGCTACAGAAATTCGCCACCAATTTCAACAGTTACGCCCAGACGGAAGCCAGCGGCGCCACCACTCTGAACGAGTCCATCAGCATGGCCGGTACGATGCTCAGTATCCTGCCCATTCTGCTCATGTACTTTGTGCTCCAGAGATACTTCGTGGAAAGTATCGATCGGGTGGGCATCACGGGAGAATAAGTAAAACTTGCTGATAAAATTACATAATAGGTTTAGTTACAGGTAATTTGCCTAGAGAAGATGCTGAAATAATTCACAATTTCAGCATCTTCTTTTAGTAAATTTTTAATAAAATTTTAATATTGACTAAAAAAGTTAAGTTTTTTCTATAAAAGATATGGATTTTTCCCGGGAAATGTGATATAAATGTCTTATAAAGGAATTGAAGGATTTGCGCAGGTCCTCTGGCCTGGCGCGGAAGGCGGCTTTACAGACAGCCGCAGAACATTTTATTTAGGAGGAAAAAACTATGAAAAAGAGAAGCAGGCTTTTGGCGTTACTGCTTTCCGCTTCCATGGTGGCAGGGCTGGCCGGATGTGGCAATGACAGCGGCAACGCGGGCGATGGCGGAGGAGATGGCAACAGCGGTAATACGGAGCGGGCCCAGGAGGTGGTGATTAACGGCATCACTTATCATCCCGCCGCCGATCTGACATCCGACAATATTGAGTTGACCTATTTCCATTTTGACCAGGATGAGACGGTGAAATATCTGGCGGACAGATTTATGGAACTGTACCCCAACATCAAGGTGAATGCGGTATATGAGAATGTGGCTACATATAATACGACCCTGAACACGCTGGTGAGCAACGGCAACGCTCCGGACTGCATCATGTACTCCGATGCCGATTTCGCGCTGTCCAACATGCTGTTGGCGGATGTCTTCGAGTACTGGAACGCGGACCCGGAGACCCAGAATCTGGCGGATACCGTAAACAGTGCGGGCCTGGGCACCTTCCAGACCAGCGGACGGTTTGGCGTGCCTGTGAAGTTCTTCCCCGGCGTGATGTATGTGGACCGCAATGTGCTGGAGACTTTGAACGTGGATGTACCCGGCATGGATTGGACCTGGAGCGAGATGATCCAGCTGATCAAGGACTGCACCGTACTGGATTCCCCGGACGGTATGGCCTATTACGGGCTGGGCGTTCTGAACAGACTGGATTCCTACTACGGCATCGCTGCCAGCCAGGATATTATTGGAGAATTTGGCTACAACGGAAAGACTTTTGACTTGAGCGTGTGGGCCGTGGGTGAGCAGGATTTCGCGGATCTGAAACTGGGCGGCTATGTGGCTCCCGCCGTTGAGACTCAGGAGAATGAAGACTGGTCGGGAGACTGGGAGAAGTGGTTTGGCTCAACAGGCCATGTGGCCATGTTCTCCGAGGCATTCTGGACCTATCAGGGCACCTGGGCGACAGAGGCTTTTAACGATTTGAATCTGGATGTCATTCCCTTTGTAGTGCCTGCCGTTTCCGAGCAGGACGCGGGTTCGGACCATCATTCCATCGCCACCATCGACTTTGGCGGCGTGACCACCGGTTCCAAGTATCCCCGTGAGGCCTACGAGTTGCTGAAATTTATGAGCTTTGGCATAGACGGCTGGAAGACGAGGCTGGAGGCTTACAATGACGAGTCCATCGTAAATGCTTCCGGTCTGGCGCTGAAATATGACGTTATGCCCGCTCCCATCACCAAGGATGCGGAAGTCTGGGACAGCTATATCGCCATGTACACCAAGGGCATGGACGAGGAACATGTGGCGCACTGGAAGAATTATTTCGCCAGTTGCATGCAGCCTATTCCCTTCGGCTGGACATCCATTGCCGGTTACTGGAACTACTGTGACGAATACTTCAACAAGATCGGCATCCATGATAAGGTGGACAGCGGTGCGTCCAAGGCAGCTGACTTTGCCACGGAGGCAACCGAGAAGGCGAATCTGTACCATGCACAGGCTATGATTGATTACTTTGGCCCCGGCGGGTATAATGTGCTGTCCGACGAGGAACTTGCGGCGTATGAGCAGCAGGTTGCTGATAACTCATAGATCATGAAAACGATTAAATGCAGGAGGAGTAAAAAATGAAAAAGAAAGTTTTTGCGGCACTGTTAAGTGCCACCATGGTAATGTCCATGATGACTGCCTGCGGCAATGAGCCCGCGCAGCAGCCCTCAGACGAGTCTACCCAGGAGAGCAGCGCCGAACCCGGCAGCGTGGAGGGGAGCAGTGAACCTGTCACAGAGAGTTCGGAGCCTGCTATAGATAGCTCAGAGCCTGCGGTAGAGAGCTCCGAAGAGCCTGTGGGCGGCCTGGCTGAGGCGGAACCCCTGCCCGAGGCGCTGTATCACTTTGCCATGGACGGAACCGACGAGGGCATTCTGACCATGATTCAGTCCGAGGACAAGGGCGGCAATACCGGCGCTACCTTTGGCGTGGTGGAGAGTTCCACCTATGTGGATAAGGAGGGCGCGGAGCAGCCCATCGTTGTGCAGTACGCGGACGGCCCTGTGGGCAAGTGTACTTACATTGACGGAAACTTTGGCCTCAAGCTTCCCGTGGAAGCGCTTAATACCAATGAGTATACCATTTCCTTCTGGCTGAATGCCGACAGGCTTTCCAACTATGGCCCTACTTTGCAGATCGGCAGCGATATGGGGATGGCAGATACGGATGAAGGCGTGACCGTGAAATGGATCAATGTGACGCAGACCGAGTGGGGTGCCAACAATGCCAAGATTTTCCCTGTGGTATGGGACAGAAACTCCGAGACCGGCGTATGGCCCTGGGTATACGCAGCGGATGATTCCATCCATGGCAAAAAAGAGTGGGTTCTGGTAACGCTGGTAGCTACAGGCGATCAGTATAATTTCGCGGATGACGGGCTGGACAGAATTGCCGCAAAGTTCTATCTCAACGGCGAACTGGCATTTGACGCCGCCGAGGGTACCTATGGCGGCCTGGCTCCGGATGTGCTGACGGCGGATGATAACTTCGAGTGTCTGTTTGGCATTAACTACTGGGATAGCATCTTCAAGGGATTTGTGGATGAGGTATATTTCTTTGATAAGGCTCTGACCGACGGTCAGGTGGCGAGCCTGTTCCTGGAGGGCAATCCCAGCGTTGAATCTGTGGCGGAGGCTCCTGCGGAGACTGAGAGCGAGGCCGAACCCGTTGCCATCGACCACAGCGCGGTGACCACCACGGGAACCGTTGTGGGCGCCACCGATTGCAGCACAGGTTTCTGGAGCGCATTTTCTGAAGTAGTGGCTGTTCCCTCCGGCGAGTCCGTGACCGTAAACTTTGTAAACTACACCAGCGGCCTGGAGAACTGGCACAACTTTGCGGTAGTTTTGCAAAATGTAGCCGATGCACATTCTGCGGATGACAATGCAGACTACAAAGAGTACGGTGTGATGCGTGCCGACAACTTCGGTTGGGGCGGCGGCTATGACGGCATTGCCACGGCGGAGTGCGACTGGAACTGGGATACTTTTAAGACCGACATGGACGGCGCGAACGTGGAACTGACCATTACCAACAATGGCGATACTGCTGATGTGAAAGCGGTGGTTACCACTGCGGGCGGTACGGTATACAATCAGTCCTACACCGGTGTGGCTGTGGACGGTGATCTGTACTACTGCCTGACGCTGGAGAACGCGTTCCTGGACATCCAGTAAATTGCAGACAGTGAATCAAAAAAGGAGTTGTCGTAAACAGACAACTTCTTTTTTGATTTATGTCAATTGAAGACTGGCGAAGCGTGGATTCTATTATTTCCCGGCAGAAGAGCAAAAAAACATTGTAAATGCTGTAAAGCAGGCGTATACTGTACGCAGGTACCGATGCCGGGAAATTCTATATTTTTTCTGAAAGATCCGGACATATGGCGGACATTGTATCAGATAGGGAGAAGACAGATGATTAAATATTTCAGGTATAACAGCCCATGGGAACAATTTGAGGAGGCTGTAAAGCAGCTGAAGGATTTATTGGAGCGGAAGAAGGCTTTTTGGCTGATCGGCTTTTTGAAGGATATTGATATCCTGGTAGATGAATCTGAGGGTAAGGTATCAGAAGAAACGGAAAATATTATAGATGATGAGATTCTATATCTGGTTCGTGGCATCCTGAATAATAAACAATTGGATTACGAAAGCATCAAACGGGGCATATGTCGCAATTATGAGAATATTCCGGAAGAGGATCTGGAGGCTTCCGTCGTGAGTATGTCCAACAAACTGGAGCTTGTGAAGGATACCTTTGAGATGGATGAATTATTGAGGCGATATAAACTGAAAAAGAATTCGGTAATTCATAAAATGTCCGGTTTTGATTTTAATATAATTACACAGAGTCTGCCGCCAGACAGGGAAGAGGTAAAATGTGCGGTAATCAATCTTTCCACTCAAAAAAGGATAGCGGAAAATGAGAAGGAAAAGGATATTTCCTTTATATGTGATAAGGATGACGTTGATGTCTTGATTCAGCTGCTGCAAATGGTCAAGACGGGGATGGAGGGCTGTTGAAGTGGCAAAGGTTCAACAGGAATTATGGCAAAAATCATGTACGGACCCACAGGATTTATTCAATAGGCTTATGTTTATGAAAATGGAAGCCATAAGCAAGGATCTGGAAAATTTAGAAATGAGGACGGACAGAGTTGCGGGTCATGATTTATTAAATAGCCGATGGAAAGACTTGTCTGCCTGTGAAGAGACAAAACATAAAGCGATTACAAGGAAAGCGGACCAAGCCGACGCAACGGAGCTATTGCGGGAATGTAGTGATATTTCGAAGCGGGCCATAGAGATCCTGTCGAAATGGAGCGAGTTTCAGGATATAAAATTGCAGATTCAATTTGCGGCGGTTATAGTGGGAAAGATCGACAGACTGAAAAGAAATGCGTCTATCCAGTCAGATGATATAAAAAGAAAAATCTGTACGCTGCTGAGAAATGTGATCCGATTAAATGTTGCGGAGGATTTGTTTTCACAGGACCAAATTGAGTTGCTGAAAAAGGGTTTTATGCTGTTGGATGCGGATGGTCTCAAAAGGGAGGATTTGTTTGAACTGAACAGAGAGCTGCGAAAAGAGAATTTGATGACAATGCCGGCTTGGGAGTAGAGATGGATTTACTATTAGATACGACGATACAGATTGACAGAATTACCGGTACAAGAGAGCGGCAGAGCGCCGTTAAGGAAAAGTTGAGAGGGAACGAGCTGTTCTGCTCCACCTATGTGCTGGGCGAATATTACAGCAATATCGTAACCGATCTGGTGACGTTATATGGGTTGTTCCTGATGGACGCAGATCCGGCAGAAACGATGAAAAGGATTACGGAGCGCGTGTTTGGCAGAAGCCAATCAAGGGCAATGAAATTGTTTGCCAATATTTTATCAATTTGCGATTCAGACGAGGAACAAATCAAAGATACGTTCTTACTGTATATGGATTTGATACAGGATGAATTTTATGCGGATGTCAAAGAGATGTTAGATAGTACGCAATGTGCCCGTGCAAATAGGAGAATTGCGTATGAGGATGGCGTACCTTTTTTACCCGTTGTCAGCTGCGCAAAAGGAAAAAAAGTTTGTGAAATCTGCTCTTTTTGGAAAAATGCGGAGCAAGAAGCAGAGAAACTTGCTGAAATTGACGGAATAGACGAGAAAATAAGGAGCATAATAAAAAAAGCAAGGGACAGCGAGCAGGAATTTCAGGGGAAAAACTGCTGGACTCTGGGAGATGTGATCATTTCGGTAGAAGCCCTGAAAGGTTTACAGAATCCCGGTGTGTGCAGCAGCAATAAGAAAGATTTCCAGCCAATTTGCGACGCGATTGGAATAGGGCTTGCGGTTCCTGATTATTCCTGGAAAAAGCATACATAAAATGCCACAGCGGCATCCCCCTGGAGACATATCCCCTTTGGGGGGACGCTGTGGAGAGTGGATGTTCACCCCTCATTCTCTTCCTCATAATAGGCCTTAACCTTGATGGCCTGGTTGTAATCCCCGAAATCCTCTCCAAACAGGGTACATCCCCCCACATTGGCGGTATCCCGGGGTACCTCGAACCGAAAACTGATATAGCTGTTGTAGTTCAGATTCAGATCCTGCACAGTCACATCGGAAATTTTTTTGGTGCCATCAATAAAGCAGCCCTCGTTGTTGATAATCAGCGTTTTTAACAGCCCGTATTGATTGAGCAGCTCCGGCCACCACGCAGGGCAGAGATAGCCCTTGCGGGCGCCGAAATCCCCGGGGCTCACCCACATGCCCAGATGGATTCCGTTGAGAGAGAAATGTATGTCTGAGGGGTAGTCCTCGTTGTACTCAGGACATTCCGAGGAGATCTCAAAGGAAATCTGCAATTCGGTCAGCGTCTGACCGGCCTGTAGGTGATTGGGCAGATTATACTCCACGTAGCCGCTGCCAAACCATAGAATACCGGCCTTGAAGCGCTCCGGAAAGGAAAAAACCCTGGCATCGTCCAGAGAGCCGATGATATCTTTGTTGGTGGCCAGGCCGCAGGTGGGAGCCACACTACAGGTGGTATAATAACCGACCTGGATATCGTCGGTATAGCAGTGCCGCGCGTCCTTGATGGGCGCAAGGTCGATCATCAGCCGGTCATACCGGGGACGAATGATTTTCATGGTTCCCCTCTTGCCGGAGGTGGTGCGGATTTTCACCAGACCCGCCTCCTCCAGCTTGCTCACATGCATGGAGATGGCGCCGTTGGTCAGCCCCAGGGCCTCCGCCAGATCGTTCATACTCAACTTGTCGTCCCGGTAGATCATCTCCATGATTTTCAGACGCATGGGAGTGCTCAGTGCCTTAAATACGGCCTCAGCCTCTCCGATTGATTGAAAGTATAACATAGCTGCCTCATTCCTGCGCATCACAGGTTATGTCTGCGATATTGCATATATTCATCAATTCATTTTGGATTTTCCTAACATTCATTATAGCATTTCATAAGGTAAAGTCAATGATATAATAGTTCAAAGTTTCTTATATTCAAGAAACATTTGTACTGCTTTAACGAAAAGTAGAAATGCCCAAAAATAACCGATAAAATATGTGAAACTTATTTTACGGATTTTATTGACATAAAGCAAAATTCATAATACTATTAAAGGTGTTAAGAGAAAAGTATAGTATTTTAACAAATAGTAAAACAAACAGTAAACAATAAAATAAAAAGAGAGGTTTAAACTATGGCAAAATTGTATGTGAATCCGAAGCGTCAGCTGGGACATATCAATCCGGAACTGCAAGGGCATTTTTCCGAGCATCTGGGCAGATGCATCTATGAGGGGCTCTATGTGGGAGAGAACTCCGACATTCCCAACACGGCGGGGATGCGCAATGATGTGGTGGAGGCGCTTAAAGAGATGCGGATTCCGGTATTGCGCTGGCCGGGGGGATGCTTTGCGGACGAGTACCACTGGATGGATGGGATCGGCCCCAAAGAAAGCCGCAAAAAGATGATCAATACCCATTGGGGCGGCGTGGTGGAAGACAACAGCTTCGGCACCCATGAGTTTATGGAACTGTGCCGCCAGCTGGGCTGCAAGACCTATGTCAACGGCAATGTGGGAAGCGGCACGGTGCAGGAGATGAGCGAGTGGGTGGAATATATGACTTTCGAGGGCGTATCCCCTATGGCGGACCTGCGCGCCAAGAACGGTCATCCTGAAAGCTGGAAGGTAGACTATTTTGGCGTGGGAAATGAGAACTGGGGATGCGGCGGCAATATGACTCCGGAGTACTATGGGAACTTGTATCGCAGATACCAGACTTATGTGCGCAATTATAAGAAAGGTGAAGAGATTTACAAAGTGTGCTGTGGCGCCAATTCAGATGATTACCATTGGACGGAGGGGGTATTGAAAACAACGCATGATCATGCCGGCAATGCCCATGGCTTTATGAATGGGCTTTCTCTGCACTATTATACACTCCCCAATGACACTTGGGACAAGAAAGGCAGCGCTCTGGATTTTGACGAGGCCCTGTACTACAGGACATTGAAAAAGACACTGTATATGGAGGAATTGATTAACAGGCACGGCGCAATCATGAATCAGTATGATCCTGAGAAGAAGATCGGACTGATCGTGGATGAATGGGGTACCTGGTATGATGTGGAGCCTGGCACCAATCCCGGTTTTCTGTACCAGCAGAACACCATGAGAGACGCCCTGGTGGCCGGTATCAACCTGAATATCTTCAACAAGCATTGTGACCGTGTGAAGATGGCCAATATCGCCCAGCTGGTGAATGTGCTACAGTCTGTGATCCTGACAGAGGGCGAGAAGATGATCAAAACGCCCACCTATCATGTGTTTAATATGTATAAGTATCATCAGGACGGGGAACTGCTGGAGAGTTGTGTGGAGACACAGGAGATCGGAGCCGGGGAGTTAAAGGTGCCGAATCTGCACGAGTCTGTATCCCTGGGGAAGGACGGCCTCATTCATGTGACTTTGAATAACCTGTCCGTGACGGAGAGTTATAGTATAGACGCCGTGTTTACCGAGACGGAAATCAAGGGGGTGAAAGGCACGATTCTCACCGGCGAGATGCATGCCCACAACACCTTCGAGGAGCCTGACGCGGTACATACAGAGATATTTGACCAGGTGGAGATTGCGGGGCAAAGTCTTAAGTTCACAATTCCCCCTTGCAGTGTGCTGCATCTGGCAGTGGAGGTTTAATAGTTTCAGGTTTGGCAGGTAAGTTCCGACAGGAATATAGCAGTGGAGAAGAGGACAGTTCATGGAGCAGAAGATCAACGGACCAATTACGGAATATAACAGGCCTTTTATCACGCAAAGGGCCGATCCTTTCATAGGGCAGGCGCCGGACGGCAGCTATTATTTTACCGCCTCCGTTCCTTCCTATGACCGGATTATCCTGCGTCATGGGGATACCATAGAGGAATTGGCGCAGGCGCCGGAAACCACCATATGGACCCGCCACGAGAGCGGTCCCATGAGCGAGCACATCTGGGCGCCGGAGATTCATCATGTGTTTGGCAAATGGTATATTTATTTTGCCGGGGACGACAGGGATAATAAATGGTGCATCCGTCCCTACGTGCTGGAGTGTTCCGGCCAGGACCCCATGAAGGACGCCTGGGTGGAAAAGGGACAGATGCAGTGCGCGGACGAGGATGAGTTTTCCTTCCGGGCCTTTTCCCTGGACGGAACCGTCTTTGAGAGCCAGGGAGATTACTATTATGTCTGGGCGGAAAAAGTCGGCGTGGGCAAACAGATTTCCAATCTCTATATTGCCCGGATGGAGTCGGGCACAAAGCTCGCCACAGTGCAGGTGTTGTTGACCACCCCGGATTATGACTGGGAGAGGATCGGATTCTGGGTCAACGAGGGCCCTGCCGTGGTAAAGCGGGGCGGAAATATCTTTTTGACTTATTCCGCCAGCGCCACGGGAGCCTGCTACTGCATGGGGATTCTCAGCGCTGCGGAGGGCACGGACCTTTTAGACCCCGGAAACTGGAGCAAGGAGCGTTATCCCGTATTGACCACGGATGCTGAAAAAGGCATATACGGTCCCGGACACAACAGCTTCACCAGAGACAGGGACGGCAATGACATCTGTGTCTATCATGCCCGCACCTATGAGAAGATAGAGGGTGATCCCCTGTATGATCCCAATCGACATACCATGCTGATGAAACTGGAGTGGGACGAGGACAACCGGCCGGTATTTGCCTATCGGAAACAGGGGTGATGGAATAGCAGTCCCATTGCGTATACAGATTAATAAGATGGACAATGTAAAGGCAGACTCCCACTGGAGACTGCCTTTTTTTGCGGGATCATAATACCGTTTTGGGCAAGGTTGGAAACAGGTACAGGGAATAATATTTTCCTAAAACGCTGGAAGAAACACATGGTTCATGATATTATAAATCAGATACATAGCAGGAAAAGGGCGGAAAAGCCGCACGCGGTCACAGCGTATGCAAAATAAAAACAGAAAATGGAGGACATGCAATGAAATTCAGCAATGGGTGTTGGTTACAGAAGGAAGGCTGCGGGTGTTTTGCGCCCACACAGGCCTATTTTACCAGAATGACGGAAACAGAAGTGAGCATCTGCGCGCCCACCGGCCATATTCACGGCAAGGGAGCCACGCTGGGAGGGATCAATCTGACAGTGCGGATCACCTCCCCCCGAGTGAACGTGCTGCGGGTGCAGACATACCATCATCTGGGAGCCATTGTGTCCGAACCTGCTTTTGCGCTTAACTTACAGGAGTGTCCGCTGGATGTGACCGAGACGGAGGAGTTGATCACCATCAAGAGCGGCAGTCTGTCTCTGGAGATCACGAAAAATCCCTGGTCCATGACTTATAAGAGAGACGGAAAGATTCTGACCCGCAGCACGGGCAGAGACCTTGCGCTGATAAAGACGGACTGGAAGGGGGAGTATTACGACCATGGCGACAGCGAGGGTACCTATATGCGCCAGCAGCTGTCTCTGGGCGTAGGGGAACTGCTCTACGGCACAGGGGAGCATTTTACTCCCTTTGTGAAAAACGGCCAGAGTATTGACATCTGGAATGCGGACGGCGGCACCAGCACGGAGCAGGCTTATAAAAACATCCCGTTCTATATCTCGAACAAGGGATATGGAGTGCTGGTCAATCATCCGGAGAACGTTTCCATGGAACTGGGCACGGAGATGGTGACCCGGGCCGAGTTTTCCGTGGAAGGCGGGTATCTGGATTATATGCTGTTTGACGGCCCCACGATGAAGGATGTGCTGATGGCTTACACGGATCTTACGGGCAAGCCGTCCCTGCCCGCCCCCTGGACCTTTGGACTATGGCTGTCCACTTCTTTCACCACCAGTTATGACGAGAAGACGGTTATGAGTTTTATCGACGGTATGCTGGACCGTGGCATTCCTCTGCGCACCTTTCACTTTGATTGCTGCTGGATGAAGGAATTTCATTGGTCGGACTTTTTGTGGGATGAGAGGGTCTTTCCCAACCCGGAGGGCATGCTGCGGCGCATCAAGGAAAAAGGCCTGAATATCTGTGTGTGGATCAATTCCTATATCGGGCAGGAGTCCTGCCTGTTTAAGGAAGGCATGGAGAAAGGCTATTTTATCAGACGGCCCAACGGCCAGGTCTATCAGTGGGATATGTGGCAGCCGGGCATGGCCATTGTGGATTTCACCAACCCCGGAGCCTGGAAATGGTTTCAGGACAAGCTGGAGACGCTGCTGGACATGGGAGTGGACTGCTTTAAGACGGATTTCGGAGAGCGGATTCCCACCGAGGCGCTATATTATGACGGATCTGATCCTAAAAAGATGCATAATTACTATACTTACCTGTACAATAAATGTGTGTATGAACTGCTGGAGAGAAAGCGGGGCAGGGGAGAGGCGGTACTGTTCGCCCGCTCCGCCACTGTGGGCAGTCAGAAATTCCCGGTACACTGGGGTGGGGACTGCTGGTCCGACTATGAATCCATGGAGGAGAGCCTGCGGGGAGGATTAAGCCTTCTGATGAGCGGTTTCGGTTTCTGGGCGCATGATATAGGCGGTTTTGAGCATACATCCACGCCGGACGTTTACAAGAGGTGGGTGGCTTTTGGCCTGTTGTCCTCTCACAGCCGTCTCCACGGCAGTACCTCCTACAGGGTGCCTTGGGTCTACGATGAGGAGGCGGTGGATGTGTGCCGGTTCTTCACCCGGCAGAAAGCGCGGCTGATGCCCTATCTGTATGAGACTTCCATCTATACCAGCCGCACAGGCATTCCCACTATGCGCAGCATGGTCCTGGAGTACACCGCCGACAAAAACTGTAGCTATTTGGACAAGCAGTATATGCTGGGCGACAGTCTGCTGGTGGCACCGATCTTCAACGAGGAAGGTTTGGGGGAATATTATCTGCCCGAAGGTACCTGGACGGATTTCCTCACCGGTCAGGTGCGGGAGGGAGGCAGATGGTATAGCGCCATATATGATTATATGAGCCTGCCCATGATGGTAAAAGAGGGTTCCATTATCGCTCTGGGCGCCCGGGACGACAGACCCGATTACGACTACGGGGACGGCGTGGAACTGCGCTTATATGAACTGCATAATGGAGCCAGCGCGGAGAGAACCGTATACGGCATGGACAACCGGGCGGAGCTGACGCTTCGGGCATCCCGTCACGCGGGGGCCGTCACTTTGGATTTGAAGGCGGACAAACCCTGCACGGTGCGCCTCATAAATGTACAGGCGGTATCCGCCGACGGCGCGGACATCCGCATAGAGGGCCATGATACGGTGGTTACACCTAAAGCGGCTCATATGGTGGTGAACTGCTAATCCGTAAGGAAAGACTTTTGATTCCAGGAAATGCGGATAGATGGCAAGGGCAATAAAACCTAAATCTGTTCTTTAAAAAGCAAGGGGAATGGAGAGACTTGAGAAAAGAGATAAATCCAGAAAAAGTACAGGAAATAGAAGGAGAAAGAACATGATATTAGTAAAACCAGAGGTAGAAATTATTGATATGGCTGATTACGCAGACATGATCAAAAAAATAGAAAAAATAGGGAGGGTTTGTTATAAAAGTGAGGATAGGATACAAAATGATTCGGCGGAAAAATTTATTGCCGGAATTATAAAAAGAGGTCATGAATCAGTAATTGAACACGAAAGCGTAAGTGTAAAAGTTATCTGTGATCGCGGGGTGACCCACGAGATTGTACGGCATAGAGTTGCCAGCTATAGTCAGGAGAGTACAAGATATTGCAACTATTCCAAAGACAAGTTTCAGGGCCAAATATCGCTGATTGATATTTCCACAGGGTTTGCCTATGACATGGATAATCCTGTAGATAGTCTGAAATATGAAATATGGCATGAAGCTATGGAAAATGCGGAGAAATCTTATTTCCGGATGTTGGATGCAGGTGCGTCCCCACAGGAGGCAAGATCTGTTCTGCCTAATTCGTTGAAAACAGAATTGGTTATGACAATGAATTTAAGAGAATGGAGACATTTCTTTAAATTAAGGATTGCTGATGGGGCACATCCGCAGATGAAAGAGATTACAAAGTTGATATTGGATGTATTCAGACAAAAACTGCCTGTATTTTTTCAGGATATCGGGGAAAAAAATGCGAAGAATTGACACATTCCGTCTCCCGGGTATGCCTCCTTTGGGTATATGTGAAAGAGGAATACGAAAGCGAATAGAATGCGACGGAGAAGTGGCAGGCAACTGGTCGGGGAGGAATCCATCCCCGACCGGCTGCCACAGGGAAAACAGGTATACACAGTCCGTCAAAAGCCGTATAATTGCTGCCGGATCTTCTCCGCCTCCTCCGTAAATTGCACACGGTCAAGATAATCTGCCACTTGTATTTCCATTACTTCCACAGGATGGCAGCTTTCTCGTGAGATCCATTGCCATTCATCTATTTTTTCGAAGGAATCCGCCTTAACCTTATACACATATCCGATCCCCTGGGGATCAAGAGAGCCATATCTGAGCAGAATTTTTCCATCGCCACATGTAAAATCCCGTCTCCCTTCGGGACTGTCCGGATACCAACGAATCGGCAGGGCGAAGGGGATCACTTCCTCCATCGTTTCGGCGGCGTAAATAGCCATCATGGAATCTTTGTCCCGCTCGCCCGCCGCCTGCTGCGGAATCAGCAGATCCAGCTTATATTGACTTCCGTGATACAAATACTCCGGTTTATCCTTCATAGACATATGCATCTCCATTCTGCGGCTTTGATCTCCGGGGGATGTATTCACGCCCCCGGCCGCTGATACTTTTGGTATTGATATGTTAATTATACGCATCTGTGCAAAAAATAGCAATAATTTATGCACACTCAATTTGGGGGTTCCGTCATCCAAAAAAGACGAAGCTACATGCAGAGCGCTCCCTGGGACAGGCAGATGAAAAAGCAAAAAACCGGTGTGTATAAAGGTGAAAATTCTGTGAAAAGGTTTACAATTTCCGGAAAAACAGGTATGATGTTAATTTAGAGCAGCCTGCATATTGACCAGCGGGCAATGAGAGGAGAAATCATATGAAATTCAGTGATATGCCTTATGAACGAGTAGATTTTGAAAAGGTGGGAAAAGAACTCTCCGGTCTGATTCAGGAGTTGGAGGAGGCAAAGAGCGGCGAGGAGCAGTTTGCCGTACATCAGCGGTATTATGAGTTGACGGACCATGTAAATACTCTGATGACCATCGGCCATATCCGCCACGACATCAACACGGTGGATGAATTTTACGAGAAAGAGCGCAAATACTATGACGAGATGGGGCCCATATTTCAGAACCAGGTGCTGGAGTATATGCAGAAACTCTATGCGTCTCCGTACCGGGATTATCTGGAGAGCAAGATCGGTCCCGTGGCCTTCAAAAACATGGAAGTGGCAATGAAAGCCTTTGATGAAAGAGTAATTGCCCTGTCCCAGGAGGAAAACGCGCTGACCACCGAGTATGATCAGCTGATTGCCAGTGCGAAGATTCCCTTTGACGGCAAGGAACTGAACCTGTCCCTGCTACGCCCCTATCTGGTGAGTCCGGACCGGGAAGTCCGCAGACAGGCCTGGCAGAAGAAGACGGAGTTTTTCCTGGAAAATGCGGAGAAACTGGATGAGATCTACGACAAGTTGGTCAAGAACCGCACCGCGCAGGCCAGAGCCATGGGCTATGAGAACTATCTGGAACTGGGGTACTACCGCATGGGTCGGAACTGCTACGGACAGAAAGAAGTGGAGAATTTCCGCAGACAGATCAAGCAGTACTTTGTGCCCTTTGCCGAAAAACTTCATGAACGCCGCAGAAAGCGTCTGGGCCTGGAAAAGCTGAGTTATGTTGATCTGTCCGTGTACTTTAAACAGGGTAACCCGACCCCCACCGGCACCCCGGAGGAAATTATGGCCTCGGGGCAGAGAATGTACCGGGAGCTTTCCCCTGAGACGGGCGAGTTTTTTGACTTTATGATGGAAAACCAGCTTTTTGACGTGCTGGGCCGGAAAAATAAGCGGGCAGGCGGCTATATGACTTATATGCCGGATTATCATTCTCCCTTTATCTTTGCCAACTTTAACGGGACCAGCGGGGATGTGGATGTGATTACCCATGAATGCGGACATGCCTTTCAGGGTTATCTGTCGGGACAGGACCCCATTCGTGAGCACAGTGACATCACGATGGAAACGGCGGAGATCCACTCCATGTCCATGGAATTTATGACGGAGAGCTGGATGGAGCTGTTTTTTGGCGACAGGAAGCAGGACTATATTGACATGCACCTGGAGGATTCCGCGATTTTTATTCCCTATGGTTGTATGGTGGACGAGTTTCAGCACATCGTGTATGAGAACCCGGATCTGACGCCGGACGGGCGCCACGCGGCCTGGCTTCAGCTGGAGGCGGAGTACAGACCTCATATGGATTATGAAAATAATCCCTTCTTTGGCAGGGGAGCCCTCTGGCAGCAGCAGTTGCACATCTATAACGCGCCGCTGTACTATATAGATTATTGTCTGGCGCAGACCTGCGCTTTGCAGTATAAAATCTGGAAGGACCGGGATTTTCAGGAGGCCTGGACTTCCTACTTAAAGCTCTGCAAGCTCTCCGCCAGTGATTTCTTTACAAAAATGATTCCCGCCGTGGGGCTGGATAATCCTTTTGAGGAGGGCTGTATCCGGCATCTGGTGGAAAGCCTGGAGGCATCCTTATAAATAATTTTTGGTAAAACAGCGATTCCATGGATACGGCGCATGTACCGGCAGGTACATCCGCCGGAAATCCGGGGAACCGGAGATAGAGAGGAAAACAGAAATGTCCAAGAAGAATACGCAGCAGGAGACTCCCGGTCAAGGGTCCAAAATCATGACGAAATATGACCGCAAGATGCAGGCATACCGGGAACAGGAAAAAAAGGCCAAAGCCCAGAAACAGCGGGCGAATTTAATCGGCATAGCCATCGTGGCGGCCGTGGCGGCCTTTGTGCTTTCATTCCCCATTCGAAGTTATATGGCGGTGAACGGAACCTATTTCACCGTAGGCGGCGAAAAAATCACCAAAGTGGAATTTGACTACCACTATGCCATGGCCAGGACCAGCTTCCTGGCGCAGAACAGCTATTACCTGTCCATGATGGGAATGGATGCCGGCAATATTGAAAGCCAGATGTATTCCACTGACCTGACTTTCCGGGATTATTTTGAGCAGCAGGCCGTTCAGAGCATCCAAAACACCAAGGCCATTAAGGCCGAGGCTGTGGCGGCGGGATTTACCCATGACACGGACGAGGAGTATGAGCAGACGCTGGAGGAGCTTAAGAGTAGCGCCGCTGAGAACAGCATGTCCTTGAATAAATTCTTAAGGAGTATGTTCGGCGGCTATGCCACGGAGTCCCGCCTGGAGAATGTGATCCGGGAGGGAATACTGACTACCGCCTACTATGGACAGATAGAGGACGCGTCAGGACCTTCCGACGCCGAGATTGACAGTTATTATGAGGAGAACAGTGACAATTATGACGTGGTGGATTACCATATGACCATTGTGGAGGCAGAACTTCCCACAGCGGCGCCGGATGGAACGCCCACTCTGGATGCCGAAGGCAATGAGGTAGCTTACCAGCCCACGGAGGAAGAGATTGCCGCAGCCATGGAAGAAGCCAGGAAGACCGCAGAAACTGCCGAAGCTACCATTATGGCAGGGGGAGATCCCTATGAGGAGCAGAGTTATGGCTATACCAACAGCCTCTTAAGCAGCTGGTTGTTTGACAAGGCCCGGATAAAGGGAGATACCACCGTGGTGGAGGATACCGCCAATCACCGTTATCTGGTGGCAGGCTTTGACCAGAGGTACCGGGTGGAGACGCCTACCGTGGATGCCCGTGTCATTGCCACTATGTCTGGCGACGCGCAGAGTATTTTGGCGGAATGGCAGAATGGTCCGGCCACGGAGGAGAGTTTTATCGAGTTGTGTGACCGATACGGTGAAAACGCTGTGGAGGGCGGTCTGTATGAGGGACTGAACACAGACAGCATGAGTGAGGAGATCAACGCATGGCTGAAGGACACTGCCCGCAAAGCCGGAGATACCGCCGCTTTTTCGGAGGAGAATGGTTCCAATTATGTGTTCTACTATGTGGGCGTCAACGCCCCCGTCTGGAGATTGAGTATTCGTGATCTGTTGCTCAGTCGTACCATGCTGGATTATCTGGATCGCATCAGTGAAAATATGACCGTGGAAGACCCCAAGGGGAATCTGCATTATCTGAAGGTGGAAGCGGCGGCATCTGAGGCGGCACAGCAGCAGGAAAGTGCGCAAGGCCAGGGGGATGCTCCGGATAATTCCTCTGACGGGTCCGCAGACAGCGCTGAGAACCCCACAGATACCACAGGGGAAGACGTGGGTTAAACGAAAAGAGGATCAAAGGCATATCCTGCGGGAAGGGAATCTCCGCAGCATAAAAGTCAGGACGACTATAGGATCAGCGGCAGCAGGCATTTCCTTCTGTCGCTGAAACCGATTTACAGCGAGTCGTGCCCTCTATCATATAAGACGGGGAAGAGAACATTATGGATAAAAAAGTGTTGGTGCTGGACATAGACGGCACGCTGACCAACTCCCAAAAGGAGATCACAGACAATACAAGGCAGGCCATTTGGGACGCGGTGATGAGCGGACATAAGGTGATGCTGGCCTCCGGCAGGCCCACGCCGGGGATGCGGCGCTATGAGGAAGAACTGGAGCTGGCCCGGTACGGAGGTTACCTGCTTTCCTTCAACGGCGCGCGGATTGTGGAATGCCGTAGCGGCGATGTAATCTATCAGAGAAATCTCCCTTTAAATCTGGTGCCGGGGCTGTACCGCTATGCCAGAGAGCGTCATATGGGATTGATCACTTATCTTTGGGACACTGTGATCTCCGCTTTTGAACCCGATGCATATGTGCAGCTGGAGGCCAGAATCAACGGTCTGCCCATACGGGTGGTGGAAAATTTTCCGGCGTTTGTAGACTTCGACATACAGAAATGTCTCTTGACGGCGCCGGGGGAGCAGGCGGCGATGTATGAGAGAGAACTCCAGGAGAAATATGGCACGCAGGCAAGCGTCTATCGATCCGAGCCGTTTTTTGTGGAGGTTATGCCCCAGGGTGTGGACAAGGCCAGTTCCATAGAGCAGATGTTGCCTGTTCTAGGGGTGGACAGGCAACATGTAATCTGCTGTGGTGACGGTTTTAACGATATCTCCATGATTCGTTACGCGGGACTGGGGGTGGCTATGGCCAATGCCCAGCAAGCGGTGCGCGAGGCGGCGGATTATATTACCGCCAGTAACGACGAGGACGGCATTGTGCAGGTGATTCGGGAATTTATGAGTTAGAGGGTGTTCCCCGGAGGGGGAAGCCGGTTTGAACGGAGAGAGATATGGTTATAAATTTGCCGGAGAAGGTAAAATATATTATAGACAGGATCTCGGCCGCAGGCTTTGAGGCCTATGCCGTGGGCGGCTGTATCCGGGACAGCATTCTGGGACGCGAGCCAAGCGATTGGGATATCACCACCTCTGCCAGACCGGAGCAGGTAAAAGCGTTGTTTAACCGCACGGTGGACACAGGCATTGCCCATGGAACGGTGACGGTGATGCTGGACAGGGAGGGCTATGAGGTCACTACCTACCGCATTGACGGTGTGTACGAGGATCACAGACATCCCCGGGAGGTGCAATTCACTTCCCGGCTGGTGGAAGATTTGCAGCGCAGGGACTTTACCGTAAACGCCATGGCCTACAATGAGGCTGTGGGGCTTGTGGATGCCTTTGACGGGATGGGGGATATCCGGCGGGGAGTGATTCGCTGTGTGGGCCGCGCCGGAGAGCGCTTTGCAGAAGATGCCCTGCGCATTCTCCGCGCCCTGCGGTTTTCCGCGCAGCTGGGCTATACCATTGAGGAGGAGACGCAGCAGGCCATACGCAGGCTGGCTCCCAGCCTGGCTGCCATCAGCGCGGAGCGCATTGCGGCAGAGCTGGTAAAACTGCTGGTATCTCCTCATCCGGACTATCTGCGTCAGGCATATGACATGGGTGTCACAGCTGTGATTCTGCCGGAATTGGATCGCTGCATGGAGACGCCGCAGAACCATCCCCATCACTGCTACACGGTGGGGGAGCATATTCTGCACAGTCTGGATAATGTACCCGGGGTAAAGGATATGCGCCTGGCCATGTTGCTGCATGATATAGGCAAACCCCGGACGCTGGAGACGGATGCGGAGGGCATCACCCATTTTCATGGGCATCCGGCGGTGAGCGCGGAGATGTCAGAGGAGATTCTCCGCCGTATGAAGTTTGACAATGAAACCATTGCCACTGTAAGGCGTCTGGTGGAATTTCATGATTACGGTAACGATGTAAAGCCGACTCCCGCTATTGTACGCCGGGCGATGAACAGAATTGGCACGGACATTTTTGCCAAACTGCTCATTGTCAAAAAGGCGGATATCGGGGCCCAGAGTTCGTACCTGCGCAGGGAGAAGCTGGAACGGGTGGAGGCCTGGGAAAGAGAATACCGGGGCATTGTGGCCAGAGGACAATGTATCTCCATGAAGGATCTGGCTGTGGGCGGCAGGGATTTGATTGCCGCAGGATTTGAGCCGGGACCGGGGCTGGGCGACATGCTACAACAAATGCTGGAACATGTGCTGGAAGTGCCGGAAGACAATACCAGGGAAATGCTGTTCAAGATTTTCCTGAAAGTAACATAAGTTTTAAAGGGCTCTCATAAGATAGGATAGGGTCGGGGCAGGGGTGCGCCGGAACGGTATATTTTATGGGAGGTACAGATCGTGAATGATAGAGCGGTAGCTTTGCTGGAGCAGTATGATGTGGAGATCCTGCGGACGAAGAAGGGCAGGGGCGTGATTCTGTGTGACACGGATAAGGGTCTTCTGGTATTTAAAGAATATGAAGGCAATGAGGCGAAGCTGGCGCTGATTGACAGGCTGCTGTCCCGGATCAGGGAACAGGGGAGAGTGTCTGCGGAGACGCTGGTCCCCAACCGGGAGGGCGGTCTGTGTGTCCGGGAGAATGACGGCACTGCATACATCCTCAAAACCTGCTGCGAGGGCCGGGAGTGCAATATCTATGATCGGGGGGAGTGTCAGGAGGCGGTGAGAACACTGGCGGCGCTGCATCAGTGTATGGTTCTGGAACCCCGGGAGGACTGTCCGGCGCCGATGCGCTTTTCCCCGTTGCAGGAGTATGAGAAGCATAACAGGGAATTGGTCAAAGTCCAGAGATTCCTTCGTAAAAAGAGCCAGAAGACCCATTTTGAGTACGCTTTGCTGGGCTGCATGGATTATTTTCTCGAGCAGGCCAGGGAAGTGACGGAGGGATGGCGCGGTTATGAAGAGTGCGTTTCGGGAGCTCCTCAGCCGGGAGCAAACGGGCCCGCGTCGAGGGAGCAGGAGGAGTATACGTACTGTCATGGAGACTACCAGTATCACAATATCCTGTGGGGCAGCCAGGGGATGTATATTGTCAATTTTGAAAAATGCCTTCGGGACAGACAGATCCGGGATCTGTATCTGCTGATGCGCAAGCTGCTGGAGAAGAGCGACTGGCCTGTGGCCATGGGCCGGGAACTGTTGACGGCGTATGAGAAGGTCAACTCTGTCAGTGCCTATGCGTATATTGACCTGTACTACCGTCTGGCGTACCCGGAAAAATTCTGGAAAATCGTCAACTTTTACTACAATTCCGGCAAGGCCTGGATTCCTCAGCGCAATCAGGAGAAGCTGGATAAGCTGCTGGCGCAGGAACGGCAAAAGAAGAGTTTTCTGGAGAACGTGTTTCAGATATAATATGTTTTCGCGCAGAGATTTCAGACTGCAGGGAAGAGGTAAAGATGACAGAGAGACGAAAGAGAACCGTCGTGGAAATACTTATGCTGGCGAGTGCGCTGGGGCTGTTGACAGCCTGCAGCGTCATGCCCGGCAGCCAGGCCGGACAGCCTGCGCCCTCTATGCCTCCGGTTTCCCTGGAGCAGCCCGGCACAGGCTTTGTTCCTGCGGGTCCCAACAGCTATGATTCCGCAGATACGGCGGTGGTGGTAAAGAGAGACAGCGAGGCGGGCACGGTGACGCTGCTCAATCTGGATTTGGGACGGACCTATACCTTGTCGGTGGAAGGTACCAGCAGACTGTGTGACAAGTACGGAGAGGCAATGTCCCTGGAACAGATTATGCTGGGAGATATTGTGGACGTGACTTTTCTGCGTTCCAAAAAGAAACTGAATACCATGCAGGTCAGTCCCAAATCCTGGGTGTACGCGTTTGCCTCCCGCTATGAGATTGACCTGGGGCGGGGGGAAGTGACCATCGGAGAGGATGTGTACAAGCTGACGGACGATACCATCTTTTTATCCCAGGGTACGCGGATAGAAGCCATGGAGCTTAACCCGGTGGATGTGCTGACATTCAAGGGCATGGGCAGCAGTATCTACAGCATAGAGGTGGAACAGGGACATGGCTATCTGCGGCTTAAAAATGAGGAGAAGTTTTTAGGCGGCTATATGGATATCGGCCAGATCAGCATACGCAGGATTGAGGAGGACATGCTGTTGACTGTGCCGGAAGGCCGCTATGAAATAAAGGTGAGCAAGCGTGGCGGAGGCGGTGTCAAGGAGGTAACCATAAGGCGGGGGGAGGAAACCACGCTGGACATCGGGGATCTTGAAGTGCCGGAGATCGAGTACGGCACTATATTGTTTACCCTGGAACCTTCTGACGCGAAGCTGTATATTGACGGAGAAAAGGCAGACCCCTCCGCCCCCGTGACGCTGGAATATGGCCTTCATCAGGTGATCCTTCGGGCCAACGGCTATCAGACCATGACCACTTACATCAAGGTGGCGCAGCCCTCGGGAGGGCTGGCCCTCACTCTGGACGCGGTGGACGCAGACAAGGAAAACGACGAGCAGGAGGAGCAAGAGAGGCTGGCTCAGTACAAGGTATATGTGGACGCGCCGGCTTTCGCGGAAGTGTATCTGGACGGCAACTATGTGGGGATAGCGCCCACCAGCTTCGCCAAGAGCGAGGGCAGCCATATTATTACCCTTCGCCGCAGCGGCTGTGAGACTCGCAGCTACACGGTTTCCATTGACAGGGAATACAAGGATGTCACTTACTCCTTTGCGGAACTGTTGCCCGGAACCGGGTCCGGGGACACGGGAGCGCAGGCCCCGGAGGCGGCTTTGGAACCCACGCCAGTGCCCGAACCGGCGGTGCCTGTGCCCGAATCTTCCGGGTCTCAATAGGGGCTCCGGGGACATTGATTTTATGAAAAATCCTTGACAAACAAGGGAAAAGCATATATAAATATATGTAGACGTTTCGCATATGAAGAATCTGTCAAAAATAACAGAATACTCAATAGAGGAGGAGTTTCGACATGAACAAAACGGAATTGGTTGCTGCTATAGCTGAAGAAGCTGGTCTGTCCAAGAAGGACGCAGAGAAAGCACTGAAAGCATTTACCGATGTTGTAGAAGCTGAGTTAAAGAAGGGCGGCAAAGTACAATTAGTAGGTTTTGGTACTTTTGAAGTGTCCGAGAGAAGCGCAAGAGAGGGCAGGAATCCCCAGAGCGGCAAGCCTATGAAGATCGCTGCTTCCAAGGCTCCCAAGTTCAAGGCTGGCAAGGCTTTAAAGGATTCTTTGAACTAGAAGGATGAAGTACGCGAGAGAACCTAGTGATAGGTTCTCTTTTATGTATGCGGACTTTAAATAGGAAAGAGGTTACTATGAGACTGGACAAATATCTGAAAGTATCCCGGCTGATCAAGCGCCGCACGGTGGCCAATGAGGCCTGCGACGCCGGAAGGGTGACGATCAACGACAAGCCGGCCAAGGCTTCCTCCACTGTCAAAGCCGGAGATATCATCGCGATCTCCTTTGGCAACAAGGATGTGAGGGTGGAAGTGCTGGACGTGCAGGAGACTGTAAAAAAGGAAGAGGCCAAAGAACTGTTTCGGTATCTGTAGATCCGGGCAGGAATATCCTTCCCTGTTCCCTCATATATTTATAGGGAATCGCAGATGGGGAGGAGGGCCCTATGGAAGACTTAAGTACTGCCGGAGGGCGTACACACAAGGTCACTATGAGCAACCGCAGGATATGCGGCATCACGGGTGTGAATGATGTGCTATCTTTTGACGTGCATGAGATCTTGCTGGAGACAGAGCAGGGCATGCTGATGATCAAGGGGCAGGAACTGCATGTGAGCAGGCTGATGCTGGACAAAGGCGAAGTGGACATAGACGGCAGAATTGACAGTTTCACCTATTCAGACGTGTCGGGGGGCGCCCCGGGTAAGTCGGAATCCCTGCTTTCCAGGCTGTTTCGGTAAAGGCGGGGAGCCGGAGAATGTCTGAGGAAAATGTATTTCTGCTGCATGCTTTCGCGTCCGGGGTATTGATTACTTTCATATATGACATCCTGCGGATCTGGAGGCGAGTGGTGCCCCACAGGGGATTGCTGGTGTCTTTGGAAGATTTGTTTTTTTGGGTTTTTTGTGCCTTCTATATTTTCCAGTTGATGCACCAGGAGAGCAACGGCAGTCTGAGGTGGTTCGCGGTGACGGGAGCGCTGGCCGGGATGCTGCTGTACAAAAAAACGGTCAGCGGTCTTCTGGTGCGCTATGTGTCCCTGGCCTTGTGCAAGGTGCGGGACCTGTTGTGCCGGGCGACGGGCTTTTGCCTGCGTCCCGTGGGCAAGGCGGGCCATGCGGCGGGAAGCGCGTTGGGGCGTTTCTGGAAAAAGGTACGGACACACTGTAAAAACAGGTTGAAAAATTATGTTAAATTACTTAAAATAAAGTTGAGAAAGCAATAGAAGCAGCCCAGGGAGGAAATTATGGCGGCAGAACGCACCAGGAGAAAGAAAGCAGCATATCGCAAAAAAGTACAGAACCGTTTCAGCATGTTTCTGGTAATGCTGGCTCTGTTTATGATTCTGGTGGCCGTGTATTCCAGCAGCATCAAGATGCAGGAGCGGCTGGACACTCTGGAGGCGCAGTCTGCCCTCTTACAGGCGCAGATAGACGCAGAGAAGGAACGGGCGGAAGAAATTGAACTTTTGCGCAGGCGCTCTCAGACCAAGGAGTATTATGAAGAGATCGCCAAGGAGAAGCTGGGTCTTGTCAATGCGGATGAGATCGTCTTTAAAGCCGAGGAGTGATACATAAACACAAAAAACAGGGAGCTTTGGCGGATGCCGGGGCTCTTTTTAGCAATAAAAAACCAATAGATGACAATATACGAGAAGTCTTTTCAGACCAGTTATGCTATCATCAGATTGTATGGTATTTTGGCAGGCAAATGTGAAGAGCCCGGCTTTTCAGATCCGCCTGCGACAAAAATATTTTGGAAAGGATGGATCAATATGCGCATAAGGTCATGGAAAACATTGGCGGGGACTCTGGCGGGCGTAATGTTTACGGCAGTCGTCGCCTGCGGGGGATGTTGTATGGCGGCGGAGACGGGGGATAATCTGATCAAATGCCCGGATTTTGCCCAGGGGGAGGATGTCTCTGTATGGGGTCGAGATCAGGGAAATGCGATTATCACCGCCGAGACAGGCACGGAACCTGTGTTTGGAGACGTGAGCAGCTACGGGAAGATTGCGGAGCGGACCTCCAACTATGAATGCTTTTCCCAGGATGTGACGGGTCTGGTGGAGAAGGATAAAGATTATACATACAGCTTCTATGTGATGCTGGACCCCGGGGACTACGCGGACGCTCCTGCCGGGCAGCGATGTGTGGAGATTTCCCCCTATATCACAGCCGACGGCAATACCGCTTACAGCCAGGGATGCAGCGGCACGGTGAGCCAGCAGTTGGAGCCGGGCGTGTGGACACATTTTACAGGGACATTTACCCCTTCCTGGTCCGGAAATCTGGAGCAGGTGGTGATTCGGATTCTGGAACAGGGAACTGATTACGGACAAGGAGAAGGCGTGATGGGAGCATATTATCTGACGGGAATGGAACTGAGAGAGCAGGGCGCAAAAGAGAGCGTTATCCAGATGGATGTGCCCCGGCTCAGAGATGTGGTAGCCGGAGAGACGGGAGAGGATTTTATCATGGGAACCTCCATTGTCAACTCCGATCTGAAGGACGTGGATACCATGGCTCTGGTGACCAGACATTTTAACGCCATTACTCTGGGCAATGAACTGAAGCCGGATGCCATGTTCGGCTACAGCAATCACAAATGCCCCGGAACGGAGACGGTCACACTGGGAGGGGAGCAGCTAAAAGTGCCCCTGCTGGATTACACCCGGGCGGAGAAGACGCTGGACGCCATATATGACTGGAACCAAAGTCATCCGGAGGAACTTATCAAAGTGAGGGGACATGTGCTGGTGTGGCATTCCCAGACCCCGGAGTGGTGGTTCCATGAGGACTATGACGCAGATAAGCCCTATGCCGACATTGAGACTATGAATCGCCGGTTGGAGTGGTATATCAAGACCATGGCGGAACACTTTACCGGTGAGGACAGCAAGTATCACGGGATGTTTTACGGCTGGGATGTGGTGAACGAGGCCGTCAGCGACGGCGCTCCCCGCTATCGTAACGCTGCGGAGAACAGCAGTTGGTGGGCAGTGTATCAGAGCAATGAGTTTATTATCAACGCGTTCCGGTACGCCAATCAATACATGGACCCGGATGTGGAATTGTATTACAACGATTATAATGAGTGGTTTTCCAATAAAAGGGCAGGAATTGTGCAGCTTCTCAAGGACGTGAAGGAGGCGGAAGGCACCCGGATCGACGGGATGGGTATGCAGGGGCATTACCAGACGGTGGGAAGCCCCAATATGGAGGAATTTTCCAAGGCGGCCAGGGCCTATGCGGAGATAGTGGGACAGGTACAGATCACGGAACTGGACATGAAAGCCAGCAGTAGTTATGATGGCACAGAGGAGACCAGAGAGACGGAGTTTGCCACCCAGGGACGCCGGTATCTGGAACTCTATGACACGGTGAAGAGCCTGCGGGAAGAGGGCGTGAATATATCGAATATTACCCTGTGGGGCGTGGTGGACAAAAATTCCTGGCTCCAGACCTTTAATGCCGTGGGAGGCGCGGCGGATGGCAGCAAAAGACAGTGTCCCCTGTTGTTTGACGACGACTATCAGGTCAAGCCCGCTTACTGGGCCTTTGCGGACAGCAGCATGCTGGAGGAGGAACCCCTGGAAGAGGACGGGGAGGTTTCCCCGGAGCCTTCCGATGAGGGGAGTATAGACGAGGCGGATCAGGAATCGGCGTCGGAAGAGAGCGGAGAGACGCTCCGGGAATCGGCAGCAGGGAGCGCGGAGACTCCGGCGGAGGAATCCGGCCAGCCGGACGGAGCCGAGGCGGAGGGTTCAGGAAAGGGCTGGCTGTATGGTATTCTGGCGGTCTGCGGTATTCTGGCGGCAGGAATTGCCGGCTTTGTCCTGGCCCGTGGTAAAAAGAAGGGCAATTGAGAATTGAACAGAAAACCGGACAAAAAGGAGACGCATAACAATGTTTAAGCTGTTTGGAAAAAAAGAGGGATCGCTGGAGGATCAGCTGGCAGCATGCCGGCAAAAAAAGGATTGGGCGGGGCTGGCCAGAGCCTGTTATCGGGCAGGTACATCCGCTATGGACGAGGGAGAACTTGACCGTGCCCAGCTGTGGCTGCACCGGGCCGATACCATCTACAGCGCCGATGACAGAGTCTGCAAAAAGGTGGGCGACAGACTTATGGATGACTGCTCCCAGCGCATCGGGCAGTTGGAGAATGCCTCCCTCTTGTATAACAATATCCCGGCGCAGGTGGAGGAGATGGCCGGGGAAATGGAGGATGACAAAGTGCGGATATGGGGCCTTTTGTCTCTGGCCAGACTTGTTAAACTGGGAGAACGGCTGTCTGTTCTCCCAGGCTGCGAGGTTTTGGGAAGGCTTGGCTGGGCGGTGGACACGGTGCGCAGGACTTTTCAGGAACCTCCTGCGGAGAATGAATTTAACGGCCTGCGGGATATGAGCGGCGCTCTGTATGAGCTGGGAGACAGCCCGGATTTCTGGGGGACGGGAAACGCCGTCCCGGTTTCCGGCGGCGCTCCTCTCCAGGTGTTTGACCTCAATGGGATGATGGGAGTCCATCTGGAGATAGATGCCTATCTTGACGCCCATCTTCGGATGGCAGCGGCCCTGAGCCGGGGGGAGGAGCCTCCGGCCCCGGAGACGGGCGTGATTGCCCAGGCGCTGTTGCCGGACTACTACGTCCGCACTGGCGGGGGAAAACTGGAGGAGAATCCACATATAAAAGCCGAGATGGAGAGAATCTGGAGCGATTACCGGTTTCTGGACGGAGAACCTGATTGGGATCAGGTGGTGCAGAGAGTAGAGGAGTATAAGAAATTGGATATTCTGGCCTGAAGGATTCGGAAAGGATTTGCCGGGGCGCGTCAGATATTTTCCTTTCACGGAGGAAAAGTTGTCAACGAAAATAAAGAAAAGCGATCCATATTTTGACAAAAAGTATGGATCGCTTTTTGTATACTTGTGAATGCCGTATAGGACAGGCCTACGGCGTGAGGCTCCCACGGGGGCCGGGCGCGGCGGAAAGTATGTGGGATATGCGGCGCAAGGACAGGATAGGGAGCAGGTGATAGTATGTTGACAACAGCAGGCAGGGGGAGACGGGAGCAGTTTAGCGTAATGCTGTCAGACTACGGAAGGGGAAGGCTTTTGGCCTATGCGGACAGTTTTCGGGAACTGTCCAGAAGTTATCGGGAGGAACTGGTAAATGTAAGAGACCGGCAGCGGGAGGGCGTTTCCAGACAGCAGGTGCTGGAAGAGCGCAGACTTTGGGAAAACCGGCAGGCGCTTTGCCATAATCTGGATGAAATGTCCCAGATCATGGCCAGGCTGGCGGCGGAGGTGTTTCGCCTGACACCCCTCCCTCCACGGGAGGAAAAGACAGTGACCCGTGCCCTGAAACAGGAGGGCATCACGGTACTGGATATATTTTATATCGACCGGCCCGCCCGGGAGGATATGCAGGATGTGGAGTGCGCGGAGGAAGCGGAGGACGCAGGCGGGTCGGGGACGACGATCGGACTGCATATGCTCACCCAAAGGATGGTGGGTCATGGCAGTCAGGAAGTGGCGGACATGCTTTCCGTGCTGCTGGGACGGCGGCTGATTGTGTCCGTGACCAGCCCTCAGCAGATCCAGGAGAGGGAGGGCACCTATCTGTTTGTGGAGGAACCCCGCTTTGTGGTTATAACCGGCAGCGCCCGGGCCGTGAAGGAGAATGAGACGGTCTCCGGGGATAATTACTCCATTATTCAGTCGGATCGAGGCTGGCTGACCGTGCTACTTTCCGACGGTATGGGCTGCGGCGAGGAGGCCAGCGCCGACAGCAGTCAGGTGCTGGATATGATGGAAAAAATGCTGGAGGCCGGCTTTGAGACGGATATGGCCCTGGGGCTGGTAAACAGCGCCCTGCTGGCTTCCGGAGACGTGTCGGGAAGACGCAATATGTCCACATTGGACAGTTGCAGTCTGAACTTATACCAGGGCATGTGCGTGTTTCGCAAAGTGGGAGCCGCCGCTTCTTTTCTGAAGAGCAACAGTTATGTGGAGCAGATCAGCCTGCCGGGGCTGCCTCTAGGCATTTTGGCGGAGGGGGAGGAACAGGATTTCCAGGGGATGTTGCGCCAGAGTGTGAGCCGCGAGCTGATTGACAACGACTATATCATTATGATGTCCGACGGGGTGCTGGACGCTCTGCGGGAGAGTGGGTATGAGGATGCCATGGTCCAGTACCTGGAAGATATGCGGGAGCAGCATCCAGACGAGATGGCCAGGAATCTGTTACAATTCGTGTTGCGGTGCAGCCAGGGGCGCATTCTGGATGATATGACCGTGCTGGTGCTGGGGGTGTTTGACAGCCACAGGTGAGCGCACGGAGTCCTCTGGCGGCACCCCATTGACATTTGTCAGGAAGACGGCTATCATAGGGGTATGAGTGAGCGATATGATGACCTGGAAGAACGTGTAATGAACTATAGTAGAGCGCATCAGCTCTTCGCGCCGGGAGACGGTGTGGTGCTGGGCGTATCCGGGGGGGCGGATTCTGTCTGCCTCCTGTTTGCGCTATATGGGCTTGCCCGGGAACTGGAGATCAAGCTGTATGTGGTGCATGTCAATCACGGCATTCGCCGTGACGCAGGCCAGGACGCAGCCTATGTGGAGAAATTGTGCCGACGGCTTGCAGTACCTTTTACTCTGGTGGAGGAGGACGTGGAGGCAGTGGCCCGGCGGCAGGGCTGTTCCACCGAGGAGGCGGGACGGCAGGTGCGCTACGAGGCCTTCCACAGGGAGATGGAGCGGCGGCGGGCACAGAAGATTGCCGTGGCCCACAACGCCGGAGACCGGGCGGAGACCATGTTGCTCAATCTTTTCCGGGGCAGCGGGCTTACGGGCCTTGGAAGCATCCGGCCGGCGCGGGAAGGGATTGTGAGGCCGCTGCTGGGGTTGGAGCGCAGGGCGATTGAAGCCTACCTGGAGCGGAGACAGATTTCCTGGCGACAGGACAGTACCAACGAAACGGATGCATACACCCGCAATCGCGTCAGACGTCATATTCTGCCCTACGCGGAACGGGAGATTTGTAGCGGTGCTGCGGCCCATCTGTGCAGGACGGCGGATATTTTTATGGAAATTGAAGATTATATGGAGGAACAGATCCGGCAGGCCAGGGGATTGTGCGTCGCCAGAGAGGGGACCGGACAGGAGGGGACATCCCGGCTTATTCTGTTTTGCGCCGCCATTGAAGACCTGCATCCCGCCTTACAGAAAGGGATGCTTCTGTCCGTGTTAAAGGAGTTCTCTCCCGTCCATAAAGACATGGGAGCCGGGCAGGTGGAGCAGATGCTGGCGCTGTGCGTGCAGCCTGGGAATCGGGAGATCCATCTGCCCCAGGGAATCAGGGCGTCGCGCAGCTATGACCGGGTCATTCTGGAGCGGCGGCGGGAGACGGAGGAGACGGCGGTTCCCTCCGCAGTCCCGATACCGGTACCCCAATCTCCGGGGGAGAGTCATATCTGTAAGGTGCCGGGGGGCATACTGCGTCTGACGTGCCTTGAAAAAGTGAATCAGGGGGATCAGGTATACAAAAAAAGTGTGAATCTTTTGGAAAATGAGTGTACGGAATGGCTTGATTGTGATAAAATAAAAGAACTATTGGAATGGAGAACCCGCCAGATGGGGGACTATCTACAGATACGAACTCCTTCGGGCTATGGGCGCAAGACCATCAAAAGTCTGTTTATAGACGAGAAGGTGCCCAGCCGGGAGCGGGACCATATTCCTCTGCTGGCTCAGGGCAGCCATATCCTGTGGGTGGCGGGAGGGCGGATCTGTGAATCCTGCAAGATAAGCGACTATACGAGACAGATCCTGAAAGTAGAGTACGAAAGGGAATGAGATACGAAAGGAGCAAATATGGCGGAACATGTGGAGGTACTGATAACGGAGGAGGATGTAGATGCCAGGATTCAGGAGATCGGTGAGCAGATCAGCCGGGATTATGAGGGCAGGCAGGTGCACCTGGTATGTGTGCTCAAGGGCGGCAGCTTTTTCATGTGCGAGCTGGCCAAGCGAATCAGCGTGCCGGTATCGCTGGATTTTATGTCCGTGTCCAGCTATGGCAAGGACACCAAGTCCAGCGGCGTGGTGAAGATTGTAAAGGACCTGGATGAGTCCCTGCGGGATAAGGATGTGCTGGTGGTGGAGGATATCGTGGATTCCGGCAGAACCCTGAGTTACCTGCTGGAGATGCTGCGGGACCGGGGGCCCAAATCCCTGCGCCTTTGTACACTGCTGGATAAGCCTGAACGAAGGGTGGTGGAAGTGCGGGTTGACTATACCGGCTTCCGGATTCCGGATGAATTTGTGGTGGGCTACGGTCTGGACTATGACCAGAGATACCGGAATCTGCCCTATATCGGTGTCGTAAAATTTGATTAGGAGGCGTCCATTGAAACCAAACAGATATTTCAGTTCCTATTTTATATTAATTGCCTTCCTGCTGGTTATGCTGGCATTGATCTCCATGTTCCGCAGGCAGGAAAATGATTACACCCAGGCGCAGTTTATCAGGGATTTGGACAGTGGCGCGGTCCGGGAGGTTATCATTACGCCAAACAGAGAAGCTCCCACCGGGTACGCGAAAGTGGTGTTCGGAGAAGTGGTGAAGGAGTTGTACGCCACGGATATACGTGAAGTGGAGGCTATCTCCAGAGAACACGGATATGAGCCCACCGTGGAGGATATAGAGAGGGAGAGCCTGTTTTTTACCACCATACTGCCGCTGCTGGTGATTGCGGGCATGTTCATTTTCTTCTTTATGATGATGAATGCCCAGAACGCGGGCGGCGGCAACAGCAAGATGATGAATTTCGGCAGACACCGGGCCGTGCGGCTTTTCGCCGGGGAAAACAAGACCAATTTCGGCATGGTGGCGGGCCTTAAGGAGGAGAAGGAGGAATTGGAGGAGATTGTGGATTTCCTGCGCACTCCTTCCAAATACACCAAACTGGGCGCCCGGATTCCCAAGGGCGTACTGCTGGAGGGACCTCCCGGAACCGGAAAGACGCTGCTGGCCAAGGCCGTGGCCGGGGAGGCGGGCGTGCCCTTTTTCAGCATCTCCGGCTCCGATTTTGTAGAGATGTTTGTGGGCGTGGGCGCCAGCCGTGTCAGGGATCTCTTTGCGGACGCCAAGAGAAATTCTCCCTGTATTGTGTTTATCGACGAGATTGACGCCGTGGCCCGCAGAAGAGGCACCGGCATGGGCGGCGGACATGACGAGAGAGAGCAGACATTGAACCAGCTGCTGGTGGAGATGGACGGCTTCGGAGTCAACGAGGGCATTATCGTCATGGCGGCTACTAACCGTGTGGATATTCTGGACCCCGCCATTCTGCGTCCGGGCCGCTTTGACCGCAAGGTGGCGGTGGGGAGGCCGGATGTGCGTGGCAGAGAGGAAATTTTAAAAGTGCACGCTCGCAACAAGGCGCTGTCGGAGGATGTGAATCTGGAGAGAGTGGCTCAGACTACGGCGGGATTTTCCGGGGCGGATCTGGAGAATCTTATGAATGAAGCCGCCATCAATGCCGCCAAGAAGGACAGGGCTTTTGTACAGCAGGAGGATATTGAAGCCGCCTTTGTCAAGGTGGGCATTGGTGCGGAGAAAAAGAGCCGCATTATCTCCGAGAAGGAGAAGAAGATTACTGCGTACCACGAGGCGGGGCACGCGATATTGTTCCATGTGCTGCCCGATGTGGGACCGGTACACACGGTGTCCATCATCCCCACAGGACTGGGGGCGGCGGGGTATACCATGCCCCTGCCGGAAAAGGATGAGATGTTCCTGACCAAGGGCAAAATGTTGCAGGATATCATGGTGTCCCTTGGCGGAAGGATCGCTGAGGAAATCATATTTAAGGATATAACCACCGGTGCTTCCAGTGACATCAAGAAAGCCACCAAGGAGGCCCGCCGTATGGTGACCCGCTACGGCATGTCCGATCAGATCGGCGTGATCTGCTATGATGACGACGACGACGAGGTGTTTATCGGCAAGGATCTCGCCCATGCAAAGAGCCACAGCGAGACGGTCTCAGGTGAGATCGACAGGGAAGTCAAGGCTATCATCGACGATTGCTATGCCAGAGCCAAGGCATTGATTCTGGAGCACGAAAATGTACTGCACAGCTGCGCGGAGCTGTTGTTACAGAAGGAGAAGATCGGGCAGGAGGAATTTGAGGCACTTTTCCAAACGGCATAGAGAGCAGCGAAGAACGGTGTGAAATGGTAAATGTGCACAAAAACATGGTGCTGGTTTTGTAATATTTGTGAAAACTGAGTCTAGGCAAAAGGGGGAGGGCATGGTATTATAATATGCGTAACCCCCCAATACATTATATAGTTTTTTGCTATACCCCATAAGAAAGAAATACCTTCTCTAAAAAGGACAGCTTAACGGCTGTCTTTTTTACTATAGAACCTGTGACTTTGAGAGGAAAGGGCATCTGGCCGCTGTTTGAGGGGATCAAGGCCTGGAATATCCGAAAACGGCACTGAACAATCAGGCTATTGGAAAATACTGGTACTATAGTACTGGTTATTCGGGGAGATCAAATACTTGCGCAGTCATTCATAAAATATTAAAATAGAAGTGATACACACCATGTTAATCAGGAGGTAAGGACATGGATATAGACCATATACGCAAAGTGGAAGAAAGTCAGATGTACATGGCGACAATGCGCCCTGTTTTTAATAAGAGAGCTCTGTTCACAGACACCACAGAGAACTATGTAAGTCCCGCCGAACCGGCGCCCTATGACAGGGTAACCATCCGTTTCAGAACGGCCAGACATAATGTGGACCGGGTATTCTTTATTTATAAAAAGCAGCGATATCTGATGACCCGCGCGGAGTCGGAAGGGATGTTCGACTATTATACCCATGAACTTCAGTTGGAGAATGAAAAGGTCACATATCATTTTGAAGTGGAGACCGGCAAACTGTCCGGCATCTATGATGTGAGGGGACTGGCCAGGGACGTGAATGAATATTATGATTTTGTGATATTGCCCGGTTTCAAAACCCCGGCCTGGGCCAAGGGCGCGGTGATGTACCAAATCTATGTGGATCGTTTCTGCAACGGCGATACCAGCAATGATGTGCTGACGGATGAGTATACCTATATCGGGGAACATGTACATCGTGTGGAGGATTGGGACCGCTATCCGGCACAGATGGATGTGCGGGAATTTTACGGCGGCGATTTGCAGGGCGTGCTGGACAAAATGGATTATTTGCAGGATCTGGGCATAGAGGCGATCTATTTTAATCCCTTGTTTGTATCTCCCTCCAATCATAAATATGACATCCAGGACTATGACTTTATTGATCCTCATTTCGGAAAAATTATCAGCGACCAGGGCAATCTGCTTGCCCCCGGGGACAAAGATAACAGCCATGCCAGCAGATACATTGACCGTGTGACCAACAGGGCCAATCTGGAGGCGAGCAATTCGCTCTTCGTGCGGGTGGTGGAAGAGGCGCACCGCCGGGGAATAAAGGTGATTCTGGACGGAGTGTTCAATCACTGCGGCTCCTTCAACAAATGGATGGACCGGGAGCGGATCTATGAGCACGCGCCGGGGTATGAGAAAGGCGCGTATGTATCCGGCGACAGTCCCTACAAGGATTATTTTGCCTTTTACAGCGCTAACTGGCCCTACAACAAGGACTATGACGGCTGGTGGGGACACGACACTCTGCCCAAGCTAAACTATGAGGGCTCCAAGGCCCTGTATGAATATGTGCTGCGCATCGGCGCCAAATGGGTGTCGCCTCCATATAATGTGGATGGATGGCGTCTGGACGTGGCGGCGGACCTGGGCCACAGTCCGGAGTTCAACCACCACTTCTGGCAGGAATTTCGGCGGGCAGTGAAGGAGGCCAATCCCAATGCCATTATTTTGGCGGAGCACTATGGCAACACAAGGGAATGGCTACAGGGCAACGAGTGGGACACGGTGATGAACTATGATGCCTTCATGGAGCCGGTGACATGGTTTCTGACAGGAATGGAGAAACACAGCGACGATTTCCGGGAAGACCTTCTGGGTAATGCGGACAGTTTTTGGGGAGCCATGAAACATCACAGTTCCAATTTGGCCATGCCCAGCTGGCAGGTGGCCATGAACGAATTGTCCAACCACGACCATTCCCGGTTCCTGACCCGCACCAATCACAAGGTGGGCCGGACCAGCACTTTGGGGCCGGAGGCGGCCAACCAGGGGATCAACAAGGCCGTGTTCCGAATCGCGGTGGTAATGCAGATGAGCTGGGTGGGCGCCCCTACCATTTACTATGGAGATGAGGCGGGGGTGTGCGGATTCACGGACCCCGACAACAGAAGGACGTATCCCTGGGGACATGAAGATCAGGAACTCATAGATTTTCATAAGACCATAATACGGATTCATAAGAGCCATCAGGAGTTGAAGACCGGTTCTATAAAATATATTGACTCCGATTACAATTACATGGCATATGGACGCTTCAACCGCGGGGAACAGTGCGTGATTGTGGTAAACAACAACTCCCACGAAGTGGATAAGGAAGTCACGGTGTGGGAAGCCAATATTCCCCGCACAGGCACTATGGTGCAGCTGATCCGAACCTGCCAGGAGGGCTACAGTACAGAGCCTGTGGAATACCGGATTTATGCCGGAAAAATCAGAATTTTGCTTCCCGGGTTTTCGGCGGTGATTCTGAAGTATCAGAGACCCCGGGGGGAGGAATCCTCTACTGCAGGCCAGGGCTGAACCGTATCTACGGACAGATTTTTTGAAAAATCCAGTTGCAATTTAGGGGGACATATGCTACAATGTCTTAGGTTAGAGCGCTGATGCGCTTTCCTTGGATGGATTCCCGAGTGGCCAAAGGGGACAGACTGTAAATCTGCTGCAAATTGC
>CANSPM010000005.1 GCA_947648875.1 uncultured Lachnospiraceae bacterium
TTCCAGCCTCTCCACATAGGCATCCTTCGGCTTCTTCCCTGCCACATAATCAAGGTAATTACATCCGCTATCTGTAACTCTATTAATGTAGATACCATAGCTACTATCCCTTTCTGAATTCCTTTCTCCTCCACACCCTTATTTAAATTACACAATAAGTCAACTCCCTTTTCGGAAGATTGCTTCCACGTTGAAAGTTTGAGTATATTGCATATCCTTACCTTTGATTACTGTATTGGCACTCACCTGACAATTCTTTAAACGGGAAATCTATAATAAATCTCTACATTTATCCCAATGCATACCAGAACAATTATCTTCACGAGCTATGACACTATCTACCTCATGCATTTTATACCATTTAATGTCATCCACTTCAACAGAGTTTGAAAATTGGGATTTCTTTACATAAGCAATAAATCCAATCATAATAAGCTGCTTGGGAGCAAAATAATAGCTGGATATATATTTACAGTTTATAACATTCTGCCCGGTTTCTTCCTTTACTTCACGTGTAACAGCATCCTCAATCGTTTCCCCGTTTTTCATATAGCCAGATACGACTGTCCATTTAGTTTTCGATATGTAATTCTGCTTTAAAAGAAGTATTTCATTAAACTCATTGACTACCAACACCTCTACAACGGGCAAGGGAGCATCGCCATATAATTTCTTGCACAAGGGACAAATCTTACAATCATCATCACCACATTTAATATCCTCTAATTTATGACCGCATCCCGCACAATACTTAAAAATCATTTATTACATCCTCCCTAAATCCGCATTTATACAATACACTGCCTAACAGCAATTCTCAATCCCTTTCCATATTCTTTCACAAAAATCCTCAGGCGCCGTCATATTCATACAGAATGGAACATGCAGAAAGAGCATTTTTGTTTCTAATATCTTATCGCAAATATATTCCAACACATTCCGGTATAAAGTATTACAAAAAGATGTCCCGACATTATCCGAAATCCGAACCGATATTTTTTCCACTTCAAGTGCCTCCTGCAATTTATCGTATGCAAAATCCGTATAGAAGCCCCTGCTCCCGTTTCTTGCAGTAGTTTCAATATATACCTTATCTTTGATATTAGGCTTCTGTCCAAAACTGAAAATATACCTATAATCATGCCGACCTAACTGTACCAAAAGAATCTGAGAATCCAATACTTTATCATTGGGAAGCACCGGGGACTTACATGCTGCCTTATTTACGATCAATTCGGATGATGTACCACAAAATCCCGTCAAAAGAATCTCCTTCATAAATTTTGCTCCCATTCTGCCTCCTGCAACTGTCTATCCTTCCGCCCTTACTTGTGATATGGTTCTCCGTGAATAATCCGATACGAACGATAAATCTGTTCACACAGAATTACACGCATCAGCTGATGCGGAAAAGTCATATCGGAGAAACTGATGGCCAGATCGCTGCGGGTCAGTATTTTTTCGTGAAGTCCCAGGGAGCCGCCAATCACAAAGACTATATGACTCTGGCCTTCCAGCGCCGCCCGCCGGATAACCTCCGCAAAACCCTCGGAAGTATAACGCTTGCCCTGGATCGCCAGGGCGCAGACAAAAGCCCTCTCTTCCAGGCGGGACAGCAGTCGCTGGGCCTCCCGCTCCCGGATCTGTTCTTCCGTGGCGGCAGAAGCCTTATCTGGAGTTTTTTCGTCTGCCACCTCCGCAATCTCCAGCCTACAATATTTGCCAAGCCGCTTGATATACTCACCGATGGCTTCCCGATAAAAACGCTCCTTGATTTTCCCCACGCAAAGTATTGTAATTCTCAATGCTTCCCTCTTCCCCCATAACGCTGACCAACGCCCGTAATACTTCCCGTCCGGTATAAGGAACATTTTTATGGATTTTCCCTATCCCTCGGGGAAAATGGTATCATACATGTCATCTACAAAATGATCCAGAAAATCCTGATCCAAATTCACAAACTGGCGGTTTAGCAGGACCTTGAGCAGGGCTACCCGGCGGAAATACCATTCTTCCTCGGGCACAGCAGACAGCTGTAGGCTGGCATCCACTTTGGCTCCATCCAAATTCTCTCTGCACCACTTTTCCATGGTGCCCTTAAGGGAGTTTTCAGAGTCGGCCTCTTTGGCATACTGCCTGGAATTTTTCAGAGAGACAAAACCCATAACAATAAAAATCACAAACAGAACTCCCATGATACCGCCGATCATGAAACGGTTACTTCCCTGCAACCGCAGGGGCAACACACCGACAAGCAGCAGTGTCAGCGCCACCAGTCCCACCCCCCCCACAATCAACAGCGTCCAGGCGGAAGACCTGTTCTCCGCCGCCTGCTCTGCCTTATTCTGGTAACCGTGCGAGGACCTGCGCCCAGGCGCAGCACCCGCCTGGGCTTTTTTCTGTTCATCGGATTCCCCGGTATCCATACCGAACCATTGAGGCTGGGGTTTCTCCGCCTCCCGGCGCGCCTGCTCCTCCTGCATCCTGGCAGCCTCCTGGGCCTGTCGCGCCTGTTCCTGCTGCATGTACACGGCTCCCAGCTTAATCGCCTTCTGCTTATCCTTTTCATTGATCAGAAGCTCATATACCGCCTCCTTCTCGTCAAAGGCAATCTCCAACTCCTTAAGACCATTGTATTCCAGGTAATCCTTCAGTCGGGTCAACTCTTCCTCGGTCCCAAAGATCAGTGAAATCCTGTTAATGATCTCTTTCTCTGAAACCAGTTTGCAGCCGCAATCCGCACATTCCGTTATTCCGTCTCTGTACTCATTTCTGCATTTGGGACAAATAAGCATACTCTAACCCCTTTCCCGCATAGCATAGTCTGCGTTCTCGCACCCATTGCCCTGCCCTAATCCTTTGATTCCTGCCTGTCATTTCCTCAGTCAAACTTTTTTCCGTGTTTACCCGAAAAACGTGCTGCTCCGCATTCTTCTCAATCCATGTGGGACAAATATTCGTCAATCCCTTTGGCCGCCGCTTTTCCGGCTCCCATTGCCAAGATTACCGTCGCCGCGCCCGTCACGGCATCGCCTCCGGCATATACTCCTTCTTTGGTGGTTCTGCCGTTCTCTTCCTCCGCCACAATGCATTTCCACCTGTTGATCTCCAGCCCCTCTGTGGTGGAAGAGATCAGTGGATTCGGAGAAGTTCCCAGAGACATGATCACCGTATCCACTTGCAGCACGAACTCGGAATCCGGCACCTCCACCGGCCTTCTCCTGCCGGACTCGTCAGGCTCCCCAAGTTCCATTCTGATACATTTCATGCCGACTACCCAGCCTCTTTCATCCGCCAGAATCTCTGTGGGATTGGTCAGCAGGTCAAAGATAATACCTTCCTCCTTCGCGTGATGTACTTCTTCCACACGGGCAGGCAATTCCTCCTCGCTGCGCCGGTACACGATATGAACCTCCGCTCCCAGCCGCAGGGCGGTGCGGGCCGCATCCATAGCCACATTGCCTCCCCCCACCACAGCTACTTTTTTCCCTCTCATAATGGGTGTGTTGCTGTTTTCATCAAAAGCCTTCATCAGATTGCTTCTGGTCAGATACTCATTGGCGGAAAATACGCCGTTACTGTTCTCGCCGGGGATACCCATAAACTTGGGGAGTCCCGCTCCGGAACCGATAAACACGGCGGAAAATCCCTCTTCTGACAGCAACTGGTTGATGGTCACAGACTTGCCAACCACTACATTGGTCTCAATCTTTACGCCCAGAGATTTCACATTTTCAATCTCTTTGGCGACTACAGCCTCCTTGGGCAGACGGAACTCCGGAATACCGTATACCAACACGCCGCCGGGCTCGTGCAGCGCCTCGAAAATCGTCACCTCGTACCCCAGTCGGGCCAGATCGCCGGCACAGGTAAGTCCTGCGGGGCCAGAGCCGATCACCGCTACCTTTTTATCCTTCTTTTCCTTCGCCCCGTCGGGTTTTATACCCTGCTCCCGGGCATAGTCCGCCACAAAGCGTTCCAGCTTGCCGATGGAAACCGGCTCGCCTTTGATGCCTCGGATACATTTGCCTTCGCACTGACTCTCCTGGGGGCATACGCGCCCACACACAGCAGGCAGCGCGCTGGACTGGCTGATCGTCTGATAAGCCCCTTCCACATCCCCGTTTTTCACCTGCTCAATAAAGCCCGGAATATTGATTGCCACCGGACAGCCCTTAATACATTGCGCATTCTTACAGTTGATGCAGCGGCTGGCCTCCTCCATGGCCTCCTCCATATTATATCCCAGACACACCTCTTCAAAATTTCCAGCCCGCTCCTGTGCGTCCTGTTCTCTGACAGGCACCTTCTTTAACACATCCATCTCCATTCTCCTCTATTTCAAGTTCCCCGTAATCCCTTCGAACACCTCCATACGATTCCTGTCCATGCTGCGGACCGCAATCACTTTAGCTGCGCTGTACGGGCTTACATGTTTCAAGTTTTCTCTTATAGTAAACCACATTAAAAATTGCAATGCTGTTTACTGTAAATGATCTGCCTTCAGCTGTCACAATTGCCGCAACCGCCATGATGAGTTGTCCCCTCTTTGGCTTTCAGGAAGGCTCTGCCCTCCTCCGTCTTATAAATCTGCTGACGGCTCATAGCCTCGTCAAAATTCACCTGGTGTCCGTCGAACTCCGGCCCGTCCACACATGCGAACTTCACCTTACCGCCCACAGTCACACGGCAGGCGCCGCACATTCCCGTGCCGTCCACCATAATAGGATTGAGACTGACAATCGTGGGAATCTGCAATTCCTTTGTCAGCAGACATACGAATTTCATCATGATCATGGGGCCGATGGCTACGCACCGGTCATACTGCTTTCCCTCTGCCACCAGATCCTTGATGGTCTGGGTAACCATGCCGCTTCTGCCATAGGAACCGTCGTCCGTGGTCACATACAGATTGCCTGCCACAGCCTCCATCTCTTTCTCCAAAATCAGCAGATCCCTGGTCTTGCTGCCCACGATTACATCTACGGAGATGCCATGCTCATGGAGCCATTTCACCTGGGGATACACCGGCGCGGCACCCACACCCCCGGCCACAAACAGGATTCTTTTACTTTTCAGGCTCTCCGGGTCCTCTTCCACAAACTCGGAGGCACAGCCCAAAGGTCCCACAAAATCATGAAAGCTGTCCCCTTCTTTCAAAACGGACATCATCTGGGTAGCCGCGCCCACAATCTGAAACACAATGGTTACCGTTCCCTTTTCTCTGTCATAGTCACAGATCGTCAGGGGAATCCGCTCTCCTGCCTCATCTGTCCGAACAATTACGAACTGTCCGGGCTGGCAGTACTTCGCCACTCTCTCCGCCTCCACCTCCATCAGATAAATGTTGGTGGTAAGTTCCTCTGCTCTCACAATTCTGTACATACAATCCTCCTAAATAAAATCGCCACACAGTCGCAACGCGACAACTCTAACGGGTAAAGCGCCTTCACAACTTTACCAATCCTCTTAAAATTAAAAAATCTCAGCTATGCTGTAATTTCCCGTCTCATCTACCAGTAGCTTATAACAAATGCCGTTATACGCATGTACCGCATAATAACTGCCCGTCCGAATGCTGCCTCCCCCTTCGTCCACATGCAATTCGGCAAATATATAGAAATCCTCTCCACCGACTGTCAGCGGATATTGAAACTGATACTGATATATACCGTTTTCTCCGGCATATCCCTCATAGTTTACAATTCTGCCCGTCCGCAGCATTTCATTATACACGGTTATTGTGGCGAGGTCCACAGTGATCTCCGTGTTTAACCGCAGACTGTACGAGCGCTGGGCCACTTCCCCCACAATACCGTCCTCCTCTATAATCGCAAAGCAGTATACAGAATCACCCAGAGGCATGGGGATAGGTCCCGTGTATCTGGTGGAATTATCCGTGGGAGTCGTGCCGTCCGTGGTATAGTAAATCATGTCCTCTTCTTCACAATTTATTTTGATCATGGTGGGACTGCTGTATTCGCCACTGGCCGTCGTCACATCGGGCGCTACAGGGATCTGTATTTCAATCTGATAACGCTTGGTAACCACATCGCTGACCAGACCATATTGGTTCACAAACACAGCCTTGATGGTATGCTCTCCGTTGTCCAGAAAAATAGGCGCCGTATAAACCAGACTATTCTCATCCGGTTCCGAGCCGTCCATGGTGTAGTAAATGGTTCCCGCCGTGTTGGAACTGAGCTTTAAGGGCAGAATCTCCTGATAATAGCCCTCCTCAAAACCGAACTCCGGCGCCCGGGCCTGGAGATTCTGATAAGTACTTCTGATAACATCATTATCACAGCTATTGAGCAGGCTGTCAATCGTCTGGTAATCATTTCTCCCCCGATATGACTGGATCAGCTGGGAATAGGCTCTTTCCAGCTGCTTCTGATCCAGCAGCCCGCCATCAATCATACTGAGCAGCTGGCTCTCGTAACCGCCCACATTGTCCATGGCATAATAACAGTCCGCCAGGGCAAAACCCAGTTCCTGATCCGTACTGCCCAGTTCCAGAGCGCGCAGATAGTAATCCACCGCCCGCTGATAATCCTGTTTCGCGGCACATTCCGCCGCACGGGCCATCTGATATTCCACAGAATGTTCCATATGATACAGCGCGCCAATGATCACGCCTGCCAGGATAATGATAACCAGAAAAAAAGCACCGATCAACCATCCCATATAACCCTTTTTCCTCTGTGGTTTTTTCTCCGGCGTATCAGCCTTTGGAGAGTCCTGCAATTCTTCCGCAATATGCTCCAATGTGTCCTGCATGCTCTGTTCCACTTCGGATTCAAAATCGGGCACAATATGAATATCTTCCCCACAGGCCGTACAGTAGAGCGAACCCTCTTCTATTTTTGTTCCGCATTTCGGACAATTCATAAGAATTACTCTGCCCTTTCAAAATAAGACTCACGAGTCATTTGCCTTTTCCTTCCGCACAGTTCCCAATGTCCAACAATCGCTTTTCGCGCTGTGCGTTTCCATATCAGATTTCCTGTAGCAGTATACTTTCCACACAGTTTTTCATCAACATAGCTATGGTCATAGGGCCTACGCCGCCGGGAACGGGGGTGATGGCACTGCAATGGGGAGCTACAGAAACATAGTCCACATCTCCGCATAGTTTATTATTTTCATCCCTGTGGATACCCACGTCAACAACCACGGCCCCTTCCTTGACATAGTCCGCTGTGATCATCAGGGGCTTACCCACCGCCACCACCAAAATATCCGCCCGACGCGTAACTTCCCTTAAATCTGCCGTCCTACTGTGAGCCACCGTCACAGTACCGTTTTCCCGCAGAAGCAACAACGCCATAGGCTTACCCACTATATTGCTACGGCCCACCACCACGCACTCTTTTCCGCTTATAGAGATACCGGAGCGCTTAAGCAGCTGAATCACCCCGGCGGGCGTGCAGGACACAAATCCCTTTTTTCCAATGCACAGCGCCCCCACGTTCATGGGATGAAAACCGTCCACATCCTTAAGCGGGCTGATGGCGTTTAATACCTTCTCCTCATTGATCTGCTTGGGCAGAGGAAGCTGTACCAGAATCCCGTTTACATCTGCTCTGCCATTCAATTCCTCCACCAGTGACAGAAGCTCTGTCTCCGTGGTTTCGCCGGGCAGTTCGTAGGACAGAGATTTGATGCCGATATATTCACATGCTTTCTTTTTGTTCCGCACATACACACAGGAAGCCGGGTCCTGCCCCACCTGTATCACGGCAAGACAGATCTCCCTGCCCCGGGCCTTGTAAGCCTCCACCTGCTCCTTCAGCTCATCCTTAATCTCCGCACTGATTTTCTTACCGTCAATAATTTGTGTCATACATTCTCCTTATTAAATCGCTGCGCGATGGATCCTAAAGGGGAAAATCCCTTAAAATAATCCGGTGATCATTCCTTCTTCGTTTACATCTATACCATAGGCGGCAGGTTTTTTGGACAGTCCCGGCATGGTAACCACCGCTCCAGTCAACACCACCACAAAACCGGCGCCCGCGGACACATAGACCTCCCGGATATTCATCTCAAAGTTCTCCGGCCTGCCCAGAAGGGTCGGGTCATCTGACAGGGAATACTGATTCTTGGCCATGCAGACAGGCATTTCCCCGAAGCCCAATTCTTCGAGACGCCCCAGTTGTTTCAGAGCCGCCGGGGCAAAATGTACCTTTCCCGCCCCATAAATCTCTTTGGCCACTTTGACAATCTTTTCTCTCAGAGACAGACTATCCTCATAGAGCAATGTAAAATGACTCTCTTTCTGTTCCAGAGTACGCAGAACCTTCTCTGCCAGTTCTATGCCGCCTTTGCCACCCTGCTCCCACACTCTCGCCAGAGCAAATTCACAGCCCCTCGCCTCACAAAAACGCTTTACATAGGCAGTCTCCGCCTCCGTATCCGCCGTGAAGGCATTCAATGCCACCACCACGGGCACACCGTACTTCTGTAGATTCTCAATATGCTTCTCCAGATTGACAATCCCCTTTTCCAGAGCCGCCAGATTCTCCGTGGAAAGGTCTGCCTTGGGGACACCGCCATTATATTTTAAAGCTCTTATGGTCGCCACCAGCACCACTGCGTCCGGTGCAAACCCGGCCTTGCGGCATTTAATGTCGAAAAACTTTTCCGCACCCAGATCCGCGCCGAATCCCGCCTCGGTAATACAGTAATCAGCCATCTTCAATGCTGCTCTCGTGGCAATAACAGAGTTACAGCCGTGGGCAATATTTGCGAACGGCCCGCCATGCACCAGGGCCGGCGTGTGTTCCAGAGTCTGGATCAGATTGGGTTTCAGGGCATCTTTAAGCAGTGCGGCCATGGCTCCCACGGCCTGTAGCTGCCCTGCCGTCACAGGCTCTCCGTCATAGTTATAAGCCACCACAATTCTGGACAATCTTTCCTTCAAATCCCTCATATCTACAGCCAGACATAGAATAGCCATGATCTCGGAGGCCACCGTGATCACAAAATGATCTTCCCTGACCACACCGTCCGCCTTGCTTCCCATTCCCACCACGATATTGCGCAACACACGGTCATTCATATCCAGACAGCGCTTCCACACCACCTGACGGGTGTCAATCCGCAACTCGTTGCCCTGCTGTATATGATTATCCAGCAATGCCGCAAGCAGATTGTTTGCGCTGGTGATCGCATGAAAATCCCCCGTGAAATGCAGGTTCAGATCCTCCATGGGCACCACCTGGGCATATCCGCCTCCTGCCGCTCCGCCCTTGACTCCAAAACAGGGACCCAGAGAAGGCTCCCGCAGGGCAATCACTGCCTTTTTCCCCAGCTGCCCAAAAGCCTCTCCCAGCCCCACGGTAACCGTGGTCTTTCCTTCCCCGGCCGGAGTGGGATTGATGGCCGTCACCAAAATCAACTTTCCGTCCGGGCGGCCCTGAATCTCTCTTAAATAGATATCGGAAATTTTTGCCTTGTACCTGCCATACAGTTCCAGTTCCTCCTGGGGAATCCCTGCCTGCTCCGCCACCTCAGTCACAGGCAGGAGCGCTGCCTCCTGCGCAATCTGAATGTCTGTTTTCATGATTACCTCTTTCTGCTTATATAGAGTTCGCATATTTCCCGCTATCCCACATCCCTGGCGAATCATAGCAGACCGCTTTGCAGCGTCCTGACATGATTCAGTGCGTTTTCCGGGGGTATGCTGTTTTCAGAGTTCTACCCGTTCCACAATCTCATTACCTAAATCTCTTCCAGCAACTGTTCAAATTCTTCGGTACTCATCAAAATCTTGCGGGGTTTGGTTCCCTCTTCCTCGCCCACCACGCCATAGTCGTGAAGCTGCTCCATAATTCTCGCCGCACGGTTAAAGCCGATTTTAAAGGCTCGCTGCAACATGCCGATGGAGGCTTTGTCCTTGTCTATAATAAAGCGCCCGGCCTCCTCGAAATATTCGTCTCTCTCGTCCCCGCCTCCGGGACCTCCGGAACTGCCAATACTCTTTAACTGCTCCTCCACATCGGTGGCATATGTATTGCCCAGCACCTGATTTTTCAGAAAATCTACTACATCGGACACTTCCTTGTCCGACACAAAGGCACCCTGCACCCGGGCCGGTTTGGAATACCCCTGGGGATAGAACAGCATATCGCCCTTTCCCAGCAATTTCTCAGCCCCGTTCATGTCCAGAATGGTACGGGAATCCACGCCGCTGGATACGGAAAAAGCTACACGGCTGGGCATATTTGCCTTAATCAGTCCGGTTATGACATCCACACTGGGTCGCTGGGTCGCGATGATCAGATGGATACCCGCCGCTCTGGCCAGCTGGGCCAGACGACAGATGGACTCCTCCACCTCTCCGGGCGCTACCATCATCAGATCCGCCAACTCGTCCACGATAATAACAATCTGCGGCAACTTGGCCGGAGCCTCGGGATCACTCTCCCGCATGGCCTCCACCTTCTTGTTGTACCCCTTCATATCACGCACATTGAAATCCGCAAATTTCTTGTATCGGTCTGTCATCTCCGCCACTCCCCAGTGCAGGGCGGCAGATGCCTTCTTGGGGTCTGTCACCACCGGAATCAACAGATGAGGAATCCCGTTATACACGCTGAGTTCCACTACCTTGGGATCCACCATAATCAGCTTTACATCATCCGGGTGAGCCTTGTACAGAATGCTCATTATCAATGTGTTAATACACACGGACTTACCTGAACCGGTGGCGCCGGCAATCAGCATATGCGGCATTTTGGCAATATCCGACACCACCGTCTGTCCCCCGATATCCTTGCCCACGGCAAAAGCCAGATTGGAGGGAAATTCTTTGAACTCTCTGCTTTCCAGCAACTCCCGCAGAGCCACCATCATGTTTTCCTTGTTGGGCACCTCGATGCCAATCGCCGCTTTACCCGGTATGGGCGCCTCGATTCGGATATCCGTGGCCGCCAGATTCAGCTTGATATCGTCAGTCAGACTCACAATCTTACTGACCTTGACTCCCTGTTCCGGTTGCAATTCATACCGGGTAACGCTGGGCCCCTGGCTGATGTCGGTGATGGTAACTCTGACGCCAAAGTTCTCCAGTGTCTGCTGTAAACGCATGGCCGTAGCTTTCAGTTCCTGCGTGGTATCCTTGCCGCCGCCCTTCCCCTTCTGTAGCAGAGTGACAGGCGGAAACATGTACGGTTTGGGCGATACGACCGCCTGGCCTTCCCCCGTAACCCGAGCATCCTTATTGACCTGTTCAGTCACCGCATCATGATTTGAAGCCGACTCATCGAGGCGCGCCACAGGTTTGGCATGCTGGGCGGGCGGCTCCACACGATCTTCCCGATGGATTCGGATATCCTGTCCCGCCTCCCGTATATCCCCAAAGTTTCCGCATTCCCCCATATCACTCTCCGCCTGATTTTCAGGCAGGGACGCGAAGGGAGGATTGACTGCTTCGGACAAGGCACTGCGCGGAGAATTTTCCGGCATGGGGGATTCCATATCCGGCGTGGAATAAACGGGGTCCGGCCCTTCCTCCTCCGCCTCGTCTATCGTAAGCTGGTGCACGCTGCGTATCCGTATATTATCAAAATCAAATATACTTCCGGAAGTTCCATTGTCTGTAGGCTCCGACTGCTCCATCCCACCGATCTCTTCTTCCTGGACACCATATTCCTCCATGTTCTCATTCCACATGATCTCATGGATATCATCACGTCTGCGCTCCTCGTTTTCCCGGGTAATGGCCGTGTCCAGGATTACGCCGGACACCTTTCTGTCCATGCGCAGAATCCGCTCCGTCTCCTTCTCTTCCCGGCGCTGCTGCCTGCCGCTTCCCCTCTCCGCTGTCTTTAGACGACGTTCCTCCTCCCGCCTGACTCTGGCCTGTTCCTGCTCCTCCCTCCGAAGTCTGTCCGCCTCCTGGCGCTGTTCTCTCCGAAGCCTGTCCGCCTCCTCACGCGCTTCCCGCCGGCTGAGATACTCCTCCTCCTGCTCTTCCCGGCGCTGTCTGGCATACTCTTTCCGCCTCTGAGAATCCTCCCGGGTTCGTTGAAGCATCCGAGTTCCCCCGCTCTTCACTCCGCTGATCAGGGAACGCTCCGTCATCAGGATAAAGCTGATGGCTCCACAGAGAAGAACCACCAGCACCGTACCTATGGTCCCCAGATAATGATGCAGCAGATAAGCCAGGCTGCCTCCCAGTACACCGCCGCCGGTTCTCTCCGTCCTGGCCGTCTCAAAGATCTGTCCGATATCATATTTCTCCAGAGCGAGACTGCTTCCCACAAACAGTTCACACACCACGCCAATCATCAAAAACAGCACGCCTCCGGAAATCAGCTTGCGCAGCGCGTTGGGATTGCCGGAGTTGGCATACCAGAAAGACACCGCCACAAATAAAAGCACCGGCACCGCATAGGATGTCAGGCCAAAAAGTCCAAACAGGATACCGCTGATCCCGTTGCCTACCGGACCTATTATTCCGAAATTGCACAAAAACAAGATCACCATAAGGATGAAAAAAATTATCAAACCGATCTCGTGAAACAATTCGCTTTCTTTTTCATAGTCATATGTAGGGGCACTGCCCTTCCTGCCGGAGCCGGACGGCTTCCTGCCGCCGCGCTTGCCCGCCGAGGCGGATGCCCTTTTGCCTGATGAATTTGCCATCTCATCATACTCCTATTGTGTTTTACTTCTCAGGAGTCCAGAACCTTTATGAATTATTCTGAACAAACAAATACTATTATAGCATTTCCTTTGCCTCTTGTCATCCTCAAATTTGCCACAGACTGCCCATGCTATTCAGCTGCCGCTTTCCCGCATCAGTTCATGAAGTTTGCTTACGGCTCTGTCTATGCCGCCCACTTCGTTGATAATCCCCATTTTAACTGCCTCCTGCCCCACCAGTATAGTGCCCACATCCTTGGTGAGCATTCCTGTCTCCATCATCAGATTCTCCAGACGCTCCTGTCCGATGCTGCAATGGCTACAGACAAATCCCGTGATCCGGTCCTGTATCTGTTTAAAGTAATCGAAGGTCTGGGGCACACCGATAACGGTGCCGCTCATACGCACGGGATGAATCACCATCGTTCCCGTCGGTACTATAAAGGAATACCGGGTACTGACGGCAATGGGCACGCCGATGGAATGGCTGCCCCCCAGCACCAGGGATACCGTGGGCTTGCTCAGGGAGGCCAGCATCTCCGCTATGGCCAGCCCCGCTTCCACGTCTCCACCCATGGTATTTAAGATTACCAGCACGCCGTCTATCTCCCGACTGTCCTCTATGGCCGCCAGCTGAGGCAGAATATGTTCGTATTTTGTAGTCTTTGAATTGCCTGACAGATTGTCATGTCCCTCAATCTCACCGATAATCGAAAGCAAATGGATATTTTTGTGTTCCGCGTTCTGGTTCAGGGTCACCTGCCCGATCTTCTCGATGCGCTCATCCTGATGCTCTTCTTCCTCAATGCGTTTGCTTTTATCGCCTCTGTCACTCATATTGATCCCCCAATCTCTGGAAAACTGCAGTCAGATGCCTACAGTATTTTATAGTAAAACCGACCATAGCCCCGTCTGAAAACGGTCGGATGACCAATAAGCCATTCGCCATAATTCTGACAAAGGATGACCAATGGTCAGCTATGACATAAGAAAAGAACCTGTACGGTTCTTCTCTTATAGTAACCAGATATACTGTTTTCATTCTTCCGGGGGGATGTCTGTCAAACGTTAAAATATTCCAGTTCCCACACTGTATGGATCGCGTAATCGAAAGCCCCTGCCATACCGAAAAACCTCAACCCTCGCTGATTAAAAGTCAAAATTATCGCTGGGGTCCACCTCGATGTCATAATGCATCTGGGACGCGTCGGGCGTAATGGGATAATCCATCACCTTTTTCACATGCTTTTTGGGCAGAGGCAGAGGATTTTCAATCAACTGCACCTGCTTGGTTTCATCCTGCTTCTTCTCAGTCATACCTTTCTTTTCCTCCGCTGTAAGTACCGAAGATCCCACCGTACCGTTCTCTGCTTTGTCCTCCCGGGGCCTGGGCTCTTCCGACGCCGCATCTTCCTGTTTGTTTAACTCCTCTGCCGCCGTCTCCCCGGCGTCCACACTCTCCCGGACTGCACCGCCATCCCTGACAAACAATTCACAAAACGCAACTCCAGCCAGCCCCGTCATGGCAAAAAACATCTGAAAACTGCCGTTCATATTGGGTGTCACCACCCCCAGCACCCGCATCAGGGCGATGGACAACACCATCATCACCCAGGAAGAAAATTTCTCCTCATTCTTCCTGCGCATAAAGGTAAAAATCCCCAGCGCCATCATCAGCAGCAACAGAATGGTCTCATAGCCGCCCTCCTGAAAAAAGAAGCTGTAATCTGCCCCTTTAGGCCCGTATGTGACTCCCCAGGCCCCCAGCACCCGTTCAAAGGTACTGCCGCTCATGGAACTGTCAAGCAGCACCAACGCGCAGAACATACCTGCCATAGCCAACATGGAAAGCGCGAACTGTGCCATCCACAGCAGTGTATCCCGCCGCTCCCGTTTCAATACCAGCAGGCCAAGCAGCGGAATTGCCAGCGTGAAACCCACAATATCCATATACCCCGCAAAGGCAATGAGCGCGCCGCACACCGGAGACAGCATCCAGGTAAGGGCTTTGCCTTCGGGTCTGTCGCTTTGCCTCAGATACAGAGCAATAGCCAGCAGGATCAGCACATATATACAGAAATACAGCATTTTGGGGGAATATGTTATCCCTTCTTTGACGGAGCCCGGCGCCAATGTGAGAAAAGACAGGGACACCAGTGCCGGCCCTCTGCCAGTCAGACATCTCACAGCAAAATAGGCGGTCACGATCCCCAGCGTCTGTAATATGATCTGTAGCACAATACCTGCGGTCCACTTGTTGCCCACCAGATGAAAAAGCAGATTCAGCAGGCAGAGATAATAGTATACGCTGCCCTGTACCAGCCGGACGCGCATTCCCCCTTCCGTGACCTTGGCAACCTCATAATAGGCTGCCTCCTCCCCGGCTCCCTTCATCATAGCCAGGCGCAGAACCATTCCCACCGCCAGAAATGCGGCCACCGCAATTCCTTCTGTCAAAACGGCCCTGCCAGAGACCGACTTACCAAGCCGCGAACCGCATTTTTTAATCAGGTAATACACCAGAAAAAGCGCTCCGGCGGCAAGCAACAGAATCGTGAGTGCCGTATAGGGAATGCCCTCATTCTGATGCCCCACCACCATACCCATAAAAGAAAACACAATGCCCATGCTCATCAGATACAGTGCCCATATTCCATAGCTTACGGCATTCTTCCTATAACTCATCCTGTGTTTCCTGCTCTTTCACCAGGCTGTCACACTCCAGTATCTTCTCGATATTATATCTGGGGCGCTGCTTTACCTCCATGTAGATCTTTCCAATATACTGGCCCACCATGCCTATAGCCATGAGCTGTAGTCCTCCCAGAAACCAGATGGACAGAATCAGAGAAGTCCAGCCCGGCACTACACTGCCTGTAAAATAGGAAATGAGCGCGTATATCGCCGCCAGCATGGAGCAGATAATTATAAACAGTCCCATCCCCAGAATCATGCTGATCGGCTTTACACTGAAAGAAGAAATGCCGTTGAAAGCCAGCGCCAACATCTTTTTCAGCGGGTACTTGGACTCTCCTGCAACCCGCTCCTTTCTATCATAATAGACGCTGTCCGTCTGATAACCAATCAATGGCATCATGCCGCGCAGAAAAAGATTGGTCTCCTTGAACCTGGAAAAATGTTCCACCGCCCGCTTTGACATCAGCCGGAAATCGGCATGGTTATACACCGTTCTGACACCCATCAGCGCCATCAGTTTATAGAATGCCTGTGCCGTTGTCCGCTTGAAGAAAGTGTCGCTCTTTCTCTCCTTGCGAACACCGTAAACAATATCGCTGCCCTGATGAAATTTGTCAATCATCTCCTCGATCACAGCCACATCGTCCTGCAAATCCGCATCTATGGAAACCGTCACATCACTGCGCTCCATGGCTGTCAAAAGTCCCGCCGTCAAAGCGAGCTGATGCCCTACATTACCAGCCAGCTTCACACCGCGTACCTGCTCCGGATACAATCTGTGTTCTTCCTCGATCAGCTCCCAGGTTCTGTCCCTGCTGCCGTCATTGACAAACAGAATAAAGCTGTCCGGGGCAATTTTGTTCTTGGCCGCAAGATCACAGAGCACCTCCCGCAGAGCCTTGGAGGCAATCTTCAGCACCTCCTCCTCATTATAGCAGGGAACTACAATTGCCAGTCTGTCCATTGCTCATTCCTCCGAATTAGAGTTCCGCATAAAATGTCGCCTGTGATCCATGACCGGACGCATGCGTTCATACGGTCATGGATTCGTGTGCTTCCTGGAAACATGCCGTTTCAGAACCCGGCCTCACTCGTCCCAATTGTGATATACATTCTGTACATCATCATCGTCCTCCAGAATATCCAAAATCCGGGTAAGATTCTTGATGGCCGTCTCGTCCGTCAATGTCACATAATTCTGGGGCAGCATGGTAACTTCCGCGCTGACCATGGGTACTCCTGCCTCTTCCAGTCCCTTCCGTACCGTCTCCAGGGCGTCCGGGGCGGTGAGTACCTCAAAGCTGTCTTCCTCCTCCGATATATCATCCGCGCCCGCGTCAAGCGCAGTCATCATCAGATCGTCATACTCCATGTCACACTCTTCCCGATCAATGATGATCTGGCCCTTTTTGTCAAACATAAAGGACACACAGCCGGGAGTTCCGACATTTCCCTGTCCTTTGGTGAACGCGCTTCTCACATTGGCGGCAGTGCGGTTTTTATTGTCCGTAAGGGTATCCACTATAATTGCCGTTCCGCCCGGCCCATAGCCCTCATAGGTGATATACTCGTAATTCACATTGCCCACATCCCCGGCCGCCTTCTTGATTCCCCGCTCAATCGTATCGTTAGGCATATTGTTGGCCTTGGCCTTGGCGATCACCGTCGCCAGCTTGAAGTTGTTATTCGGGTCCGGCCCGCCCTCTTTTACCGCCACGGCAATCTCACGCCCAAGTATGGTAAATATCTTACCCTTTGCCGCGTCGTTCTTCTCCTTTTTATGTTTTATATTCGCAAATTTAGAATGTCCTGACATCTTTCTTCTCCTTTTTAGATCATCGTTATATTCCGTTTATAACTGCGCCGCTCCCTCTGGGACCTTCCCTGTCAAAAGTGCCGAATCCCCCTGTTCTTCGGTGGTATTTTCCGGCATTTTCGTCACCAGCACACTGTGAATCATTTTGTTTTCCACGGACAGGACTTTAAAATGATAGCTGTCCACAGAGATTTCAAACTCTTCGTCCTCGTCGGGAATCTTGTCCATCCTGGAGATCAGAAAGCCGTTGAGCGTCTCGAAATCCTCCTCGTGAAACGATATATGAAACCGCTCTTCCAAATCCTCCAGGGGCGTTTTCCCTTCTATGACATATTCATCATTCCCTTTTTCCTCGATGAATTCCTCTTCCTCATCATATTCATCCAGGATATTGCCCACAATTTCCTCCAGAATATCCTCCATAGTCACCAGCCCCGCCGTCTGCCCGTATTCGTCCACTACTATCACCATCTGTAGTTTGCCCGACTGCATCTGACGGAACAGCTCGTCTATATTCCTGGTCTGGGGGATATACACCGGCTCCCGCAGCAGATCATCCAACTGTCCGATGCTGCAATACTGCTTGTCCTGGGTGTGATGATACCGCAGAGCATCTTTCAGATAAAGGATACCCACAATATGGTCCATGTTTTCCTCATATACCGGATAACGGCTGTTCTTTCCCTCCGCCAGGAAGTCCAGCGCATCCTGCAAAGGCATGGAACCGTCCAGCGCCACGATATTGTTCCGATGGGTCATGATGTCCTGGGCTTCCTTGTCTCCGAACTCAAATATATTGGAAATCATCTCCGCCTCACTGGCCTGTATGATGCCCTGCTCATGTCCCTCATTGACCATGTTGATGATCTCTTCCTCTGTGACATCAGCCCCGTCGCCCACATTTTTTGCGCCGAAAATCCGCAGGATCAGATTGGCGGACAACGTCACCAGCCCGGTGAACGGAGTCAGCAGCTTCATCACCACATATACGATGCCTATGCTGGCGTAGGCCCATTTCTCCGGCAGACGCCTAGCGATTTTTTTGGGAAGAAGCACGCCGAAAGTGAGCAATATGTACAGCAGAAAGACCATAGTGACGAACGCGGAAAACGCGGTGATAAGCACCAGTGGAATCGCAACCGTCTCCTCCAAATTGCGCTTGGCGAATCCTTCCAGAAAACTTTGCACCCTCTGTAGCCAGATTCCCAGGTACACACCGCCTATGAGCACATTGTTCAGGGTGATAATAAGCTGCATGGAATTAACATACCGGGTAGGGTCCTGCAATATTTTCAAAAGCCTCTGTGAGCGGCGATCCTTCTCCTCCACAGCTCTTTTCTCCACATCCTTGATCCCCAGCTGTTCTACCGCCTCGCCAAAACCATGGAAAAACATATCAATCAATACAAGAACCACAAAAAATATACTGGCAGTGGGCCCACTGTCGTCCATTTCCCAATCACTCCTTTATTATATAATTGCATATCAGATGCTGTTAATCATACCATTATTCACTCTATTCGTCAAGGAACAGTCGCTTTTTATGTATCCAGTTCCAGACTGATCATCAGCGCCCTGTTGACTTTCCGCATGATATCCCCCTCCAGGTGGCAGACTTTTGTCTTGAGACGCTTCTTGTCTATGGTGCGCAGCTGCTCCAACAGAATCACGGAATCTTTATCCATATCAAAGTCCTGCGCGCTCAGTTCAATATGGGTGGGAAGCTTTGCCTTGTTCATCTTGGAGGTGATGGCCGCGCAGATCACGGTGGGACTGTGCCGATTGCCCACGTCGTTCTGTATGATCAGCACCGGTCTGATCCCCCCCTGTTCAGAACCTATCACAGGCCGCAGATCCGCATAAAAAATATCTCCTCTTTTCATTTCCTGATACCTCTCGAATTTTTCATTTATTTTGAGTATTTCCATTTCTTCTCAAGGTATACAGACGCGGCAAAAACTTTGCCGGACTTGTGACCATGCATTCCGCCTCGCGAGGAATTTATGGTCATGAACGCGTATGTTTCAGAAGCTGCCCCTCCCTCAGATAGACCCGGGGAACGCGGGGACTCAAATCGCACATGAGTTCATAATTGAAACGCCCTGACAGGGTTCCCAGTTCCTGCGCAGTGATCTCTTCCTCACCGTCCCGGCCCAGCAACACCACGGGATCTCCTTCTGTCGCCTCCGGCAGAGCTGAGAGATCCACCATCAGCTGATCCATGCAAACCCTGCCCAAAATGGCAGCTCGCCTTCCCCGAATCAATACACTGCCTTTTCCCGAGAGACTTCGGGGATAGCCGTCCCCATATCCAACGGGTACGGTGCCCACCCGCATCCGCTCCTTTGTGATGAAAGTGCCGCCGTAGCTGATGCTCTGCCCCGGCTCCACCTCCTTCACATAGACCAGGTGACTGTGCAACGACAGGGCAGGCCGCAGCCATTGCGCTTCCCCGGCCATCTCCTCCGAAGGATAAAGACCGTAAAGAATGATCCCCGCCCGAACCAGATCCAGATGGGCCTCCTGTATCCGGACGATACCCGCGCTGTTGGCGGCATGACGGCAGGGAATACGCCTTTTCAGCCGGGCCTCCGCCATAGTCACAAACTGCCCGAAGCGCTCCATCTGCTCCAGGGTATATCTCATATCCCTCTCATCCGCCTTGGCAAAATGGGTAAAGATCCCTTCCAGTTCCAGATAATCGGAGCTTGCGATCCGCCGCAGAAAAGCCAGGTTCTCTTCTTTGGGCTGAATACCCACTCTTCCCATTCCCGTATCCACCTTCACATGGACAAAGGCTTTTTCCCCGACGTGCTTTGCCGCTCTCTCCAGCTGCTCCAGGGTATCCTCCCGAAACACCGTCATACGCACATCCCGGCGAATCAGTTCTTCATAGGCATAGGGAAAAGTATAACCCAGAATAAGTATGGGCTTTCGAATGCCCGCCTGGCGCAGTTCTATGGCCTCCTCCGCCGTGGCGGTGGCATATCCTCCCACCGTCTCCATATTCTCTATGGCTCTGGCAATAGGCACACTGCCGTGGCCATAGCCATCACACTTCACCACTGCCAGAACTTTTGCCCCAGGCCCTGTCCGCAGACCAATCTGCTCCAGATTGGCTGTAACGGCGTCCAGGTCGACCTGCGCATACACTCTGCTGTATTCCCACTCTCTGCTATCCATCATTTCTACCTCTTCACGAATTTAGAGTTCCGCGTCTTTCAGGAAACATGCTGTCTAAAGCTCCCCATATGCAGCTCCCCCGGCAATAACCTCCCCTGCGGCATCCGCCAGTTCTCCTGCGGTCAGACCATAGCTGCTATAACGCCGCGCCGCCCTCTCCCCCGCCAGACCGTGCAGATATACGCCCACGCTGGCCGCAGAGAAAGCATCCGCCCCCTGCGCCAACAGGGCCGCTATGATGCCAGTGAGCACGTCGCCGCTGCCGGCAGTCCCCATGCCGCTGTCCCCGGTCAGATTCACACAGTTCTCCCCCTGCTCTCTGCACACCAACGTTCTCGCCCCCTTGCAGACCAGAACACAATGGAGATCTCTGGAAAGTATCCTGGCCGCGTGTTCCCTGTCCTCCGTTACCTGTTCCAGTGCCTTGCCGCTAAGTCTGGACAGTTCTCCCTCATGGGGTGTGAGCACCAATGCTCTCCCCGCCTTTCCCTGATCGGCAGTCAGAATCTGTAAACGCATGTCGCCGGCAATCAGATTGAGTGCGTCTGCGTCCAATACTATCGGAAGATTGCTCTCCGTCAACACTCCCGTCAAAATCTCCTTTACCCGGCTATTTTTTCCCAGCCCTGGCCCAATGGCAATCACATCGGCCCACTCGCAGCCCGCCCGCCAGTCCTGGGGCGCTGTCCAGAGGACTTCCGGTGCTGCCATCTGCAAGATACCTCTGTTTTCATCCGGGCACACCGCCTTCACCATGCCGGCCCCGGCGCGGTACGCCGCCCTGGCCGAGAGCACCGCCGCCCCCGGCATCTGATCAAACCCGGCGATCAGTAGCACTTTGCCAAAAGTCCCCTTGTGCCCGTCGGCACGTCTGGGCGGCAGAAGTTTTCCTAATGGCTCATCATAGTAAAACATGCCCGGCGTTTCCTTCGCCGCCTCAAAGCAGACTCTGTCAATACCGATCTCTCTGACAGCCAACCGTCCGGTATACTCCGCGCCCGGATAAAAGAGCAGCCCCTTTTTGGCCCAGCCAAATGTCACAGTCAGGTCCGCCCTTACGGCCTCCCCCATAACCCTGCCCGTAGACGCATGTATGCCACTGGGCACATCCACGGACAGCTTAAAACCCTTCCTGCGGTTCATCTCCTTAATAATATCCGCGTATTCACCCTGTACCGGCCGAGACAAACCTATGCCGAAAAGAGCATCCACCATTACAGTATATTCTTCATGGGGCCAGTTACTGACCATCCGCACTGGATAATATCCCATAATTTTATGCTGTCTTTCCCATTCCCGGGTGCAGTGTCCGGCAGCGCCGGCCTGATAGACAGTCACATACCATCCCTCAGAAGCCAGTATCCTGGCTATGGCCAGGCCATCCGCTCCATTGTTACCACTTCCGGCCACCACCAGAAGACGCTTTTCCTCCGCACGAAGCAACTTTGTCCCGGCATAGGCACGAATCTCCGCAGCAACAGCCAAAGCCGCTCTCTCCATCAGTACCAGGGACGGCATCCCCATCGTTTCTATAGCGGTCTCCTCAAAAAGTTTCATCTCCCTGGCATCTACCACATATTTCACAGTTTTTGTATTCCTTTCCAATATACAGATATACATTAAGTTATAAAAGCGTTTTGCTTCCAACTTTTGTCATACCTCCCGTGACGGTACGGCAATCCCATATACTTAGAACTTCTGAGCCGTCATTCTTTGACCGCCCAGAAGTTCTTTTGCGCTTTCCCCGCCCCCTCACAGGTTCGGGTTTTCCCTCTAAAACGAACAGGGAGGACCGTCACGGCGCGACAGTTCCTCCCCGATGGCTCTCCCAGCCCCTATTTCTTCCCTGCCCCGGCTCCGTTTTCTGCCTTCCCCTGCCCGGCTGTCAGAGGATCGTACTGCATGTCAAACAGGTCGATAACCTCCGCCCCAAACAGGTCGTGCATATAGGAATAAATCTGCCGGTTCTGGTATTCCATCTCCTGTTTGCGGACCAGATTCTTCTTAAGTTCAACCCGGATATATTTTACCCACTGCGCAATCTCCACAATCTGCTGTGTGTTCTCCTGCATACTCTCATAGCAATATTTCATAGTGGACAACATAAGGGCGTGGTTGGCTTTCTCTATCTGCTGGGGCAGTTCCAGCAGTTCATCCTGATATTCCTTCAGCTTTTCATTGCACTCTTCAATAAGCCGTTTGTTTTCATCCAGCTTTTTTTCCAGCGGCTTACTGTACTTCTGTTCCAGTTCGTTCGCCATGGGTACAATCTCATCCATCAGCTTCTTTTTCAGCTTCCTGACGTTCTTGGCATCCACATTAAGCTGTCCCTGACGCTGCACCAATTCATTAAGCTTCTTCTCCTGTGCCTGGATCTTAGGCAGCTCGGCCAGATCCGTAAACAGCTTATACCATTTGTTATCCAGCGTCAACACCGGCACTTTCTTCCCTGCCAGAGCCTGCTCATATACCTCTGACTTGTCTCCCACCACGCATCCATCCCTTCTTAAACATGGAATCCACGCTCTGCCAGGATTCCATTATTATAATAAAATTACACAGATTTTAACGCCCGTTTTCCTGAAGATATCTGTTTATATTGTAGGACAGTTTCATCAGACTGTCGGACAAATGTACATTCTCCACCTGTATCCCCTCCGGCACGTTCAGATCCACATGGGCAAAATTCCAGATGGCCTTGATGCCATTCTGTACCAGACGCTCCGCCACCTCCACGGCACTGGCCTTGGGGATCGCAAGCACCGCTATATCCACATCATTATCCCGAATAAACTGCTCCATCTCCTCCATGGGTTGCACACAGATTCCACGCACCAGCTTTCCGGTAAGTTCCGGATTCTTGTCAAATATCCCGCTAAAAAGAAACCCCCTGCGCTCGAAGTTCAGATAGCCCCCCAGCGCCTGTCCCAGATTGCCCGCGCCGATAATGATAAACCGATGCGTCCGGTCCAGCCCCAGTATCCTGCTGATCTCCTGATACAGGTAATCCACATTGTATCCGTAGCCCTGCTGCCCAAAGCCGCCAAAGTTGTTTAAGTCCTGCCGGATCTGCGAGGCCGTCACCTTCATTCTCTCACTGAGTTCCTGGGAAGAAACCCTCTCCATCCCCTCATCCCTCAGGTCCCCAAGGTATCGCAGATACCTTGGCAGCCGTCCGATCACCGCCTGGGAAATCTCTTTTTCTTCCATCGTATCCTCCAAAATATCAAACTAACTGTACTTATTATATCTAACTGTTAAAAATATGTCAATGAAATGGAGGAAATCGGGACACAAAACTCACAGCAGCCCATCCAGCGTCTCCCGGATTGCCTTGATGAAGTCCAGGCTGTTTAATACCACCGGGTTCTCGCAGGTAGAAATGGAGGCCAGGGACCTGGTCATCCTACCGCTCTCTACCGTCTTGACACAGGCCTGCTCCAGCTTCTCGCCAAAAGCTGTCAGTTCCGGAATGTTGTCCAGTTCGCCTCTCTTTTTCAGGGCGCCTGTCCAGGCAAAAATAGTGGCGATGCCGTTGGTGGAAGTCTCCTCCCCTTTCAGGTGTTTGTAGTAATGCCTCTGCACTGTGCCGTGAGCCGCCTCGTACTCATAGACGCCGTCGGGAGACACCAGTACTGAGGTCATCATGGACAGATCGCCGTAAGCCGTGGCCACCATGTCCGACATGACATCCCCATCGTAATTCTTACAGGCCCAGATAAAACCGCCCTCCGAGCGAATTACCCTGGCCACCGCATCATCAATCAACGTATAAAAGTAATCGATTCCCAGTTCCTTAAATTTCTCCACATACTCCCGATCATAGATCTCCTGAAAAATATCTTTAAAAGTATGATCATACTTTTTAGAGATGGTATCCTTGGTGGCAAACCACAGGTCCTGCCTGGTATCCAGAGCATAGTTAAAGCAGGAACGGGCGAAACTGGAGATGGATTTTTCCGTATTGTGAATGCCCTGTAGGATGCCTGCTCCGGTAAAGTTGTGAATGGTTTCCCGGATCTGGGTGCCGTCTTCCCCGGTGAATACCAACTCCGCCTTACCGGGACCAGGCACCCGGATTTCCGTATTTTTGTACACATCCCCGTAAGCATGTCTGGCAATGGTGATGGGCTTACTCCACTTGCTCACATAGGGTACAATGCCTTTGATCAGAATCGGCGCCCGGAACACTGTGCCGTCCAAAATAGCACGAATGGTTCCGTTGGGACTTTTCCACATCTCCTTCAAGTTATATTCTGTCATTCTGGCCGCATTGGGCGTAATAGTGGCACATTTCACCGCCACGCCGTACTTCAGAGTGGCGTTGGCGGAATCTACTGTCACCTGATCGTCCGTCTCATTGCGGTGCTCCAGGCCCAGATCGTAGTATTCCGTCTTCAGGTCCACATAGGGCAGAAGCAGTTCGTCTTTGATCATCTGCCACAGAATGCGGGTCATCTCATCTCCATCCATCTCCACCAACGGGGTTGTCATTCTGATTTTTTCCATATTGCAACATCTCCTTCATACTTTTTCCATACTCTCCTTTTCCGCGTCACTGCCCGGCGGAAAAAACCGTTTCGCTTATTCCAACATATCGCAGGCACTGCCTGCGATATTTGTAACCATGACAAACACTTTCGCCGTCCCGGGACCAGTCATCCCTGCTCTCTGTCGTGGTATGCCTCTCGCAGACCATTCTTCACCATATTGTTATAGGCATTGATCATATGTCGATTGGCCAGCTGCTCTGCCCTGTCCCCATCCCCGGCTTTAATAGCCTGTAGGATTTCCTCATGTTCTTCATTGGACTTGGGACCGCGGTTCTTGTTTGCAAGCGTTTTCTTCCGAACCCGCAGCACATACTGGTGAAAATCTTTCAATTGATGCTCCAGCATCTTGCTGTTGCATGCCTCATACATGATATCGTGAAAACGGTTGTCCAACTCCGCCAGCTGCTCCAGATGCCCCTTCTGGGCGTGGAACTTGGACAGATAGACATTTTCCTCCATCTCCTCCATCTGCTCCCGGGTAATATGTTCCGTGGCCCAGCGGGCACACAGACCCTCCAGCAGGGAACGAATCATATAAATATCCTTCACATCCTTCTCGGTAATGCCTGTCACATAGGCTCCCTTATTGGGAATAATCTGAATCAGCCCCTCCAGTTCCAGCTGCCGAAACGCCTCCCGGACCGGCGTGCGGCTGACCCCCAACTCCTCGCCAATGGCCACCTCCTTCAATTCCTCATTTTCCTCATATTTTCCACTCAGAATATCGTCCCTGAGTTTATGGAATACTCTGCCCCGCAGGGAATACTTGTCCGTAACCTCCTGCTTTACATCATATTTACCGCTCATCTCCGCCTCCAATGGTATAACCTTTTTCTGCACAGATCCGCTTAATGGCCTCCACTATCTCCTCGTCCGTCAGCACTGTCACACGGCCCTGCGCATATTCCCCATCCACCCAGACTTTGATATCCTTCACCAGCGGGGAAGTCTTCTCCACCTGCGCGTCTGCTTTTAGCTTATAATATGTATTGATCCAGTGGGCAATGCCCGCCAGACCGGAAGTGTTGGAGATGGCACACAGCACTGGACGGTTTAAAAATTTTTCCGTATCAAAAATATTGTAAATCTCCTCGTTTTTAAGCAGACCATCCGCATGAATGCCCGCTCTGGTTACATTGAAATTTTTACCTACAAAGGGTGTTCTGGGAGGAATCTGGTAACCAATCTCCTTCTCATAGTACTCTGCCAGTTCCGTGATCACTGTGGTGTCCATTCCGTTTAAATCACCCTTTAGCTGCGCATATTCAAACACCATGGCCTCAAGGGGCGTATTACCTGTTCTCTCACCGATTCCAAACAGGGAGGTGTTGATGCCGGAACAGCCGTAAAGCCATGCCGTGGTAGAATTGGACACCGCTTTGTAGAAATCATTATGCCCATGCCACTCGATCAGTTCATGGGGCACACCCGCATGAGTATGTATGGCATAGATAATTCCCTGCACGCTTCGGGGAATTACAGCTCCGGGATAATTGACGCCATAACCCATGGTGTCACAGGCTCTCACTTTAATGGGAATCTGATATTCCCGCATAAGTTTCATGAGTTCCAGGCAAAAGGGCACCACATAGCCATAGATATCCGCTCTGGTAATGTCCTCCAGATGACATCTGGGACTGATTCCCTCCTCCAGACAGTCCCGGATCACGCTCAGATAGTGCTCCATGGCCTGCCGTCTGGTCATCTTCAATTTCAAAAAAATATGATAATCCGAACAGGACACCAGTATGCCCGTCTCCTTCATGCCGATCTCCTTCACCAGCTTGAAATCCTCCTTGCTGGCCCGAATCCAGCTGGTGACCTCCGGAAACTGATAGCCTCTCTCCATACATTTATAGACTGCGTCTCTGTCCTTCTTGCTGTACAGAAAGAACTCGCTGGCACGGATCAAGCCATTAGGTCCGCCCAGCTTGTGCAGATAATCGTAGATTGTCACGATCTGCTCCGTGGTATAAGGAGCTCTGGACTGCTGTCCGTCCCGGAAAGTGGTGTCTGTGATCCAGATTTCTCTGGGCATATTATGTGGCACGATTCTGTCGTTAAATGGTATCTTGGGTATCTCCGAATAAGGAAACATATTGCGAAATACATTGGGCTTCTCCACATCGTCCAATATATACATATGCTCCTCGATCTCCAGCAGATTGTTGTGCTGGTTCATGGTCACCGGTCGATTCTGGAAGGCTTCATTATCTCTCATGCTCTCTCCTCCTGATTTAAAGTTCCGCCTATTCCCTGGGGGTGCCCAGAACCATTGAACCACGCAGGTTATCCCTGTGTGGTTCAATGCCCTGTCCGGGAATGGTAACTTTCAATTACTCTATCTGTATAAGTGTATACAATTATACCGACCATGTCAATGCTTTTTTTCCGATCTCCTGCCCTTTACCGGATTATCTCAGCAAACCACCCAGGTTCACCATTCCCCAGCCCTGTTGATTCCATGGAGCGCCCAGATCCCTCGCGGAGTAAATCAGCCGTTCTCGAACCTGGTCATTTGTCAGATAAGGTTCTCTCTGCAACAGTATGGCCGCACAACCTGTCACTATGGGAGTCGCCATGGAGGTTCCGCTTTTGACCACATAATATTCCGGACGCCTCCCCCTTTTCCAAAAGGCATTGCAGGACATGATATCCGTGCCCGGCGCTACAAGATCCGGCTTGCGGACACGGCTCCCCTCCTGTCCCCTGCCAGAGTACAGACTACAACTGCCGGGATCTCCCCTGCGATAGCTGCCGTCATGGCATCCCACCATAATCACCTTCTCCCCGGTGCCTATGGCAGAAATTGTATTCTCTCCCGGTCCCTTATTGCCTGCCGCGCAGACCACCACCAGTCCCAACTTCCACAACCGCTGTACGGCCTCCGCCAAAGCCGAAACTTTCTCCCGGTCTCTGAGCTGCCCGATTCCCACAGAGATATTGACTGCCCTTATATCATATCGCTTATAATTCCTCTCCACAAAAAGCAGACCTTCCAGCATATGTTCCATGCTACCGTCACCCTGATGATCCAGCACCTTACAAATCACAAGACGACTGTCAGGCGCAATGCCCCTGTACCTACCGTCAGACATCCTGCCATTGCCGCACAGAATGCCGCACACATGTGTTCCATGACCATTGTCATCATAGCAGGCTGTCTCCCGGCCCTTCCCTCGCACGAAATCAAAAAAGGCTACCTGACGTTCCTCCAAATCCGGATGCACGGATATGCCTGTATCCAGAACCGCTACCGTAATACCATTTCTTTGCCAGGAATTTAACTCTATTCTTTCCGCCCCTATCTCCTTTCTGACCCGCTGCATTTCTGCCCTTCCCCCGATCCCGTCTCTCTGCCGGGCAAATGCATGTTAACTGTATGCTTTTGCCCATCCATATAAGATATGCCGACAGAGGGCAAGTTGCGATATCTGAGAGAGAACCCTCCGCATTGTCAGCGAAATATGGATTTGCTGTGCGCAAAAACAGGAAGAAATCTGCCGACAAAAAGATTTCTTCCTGTTTTCTCCGGTTATAATGAGGACATTCCTCTCTTTTTACGCTGAAACAATAGAATCGCCAGACCAGAAGCCAAAAGCCCTGTGCCAAGTACCCACTTGGGATGAATATAGTCACCGGTATCCGGAGAATCATCCCTTCTTCCATAACCGGTGATTACAACCTGACCGTCAACTATATTCCCCTGAGCAAACAGAGTACCACTCCCGTAGATTCCATACACAGACAAATAGTCTGTAGAAAACTGAATTTGTTGTCCGTCATTTACAAAATCCAGAAATTCCAGCTGCCCATTGCGGTCCAGCGTCACCAATCGCAGATCCTGATTTTGGAACTGTTGCGGCAGAGGCATAGTTACTTCCATCGCCTGTCTGCCCAGGCGTACAATGCTCCCACCGCTCTCTCCCTCATAGAGTCTAAGGGTAAAACAAAGTGTATCCATGGGCATATCCTGCTGATAAACTCTCCTGTAAGCATCGCCCAGTTCCGGTGCTTCCCCTATGCCAGCCAGCATCTGCGCCTGCAATAGATCGCCCTCACTCTGAGGAGATACCTGGGCCTGTAACATATCTATATCCCCAGTCACTGTCAGACCCTCTCCCTGAGAAACCTGCCACTTGGGAATCAGATAATTCATCTGCCCCAATCCCTGCACAGTGTAACTTTGTCCGTCTATCCGCACTGATTCTCTCCAGGATCTGCCCTGCACATCCGCCACCGTCAGGTAAGTGGCATCTGCCAGAAGAGTATTCGACTCCAGATGCCCCATGATCCCCCTGTACACGGTCTGCCTGCTGTCCAGCACCGTATTTTCCATCTCCTGACCGCTTAATTTATTATATGCGATCAAAAACTCCACTCCGTCAAAAGCGTTCACTCGGTATCCCTCATTTGAACGCCTGCCTGCGGATAGTTCCTGCCCTCTTTTAGGGATCTGTCCCTGTAGCAGTACCACGCCGCCCACATTCTTCCGTGCAAAGGCTCCCAGGCCCACACTTTCCACCGTATCCGGCAATACTACCCACTCCAGGGGACAATGATAAAAAGCCCTGTCCCGAATAATACGCACTCGGGACATACCCGATAACTGAACTAAATGATCACAACCCTCAAAAGCGCCTTCCCCGATTATCTCCAGAGAATCAGGTAAAGATACGGATGTAATCTCCGTATGTCCCATAAAAACCTCCGGGCCAATCTGTCGTATTCCCTCGGGAACCTGAACCTGCGCACCGTTTCCCCTGTAGGCAATCAGAATGCCATCTCCCGCCACCAGAAAGTCACCCGTTCCCTGCTCATAAAACTGCTCTACCCATCCTGTATGATCAAAAGCCTTGGGGGCAATATGTGTAACAGTGGCCGGCAGCTGCACCTGAGTAAGCCTGTCACAGTGATAAAACGCGCCATACCCGATACTGCGCACCCCCTCAGGAATAACAATCCCCTGTAAACTGCTTCTGGCGAAAGCAAACTCTCCTATTTCCTCCACGCCCTCCGGCAGACTGAGACTTTCCAGATTCTGGGCACCATAATAAGCCCTGTCCGCCAACAGTTTCCCTTCAATCAACGTGTATTTTACGGTTCCCTTACCCTTTTCCGTAGTATACTCCTGCATGGACCGTGTTGCCAAAGCCTCCTGACCGCCGGGAGAACTATTATCCTTTCCGTCCGCTACATTCGGTTGGGTATTGTCCATAAATACCACCGCCATATTGCCCACCACAGTGGTGGAACCTAATTGTTTGCCGGGAATATTTGACTCGTATACCTGAAAATCCGGCTGTGGCGTGGGAACAGAACTCTCCTGAGGAATCGGAGTGGGTGTTGCCATTGTCTCTCCGTACTCGTCTATATCCTCGTACTCAGGCATTTCCTTCCTTTTTTCCGCGAAATAAAGAGCAAACCGCTCTCCTTCCGTACTCGGCTCATAATCTATCACCAGCCGATAACAGCCGTCAAAGGCCGTATCATGCACCGAGCGCACAGTATTGGGTATTTTAACATTGCTGAGTGAAACACAGTCTGCAAAAGCCATAATTCCAATACGGGTAATGTTGTCAGGAAAAGAAACCATCTTTAGTTCCGGACAATTGGCAAACGCATAGTCACCCACCTCATACAGCCCGCCTCCCAGACTTACCTGCTCCAAATGATCGCAGCCCCAGAAAGCATATGGCCCTATCCCCTCCACACTCTCTGGGATGGTAACCTTGGTGATCGTTGTATTGTTCTGAAAAGCACCCTCACCAATTGTTTTTACAGTAGACGGAACAGACACGTCAGATGCCGTGCCTGTATAGCCGATCAGCGTATTTCCGTCCATTTTAAAATCGGAAGCGGATAATGCATCCGCCTCCGGTACAGGAATCTGCATAATCAGGACCGCTGTAATAATGAGCACTATCCCTATCACATTCCACTTAATTTTCATAATAATCCCCATATATATCGCAGGCGCCGATTAACCACGCCTGCGATAATATCCAAATAAAATGCTTTTTATCTTGCCGCTGCAGCTTTTACCGGCACAACCCTTTTATCCTTCTTTATGAAAAGTATAAAGGAAATGCAGGCCAAGCCCATAGCCAGGAACCACTTGGGATGTATTCCGTCACCTGTCTTAGGCGTGCTATCCTGAATCGTTCCTGCGGACAGATCCGTTGTATCCACATAGATCACATAGGGTGAAAAATGTGTAGCCGTAAAGCTAATGCAGGGTACTCCGTTTATTGTGGTAAATCTGGGTGTCAGTTTATCCAATCTGTTGTTTATCACACCGGCAACCTTGTTATTACCCGCATAAGGAATCAAAGAGTCCGGAATGGGCAAGGTAATATCCACTGCCAGGCCGGTGGTATCCGTTATCTTGGTTGTCCCGGTGGAATCATAGAGACTGATATCCATGGGGAAATAGGAGACCTTTGTCAGATCACCGTATTCATTCATAAGAGCCTGTAACGCGGCTTCTGTCGCATTGGCGTCCTCCGAAATCTTCACCACAAAATTATCCGAAGATCCGTTGACCGTCACAGAGGCCTGCCCTGTGTTGGACAACCCGTTCTTGGTGATCACAAGTGTCGTACTGCCGTTGTTTGTGGAAGTCCCTGTACTATTATTATTGTTGTTATTGCTGCCCCCCGTGCTACCGCCAGGCCGCGTTACAGTACTACTGTTGGTCTTCGACCTGTAATTCGCAGTCATGACGACATTGGATGCCGGCATAATCAGCACGGTTCCCATCGCGTCCTTGCTGGCCACCAGCGCCGTGGCAGGTTCCACCGTCCACCCGCTGAACTCCGAATTGTTGCTGGGGTTATCCGCAATTACTATAACCTGTGCACCTTCTATATAGCTACCGGAACCGGAACCGTTCCTTACTGTCAGTGTAAAGATTCCCGGTGCAGGGCTGGGAGAGGGTGTCGGTGAGGCGGCCGGAGGCTGATTAGGTCCCGGCGTAGCCGTAGGTCCCGGTGTCGCTGTAGGTCCCGGTGTCGCAGTGGGGCCAGGTGTTGCCGTAGGTACGGGGGTCTGATTCGGATCCGGTGTCCTGTTCGGATCAGGTGTCTGGTTCGGATTAGGTGTCTGGTTCGGATCCGGTGTTGCATTAGGATCAGGCGTAGGAGTAGGCAGTAATCCCGTATACTCATACTGCGCATAAGTATCCATATCCCTGTCAATCACCGAGATATCCGGCAGCCAACCTGTAAAAGTGTAGCCAGGTCGTTCAGGTATCTTAATATCCGGAATCATATCACCAGGCGCCACACGAACCGAGTAAAACAGATTATCGTTCTTGCCGGTCTCTTCGTTCCAGGCATAGAAATTGATCGTAAATTTACCCTCGTCAGAATCAATTTTCTCATATTTCGCATATACAGTTATGTCACTCTGAATATTTGTAATAGGAGGAGCCCATCCTATGAATCGATAACCTTCTTTGGAAGGCGTCAATCCCTTTGCATCCTCTCCGGGAAAAACACGTTCCGTACCCAATACAGTCAGGCCGTCATCATCCATAAAAGTAACCGTAAACTTGGATTCCTCCAAATCGTCCGCTTTGTACCGGGCTTCAATGATAGTGTCCTTACCAATATCCTCATAGCTGGGATACCAACCCTGGAATGTATAGCCTTCGAATACCGGCAGCTTATCATCAGGCGGAACCGCATCTTCTCCGGCAACTACCTTCTGAATATCCAGCGTGTCATAATCTCCCACCAGATCTGCGGGATTCTTAGGTGCGACAAAAGTAACCTCAAATTCAATTACCAGCGGCTTATCAATGGGATTAATATTTTCGTTGCTGGGGCTGGTGGCATACATATATGCAGTGCTGGGATTTTCACAGGAAAATTCAATAGTGTGATAATTATCCCTGTAAATCCCGTCATGCTCTTTGCTCGTGTCATTCGGAGGCGTAGTGTCGTCCGCTACATCTTTAGGACTGTTGCCTGTTGTATTGAATGCCTCTGGATCAATATAGGAGACGCTGGCCGGAATATCTACCATACTGATCTTACTGTTTTTAAATGCGTTTACCTTTATCTGCTGACAGGTTTTCGGCAGATATACGGCAAACAGATTGTTTGTCGCAGGACTGTTCTTATCAACACTGTCCCCGGCAAAAGCATATTCGGGCACCTCTGTGATGGAGGACTGGCTCAGATCCACTATACCTACATTTGTATTGTAGAATGCCTCTCTGGCAATTCCTGTAACCCCTGCCATCTCATCGGCTTTAATATAGGTGGAACCATTGCTCTTTCCTCTGGCTTCCAGACATTCCACCACCGTACTCTTCTGGTCACCGTTCATGCCATAAATGATTGAGTCTATGCAGGCGAAATTGGGACCGCCCTGGAAACTCACATCCTTTACATAGGTACAACCGGCAAAAGGTCTCACACCCATGGCGTTCACATTGGAGGAAATCTCAACCGTCTCCAGTTTTTCACAGCCCATAAAAGCATGATCTCCTATAGACGAAGTCTCTCCCAATATATATACGCTCTTTAAACTCTTGCAATCCTTGAAGGTCTCTGCCGGAATCTCAGCTATACCTCTGGTAGTAATGGACTTATCCGGTTCACTTTTACCTACTTCTTTCTTTGCAAACAAACCATTTTGTACCGCCTCAATTCCTTGGGGCAGTTCAATGCTGAGGGCCGCGTTTATAATTGCCCTTTCATTTTCCGTCATGGGACTGGTATCAGTACCCTCATACTTTCCTATTGCCTTTTTCGCCGCCTCCTCATATTCCTGCGTTATATAAGGATAGTTCGCCGCTGTAAATACTGGTGTGGTAGCCTTTAAATCAGCAAATGTAGGGTAATTCGTCAACTCATTCTTATCCGTGTCAGGATTATACTGCACCGTCAGATTGGTGGGCCAGCCACTATAATAGGTGATATATGTGCGCTCCTGACTTCCCACATTGATATTGTTAGCCGGATTCATAGCGTAATCAAAGGGACCGCTGGCATAAGATATATCTCCTGTAAATGTCAGTTTTACATCGCTTCCTATCGCCTGATCCGGACATGTACTTTGATGAAGCGTCACATCCTGTGTCTTAAACGCGTTAGCGCCTATCTTACATTGCACCGGGCTCTCAAAAATCACATGTTCCAGGTGATGACATCCCTTAAATGCTTCATCCGCAATCGTCAATACGGAGGAAGGAATTGTGATCTTTTTCAATGCACAGTTATTCCTGAAACTGCTTGAATTGATGGCCGTGATCCGGTAAGGTCCAATGGTAGAAGGCATTACTACAGTGGACATTCCGTCATCCAGATGACAGTATATTAATTCGTTTTTGGAGTTAACCCTGTAAATCGCCTGTTTTTGGCCTGTAGGATCATCAGGGTCTTTTATCACGATCTCATAGACATCCTCCTTTAAATATTTAAAAGCAATACTGTTGTCATTGGCTGTCTTATGAAGTCCGCCTGACGGCTTATCACCTGTCAGCGCCCTGTTCACTCCCTCAAAATAGAACGTCGAGGGCACCATCTTCTTAAAATCTTCAAAAGTAAAATCCTTGCTGCTGTCATCCGGAACTTTACCTGGTACAAAATTGGCATTTTCATTGATTACTGTTAGGGACTGTAGCGAAGTACAGCCATATACCATGCTGAGTTCCAGCTGGTCGCTGGATACATTGCTGGGAATTGTCAGGCTGGTAAGGCTTCTACAGTTCATAAAGACATGGTCACCGATTGTGTTCAGTGCTTTTATCTCATCTTCACTGTGCAGACCAATCTCCGCCAGAGCATAACAATTCTCAAACGCACCATCCCCTATTTTTGCCACTGACACAGGCATATTAAAAGAACGCAGACTCTGACAATTATAGAAAGCATGGTCCCCAATCCCGGCAAGGTTGCTGTGTAAATCCGTATTAATCTCTTTAATATTTATACAGCCATCAAAAGCATGGTTCCCGATTGCCCGCAGACCATTGCCCAACGTAATGCTCTGTAAGGAACTACAATCAGCAAAAGCATAGTTGCCAATACCAATCAGATTATTTCCAACCTTCAAGTTGACTACGTTTCCACTTTTTCCTTGGAAAACGCCCTTGATACTGGAAGTGTTTTCAGGTGTGATCCAATCGCTGATCGTTGTCTTATTATCTGCGCTGATGGATACCGACTGGCTGGCTATATGCGCCACCGCAACATTTATGATCCACTGCTTACTGGAATCATCACCCACTTGTTCAAACTGTTGGGAATCCTTACTGTCATAACTCTTATAACTGTCCGTATTAATTGTACCGTCAGGATTATGGGCCGCCTTAAGTGTATAAAAATCTTTCAGTTCATACTTGCCCCAGCCCTTTTCGGTTTTATCACTATAATAACAGGGCAGATACTCCGATGTGACTATGGGCTTTGTGAGATCATCCGTCTTAATCGTAACATCTCTCTCAACCGTTTCCCACACAGGATTTCCGTCTTTATCTACCTTCTGCTGTTCCTTCGGCGTGCCATCATCATTATACACCGGCTTTCCATCAGCGCCAAGTACCGCCTCCATCTGAGGTTTCCTGTCGCCCATGGCGGAACTCCATTTGTCCACTTCAACCTCTTTGTTATCTTTCAATACATAAAACAAATGCTTTTCCGTAACTTCCTGCTGCTCATAGGTAGGCTCACCTGTCACCGGATCCAACACCGGTGTATCCTTCCTCCAAAACAGGAAATTACCTGCTCTTCCCACGGCTACATATCCTCTGCCGCCGGACCCCAGATTGGATGTAAACAAATCGTACACTTCCACCTCATTGGGAATTTCCAGTGTATTGCCCTCCAGGCTGTTGGGAGGATTATATCCCACGATCACTGCGTTTCTTGTGCCTGCATGAGGATTGCTGCTGTCATTTGACACATACGCAAACTGGAAGACACCGTCACCCGTGGCATATACTTTCTCATCCGCCCTTAATTTGGGAATACCGCTTTCCGCCTCGCTCACAGTCACCTTCAGATCAGCCGTTGCCTCTCCCGATGCCTGCAAACCGTCTACCGGAATTGCCGCTACCGCAATGGCAGACGCCAGGAACAGAGCTCCCAAAGTCTTCCTTACTCTCTTTCTTAATCTTCTGCTTTTCATAGTCTTCGCCATCTTAACAACCATTTCCTTTCCAATGACTGTCCAGTCAAATCTTTATATTGTCTGCCCTATAGGCGCTACACATTGTCTGTTTCAGTCAGCTTTCCACCCGTTTGGCTACCACCACGAATCTCCCGTCACTCACATAGTAGTCGCAGGTGGACAGGGTCAGCAGATGATCTCCATAGCTGGCCGTCACCCCTGTGTCATACAGAGACATGGCCGCCATCTCCTGCATATTGGAGTCGAACTCCTGCTGGCTCCCGGCGTCTATAAACTGGTAATACTTGAAAATCACGTCCTCTTCACTGTAAATCTTCGAGCGAAACACATACATGACTTCATATGTACCCTTCTCATAGATTGAGTCAAACTGAATCACCGGATGTTCTTTATAATATTCTTCAGAACTGTATTTGTCCAGCGTACCGAACATATTGCCGCTCTTCATATGGTGCCCGTAAATAATCAGGTTGGTACTGGGCTCCAGCACATCACAGTCCTTGTCAAGAAAAAGCGCCCCGTTTCTGTCTGTCTGCTGGTCAAAATTGTGATTCAGATAGTACTCATTGTTCGTTGTCTGCATAACAGGGTAATCTATCTTTGTATCGTCAATTTTCAGCCATCCGATTAGCCTTTTGTTGCTATTATATAAATTTTTATATTCGTCTAGGATTTCCGGGATCACCCGCTCCCCCTCTTCCGTGTAATGAATCAGGGGACCACCGGTCACTTCCTGAATGGGCAGATCCTGTGCCCTCTCCCGAAAAGCCGCCAGGCGGGCAAATTCCCGCTCCGTTCTGGACGCCTCATAGGTATATATGCCAAAATATCCCAGACATCCCACCGCAACCACGCTACACAGAAGAGCCAGTCTTTTTCGGATTTTCTCCCTGCGCTGAAGTTCCTCCTGCACAAACCTTTCCATCTGAGCGTCCTGTCCCGGTTTTTCCGGCGGCGACTGCGCCGCTTTCCTTTTGCCCGGAGACTGCCCTGAAGACTTCTTTGCCGCCTGCCTTCCCTTCCGCTTACCTGCGGCAGACGACGAATTTGTGAGCTGCTGCAATGCCTCCTCCGCTTCCTCCATGAAATCCTGTCCAAGCAAAGTGAGGAAAGGATATTTTTTCTGTTGTAAAGCCTTGACCAGCTGGGAAAGCTGACTGCGGTTCTGAAAGTCTATCTGCTCCCGCAGCTGGTCGATCACCTTTTTGTCTCGGAGAGCTCTTCGGTAATCCGCCTCTGTGCGAAACTGTCTCCCCTCCACAATATAAACCTTCTGTGCCATAATCTGCCTGCTCTGCTCCTGTCCCTGTCAGAAACATATGTATCCACATTTATTTCATATCACTTCTATTTTACTATATGTTCAGATTTATGCAAGTGTTTTTCGCAATATCTTGTTAATAATTGCAGATGGCCTTCCATATATAGGAAAATCACGAGACATTCGCCTCGTGACCCTCTTTCCGCCCGGCTTATTCCGTTGCTTTCTCCACACGGCTGATTGCCGACTTCTCCATAGGGATACGACAATTCTTGTTGCTGCCAAACTCCACGATCACAGTGTCGTCATCAATGTCAATTACCACTCCATAGAACCCTGCCGTGGTCAGCACGCTGTCTCCGATCTCCAGCGCCGCCAGCATTGCCTGAACTTTCTTTTGCTCCTTCTTCTGCGGCCTGAACATAAAGAACCAGATGGCCAGAAAAAACAGGCCATACACGACCACCATAGCCAGTATACTTCCCGTACCGCCGCCAGCAGGCATGGCCTCCGCGCCCTCACCTGTCAATAAAATACCCATATCCGTTTTCCTCCTGATTTAGAGTTCCGCATATCTTGTCTTTGCACTCATTGTATTACTATACACAATAATCTGTTCCGGGACAAGTGCTTTGATAAAAAATTAAGAAAAAGTTTATGATACCCACAAACAGGCAGATGCCGTCCCTGCCCGGCGTATTTGCCCGATTACGCCACATGTCCCGGGTGGAAATTGCATGACTGAAACATTCATCCTGAGATCTCCGACTCTGGCACAGCCATCCCCGCCAGCTTCTCCCGCTTGTAGGCAGCAAACCGTCCCTGGTCCAGTGCGTCCCTGATCTCCGCCATCATTGTATTGTAAAAATACAGATTGTGCAGCACGCAAAGACGCATACCCAGCATCTCCTTTGCCTTCAACAGATGCCGAATATATGCCCGGGAGTACCGCCTACAGGCCGGACAGCCACAGCCCTCCTCAATAGGCCGCCCGTCCAGTTCATATTTGGCATTGAACAGATTGATCTTCCCATGTCCCGTATACAGATGCCCATGTCTGCCGTTCCTGCTGGGGTACACACAGTCAAAAAAATCCACGCCCCGTTCCACGCTCTCCAGTATATTGGCCGGAGTTCCTACTCCCATGAGATAGGTTGGTTTATCCGTTGGCAAATACGGCACCACTTCCTCCAGAATATGATACATCTCCTGATGCGTTTCCCCGACGGCCAGTCCTCCTACGGCATAGCCGTCCAGTTCCATCTCCCGGATGCGCCTGGCATGCTCGATGCGAATGTCATCATAGACGGCCCCCTGATTGATTCCAAAGAGCAGCTGCTCCCGATTGATGGTGTCCTCCAGCTCGTTCAGCCGCCGCATCTCCCGCTTGCAGCGCTCCAGCCAACGGGTGGTGCGTTCTACAGACGCCTGGACATAGGACTTCTCCGCCTTGCTGGGAGCACACTCGTCAAAGGCCATGGCAATCGTGGAAGCCAGGTTAGACTGAATCCGCATGCTCTCCTCCGGTCCCATAAAAATCCTGCGCCCATCTATATGGGAGTTAAAATACACCCCCTCCTCCTTAATCTTGCGCAGTCCCGCCAGAGAAAAAACCTGGAAACCACCTGAATCCGTGAGTATAGGCTTATTCCAAGACATAAAACGATGCAGACCTCCCATCTGCTTTACCACGATATCCCCCGGTCGCACATGCAGATGATATGTATTGGACAATTCCACCTGCGTCCCTATCTCCTCCAAATCCTCCGTGGATACAGCTCCCTTGATGGCGGCCACCGTTCCCACATTCATAAATACCGGAGTCTCAACATTCCCGTGCACAGTGGACAGACGCCCCCTCTTGGCCCTGCCCTCCATTTTTAAAATCTGATACATATATCTCAAATCCTCCGCAAACTCTCCCCTTTCGGGGAACCGTGTGTTTATCTTAACACAGCTATTTCAAATCCGCATCCTTTTTTTACGAAAAGTTGCTATTTTTTTTTAAATTCGCTATAATCTATAGGAAAATATGGATATGTTAAAACAGATGCCTCGCCGCCATCGCTTGCAACAATAAAAACAGACTTAGCCTGTTTCCCACATGGCTATTATTCCGTAAGTCTTGCGGGGCAGCGGACATAAAGACTCAGATAAGGAGAAAACATCATGGCTGGATCAACTTTTGGCAATTTATTCCGTATTACCACCTGGGGAGAATCCCATGGGGCCGCTCTGGGAGTGGTCATTGACGGCTGTCCCGCAGGACTGGCTTTGACGGAGGCGGATATCCAACGCTATCTGGACCGACGCAAACCCGGTCAAAGTAAAATCACCACCTCCCGAAACGAGGCGGATCAGGTGGAAATCCTCTCCGGCGTGTTTGATGGCCGCGCCACAGGCACTCCCATCTCCCTGCTGGTGCGCAACACCTCTCAGATTTCCAGAGATTACAGTGAGATCGCCTCCTGCTATCGTCCCGGCCATGCGGATTACACTTTTGACCGTAAATATGGTTTCCGGGATTACCGGGGAGGCGGACGTTCCTCTGGCAGAGAGACCCTCGGCAGAGTAGCGGCAGGAGCCATTGCATGCAAAGTCTTGAAACAGCTGGGTATAGAGGTCTGTGCCTACACCCGCTCAATCGGCCCTGTATCCATAGACCCTGCACGTTTTGAAGCCGATGCCATCTCTTCAACCCGCACCGCCATGCCTGACCGCGCGGCGGATGCCCGGGCAGTGGCTTACCTGGAGGAAGCCATAAAACGTCTGGATTCCGTAGGCGGTGTCATGGAGTGCCGCGTGTCAGGAGTTCCCGCCGGAATCGGTGATCCCGTATTCCGCAAACTGGATGCCCTTCTGGCCCAGGCCGTCATGTCCATAGGCGCGGTAAAAGCAGTGGAGATTGGCGATGGTGTTGCTGTGTCCACCCGCTACGGCAGCGAGAACAACGACGCCTTCCGCATGGAACAGAACAGAGTGACAAAGGCCACCAATCACGCGGGCGGCATTCTGGGAGGTATCAGCGACGGCAGCGACATACTGATCCGCGCCCATGTGAAACCCACCCCCTCCATCTATGCCCCCCAACAGACTGTGGACAACTCCGGTCAGGAAATTGACATACAGATCAAAGGCCGTCACGATCCCATTATCGTCCCAAGAGCCATAGTCGTGCTGGAATGCATGACTGCAATTACCCTCCTGGACGCCATGATGGCCAATCTGTGCTGCCGCATGGACAGCCTGGAGTCTTTCTACAGACACTAAAATTGATGTTCTGCGTGTGTTTTGTCGTTATTAACCATAGAATCCACACTCTGTCAGGATTCTATGGTTATGCATAACTGACTTCACACCCTGAGAGCATTCATTTCATGTAAAATAGACTTCACGCTCAGACAGGGGGTTATTGTCATGTACACAAAACGGCCTTGCCATGACGCCGGGAGGCGGTCTGATATGGCTAGGCCGTATATATCTTAATACTTTGAACCCGGATGGCCAGGACAGCTCCTGTTCTCTTACACCAGCTTATGGAAAATAATAGAGTTGGGAGCTGCCAGCTTCATCGGTGCGCCGTTCATTGTCATCGTCCCGTTTTTTACATCAATTTTAAAGAAGGTCAATGTTCCCGACTCATGGTTCAAAGAAACAATAAACTTGTTGTTGGGGAAAATATCCGCGTCCTTAGGGAACTCTCCACTGATAGGCAGACAGAAATTCTTGGTCAGCAGACCATCCTCTTTGTTCACATTATATAAAATCACGGAATTATCTCCCGCATTGGAACTGAGCAGATAATTGTAATCCATGGAAAAACTCAGCGCGCTGGCCGCGCTTCCCTGCGTTGCATCCTCATTCACCGTAGGAATGCTCTGAACCTTGCTAAAATACGGAACGCCCTCCCTGTCCTCGTAGGAATACACATCCACACAACACTTCCACTCGTGCACAATATAGACAAAACGACCGTCCTGAGAAATTTTAATATGCCGGGGCGCCGCCTCCATCTCACTGCGGATCACGTCGGCAATCCGCAAGGTACCGCCGCGGGGATTAAAAGCATATACATTCACGTGGTCCATACCCTGGTCTGCCACCAGCAGGTACTTGTTATCATGTGTCATCCGGGCACAGTTGATATGAGGACGGAAATTCCGCTCCGACAGACTCCCCATACCCTTGTGATATATTTCATCGGTGATGGAACCCACAGATCCGTCTTCCTCCACTCGCAGCACAGTCAGTTTGCCGTCATGATATCCTGCCACAAAAAGATACTTGTCCGTATAGTCCGTGGACAGGTAACATCCCCTCATCCCATTGATCGGAGCAAAATTAAGCAATTCCAGACTGCCGTCCTTCATAATCGTATATGCCTCCACTCCAAAATCCGTTATAGAATACAGGCATTTGCCGTTGTGGGAGATCGTCACATAGGATGAATTAGTGATCTCTACCTTGTCCTTTTCTGTGAAACGTCCCTTCTCCATATCTACATCATACACTCTGATACCATGGCTGTCCCCCATTGTATAGGTAGATACATACGCAACATATTTCTCTTTCGCCATAGTCATATACCTCCTCCAAGTCGTTTCTTTACCGCGTTTCATCCGAATTATAGCACAAACCCTCCGAAAAAACAATAGAATACACACTCTGCCAGAAGTCTATTGTCATGAACAACACAAAAGCCCAACCGGTCAAGGCGGGCTTTCGCTGGAACAACAAAGTCTATTTCTCGTCAGTATAACATGTTTCCGGAATGCTAATCCGCATCACAACCGCAGGTCTCACCGCTGGAAATGCTGGGGAAATTGTTCCACGCGGAGGGTCCGCCCTGCCTACAGTCATGGTCGTGATCATCATGGTGGTCATGATGATCATGATGGTCATGGCAGTCGTGGTCATCATGCATGGCCGGACATCTCACAGGACCACGATTTTCCCTCATACAGGGGCAATCGTTGTCACAATGCCGATCTCTCCGGCAGCAATTATTGCAGCTTCCACCGCATCCACAGCTACCTCCCCAACTGTTTTGGCAGCCGCCGCAGGTCAGCAGCAAAAGGATAATCAGACAATTCATATGCTATGCTTCCTATCCGTCTTTGTTACTTTATCCTATGCCACAAATACATTAATGTTCCTGATCCGCCTGTCTGTTTCCGCTATAATAAACAGTAATACTCCTGGGACCGGTCCGCAGTACCTGCCCTTCCGCAGTCGCCTGCCCCTTCTCCTGATCTGCCTGCGTCTTTGCCGCATCCGCTCTACCTGCCTGTCCTGCCTCTGTGCAAAGCACCTTTCTCCATATTTGTCCTCTGGGAAGCCTGGGCAACGCAAAATCGTGGCTTTCCCAATGCATGTTTACCGCGATATACCAGCAACCCTCATCCTTTTCCTTGCCATAAACGCCATTCAGCAGAATGCCGATGTGACGGTTATAGGCATCCCAGACAGGTCTCCAGGCCTCCGAGCCATGATAGGACAGATCCGGACTCCCACAGGAGATGTAATCCATCAGGCGACACTCCCGCTCCAAATGAAAAATACTGTGCTGTCTGCGCAGACAGATCAACTCCCGCACAAAAGCATACAGATCGCCATGCCTCTCCCGTTCATTCCAATTTACCCAAGTCACTGCGTTATCCTGACAGTAAGGATTATTATTGCCCCTCTGGGTCCGCCCAAACTCATCCCCCATGAAAAAATAGGGAGTCCCCTGAGATAACATAAGCAGGGTGAACGCATTGCGCAGCTGCTTCATCCGCAGGATCTGTATCTGTTTTTTGCGGGAAGCCCCTTCCGCGCCGCAATTCCAGCTGTAATTGGAGTCGCTGCCATCCCTGTTGTTCTCTCCATTGTCCTCATTGTGTTTCCTGTCATAAGAAACCATATCCATCATGGTAAAGCCTGCATAATCCGCAAAATAGTTAATCACGCCCTTTTGGCGGGGATTGCACCGCATTCTCTGCATAGCCGCATACAGCATACCCTCATCCCCCTTCAAAAAGCGTCTCATCTCCTGCTGGAAACCCTCATTATAGACAGCCAGATTTCGATACCTTGGTGTTTTTTCATAGCCATAAATCTGCTCTGTAGGGAAATCATAATACCAAATCTTTCTGTCACAGAGAGCCGGGTCCGACGCTATCGCATGACTCTGTAACGCTCCCCCCATCAGATGAAAACCATCCACATGGTAAGTCCAACTCCAGTAGCGCAGTATGTTCAGGATTTCATCCGTGGGGATATGATCCGGAAAATAGAACTGTAAAATAATCTCCATCCCTCTGGCATGCAACGCCTTCACCAAATCCTTAAGTTCCGTGGCAACATCATCTGTAGCGGCATAACCTCGTTTGGGCGCGTAATAGTACCCCTCCTGGTATCCCCAGTAGTTCAGCCTGGCCTGGCCACAGGCCTCCTGTTTCTCCTTGTGGGGACGTTTTCTGCCTCCCACAGCCTGTCCATCTTCTCCCTGGGATTCGGACTGACTACGAGATTGGATTTGTCCCTGTGCTCTGACTCGGTCCTGTGAACCAAATTGCCCCTGTGCGTCAATTTGCTCCTTGGGTTCGAACCGTTCCTGCGATTTGGCAGGCTCCGGCATTCCGGTCTGCATCTGCGCCTCACATGCCACATGTTTCATCCACGGCGCATCAGCGATCCCCGTCTCCAGCCGCTCCGATTCTATCTGTTCATAGATGGGTTGCAATTCTATTGTGGTAATTCCAAGCTGTTGTAGGTAATTCAATTTTTCTCCGATTCCCGCAAAAGTCCCTCTGTTCTTTACACCTGATGAACTATGCATGGTAAAACCCCTGACATGCATGCCATAGCAGATCACATCTTCGTAGGAGATTCTGGGACAGGCATCCCCCTCCCAGTCATAGGGGGTATCGTTAATTACCGCCCGATAATCTCTGGGACTGTGAGGCGCGCCATATTTCCCCTTGATTTCAAAAGCACGGGCCCAACGGTCAGGAAACACCTTGTTTCCACTATAAAACAGATAACTGATCCGCTCCGCAGGAACTCCCGTGAGTACACCATACCGAACATTACCCAGTCTGTCCTGAGGCCTAAATGCATACTTTTTAAGTAGTCTGCCGCTCTCTCTCTGGTAGACCAACACGCCGCAGTCTTCCTCCTTGGAGGGAAAAGAAACCCTGATGCCGTTCATTTCCCGCCCAAATGAATACGCCCCGTAAGGGAATGGAAAATTCAAATATGTCATTTCGCCCATGTTTTCCTCTCCTGTTTTTCGTCCCACAGATTGCCCTACTGCGCTTTTGCCTCGGAATCTGCTGAATTTCATTCTTATATATACTGATTATAGCCTATTTCTTGTAATATGTAAATCTTGTTGCAATAAAAAAAACAATATTGTACAATAAACCTATAACCTGCTATATGTCATTACAGAAAGAGAGGATATTATATGGCAAAAAACGAAGAACCCCTTGAGGAAATGACTGTGGAGCTGTCTCTGGATAATGGTCAGGATGTAACCTGCGCCGTCATCACAATCCTGGAAGTGGAGGGACAAGATTATATCGTCCTGCTGCCCCTGGATGAAAAGGGAGAGAACCAGGATGGTGAGGTGTGGTTCTACCGCTATAGCGAAAATCCTGACGATCCCAATGAGGAGCCGGAGTTGGACTATATCGACAGCGACGATGAGTATGAGAAAGTTGCCGATGCCTTTGACGAATTTCTGGACAATCAGGAGTTTGACGAGATCCTGCCGGATGAGGAGTAATCTTTTCCTTTCTGGCCGTCCATCAGGGCGTGCAGAAAGGTCGAGGGCAGCCTGGGGCGTTCCTTCGTCCCGGTCTGGTACAGAAGTTCCAGGCTGTCCCTTGCGCGAGTCATCCCTACATAGAACAGCCTTCTCTCCTCTTCCAGGAGCGTCTCTGTAACAGCTTCCCCTGTTCTGAACTTTGGTATATTTCCCTCGTTGACGTCCATTATAAATACCCGGTCATATTCCAGGCCCTTAGCGGCATGCATTGTCAATATATGTAGACCTTCTCTTTTCGCAGCCGCATGGTTTTGGATGTTTTTACTGTTTTGCGCATTTCCAGAATTATCTGCCCCCGTGAACCGGGCGGTTGCCTGTTCCTGACTCTGTTCCCAGTTTTTGAAGTTATCATACCCCCTACAGTCTTCCTCCAGCCAGTCCAACACCTCCAGCCAGTTTTCCAACAGTTCTCTGTTACCCCCTGCTCTCTGGCGCAAATAGTCCTCATATCCAAACCCCCTGCGTATGAAGGTAATACCCAGTTCCAGGGAAAAGCGCCCCAGTTGTTCCAGCTTTCTCTCAAACTGTTCCACATCTCTTACAGCCGCCGGATTCTCGTATGGCGCTCCACTGTAAAACTGTATGATTCGAGCGAAATCCACAACCGGACTACCCATCGCTTCCCTGCCAACCCGAAGCCTGGGACGATTCCAGATTCTCAAAAAGAGCTGTCTCTCCCTGCATCCGTATGCCGCCCGGAAGTAATCTGTCACATCCCTTGCCACAAAGTGTTCATATACACTGCTGATCTTCTCCCTGGTCACATAGGGGATTCCTGCCTGCGTAAGCTGCGCCGCAAAAACTCCCATCAGACTGTTGGTACGAAACAGCACAGCGAAACGATCCAATTCCCGGGACGTCTTGCCCTCACATTGCTCCAGCACGTAAAGCCGCTCCTCCCTGCTCCCCTGAAATCCCTTCACCAGCACGCTGCCGCCCCTCTCCCTTCCTGATGTCAACTTTTTATCCACTCGTTGTTGATTGCAGGAAATCACTTTGGCCGAGGCATCCACAATCTCCGGGGCACAGCGATAGTTCCTGCCCAGTATCACCTGGGACAGGGCACAGATGGAAAAATCCGTATTGGCATGGTTTTCTCCCATTTCTCTGCCTTTACCCTCTTTGTCCCCCCATGAGCAGGCATCGGTGCTAATGGAAGCTGTATACTCTTCCCGAAAGCGCCGCATAATATCTGGATCTGCTCCCCGGAAGCCATAGATGGCCTGGTCATCATCCCCCACCACAAACAGATTTCCTTTGGAAGTACAGAGCTTCTTTAGAATCTCATACTGCATCGGATTGCAGTCCTGAAATTCATCCACCATAATATAACTATACCGCCTGCGCCAATACCGCAAAAGTTCCGTATCATGCCCAAGTTCCCAATCTGTCAGTGTTAGCAGATCATCCAGATCCATCTGCCTGCGCTGTTCTTTCTGCCGTTCATAGCCTTGGCGAATCTCCTCATAATACTCTCTCCAAAGTTCTGGCAGCCGCTCCCTGCTCTCATAGGGCCGCCCCGTATTTTTTCCATAACTGATAACCGCCAGTATGCGGCTGATTTCCTCCCGACTCACCGGATCAAAATATTGGCTGATCTCTTGCCGCCTTATCTTAATCTCCCGGAGCAGCGGATAGAGGATTCTTTGTTTGTCAGTCTCTCCTATTATGCGATAATGGGTATACCTCTCAGAACTTCTGAGAATTTGATAAAAGAAAGAATGAAAAGTCCCGAAACTCACCTGCCCGGCCCGAACATGCACGTCTGCATCTGCACAGGCAGGGCATTTCTCTGCCATTTCCATATATCTAATCTGCATGGATCTGGCAGCCTCTCTAGTAAAAGTGATGACCAGAATCTGGTCAGGAGATATCTGCCGATTCTGTATCAGATGCAGGATGCGGCTGGTCAACACATGCGTTTTGCCGGAGCCGGGGCCTGCTGTCACCAGCATGGGTCCCTCTCCGTGCATCACCGCCGTGCGCTGTCTATCACTGAGGCGATTGTACAAATTCGCATCTCCATTCTCCTGATTATGCATTCTGTAGCATTTCTATGCCCTTGCGGATGCGCCGCAGGGACTCCTCCTTGCCCAGAATCTCCATGATTTCAGTGGCCCCGGCGGGAGTCATCTGCTTGCCGGACACAGCGGTACGAACCGGCCACATCACAAAGCCATTCTTGCAGCCCTTCCGCTCCACATACCCGCTCAACACCTGGTACAGAGCGTCATTGCTGTAATTCTCCTGGACCTCCAGGATAGGCAACACCTCCCTGAGAACCTCCAGCGAAGAAACCGTATCCGTCTTCATCTTTTTATGGTTGTACATGGCCACGTCATACACGGGCATCTCCCTGAAAAAGTCCACCATATCAGCAATGTCCGTAAATACTTCCACACGGGTCTTGACCATGGCGGCAATCTTTTTCAGGTCAAAATTCCCGGGCAGCGCCAACCGCAGATAGGGCTCTGCCATCTCATAGAACACATCAAAATCCATGGCCTTGATATACTCACCGTTCATCCAGCGGAGCTTTACGATATCAAATACAGCAGGAGACTTACTGATGCGACGGTAATCAAAATTCTCAATCAGCTCCCGCAAACTGAAAATTTCCCTGTTGTCCTCCGGACTCCACCCCAGGAGCGCAATATAGTTTATAATGGCTTCCGTCACGAACCCCTGCTCCAAGAGATCCTCAAAAGAAGCATGACCACTTCTCTTAGCTAGCTTCTTATGATTTTCATCGGTGATCAAGGGCAGGTGGATGTATACAGGCACCTGCCATCCAAAGGCTTCATACAGACGCACATATTTGGGGGAGGAAGACAGATACTCGTTGCCCCGCACCACATGGGTGATATTCATTGTGTGATCGTCCACCACATTGGCAAAATTATAAGTGGGGAAGCCATCGGACTTGATCAGAATCATATCATCCAGCTCACTGTTCTCCACCGTGATATCGCCGTAGAGTTCGTCATGGAAAGTGGTGCTTCCCTCATTGGGAATATTTTGGCGAATCACAAAGGGCCTGCCCGCATTCAGATAATCTTGCACCTCTTCTATGGAAAGCCCCAGGCAGTGCTTGTCATAAATACGGATCTCCTTGCCTTCCACTACCTCTGTCTTCAGGGAAGCCAGCCTCTCCCTGTCGCAGAAACAGTAATAGGCCTCTCCCTTGTCGATGAGTTCCTTGGCATATTTCATATAGATGCCTGTTTTCATGCGCTCGCTCTGCACATAAGGACCATATCCGCCGTCCTTATCCGGCCCTTCGTCATGAACCAGCCCTGTCTTAGCCATGGTGCGGTAGATAATCTCTATGGCTCCGTCCACAAAACGCTCCTGGTCTGTGTCCTCAATGCGAAGCATAAAATCCCCTCCCGCATGCTTCGCGATCAAAAACTCATATAATGCCGACCGCAGGTTTCCCACATGCATTTTTCCCGTGGGACTGGGGGCATATCTTGTCCTTATCTTCTCCATCTCTCTTTTTCCTTTCTATTATCTATATATGGCGATTAAATCTAACTTACAGACCCTATAAACAGCCATGCTCCTCCATTTCAGGCCGTTCTTAATTTTTCACGGGAAAGCACACTGTCTGAACCATACTGTTTGATATTTCCTCCTGCTTCTTCGCTGACTATTGAGGATTATTTGATCTCTGGCTCTGCCTCATCTCTCTTTTGCGGAGGAACCTTATAACGGGCGGATTCTTTAAATTTATTAAGTTCTTTTGCGGCCTGATTCAGCGCAATGTTCGTTCCAGCTCCCGCAATACAACCGCCCGGACAGGCCATACCCTCTATCAGACATCCGTTTTTCTTGCCTGCCTTGGCCAGCAGCAACACTTTTCGGCACTCCGTAAGACTCTCGGCGTGCTCTATGTGTACCGCAGTTCCGGGATAGTAGGTTTTGATACACTCCTCAATGGCAGACGACACACCGCCCGCCACTCCATATCCCCGCCCTGCGGCAGTGGCGTCCTCCATGCGGTCCATGGCCCGGATCTCCTTTACCAAAATGCCCCTGGCCTCGAACATGCCTGCCAATTCCTCAAATGTAATGACAAAGTCCACATCGGACCGAACCGAAGCACGCATGGCCTCCAATTTCTTGGACGCACAGGGCCCAATAAACACCACCAGGGCGTCTGCATGCTCCTCCTTAATCCTTCTGGCTGTGGCCACCATGGGAGTCAGTTCCGGGCTGATTTTGTCGATAGTCTCCGGAAAAAGGCGTTCCGCCATCATAATCCAGGAAGGGCAGCAGGAAGTCAGGCTGAAAGCCTGTTTACCTGTGGCAACTTCCTGTACATAGTGCTCTGCCTCAGCCATACAGCCCGCATCCGCACCAATGGCTGTCTCATACACATCCGCAAAGCCCAATTCCTTTAAAGCCGTTTTAAACATATCCGGCGTCACCTCTGATCCAAACTGTCCCACAAAGGCAGGGGCCACCTGGGCAATCACGCTCCTTCCGGACTGCATGGCCCGAATCAGCTGAAAAATCTGAGATTTGTCCGCCACGGCGCCAAAAGGACAGCTGACCATGCACTGGCCACAGGATACACACATATCATTGTCAATTACCGCCCTGCCGCGTGCATCGCTCTTGATGGCACCCAGGCCGCATGCCGCCTTACAGGGACGTTCTCTGTGCGTGATGGCATCATAAGGGCAAATCTCTTTACATTTACCGCACTTAATGCACTTGTCCTGCTCTATAACAGACTTTCCCTTTACAAAATGAATAGCGCCCTTGGGGCATACCAACTGACAGGGATGCGCTACACAGCCCATGCAGGTATTGGTGACTTCATACATATTTTCCGGACAGGCGTTACAGGCCGACGGAATCACCTGCATCAAAGGAGGCTCGTAGTATTTTTCGGCCACATTGCTCTCCTCCATGCCCTCGGTCAGATGGCCGGGACGTCCTCTGTTCTCCGGTCTCAGGCTCATCCCCATGGCCAAGCGGATTCTTTCCCGGATAATTGCCCGATCTCTGTATACACTTTCCCAGTATTCAGATTCTTCGTAATCCACCAGCTTGTAGGGCAGGGCTTCCATATCGTCTTTCAGATTTATGGAGGTATAGGCTAGATTTGCCACCTCCCGAAACACCATGCGCCTGCGCTGCCGAATAGGTGTATCAATTCCTCTCATGCTGCTCATAAACAATTCTCCCGCTTCAAAAGATTATCCGGAAACTATGCGATCTGCCCAAGCTGCTCTTTAATGGTACGCAGTTCCGTCTCCAGAATACTGACACGTATTGCTATCATTTCCTTTTCATCATCTGTCTTTGTCGCTTCCCGCAGCCTCCGATATAAATCCTGATGGCCCTCCGCAACGCGCATTATACTCGAACGGATCTCATTTTCCAGAGTCAACTTGACAGCTGTAACATCACATTCCAGCTGGTCCTGTTTTTCTTTGAGTTCACCAATTTCATTTTCCAGCCCTTCAAGCTTTTCCTTAAACCCTCTGAATTCGCTCTCCAGCCTGTCAAGCCTTTCCTTAAATTCTCTGAACTCGCTCTCCAGCCTGTCAAGTCTTTCCTTAAATTCTCTGAATTCGCTCTCCAACCTGTCAAGTCTTTCCTTAAATTCTCTGAACTCACTCCCCAGCCTGTCAAGCCTTTCCTTAAATTCTCTGAACTCGCTCTCCAGCCTGTCAAGTCTTCCATTAAATTCCACAAACATGCTCTCCAGCCTGTCAAGTCTTCCATTAAATTCCACAAACATGCTCTCCAGCCTGTCAAGTCTTCCATTAAATTCCACAAACATACTCTCCAGCTTGTCGATCTTGTCCAGTTTGGCAAGAATCAAATCCAGTTTTTCACTTTCTGTCATAACATACCCTCCATACCTTGTCTGTTGTACAGGAAAAATTCCAGTATTATCCGCATTCCAGATATCTGTCCTGAAAATCTCCTGCCTGTATTCAGTTGCGTTCGGTTTGAATTTCAAGCATAGATTTCCTGATCTTCTGAAATGAGAAAAGTCCTAGTGAAAAAGAATATATGCTTTGAAAGTATAGTAGCATATGCAAACTGGAATTGCAAGCGAAATTTTCTCTCCTTAAAGCAATTTCTGCCAGATATTCTGCTTATGGACTTGAAAAATCGCTTTGCAACCCCAATTTTCATGGCAACAGGCTTCCGATCTGGTATACCAGTGTAGTTACACCCCAAGCCAACGCCAGTTCAAAGGCAATCATTTTCAGGGTAAATATCCAGGAACCGCTCTCTTTTTTTACGGTGGCCACCGTAGCCACACAGGGCACATACAACAGACAGAACAGCATCAAGCAGTAGGCGTTCAAAGGTCCGAAGCCGGGATAAGCCGCCTGCACATTAGCGATAATGGTCTCCATGCCCGCCGCTGAATTGGCATTGGATACACCAAAGAGCACCGCAAAACTGGACACCACCACTTCCTTGGCGGAAATTCCGGACAAGAGTGCCACACCGATCTGCCACATGCCCAGTCCCGCCGGAGATAACACCGGCGCCAAAAATCGCCCGATCACCGCGCCAAAGCTGTCTGCGGGATTGTCCACCATGCCTTCCATGCCAAAGTTCAGCACAAACCAGATTACTATAGAAGCCAGGAAAATAGTGGTTCCTGCCTTTGAGAGATAATCCCTCACCTTGTTGAACACATAAATTCGGATCGTACGGGCGTTTGGTCTCTTATACTCCGGCAGCTCAATCAACAGGGAGTCATTGGTCTTCCCCTTCTCCAGTCGGTTAATCACCCTGGCGGATAAAATGGCGATTACCATGCCCACCACATACAGAGAGAATGCCACGATCCCTGCGCATTTCGGGAAAAACATACCGGAAAATAACACATAGATAGGCAGTCTGGCCGAACAGGACATAAAGGGCGTCACCAACATGGTCTTACGCCGGTCGCGCTCCGTCTCCAGCGCCCTGGTGGCCATGATGGCGGGCACGGTACAGCCAAACCCCAGGATCATGGGCAGGAATGCCTTTCCCGACAGGCCCACCTTCCCCATGACAGAATCCATCACATAGGCAACTCTGGACATATAGCCGCTGTCCTCCAGCACTGCCAGAGCCAGAAAAAGGATAAAGATATTGGGCAGAAAAGTCAGGATTCCCCCCACTCCGGCGATAATGCCGTCCACCACCAGAGACTGGAGCCAGCCCGCCACATGCATGGCCGCAAACAGTCCGTTCACGGAATGAGAAAAAAGTTCCAGCCCCTGTTCGAACACTCCTTTTAGCAGATCTCCCACGGTAAAAGTCAAAAAGAACACCAGACACATAATCAGCAAAAATATGGGTACCCCCAACACCGGATGGGTCAGCAGCCGGTCCGCCCTGTCCGTGGTGGCCGCCTTTTTATCCCTGTGGAACAGAGTATCCGCCACCACATGCTCAATGTAGGCATATTTGCACTGTATAATATCTTTTTCATAGCTTCGGTCCACCACGTTGACGGTCTGGATGGGATGCTCTTTCCTTACCTCCTCGTCATCCTCCAGCAGCTTGATAGCATGCCATCTGACGGAAGAATGGGTGGGATAATGCGCCTGCATCATCACGGACAGCTTGGCAATCCTGTCCTCAATCTCTTGAGGATAGTCCAATATGTATTCCTCCGCACCCTCTTCATAATGATGAATCACAGCATGGAGCAGGATATCCAGCCCCGTGCGTCTGGCGGCGGATACCGGCACCACCGGGATACCGCCCAAAAGTTCCGGCAGACGGTGCAGATCAATCTCCATCCCCCTCTCTTTTACAATGTCCATCATATTCAGAGCCAATACCACCGGTTTCCCCAGTTCCAGCAGCTGTAGTGTCAGATAGAGATTGCGCTCCAGAGCGGAGGCGTCCACAATATTGACAATCACGTCAATATCGTCATCCATAACACAACTACGGGTTACTTTCTCTTCTATAGTATAGCAGGTCAGGGAATAGATGCCCGGCGTGTCCACCAGTTTGATTCCCATGCCCTCATACGCCGTCTCTCCCTCCACTTTTTCCACCGTAACCCCGGGCCAGTTGGCCACCTTCAGCCGGGAGCCTGTAAGGGCATTGAACAGGGTGGTCTTGCCACAGTTGGGATTGCCCACGCAGGCCACATGAATGTATTTTTTGTCAGGTGTATTTTGTTTCTCCATTATATCCTCTTTTCGTCGTATCAGATGCTTTTTCAGGGTCTGGCACAAGCCGGTTTTCATCTATCCATCATGGAAATGTGTCGGTGGAATGAACTCCCGGAACATCCGTGTCATATTCCTCGTAACCGATCATTTCAAAGTCTCCATTCCGGTATTTATATTCGTAAGTTGCGGACGAACTTACGCTGTCGACCGCCCAGCCACGGATCACCTGTTCCTCCTCATCAGCCGCATAGTTGGGAATCTTTTCAAATCCCGACTTATAGTGATAGAAACCATTTTCATACACATAGACGCCGTATATATAATCCCCCCTGCTTCCATTCTGTCCCAGACTGATAACCAGATCTTCCCTGCCATCAAAAGTAACGTCCTCAAAATACGCCTCAAAGTCGCAGGCATCCCATACATAACGGTCTTTTGAATGGTTCTCCCAATCCTTGGATGGATAATCCACATGCAGCACCCGGATGTCCTCTCCCTCCAGGAAGAAAAACCAGTCCTCTTTATGCCGGTAATTGTCTGGCGGATATTCCCTGTACTGTACCCGTACCCGCAGACAGCTTTTCATTTCGTTCACCCACTCAAAAGCTTCTATCTCCGTGTCATCGCATGAAATCATGTTTTCTTTTATATTATCCGTTACGCTTTCAACCAGCTTGACCCCCTGCTCATTTTCCCCTATGCCCGGAGGTATCTGATCTCGCAGGCCTGCAATATCTGCCGGAGGCCCTTTTTCCGCATGGGCAGAAGACGTCATGGCATCCACAGGCTCTTGTCCGCCGCAAGCTGTCATGGACATGAATATCTGCCACGCCATAATCATACCGAACAGTCTGTAACACACTGGCTTTCCCCGTCTTGCGACAGTATTTCTGCGCAGTTTCCACCACATATAAATCAGCCTTCCGCCAGACATTCTCTGACTTCTATGTTGGCAGACAAATGCCTGCCCAGAGCCAGCCGCGTCCCTCTTACCTGGATGATCAGCGCCCCCTGTTTTTTTCGATTGAGCACCCTGATCCTGGTGCCGTCATTGAGTCCCAGAGCCTGTAGCCGCCGAGTCACGGCCTCCTCCACATACAGGCCCTCCACCAGATATTCCTGTTCTTTCCTCGCTTCGTACAATGTCATACTTTCCATCCCCATACTACAGGCCAATCCAGCCAGACTATGCCGCCACTATTCATGCACTGCCTTTTAACATACTAATTATAGTCCTCCGCAGCTAACTCGTCAATAAGAAAGCATTTCTCAGACAATAAAACAGGCTTTCCCTTCTGTTACACCGGAAAGCCTGTCCCCACTTTTTACCAACCCTTTACAAAGGTATCAATATAATTGTTCAGGCATTTCTCAATGACCTGTATAGCCTCTTCCCGATTCCCTTTCTCGTTTACGGCTGTAGTCTTGTTTTCCAGTGCCTTGTACACTGTAAAGAAATGTTCCATCTCCTGCACCAGATGGGGCGGCAATTCGGAAATATCGTGGTAAATATTATAATTGGGATCATTAAATGGCACAGCAATGATCTTCTCATCGTTCTTGCCATTATCCAACATGGAGATCACACCGATGGGATAAGCACGAACCAGCGTCAGGGGCTGCACTGGCTCCGAACACAGAAGAAGCACATCCAGAGGATCGCCGTCATCGCCGTAAGTACGGGGAATAAAACCGTAATTGGCCGGATAGTGAGTGGACGTATGCAGTATCCTGTCGAGAATCAAAAAGCCTGTCTCCTTGTCCAACTCGTATTTATTCTTGCTGCCCTTGGAAATCTCAATCACGCAGATAAAGTCCGTGGGCTTGATCCGGCTGGTGCTGATACTGTGCCAGATACTGCCGTTCACCTGTTTTGTCTCACTCATTTTTGCATCCTCCTCGTATATGGAACATATCAAACAATTCTCTTCGATTTTGAACCTAATTATATACTTCCCGATTGTTACGGTCAATAGCTTTGCGCCACTTTTCAAAAGCATTTCACAAATACTTCTCTTCATCATACTATAATACTAACTAATCCCGCAAATTATGAAAGGAGCAGCATGAAAGACTTCGGTTTTGACGGCAACTGTGATAAATTTCCAGTGGGCATGGCCTATGTGCCCTGGCAGCAGTTTGACAAAATCTGTGATAATCTGGAAGAAGGCTTCCGCATCGGAACCATCTTTCCTGAACTAAATAAACCCTTTACAGGAAGGAGATGCGTGAAATGTTAAGTCAGGAAGGAATGCGTATGCTGAATGATATCAGCATTGTGGACTTTGTGCTGGTGGATTTGTCCCTGTATCTGGACACCCACCCGTTTGATCAGGAAGCCATGGAATACTTTAACCACTATGTGAGAATCAAAAACAAGATGAGCCGTGATTTCTCCATGCGGTTTTTCCCCCTCACAACGGACCAGGCAGAATCTAAAAAAGAATGGAGATGGGGCGCCGCTCCTCTTCCATGGGAAGGAGAGTGTTAATCTATGTGGAGTTATGAACGCAGACTGCAATTTCCCGTTAACATCAAAGAGCCCAACGCCCAGCTGGCTCAGGTCATCATCTCCCAGTTCGGCGGACCCGACGGCGAACTGGCCGCCAGCATGCGTTACCTGTCCCAGAAATTCGCCACTCCTTATAAAGAAGTGGCCGGGCTGCTCAACGACATCGGCACGGAGGAGTTGGGACATCTGGAGATTATCGGCGCCATCGTCTTTCAGCTCACCCGCAACCTTTGCATGGAAGAAATCGAAAAGAGCGGCTTCGATAAGTACTATGTAGATCACACGCTGGGGATCTGGCCCCAGGCGGCCGGCGGCATCCCCTTCAACGCCTGCGAATTTCAGTCCAAGGGGGATATTATCACGGACCTGTTCGAGGATATGGCTGCGGAACAGAAAGCCCGCAGCACCTATGACAATATCCTGCGTCTGGTAGATGACCCGGATGTATGCGCTCCCATCCAATTCCTGCGGGAGCGGGAAATCGTCCACTTTCAGAGATTCGGTGAAGCCCTGCGCCTCACCCAGGATAAATTGGACAGCAGAAACTTCTACGCTTTCAACCCTGGCTTTGACCGTTGCAAGGATTGTGACGACACACCTTCACCCACGCCGGGATGTGACTGTGGATGCGACTGCGGATGTGACAACTAGCACAGGAAGAGCTTCCGAAAACGGCCCACAAAAAGTGGGCCGCAGGGAAGTTCCAACTTAGGATGCAATGCCGCTTCCTATTGTTCCGCCTCTTTTCCTTTTCTCAAAATAAATTTTTCCCCCACATAGGTGCGCACCGGGTTTCCTCTTACAATGCGGCTATGCTCCCGCCAGGCAGCGTTTATCTGTTCCTCCTGCTGCTCCCGTTGTAACTTGGCCAGCTTCTTCCGCAATATCTCCATAGCTTTTTGCCTGTTTTGATATTGACTTCTCTCCTGGGTGGATTGGGCCGTAAGAGCGGTGGGAACATGAATGATCCGCACCCCGCTCTCCACCTTGTTCACGTTCTGCCCGCCTTTCCCGCCACAGTGAAACTTCTCAATACGATACTCCTCTTCTGCCCCGATCTCCGCCTGATCCGGAAGAACGCTCACATCCACATACCAGTTCTTTCTCTTGTGATTTTTTCGAAACGGACTTGGACAGATCCATAATACCGTTCCCTCCAGGTTGCTCAGATCCTGTTTTGTCCGAAAACGAATAGAATCAAAACAATTCTTTTCAGCCCCTCTGGTCTCCGACAGAATCTCCAGGTCTCCGTACTCTTCCTGCAATGCCTCATACAGCTTTGCCACCGCCAGCTGACATTCGGAAGGTCCCTGCCCGGAACTGATCTGAATAATCATATATTTCCTCCACATTCACATTTAAATATGCCTGTTACAACTTGCTTCCCGCCTTAAAATTATATACCGGCCTTAAAATATCCGTAATGGCAACCGTATCCCCGATCCGCTCCGCAATGTCCGCAAGAGAGCGGTAAGCAAAAGGGGCTTCATCCAATGTCTCCACTCCCACGCAACTGCTGTAGATACCTTTCATCTCTTTCTTGAAAGACGACACTGTATATTGTCTCTTTACGTCCTCCCGTTTAAGCCTCCTGCCGGAGCCGTGGGGAGCGCTGCAATTCCAATCCGGATTGCCCTTTCCGGTCCCCATAATAATTCCCTCTTTCATATTGACGGGAATGAGCACCCTCTCACCGCTCCCGGCAGAAATGGATCCCTTGTGCAGGATGCCAGCGTCATCCAGATAATTGTGCGCCACCGAAAACTGCTCCGCGACTTTCCATTTCATACCCTTAACGATCTCCCGCACTATAATATGCCTGTTCCACTCGGCATACTGCTGGATCAGCCGTACATCCTCCACGTAGGCCTTTCTGTCTTCTCCCTCCAGATAACTCATATAGTAGGGGACTTCCCTGCCCTGTTCCTTCAGGCGGCTGTTTGCCAGTTTCGTATAGTATTCCGCCACTTCCTCTCCAAGATGCCTGCTGCCTGTATGCACCACAAGATACATACCGCCATCCTTGTCTCTGTCCAATTCTATAAAATGGTTGCCGCCTCCCAATGTGCCCAGGCTTCTCTGTGCCCTTTCCCTGGAGATATGCCTGATACAGTGAAGCTCCTCACAGGAAAACTCCTCCGCCAGCCAGTGAGCCCTGTCGCGTATGGCAAAACCCGACGGCACGTTCTCCCGTATGACTCTGTCCAGCTTCTGAAACTCCGCATTCCCCCTGTTCAACTTCACACAGGTCATCCCGCAGCCGATATCTACCCCCAAAAGCTGGGGAATCACCCTGTCGGTCACCGTCATTGTAAGTCCGATGGGCCCCACCTTACCGGGATGAATATCCGGCATCACACAGATTCTGCTCCCCCGGGCCACCTCGTTGTCACATATCATCTTAACCTGCGCCTCCGCGTAGGGCTCCACATCCTCTGTGAATATCTTCGCCTCGGCATATATCCCTTTTACTGTTTTCATATTATTATGTCTCCTCAGATTTTCAAAAAAGGCATAAAAAAAACACCATCAAAGGTGTTGTGAGAGTTGCCATGCCTTTGATTACCGTTCTTGCTGTTCTGTTTTTCAAACTTCCCTTACACATGGCAATCCCTCCTTTTCGTCAGTATACTCCCTTTTGTCAACGAATAAATCATAACATAAATAAATAAGGTTGGCAAGAGGCAGGATAAATATAATTTTACATTCTGTCAGGGCTTTTCATAGATCGCTTCCAGGCCATACCAGAGCGCCACATGCCCATCAATTCTTCCCGAGTCATTCTCAGGAACCTCCGTAATTTCTGTCACCCAAAGGGGGTATGCGCGCACAATATAAGGCGGTACATACACGGTCTCAAAGCTCCAGCTATTTTCTCTGTATATGTTCAGCCTTTGAAGATACTCATGCCAGTACTGTATCCCTTCCCCCTCCACAGTCATCCGAAAAGCGCCATAGCTGACAAAAGTGGCTTTTCTGGATACTTCGTCCATTTTCAAAAAGCAGCCGAAGCCCAGCAACAACAAAGCCAGTTGTACTGCCGTCCAGTGAAAAACATTTCTTCCATGAAAGGGAATTATTTTTTCACACACCCGAACTCTGTGTGTAATCCAACCGCAAAGATAGGTTTCCAGCAACAGAAGCCCAATCATCAAAAACATTTTACAGATATTCTGATTTCTGGATATGGGCCAATAGCCAAGGGCATAAAAGCCCGGGGCAAACATGGAGGCGTACAGACAATACAGCCCTGCGGCCACCGCCAGCGGACAGCGAAACGAAAAATTTTTCACACGGCTTGTTGCCTTCAAAAGAACCGGCAACAACAAAATCAATAGAACACATACATATACATCCACCCACGACAGCATCTGAGAAAAAGAATAGGAAAAGCACTCGCCTATTGTCCACAGAACCCCTTTTTGCACATAGTTTGCCTGCCGCACCGCATTTCCCGGTGCCAGTATATTGACCAGAAATCCCGTCTCTCCCACCAGAAAAGGAATTGTGAACCACAGATTACGCCTGTCCTTGCGCATCCTCCACAAAACAAAGGCAACCATCTCCAGCAAGAACAAAATCTCCGCAGTCAGCAATGCCGTCGAGAAGTTGGCGCCCGCCGCCATGAAAGCGCCTCCCGCGCATGCGCACAGCGCCGAAATCCATCCCGCCCTTTTACCTTTGCGGCGGTATAATCTCTCAAAAAACAGCACAGCAAAGCCCACTGTCAGATTAAAAAAACCCTGCATGAACACATAGTGAACCGCCGCGTTATAATAATACATCCCCGATGCAGGGGTATACATAAACACACACTGCATCACTGTAGCCACCATGACAACGGACACGCAGGTATACATATCCAGTCCAAATAAACGACCCGCTATGGCGTACAACAGCACAGCCGTGGAAATACCGGTCATACCAATCATCATATAGGGAACCACATGGACATACTGTTCCCCGAACGCCATGGGGGAGATGGCAAAGAAAAAAACAGAGCTGTAAGTCCCCTGCCACTTCATGTAGGTATCCGCCACCGTGGAAAAAGCTGTTTTCAGCACCTCGAACAGATTATGGGTATTCAACCAGGTGCAGTGGACATGAAAGGGAAAACGCAGATCATCCCCCAGCCCATGGTTATAGCGCCCAATGTACAGGAGAGGCGCGATGAAGAGCAAACATCCCAGTATTGTAAAACAGCAGAACGCCTTCCGGGTTAAAAACTCCCGCTCCAGTTTTCCAAGTATTTCTCTCATTCCGTATTCTCCTTTTGTTTCGGCAAATTCCAAATCCCACGTGGGAATCATAAGCGCTATCCGGCCTCCGGACTCCTTTGTCCCAGTCACCCACTGGAGAATGACTCTTACTGAGCCGCCCTTACATGCCATCATGTAACTAGATTATATACGGTTTTTGTCCCTTTCGGGTCTGCCGCAGGCAGACATCCCCCCTTTCTCTCTAGATTATTCAGAACTTCTGTTCCGTACCTGCCAATCGGTATCCCCTCCTCAAATTACGCGCGTATGGGAATGCCAATCAAGTAGGGGAGATTTTTTCTCCCCTCATCTACACCGCCTGAGCCTTTATTCGCACAAACCCTTTTATATGCGGCATTCACGTTGTCATTGGATAGTATCTTTTCTAACAGCTCTGACATTGCTTTGGGGGCTTTCTCCTTTCCGTTCCTTCGGATTCGCCCTAAGTTGCGCAGTACCTGCTCATCTACGTTTTGCCTTTCCCGCTGTCAGGTATTCCATGAGGCATACATTTGACTACATGGTTACATTGTTCAGCCCTTCGCCAATACCTATTTCAGGGCTTTGTCTACTACGGCTTCTGCTGACTTCTCACAATTCGTCGTTACTATGGCCAATATCTCCGCCCGTGAGACCTCACGGGATAAGCCTGCCAGTCTTTCCTCATCTACCTGCCTGATTTATGCAAATGGGTTACGGTTGCCTTTAGGACTTCGCTGTCTTGTGCCAGCTTATCCACATGTACGCCTTATATCAGATTTCTGTTCGTCAAGCTACGATTTCACTATCCCTTCTTCTCGCCTGTACCTCACGATACAAACCTTGGGAGTCGCTCTGGGGTTCGCCGGCTACTACGCCCCTTGTAGACTTTCACCACAGACTGACGGCATGCCCGTCATACACAAAAAATCCCGCAGGAAGATATGCGGGATTTTCGCTTGTTCATAACAATGGAATCCCAGCGGAGCATAGATTCTATTGTTTGTCGCTCTGAGCCCCATAGATCAGCCATGGGCTATAATATTCTTCCGTCGGAGGGTCCGGCATGGGGCTTGACCTGTACTCGTTGGGCCGCGAGGAATAAACCTGCACGGTAAAGCGATACGCCTGATCCACCCCGCTCACCAAAAAATGAGCGTTTACCTTGATTCCGCCATATCCCTGCTCCCTGATTATCTCCTTGGACCAGGTATTGTTCATCACATAGGCGCCCGTCTGATCATAGAGCGTCACGTTAAAAGTATCCTTATCCTCATATTCATCCAGATTGCTCCACACGGCAAAATACTGCCTGGTGTCGTCAATCTCAAACTCTTTCCACATCAGGCCCACAGGTGTGGGAAGCGGCGGGGCAAATTCGCCTGTATATTCAAAGACATCCGAAATCACATAAGAACTGTCCGCATATTGAAAGCCGTCTCCAACAGCGGCTATGGAAAAGTAGTAGAAACCATTCTCTTCAAACACGGATGCTAAATTCCAACTATGCGTCTCCATTTCCCTTACGACAGGACCGCCTATTCTCACCTTTTCCTCATGATACCAGTCATCGTCCTCCGGACTGGGCGGAACGGGACTGTCTCTTCTGTACAGCCTGCACCAGAACTGTACCTCACCTCCGATACCCGACTCTGGCACATTGCCCCATGTGGCAGTGCCTGTCTCCCCGTCCCAGTGAGGATTTTCCGGAGAGGGAAGAACAGCGAGCGTACTCTCCTGCTCCCCACTGCCGGTCTGCCCTTCCTCCCATCGGACGGATAGCAGCATACCACCCATTACAGAACCAATGCAAAAAAGAATTCCCAGAACATACAATACATCCTGTTTTGTGTGAAAAAAAGCCTGCCTTACCTGCCTCACGGACTGATAGCGCCTGTCCGGGTCCAGATTCATGCATTTGCGGATAATCTTCCTATAACGCCTTTTATGAGCCTTTTCTCCCAAGATCTGACGCAAAGTTGCTCCCAGGGCATAGATATCCGTCCTCTCATCTGTCTGGGAAAAACCGTACTGCTCCGGCGGAGCAAACCCTCTGGTGCCCAACAGCCTGGTATCCTGCTCCTGCTCCTCCTTAAGTATGCGCGCGGCGTCAAAGTCAGTCAGGTATAGCCGCCCCTCCTCCGTCAGAAGTATATTGGATGGCTTGACATCGCGGTGAATAATTCCCTTTCCATGTAAAAATATAAGCACCGAGCACAATTGCCTTACGACACTGGAAAGTTGTTTGCCGGACAATTCAGCGCTGCCACAGGTTTGCCCCTTGATATATTCCTCTAACACCGTAGTGGTATCTTCTCCCACAGTGACTTGATACAGTTTCGGCAGGCAGGGATGGGGGCTATCCTGTAACAGATGATAAATCTGATGCCTGCCCTTCAAAATCTTTCGCACGTATATACCTTCCCTGTCCCGCACCAGATGCACCGTACTTTTCTCACTTTGCTTAATCAGTTCGATCTCTTCGTACTCCATAGTATATGATTTACTCCCTCGGATGTATTTACGCCAATCGGGCCTTTTCTGTCATCAGTAGTCCCTTTTATTATGCCAGTACATCTCATCAAAGGCAATACTGCTTTTACTTTAACTCCACCAAAATATAATTCTCTCCTCCCCTGATTCTATGGTACATTCCATCTTTCAGAACTGGCAGGTCCAAAGCCGTAAGGTCCAGAGCCGGGTCCCTCACCACATTTTTAAGCCCATAAAACTGATAGAATCCCGCCTGCCCCCACCACCACTGTTCCCGGAACGTGATGGGCACCAGCCGGTTTAAAATATTATAATTCTGGGGCATACCCGCCAGCACCGGGGACTGTCCGATGGTGCCTGAGATCTGGACCACCACCGGCTCCTCCCCCAGAAATACCTCCATGTCGTTCAAATCACCGATAACCGCCTGAATCCTGAAATCGGTATACTCTTTCTGCACATACAATGCGTTGCCGTATGTCAGTGAAAAAGTGAAAAACGCCAGACTCAACGCACAGGAAGAGAGCTTAAACAGATAGTCTCCGGAGATCTCCACGGCACATAGCGCCAGCAAGGCAAGCAAAACCCCGAACCCATACATCGCTCTGGGCGCAAACAGCGCTTTGGCCAACAGAGGGTACACGCCGAAACACAAAAGCCCCATCAGCACAAGACTCGCCGCCGCAAAGGCCGCCGCCCACCTGCCACGTCTGGAGGAACCCGCCGCCGCCCAAACATATCCCACCGCCAGCACAGACGCCAGCACAAGCCAGAAAGTCTTAAAGTCTTCTCTGATGATCAGCGTGTAATATCTCTTCATATTGAAATAAGCAATCTGTAAAAGATCTCCCAGGCCTTTTAAAGAAAAATCCAACTGTGCGGAAACATATGTATCCACCGGAATCATAATCACAAAATAGAAAGCAGCCAGTCCCAGCACAAATCCCGCTGCCGAATGCAGGCAGAATCGCCCGGTGTTTCGCAGAGAATCCCCGCTATTCCACATTTGAAAGGCCAGCAGCACAACCATCATCGGAAAGATTCCCGTAGCGGCCTGGTAGGTGGTGCACACCGCGATTGTACCCAGTGCGGATATAAACATATAGACCGCCGGTTTCCTTTTCCTGAAAAGGAACGGCACCACAGCCACCAGAATGGACAGCGCCATATAGGGAGCGTCATATTTATAGGAGAGACACTCCAGAAAATAGGGATTAAGCCCCAAGGGCACAAGAGCCAGAATTTCCCATACCGAAAAGGATGTTCTCTCATGGACAACATAGAGTAAAAGGCTCCCTGTGAGAGCCAGCAAAGCCGCCGCGATCAGCTGCGGCAGCGGAGATACATCCGTCAGATACTGATCCATATGAATGACACTGGACAGCGCCTCAGAGATAAACCGACTGTAATTTGCCCAGTTCTTATAGCCCTGCGCCACACGGTCCATATCGTCAATATAATTGAAATTCGCCCGAAGTATGGCGCTGATTCCCAGAGTGTAAATGATTCCCAGAGGCAAAAATGCCTTCAAAAAACCGCTTCCGTCTCCCCCTCTTTTTCTGAAATCCTCTTCCGCCAGAGCAACATAACAGGCCAGGCAGACGGAGACGCTAAAAACTGCTGCCACTGCCCCCGCCAAAGCGCATGGCAAAACCAGATTTTCCGGCAGTAAGCCCAGACTTCCCGCCAGGTTCAGCACCCTGGGAGAGATCACCCATCTCTCATAAAACGACCGCCCCAGTCCGGCGCAAAAAAGAATTCCCACCGCCACATGCCACGGCCTCAGGAATCCTTTTATCCTTTCTAAAGTTACAGAACTTCTCGTTAATAATAGCCCTGAAAAAAAAGCAGCGACAATTCCTCCGACCAGGGAAGATTTTCTGTCCGACATGGACAGTGCCAGACACGCCATAACCGATATCTGCAATACCGCCCTTGCCCTCCACACTTTATTATTGGAACCCATGCTATCCTCTTCTCCTCACCCCGCAAGTCACTTTGACACCGGGGCAAATTTGTTAAATTCGTTTCATTATATCGGGACTTTTCCCTGTGCAGGTCTGCCGCCGGCAGACTTTTTCGTGCTTGATAATCTGTTTTGTATAATAGGATTGTCATACTACAGATTATCTGCTAGAATGACACCAGACCAAAGGAGATGTCATATGGAAACCAAGAGCACGGATGAATTATGCCATGAGATCAAAGCGGCCACAGATATCGAAGACTATCTGAAAACCAATCAAAACAATATGCTGACCCATACCCTCCCCCAGCATCTGACCCTGCTGCTGGCCCGAAAGGGACTCAGCAGGGCGCAGGTGGTGCGCGGCTCCCTGCTGGACAGGGCCTACGTGTACCAGATTTTTTCCGGAGAGAAGACACCCTCCCGGGACAAACTGATCGCTCTGGCGTTCGGGCTTCGCCTTACTGTCACCGAAACCCAGCGACTTCTGAAAATATCCTGCAACAGAGAATTGTATGCCAGAGATGAGCGGGACGCTCTGATCCTGTATGCCCTGGGACAGGAAATGACAGTCTGGGACGCCAATGAGTTATTGTTCAGTCATGGACATACGGCCCTGGGCGCTCCCCAGGAATAACGATATCCGTCTGTTTCGGTTCGCCTATAATAAAGTGCCTGAGCATACAGTCCCTCGCTCATATTGCCCCCCGCTCAGTCCTGTTCAGTTTCCCCCGTCAAATCCACATACACAGGCACATGGGCCACTGCGGGCAGAAACTTTTTCAGCAAGTCCTCTATCCTCAGACGGATACTGGAAGTATTCATACAGGGATGACAGCCGAAAAACTCCCCCTGTAAAATATCCCTGTCTATCAGCAGCTGCACTTGATGCTCCTTATCATGCATCAGTCCCATGACGCTCAAACTGCCGGGGCTGGTATGCAGATACTTTTCCATATAGACCGCCTCCCCGAAGGACAGTCTGGAACTGCCGATCTGAGCGGATAGTTCTCTGGTCCGAAAAACTTTGTCCCCGGGCAGCATGAGCAGATAGAACCTGGTCCGCTGCCGGTTGCGCAGAAACAGGTTCTTACAGATTACCGCCCCGGCCAGCGCCTTGTCCACCGCCTGACAGGCTTCCATGGTATTGGTCTGCACATGGTCAATCCTCTCATACCCGATCCCCAGTCTCTTCAGCAGTTCATATACCGCCAGTTCCCGCTCCCGGCGGTGACATTCCTTCCTGCCTGTAGCGGAAGGAATACCATATAGAGCCATTGGTTCCGATGGGCACCCGGAATCTGAGACGGGCCCCGGCTCCGATCCAAACGGCTTTGCCACCAGCTTACTTTCAACTGGCCGGGCCGTCTCTTTATACCAGCCGATCAGGCCGTTCTTTTTACAATAATATCCCCCGTCGGTATGTACGATTACCGAAAGCCGCTCCCCCTGTTCCACATCCAACAGCGCGTCCGCGTAATCGCTGCAATGAAGCCTTCCGTCCCCGTCACGGTATGTCCACTCCATGGGAGCCTCAAACTTTTTTCCCGTGGAGCTCTGTTTCCAGAGAGCCATATCTCCCCTCTGCTCCAGAAGTTCCACCTGACAATCAAAATATTGAATATGGACCGCTGCCGCCCGGCCTTCCTGTCGCTCCAGAGCCTCTATTACCGGAAATCCATCATATCCCATCCATCTGATTTGGCTCATCGGCGCCTGGCAATCCGGAAGGATAATTCCATTCAACTGTCCGGATCTTTTCAGTCCGTTGCCGCCGTCAATACAAAGAATCTGCCTCTCAACGTCAAAGACCGGACTTACATCCTCCCTGTCCACCCGGTACAGGCAGGCTGGCCAATGCCCTGTGACCACGATATGCTCCCGAAAAGAATGGCCCTTATTCAGAAAATCGTCATTTTTGAGATAAGGGATCGGGTCTGTACCCTCCAGAGCGCCCAAATCCTCCGTGGGAATCCCCCCGTGAACAAACAGATATTTCCCTGCGGTGAGAATTGTTGGCCTGCTCCAGAGAAATTCCATCTCCGCATGAAACTCCTCCAACATAAGGCGGCGATACTGCGCCGCCTTATCCCCAACCACCTGATCGGCGGAAATCCCCATATCTGCCAGCATCTCATGAAACAGACTGCCCCCCCAGGTCCGCTGTGCCCAGTTCAGAAATCCCGCCCAGTCCTCCACACCCTCCGGTGAGTCATCGTCCACTTTGAGGAGTCGCCCCAGATCCACATTGCCCATGGACACATATACGGGATGCCGACGGGCCAGATCCATCACATACTGCACCACCCGCAGGCTATCAGGCCCCTTCTCGATCAGATCTCCCACCAGAACCAGAATATCTTCCCCGCCGTAATCCATCTGCCGCAACAGCTGTATCAGGCGGTCCAAATGCCCGTGGATATCACTGATCACCAGCAGGCGCTGCCCCGGACAAGCCGATATCTTCTGTATTTTCGTTACGATTTTGTGTGCCATATAGATCCCTCACCACTCCGCATTTTGCCTTCTCCCAATATTGCAGAAAACCATACCATTATAACACAGGTCAAAATTCCGTTCAATTCTTTTTCATGAGTACATGCAAACGCGGCTTTCTTCCTAAACAGCTGCCCCTTCTGCGGCTTACTCCTGCCTCGCCCTGGGCAGCCGCCTGCGGATCAGACGATTTTTCAACTTTTTCCAGTCCAGAGGAAACAGTGGGTAAAGATAACTGCGGCGGGACAAGGTCTTGTTGCAGCACATACAAAGCACCGAAATGATCAATCCTCCGATGTAACCCCATATTCCGAATATCGCCGTAAGCACCAGTGTGATAATCCGCATAAATTTCAGCGCGTAACCCAATTCATAGTTTGCCTGCGTATAGTTAGCGATAGCCACAAACGCCATATACAGCATAACCTCGCTGGAAAACCAGCCGCTGTTGACCGAAAACTCTCCCAGCACCAGCGCCGCCATGACGCTAAGAGGCGTGCTGAGCATATTGGGTGTGTTCACCGCCGCCAGCCGCAGGCCGTCTATTGCCAGTTCCAGAATCAGAAACTGCCAGATCAGGGGGATATTGGGCGGCTCCTTCAACACAATAAAGGCAAACCCTTCCGGAATCCAGTGGGGATTGTTCATCAAAAGCAGGAAGGTTGGCGTCATCAGATACGTCAGCAGAGAGATTATAAACCGGGTAATCCGCAGATAAGTGCCTGTTACGGGGGGAAAATAATAGTCGTCCGCCTCCTCCACCACATCGAAAATCGTGGTGGGAAGCACCATGGCCGAGGGAGAATTATCCACCAGCAGAATCACATTCCCCTCCAGGACCTGGGCCGCCGCTGTATCCGGCCTTTCTGTATATTTAAACTTGGGAAAAGGATTCCACCAGCGTCCCGGCACCAGGCATTCCGCCAGAGATTCCTGATTCATGGTCAGGGAATCCACCTGTATATTCCGTATTTTTTCCTTAATTTTCTCCAGAAAATCCTGATCCACTCTGGAGTCCATATAGCACAGTACAATATCTGTCTTGGAACTCAGACCTGCGCTCATCATCTCCATGCGCAGGTCTGTATCCCGTATCCTGCGCCGGATCAGAGCCGTGTTAAACACCACCGTCTCTACAAAACCATCCTTGGACCCCCGCAACACTTTATCCTTTTCAGGCTCCTCCACGCCCCTTGCCGGATAGGAGCGGGCATCTATGAGCACCGCCTCCCGGTAGCCGTCAATGAGCAACACAAAAATGCCGGAGAGCACGCTGGAAGTGATCTTCTCCCACTCCTTCTCCTGATCCACCTCGATATAGGGCAGTGATTTTTTCAGAAGCTGGCCCGTATCTCCGGGCATGTCCCGGGCCTTCATATCCATAAAATACTGTAACAGCTTTTGCAGCAGATCATCTTTGCAGAAACCGTCGATAAAATACAGCGCCGCCTCCCGGCCCCCCACTTCAATGGTTCGGGTCACCACATCAAAATTCTTGTCAGTTGCCAGTTTTTTATCCAGCCAGGCGCTGTCCTGCCGCAGACAGCCGGTGATACCCGTTTCGGAAGGCTGATCCTTCCGCGTACCGCCCTCTTTTCCCGGGCCCGCCTCTTTCTCCGGCAGCTGCCCGCTGTACTGATTTTCTTTATTCTCAGCCATAAAAACTCCCTTTCCGGGATAACCCTTTTATGGGATATTGTGCCGGAAAGGGAAAAATTTATTCCCGCCGTTTTGGTAAAACCCTGCCACAGACAGTTGTAGAATTTATTATTTTATGCTAAAGTGGTATCAGACAGTTGTGGAACACTTTCCAATTACCTGCTGTAGCGTGATCCAGACCACCTAAACTTCTGCCCGGAGGAAATCTTTGTGAGAAAAAAAATACTGTTGATCACGGCCTGCCTGGTTCTGCTGTGCGGCTGCGGCGAAAATCCCATAGACGCTAAATTTGACAACGAGATCAACGCGTTCTGCGAAAGCGCGTCGGCAATCGGTGCCAGAATCAACGCCATAGATGTAGATGCCGAGGAAAGCAGCATTCGCTACGCCACCTCCGATCTGCTCTCCTGCCTGGATGAACTGGAAGTGGAATTCCGGAGATTCTCTAATATTGATTTCCCGGAAGAATTTGACTATCTGGAGGCCATGGCCGATGAAGCCGGCCAGTATATGACCGAGGCTGCCGCCTCCTACCACAAGGCCTATGAGGACGGCTACCACCGGGAGATGGAAGAATATGCCCGGGAGAATTATACCCGGGCCTGTAAGCGGGTCCAGGTAATCCTAGCGTTGCTGCGCGGAGAGGACATCAAAACTTTCCAATGAACAATAAAATCCGCGCTCTGCGGGAAGTCATAAATAATATAAAATATTTATTAAATATTTTTTCAAAATCTGTTGCAATAGCAGCTTTTTTCTATTATAATGAACCTTATATCAAATACATAGGAGGTATGCATTATGGACAAGAAAGCAACTGGTATTGTAGCCTACATTTCCTTTATTGGTTGGCTGATTGCTTTTTTTGCTGGCGACAGGGAGGGAGCTAAATTTCATCTGAATCAAGCGTTACTGCTGGTTATCGGTCAAATCGCTGTCAGTATTCTGGCCGTAGTTCCCATTGTGAAGTATGTGGCCGGCATCGTAAGCCTTTTCCTGGTAGTGTGCTGGTTCATCGGCTTTATAGCAGCCTGCAAGGGTGAGGAAAAAGAGATCCCGCTGATCGGCGGCATCAAAATCTTAAAGTAAACCGTGACCATGCTTTGTCAGGAAACGGGCAGATCGGCAATGGGGAGCGCATTTCATGATGCTTCATGATGCGCTCCTTTTGTGAAAACAAAATAGTTTGAAATTAAAAGCATACCGCAGGCAGAGCCTGCGATTTGCGGGAGGTATCAGAATGTATTATTGTAAAAACTGTGGTGAACCCTATATGTCTGACGAAGCCGTATTATGCGTGAAATGCGGCGCGGGTAAGGGATTGGGCACCAACTACTGCCACAACTGTGGCAAACCTGTGACACCGGAAACCACCGTCTGCCTAAGTTGCGGTGTACCCTGTTATCCGCCAGTGAACACCAATCCCAACGCAAAATCCAAGATTGCCGCCGGTCTGTTAGGCATATTCCTGGGGAGCTTTGGCGTACATAATTTCTATCTGGGCTACACCACTAAAGCAGTGATACAGCTGGTTCTCACGGTAGCCACCTGTGGGGTTGGCGCCGCAGTCTCCGGTATCTGGGGTCTTGTGGAGGGTATCCTGATCCTTACTGGCAGCATTAATGTAGACGGCAAAGGCCTGCCTCTGTGCGAATAGCCCACAGAAAAGCGCCAAATGAATAAATATCATCTATTATGAGGAGGACTAAAATGGACAATCAAAATTTCCAAAACAACCCTTATCAGCAGCCTGTACCCCCTAATGGCCCCCAGAAAACCGACAGCCTGGCTATCGTTTCTCTGGTTCTGGGCATTGGCTCCATCATTATGAGTTGCTGCTACACCTATCTGGGCATCGGCCTGGGGATCGGCGGCATCATCTGCGCTGTGATGTCAAAGAAAAAGCAAAAAAGCGGAATGTCCACTGCTGGTATCGTATGTTCTATCATCGGTCTTGTATTTTCGGTGATCTTACTGATTTTCAGCGCCGCTATTCTGGGCATACTTGCTTCTCAGGGCTATGATGTCTCTGACATCCTCAATTACTAAGCCGTTCCATGAAGAGTGAACGGTCACTGGAGGACAGTTTATTCTATCTGGGATGCATTTTTCTCGGTACGGCTATTGTGGCAGGGGCACTGTTTTACTACGTGCTCCTGCCACACATTTCCTTGCCCCCCTGTATCATGTACACATTTTTCGGCCTCTACTGTCCCGGATGTGGGGGCACCCGGGCACTGATCAGCCTTCTGCACGGCCATATCCTGCTTTCTCTCTGGTATCATCCGTTGGTACTCTATGCCGCCGTGCTTTATGGGGTATTTATGCTCTCCCAGGCCGCAGCCCGGCTCACGCGGTTCCGCTATTTTCATGGACTGCGGTTCCACAACTGGTATCTCTATTTGGCAATCGGTATCCTGGGTGTGAACTGTGTGCTGCGAAATATCTTGTTATTATGTTTGGATATTCGACTTTAACAAATGCTCTCAGAGAGAAGTATCATAATACCACAACAAACAGGACATCCGGCTGTCCTGTTTGTTGTGGTATTATGAATTTACGCAAACACATAACATGGACAGAGCTGACAATAGAGTCCACGCTCTGCGAAGCACTGCAATAAATACAGGCACGGCGGGAATGTGGCTTCGTCCGGACTCCTGCCACGCCGGAAAGAAGGAGAAATGATAAAATGCTTTTCCGATTTTTGTGATGAACTGATTAAATGCGGTTTTTCCATGGGCGGCGGCAACCCAAAAGGAATCTATGCCATCATAGATTTTGGCTGGAACTCCGCTCCTGCGGATTCCCCGATTCAATGGCATACCGGTGATCCCGAAACCGACCCCTGGGAGTGGCGGATGCGGATTCTCCAGGAGCGCAGGGATATCGCCTACAGCAAGGTCTTTTTTGGCGCCAGCGGCTATATTACCAGAGAATGGTATCCTCTCTTTCTGGCTGTGCGCAGAAAGGGCATGGTCTTTGACGAATGGTATGACGAGGGAAAGGCCAGCCAGCTGGAAAAGAGTATCTACGAGGCAGTCAGTGGGAACGGACATGCCTCAATCCCTGAATTAAAGCGCGTTTGCGGCATCCATAAGGAAGATGCCCCCCGCTTTGACCGTGCGCTCATAAACCTACAGAAAAACCTGTTTATCACCATGTGCGGCCATGCCCGGAAAAAGAACAGGTACGGGGAGGAATACGGCTGGAACAGCACCGTCTTTACCACTGTGGAGGATTTCTGGGAGAAAGACCTGTCTCCGGACATTTCTCCCGATGACGCCTACCGGAAAATACGCAGCCAGATTCTGAAGCTGAATCCACAAGCCCAGGAGAAGGATATCCGAAAATTTATTCAGGCATGACCGCTTTCAGCTATGCCAGGGCAATGCTATCCCCGCCTAAACAGCTAAGATTGATTTCTCTGATCCCTCTTTTTGAGCAGAGCCGAAGTGTCCAGAGACTGCGGCTTCTGCTCTCTGGCCGCTCTCCCGACTCTCTTTCGATTCTTTCCGCTGCCCTGCGCATCCAGATCCGCCGGCCCGGTCCCGTCCCGTCCCCTATCCGCTATGGCGTTTGATGCTCCGTCTGCGACGCTTGTTGCCCCGTCTATAGCGCTGCTCCCGTCATTTGCGGCACCTGTTGCCCTGCTCCTGACACCGTTTACCGCATTTGCGATATTTTCCGCCCCTTCTGCCGTTCCCATCACATTGCCTGTGTTCACGGCTTCCGGCCCTGCGCCGGAATTTCTCCGTCTTCTCATGGCCCTGTTACGGCTGACCAGACGGTATATTTTTGTGTCCTGAGGCCTGAAATGAAATCTGCGAAACGCAATATCCATGACAAACCACAGGATCGCCAGCAGAATCAGCCACTGCGTCAATTCATACCGCTCTCTGGCCCCACTCTTTTTACTTACCCAGAAGTTCTCATCCGGCTCCAGCATCCTGCCATAGCGCTCCACAAAGGCCTTAAAGGCGCCGTTTCCCACATTAAATTTATACTCATCCGAATATTGTACCACCGCCGCTGTGGTCACGGCATTTGTGACGGTGCCCTCATCCATGCGGCGTACACTCAGGTTATAGATACCGCTCATATCCGTCTCCAGACTGGTTTTATAACTTCCCGGCGCCGTGGCATGCAATTCCTGTGTCCTGGTATTGCCTTCCGGATCGGTATACACTGCCTCCACCCGGGTGCCCTCGCCATAGTCCCGGGCATAATACATAATATCCGTGGTTTCCGCCGCCGTAAGCACATCCACAGAATCCTCTCCGATTTTGACATTGCCCGCACTGTAGTCAATAATGCGTTTCCAGAGCTGCACATAGTCGGCCTCTCCCGCAAAACCGCCGCTCCACTGATTTGTCACATCTGTGTTCCACGCCACAGTGTGCCCCAGACCGTACTGCATCACCGTCAATATCGGATCATCCTTCTCTGAGGCGATCAGCACATTGGACGAGTTTTTAGGGGTAGCGCTCACATAGCCACGGATATGAGGCCATCCGCCCGCAAAAAGACCATCCGTAATATCTCCCCCTGCCACCGCAAGGGCAAAGTCTCCGTTTTGCAGATAGGTGTCCCCGCTGAGAAATACCTCCTGCGCAAAAATTTTAGGAATATCTGCGGCTTTATCGGAATAGTAATAGCGTCCTCCGCAGTCGGCTGCCAGTCCCTCCAAAAGTTTCGCATCCGCCCCATTCCCCACGGCCACCGTGGACAGAGTTACACCCGCCGCCTTATACGCCGAAGTCAGTCTATCGTAATTCGTACTCTCCCCCTGTCCGTCTGTCAGCAGAACCACATGCCGGATGCCGGTCTCACATTCCATGGCCCCGCTTAACGCCTCCCAAAGCGCCGGTTGAATCGTGGTTCCGCCGCCCTCCGGGATGGTTTCGATCTGCTTTTTGATCTCCTCCTTGTCGGTCGCCAGGGAGGGTTCCACAATCCAGCTGAACGTGTCGTCGAAGGCGATGACGCCCACATAATTACTGCTGCGCATCTGATCCACCGCTGTCTTGACAGCGGTGACAGCCAGATCCAGGCTGGTGACGCCGCTTCCGGCGCTGTCACTCATGCTCCCGGAGTGGTCAATCACCATAATCATAGCCGTAGGCGGAAGCTCGTCCACTCCCCTCAGTTCCATATCCACCGGCAGCAAAGTTTCCAGCACACTCTCCCGATAGCCTCCCAGAGCATAGCTTTCGTCTCCTCCACAGCAGACCAGACCACAGCCGTAATCTTTCACATAAGTCTCTATATTCTCCCGAAACCCCTCCGGCAAATCCGAGAGATACACATTATTCAGGACAATGCTCTTATATTCTAACATCTCCTCCAACGTCCCGGGGGCATTGATGGCCGACACCACACCATAGTCACAGTTCGCGCTCCGGAGCAGCTTTTCATACTCGCCGCTGTCCTGGGATATGCCGGAAACCACCAGCACCCTGGGCACGGTGTCCACCACCGCGCAGGCATGATAGCTATCGTTCTCCGGGCAGGTATCCCCCGCCGCAGCCACCCTGACCTCGAAACTCTCCACATTTTCTCCCGTGACTTCCTGCCGGAACTGAAATTGATTGGTTCCCCGATTGAGATGAACGCTGTAGGCATCTGTCTGCATGGTTCCCATCCAGATTTGAATCTCCGCCTCTGTATCGTAATTGCTCACCACCGTCACGGTTATAGAGTAGACATCTCCCTGATATAAATAGCCGGGCAGTTTCACATTTTCCACATAAGCATCCTGCCCCTGGCTTGTCTCATAGAGCATGGCCAGCAGCTCCACCTGCCCGGACAGAAGCGCCGCCGTCGTATTGGACAGTTCACCCCTGGTCTCTCGCCCGTCGGTAAGTAAAACCAGACGTCCCGCGCCCTCCGCAGGAATCATGGCCAGCGCTCTGGAAACAGCGTCTTCAAAATTTGTTGCCGTCTTATCAGGTAGTGACATAATCCGGGCAAAATGATCTTCCCCTGTCAAAAACTGTTCCACCAGAGAATTTTTACCGAAAGTGACAATGCCATACTGATTTCCCCTGGGCATATCCGCCAGCGCGGCTTGCATGTATGACTCCATGGCCCCAAGATTCTGCTCATTGCTGTTGGAAATATCCACCAGAAATATAGTGGTATTGGTGCCGCTGCGTCTGTTTACGGACACGCCGAAAAGCGCCAGAAGCACCAGGGCCACGCCCACCAGCCGCACTGCCATATAGAATCTGTTGCGGCTGCGCGTCTGTCGCACATATAGAAACCACTCCAGTCCCATAAGCGCCAGAAGCACTGCCAACAATACGCCTCGAATCCGCTTTTTCACAGGTCCGCTGCCGTAGGCGTCCCCGCTCATTGTCCCCTCCGCCGTCAGCTGCCCGTCGGACTGGCTGCCTGTGTCAAAGCGCACCACATAGGATTCGCTCCGCTCCCCTGCCTCCACCTGATACAGGCCCGCCTTTCGAGTCTCCGCGCTCAGAGTATTCACATCCAGATCCGCCTGGGGATGAAACAATACCCTGTCTCCCGCCATATAAATATTGCCCGCCAGCAAAGAGGTGTCTCCCAGATAATGGATGGCATTGGATATAAAAATGGGAAACTCGGCCTTCAGCGGGAAGTCTGACTCCCGGATATCAAAGCCCACCACCACTGATTTCACGCCGTCGTGCTCCCCGTAATACCCGGCGCACTGTTCTCCGGCCCATAGAAAGCCCGTCCCCCAATCCGGGACCTCGTACACCCTGGTCTCATTTACCCCCAGAGAAAAAGGGGATATACCGGAAGTCAAATCACAGTCCGTAACGGTCAGCATCACCCGCTCTGCGGTACCTATGGCATTTTCTTTGCTGCCAAACACCAGGCTACAGGCATCGCCATGCCCGGCGCTGCCTGTTCCCGCGTCGTAGATGCGCACCTCCCGGGAGTCCTGGGGCAATTCGCCCTCTGAAGCCACCTTCACCAGACTTGCTCCCGTCGCCGCCTGGTAGGCCTTCTCCAGATAGGTATTGCCCATTCCCACAAATACAGCCTCCGTTCGGCTGGCCTGCGCGGCCACTGCATAGGCAGTGTTGTCCTCCGCCAGAGAATCCCCTTGGTCCTTCCCCGCGAAATTCACCGCTCCAATCTCACTGCGCAGCGGTTCACCCTGCCATGTGAAGGGCTCATAGAAAATCAGCCTGGTCTCTCCGGCCTCCAGTGTCAGCTGTTTGACTTCCCGCAGTCTCTTTCCCTCATACAGACTGATCTCCAGGGCGGCATCTCCATCGCTGTAGTTTGTGAGACTGGAGGCGCAGGTTACAGACTTCGCGTCTCCGCCCGCAAAGTCCCCTTCTACCGCCTCCCGGCCCACTCTGGCTTCGGCATTCTCCGCAGATCCCCCCTGTCCCACGTTCTCTTCATTTTCCACATTTTCTATATAAGAGAGGAAATTGTTTGCCACATTGCTCACCGGCCCGCCCATAATCAGCACCTGGGCATCAAAAAGAGCCGCGAAATTCCTGGCTTCTTCCGCGCCGGTGCCATCGGTAAAAACCATCACCTGTGCCACTGCCTGCTCTTTCCCCTGGGCCGCATCGCCGCCTGCGGGCTGCGATGCCGTCCCCCGCAGTGTTTCCACCAGCCCCTCTGCTCCCCGCAGGTCTCCGGGGCCGTCACAACACTGTACCTGATCCAATGCGGCATACAGACTCTGCCTGTCCTTTACACCTACCGCAAGCAGATTACTTCCCGTGCAGTCACTGGTAACAATGGAAAAAGCGCCTCCGTCCAGGGATGCCGCCAGATCTTTAGCCTGCTCCACAGCCTCCTCTATACGCGTTCTGCCATTCCCCGTATCATGCTGCATGCTTCCGCTGGTGTCCAGCACCAATACCCAATTTCCCCTGCCAGTTCCCTGCCTGAGGAAATAGGGCGACATAAGTGCCAGCACCAACAGCAGAATCATCAGAATCTGAAGATACATCAGAATGTTATGGATAAATTTCTCCAAAAAAGTTTTTGACTGCTGATTTTTGAGAAACTGATCCCACAACAAAATGGAGGATACACGGTGGTCCTTCCCCCTGGGTTTTAAAAGATACAAAATGACGATCACAGGCACAGCCAACAACAACGCCAGCGGCCACAAATTCTCAAATATCATAAATCACCCTTAAATCCTGAAACACCAGCTGCCTAATGTCTCTCCCCGTATCACAGAGCACATAAGCGCCCCTGCCCCCGCTGCATCCCTTTTTCATACGCTCAATCAGGCGCTTTAATCCTCTCTCATAATAGTCCATAGTCCGTGCATCCATTGTCAGGCGCAGCCTGGACTGATTCTCCGCGTCAATCAGGTTCAACGCACCCTCCAGAGTGACGCGAAGTTCCTCCGCCGCCATGGTATGCAGCACCACCGGTCGCTGTCTGCAATAGCAAAGGTACTTAAGGAGCTTCTCATAGTCCTGTGCCTTCTCATCCAGCATGCCCGGATGTAAAAAATCGCTGATAAGCACTGTCACCCCTGGCCCGTGGAATCGCATCTTTCTGACAGCCGACAACATGTCCACCTCGTTTGAAAAATGGCGCTTTTCCAGCCAGCGCAGCACTTTTGAAAAGCCCGTCTTTCCTCCGCTCACCGTAAGCGCCCTACCCATATCCTGCATATCGTAAAGCATAAGCCGGTCCATGTTGCAGAGCGCCAGATAGGATGTCACCGCCGCCAGATTCCGGGCCAGTTCCGCCTTATTCGGGGTTCCGTAGTCCATGGAGGCGCTGGTGTCGATCAGCACGGAGACCACGGCCTCCTTCTCCTCCATATATTCCCTGATATAGAGCTTATCCAGTCTGGCGTACACATTCCAATCCATGCGTCGCAGATCGTCCCCCGGCATATACTCCCGAAAATCTGAAAACTCTGCCGAGAGCCCTTTCCTCACGGACTTTCGGTTACCCGACATATTCATACCGCTTTTATGTGACGTCTGTAACCGTATCCGGGACAGTGTGTCGTAAAATTTCCTGTCAAGCATAGATACCCTTTTCCTTTGCTTCTATAATCTGCCGGATCACGGCATCCTCCGAAATTCCCTCCGCGATGGCGTCAAAATTCAAGAGTACCCTGTGCCGCAGCACCGGATAAGCCACGCATTGCACATCTTCAAAGGACACATTCATCCGGTGCTCCATAAAGGCACGGGCCCTGGACGCGCGGATCAGCGCCTGTGCCGCCCTGGGGCTTGCGCCCTCCCGAATAAAGGGATGGGGTTCATGGGTGGCCATAACCAACTCCAATATATAATTCATGACAGCCTCCGCTATGGGAATGGAAGATATGAGTCCTCTCGCCTTTAGAAGTTCCCCGCCGTCCATAATACTTTGAATCGAAGGAGCCTGCCGCCCTTCCGTCAGTTCCACAATCCCCCGCAATTCTTCCCTGCTGGGAAAGCGTACCAGCACTTTGAACATAAATCGGTCCAGCTGGGCCTCCGGCAACGGATAAGTCCCCTCTTGCTCAATAGGATTCTGGGTCGCCAGCACCAGAAAAGGCTCCTCCAGGCCATGGCTCTCATTGCCCACTGTCACCGTGTGTTCCTGCATGGCTTCCAACAGGGCGGACTGGGTCTTGGGCGTGGCGCGGTTAATCTCATCCGCCAGCACCAGATTGGCAAAGACCGGTCCTCTCTCAAAGCGAAAGCCGCTCCCTGCCGCCTCCTTCACCATTATATTTGTCCCTGTCACATCGCTGGGCATCAGATCCGGCGTAAACTGAATACGCTTGAAGGACAGTTGAAACACCTGCCCCACGGTACGCACCAGCATGGTCTTGCCCAGACCCGGCATGCCCTCCAGAAGGACATTGCCCCCGGAGAGCATGGCCAGCATCACCTGACGGATGATCTCCCTCTGGCCGATAATGCCCTTGCCGATCTCCTGTTCGCATGCCGCAATCTTCTGCTGATATAATTCAATCTCTGACATATTGCTTCTCCTTACTTAAGAGTCCCGCGTTCCGCATTCCCCTCTATTTGCTCAGATTCTCGAAGTACTCCCGGATGACCGACTCCATACCGCTGGGATATCTGCCCATGGATATGCCCTCGTAAGCTCTGTTTGTGTACTGGCTGATGACGGAATTGTAATCCACATGGTCGCCCTCCCAGGCAAGACCGTTCTGCTGCCGGAAATAGTCGGAATCCTGATCTCCGTCTTTCTGTCCGATGAGAGACGAATCGTCCGCGATCTCATTGGGAATGCTTACGTAATCGTGGGCCGCATTACTACTGCCAGTTCCCCGACCGCCGCCGATCCCATTGCCCTGACCAGAACCAACACCCTCCCCGGAACCGTTACCATTGCCACCTCCTCCGGAACCGCTTCCGCCGACACCAGAGCCAGCATTCCCACCGGCGCCATTGCCGTTACCATTCCCGCCAGTTCCATTGCTTGCATTGCCATTGATCCCCATAGCGCCGCCATTCTCCCCACTGTCACCAGTCTGTCCGGGTGACAGATGCGCGCCGTCCAGACTGACCTGTGATAAATCGGCGCCGTTCTGTGCCGCCGCCCGCGCCAGAGCCTGCGCGGAGGCTATTCCCGCCGCCCCGGGATTTTCCATCTGGCTGGCAAGCTGTGCCAGGCTCTGTCCGGCCTGCTGATATTTATAATCCAGCCGTTCTCTGGCAAGCCCCAGGCTTTCCCAGGTGTCCGCCTGCGCCAGTTCCTCCCGGGAGCGCTGCATGGCCTCCAGAAGTTCCTGCATCCGCATTCTCTGCTCCTCCGTCATACTCTCCATATCCACTCCCTTCAGGGCATCCATCAACTGCTCCAGATGCTTTTGTTCCTCCTCTGCCTCCTTCTGCACCTGATGGCGCAGCTGCGCCTGCTCCCTGACCGGAGAGGGAACAAAGCCCAGCCCCGCCACGATTACCGCCGAAAGAACCAGCGCCAACACATGCCTTTTGTCCGGCCACAGGGGAATCCTTATCCCGGCACGCGCCCGATTATAGTGCTCAAAAGCATCCTGCCTCTGGAGCTGCACCCATACATCCCCGGTTTCCGCCCCTCTGTCCAGCAGCTCATAGGCTGTGACCATGCGCTCCTCCAGGCCGAAAGAGTCCAGTCGTCTGGCCGCCGCCTCCAGATCTGACCATCGGTAAAGCGCATAACCTGCCCCGGCTAAAAGCCCCAGGCCAAAGCACAGCGCCGCCGCCAGATGCGCATAGTAAAAGGGCCGGACCAGAGAAACCAGTTCGCAGATCATTCCCGGCACGCCTCCTGCCGCCGCAAACACTATGCCGCAGTCTATGAGTCTGGCCAGATTTATCCTGTTTCTGCATTTTCGGATCTGCGTTATGAGATATTTTCTGATGTCCATGATTTATCTCCCTTTTCGCCCCTGTCGCCTGCTGGAGCTACTGTACCCCCTGATGGGATCAATGCGTTTGGACGCAAGCCAGAGAAACAGGAAAGATATTCCCACAAAAAGCACTGTGGAGCAGATCAGCCACCAAAATCCTGTGGTCAACAGGTTGACAGGCCCTCTGACCTGCACTCCCTGCGTTGAGAAAAGACTCATATTACTCACCAGCGATTCCCCCGCCATAACCCAGGCAAAGTACTCTATCAGATATACAGCCGGGTTCAACATCAGAAACAGAAGAATATTGTCTCCAAACATTGCAAAGGCCTTGGGGACGCTGCCCAGCATAAATCGCATATTCGCCGCCACCCCCCCCGCCACAATCGGAAGTACCGTGGTTCCCAGAAAAAAAGCCAGATAAAACACATAGGACATAATCACCGCGCTGATACTCCTTTTGCACAGCGAAGAGCACAAGATTCCTATACTGGCCGAGAAAAGCGACACCAGCAACGCGATCCCCAGAAACCAGAAAAGATATGCCCAAGACATGCCGCCTATGATGAAAGTCAGCGCCATGACCGGCATACTGGCCGCAACGAAGAACATCCCCTGCACAATTGCCGTCATGACCTTTCCCATTATAACCGAAAAGGGCGACATGCCGGTGGTCATCATAATGTCAAAGGTCTGACGTTCCTTTTCGCCTGATATGGACGAGGCCGTCTTAACCGGCACCACCAGCCCCAGAATGATCAGCTGCGTCACCGCAAGCACCGGATAAAGCCACACCATGGCACTGTAGATATTGCCGGAAGAATACCGGCTGTTTCCCTGAATAATACTCATGGCCAGAAAAAAGACCAGCGCCAGAATCAGTTCATAGGCGAATATTCCCCAGCAGATTCTCATGCTGCGAGACTGCACTTTTATATCTTTTTTGACAATTGGATTTAAATACATCTGTACCCCACCTCCCAAAATCTACTGTCCGTCCCCGGTCACACGCATAAACAGAGTCTCCAGATCCCCCTCCTGCTTATGAAATCCGGTCACTACCACGCCCCCTGCGATCATCTCTCCCACCATCCGGGCGATCTGCGGTTTTGTCATATTGTGGGTCAGCCTGATCTCATGCTCCCCTGCGGAGTCCAGCTCGACCCCGACGTATTCGCTGACAATGCGCAATGCTGTCTCACGGCCCTCATCCAGCGTAATGACCAGCTGGTTGCTTCCTAACACGCCCTCCAGCACATCTTCAATGCGGCCCGCCTCCACCAGACTGCCATGGTTCATGATGCCGATGCTGTTGCACATCTCAGACAGTTCGGAGAGGATATGGGAACTGATCACAATGGTCTTACCCATGCTTCTCAAATTTTGCAAAAGTTCCTTCATCTCCACCCTGGCCCTAGGATCCAGTCCGGAGTTTGGCTCATCCAGAACCAGCAGCGCCGGATTGTGGATCAGAGCCCGGGCTACACAGAGCCGCTGTTTCATGCCCCGGGAAAGTGTGTCCACAAATGCCTCTTTTTTGTCCGAAAGATTTACCAGATCCAACAGATCGTCGGAAATCCGCTGAATCTCCCTGGAATCCATGCGGTACATGGAACCGTAAAAGTCCATATATTCCCGCACTTTCAGATTGTCATACACACCGAAAAAATCCGGCACATAACCGATCTGTCTCTTGATTTCCTTCTGGCGCGCCAGGGCGTCAATCCCGTTGATGGCAATGTGCCCGCTGTTTGGCAGCATCAACCCGCATACCATGCGGATGGTGGTGGTTTTTCCCGCCCCGTTGGGCCCCACAAACCCGAACAGATCTCCCTTGGGGATGTGCAGCGTCAGGTTATTCACCGCCTGGAACTTGCCGTAGCTCTTATATAAGTTACTGATTTGCAGCATCTTTTACACCCCCGTTTCCGCATATCCATATAGGCACCCATAGGAAGTTTCCTGACATCTGTCCGCCACTGCCCTCTCATAGTCCTTTACAACACCTGTGATCACTGCATAGTCCCCGCCCTTTGGAACAGCTTCCATGGCGACACCCAAGCCGATCAGCAGCGCTCCCATATCGTCCTCCTGATAATCTTCACTCATGAGACCACGGTGTCCATAGATAGAGATCAAATCCCCGTACAGCATATCCTGTATATTCTTCACGGAATCGCTTTGATACACACATCTGCCGTTCACCGTTGCCTGCTGTAGATCTATGCTTTCTCCTGCCTTCACGTCATTAAGCACCATGATTTCCTGGTCCAGCCACACCGCCATATAAGCTAAGTCGCAGTCAGTTCCATTGGTAACCCTTCCACTTATTCCCCCGGTGCCGGTGTCTACCTCAATCTGCGTTCCGGAAAGTTCACCTCTTGGCTCCGCACCCCCTCCCGCATACAAAAAGCCGCTCTCAAAGTTCTCCTGGGGCTTTATACCCACCACCAGTCTCTCTCCCGTATTGCCTACCCTGTAAAAGTAATCGCTGACATCGTGGAAATATTTCCCATCGTATCCGTTCCACCCCGGTCCGGCCACATCATAACTCTCCGCCAGCTGTATCTCCCAAGGCCTGACTCCCGAATGGTACGCCAGGAAATAGGTCTCTTTCTGATTGCTGTCCGCCCGCTGGGTCGTGACGGAATACACCCTGGCCTCACTGACCCGCGCTCCCTGTCCCAGCAAATATACCCCTGCGATAAACAACAGTCCCAGGGCAGGCGCTCCCACCCAGTACCACTCGCTTTTCCCGCGCTTGCGCAGAACCAGGTACAGAACCGGCCCCACCAGCACCACATAGATTCCGATGAGCCATTTAAGCATGGAGAAGTCCACCATCGTATTCCTGTTGTCGATGAGCGCCAACAGTCTCTGCCCCATGGATTCCATGGCGGACTTTCGGTTGTTTGCCTTAAAGCTGCCCGCCTGGTTCATGAGTTCCTCATACTGATACCGCACCGTGTACTTGTCCAGCTTCTGTAACTCCTTATCTCCCAGCGAGCAGAAATAAACCGCCGCCGCGCCGTCTCCAACGGATCTGTATACCGCCGGATTTCTCGAACTCTCATATTCGTTTCCGGTAGGGGTGTACTGTAGACGCGCAACAGCCATCTGGCTGAAATCAATCTCCTCGTCCGTATAACTATGGTAATAATTATACCTGCTTATATTATCTGAGACGATATTTTCCTCTCCCGGTTCACTGATTCCCTGAAATTCTATCCCCAAAAAATTTTCCTCAAAGCCCGAAAGGGTCTGTTCCCCATACGCGCCGGTTCCGATGAGCAGCCCGCCGCCGTTCTCAACCCACTTCTGGATCGCCTGGATCTGCTCCTCTCTCAACGTTGACACATTGAACTGATCAATAATCAAAAAATAGAGCCCTTTCAGATACTGATCCAGTTTATCCCCATCCAGCCTGATCAGATTCAGCGGGTAATCGTCTCTGCTTATATTGAGCTCCAACCCCCCTGCGTCCATATGGGTGAGTCCTGTGTAATCGTCGGATAAAATTCCCACCGCAATTCCCGACACCAGGTTCCCAAATACATTTTTGAGCGTTATGGACTGGATCAGGCGGCCTTTCTCATCCAGAAAATTCAGCGAACATATTCCCTCAATAGTATCTGCCGCACGCTCCGCCACTTTGACAGTAAACTGTTTCTTTCCCTGGGCCGGAAGAGAAATCTCCGTGTCATACGCGCAGTTGCCATAACCGTAGGCAGACATAAAAACCACCTGGGCTGTACCATAAAAATCCTGTCCCCGGTTTTCCACTGTCACCCGCATGACATAGCCATCGTCCTCCTGCTTGAGCATTTCCACACTTCCGGAAAATGTATTTGCCGTGGATTCCTCCTCAGCGGACACCACGCATGCCCCCCGGCCTGCCAGCACCAAAAGTACGCACAAAACCACTACCGCTATACTATATTTTCGCATAATGATCTCCCTCCCCCATCTGTCACATAAATCTATCTTTTATCATAACATACTCCCTCTGCAAAATCCTGCTGTTTTTCTTAAAAATATTTAAGAATTTATGAATGCCAAAAAGAGAAAAGCAAAGCATCAGCCGGATCTATCAGATCCTTGCCTGCCTTGCTTTTTATAGGCAGAGACACTTGTTGTTCCCCTGTTGCTCCTATATGTACGCCGCATTTCTCAGAGCTTAAATATGGAAAGTTCCTCCATAAGATTCTCCGCCTCATGAGTCAGCGAAACCGTGCTCTGATCCACAGAATGCATCAGGGTGGTAAGTTCCTCTACGGAAGCATTTACCTCCTGACTGGCGGCGGCATTGCTCTCTGACACATCACCCAATACCGTCACTTCCTCCGTTATGCTGTTCATCTGCTCCTGCGTTTCAGACACTGCCCTGCTGATGGTGTCCACCTGTCTGGAAGTATTCTTAATGGCTTCATCGACCTGTTTAAAGGAACTGATAACCTCCGCAATCCCCTTCATGCTCTCGGAATTATTTTGTACCACCACATCAATACTGTCCGCGCACTCCTTGAAATCCTCCGTGATATTGGAAATGATCTCCTTGATGCCCACCAACTCCTTTGCCGTATTCTCCGATAAGGTGCGGATGCTGTCCGCCACAACGGAGAAGCCTTTTCCCATCTCTCCGGCCCGGGCCGCTTCTATGGAAGCGTTCAGAGAGAGCAGATTGGTCTGGGAGGCAATGTCTTCTATACTGGAGAGAATCTCAGACATCTTGGTGATAACCCTGTTGGTGGCATCAATCTTTTCCTTAATGCCCACCACACTCTCCGACATCATCTCACTGGTCTTCTGTGTGGCCTCAATCTTTACCCTCATATCATTGCAGTTACTCGTAAGGCTGGCAGAACTGCTCTCGATGTCCTCCACACAGGCAACTATATCGGAAGTCTGCCCCTGCATGGCCACGATCCCGTTGGTGATGCTCACCACAATTCCTGCCTGGTTGGTATTATTCCTGGCCACATCCTCAATGGCCTTGGCAATCTCCTCGCTGGCTCTGAGTGTGGAGCCAGCCGTCCCCCGCAGAGAGTCTGCGGAGCTTCGGGCTTCCTGACTTACTTTGGATATATCCGTAACCATCACTTTCAGCTTGCGGGCCATGGCGCTCACGGAATTGTTCATCGCCGCAATCTCATCACGTCCCGACATATCGCGCACCTCAACGCTTAAATCGCCATCCGCGACATGGCTTATGGTGCTGCTCACATTGATGATCAGCTTCGCCATTCTGGACACAATGACATAGGCCACTATGGTAACCAGGACAATGATGGCCATGGAGATGGCCAGTATGGCGACCAGCAGCCGGGTGAGCATCTGCCGCACCTCCGCCTGGGGCTTGCCCGCAAACAGCATCCCTCCCTGGGTGGGGACATAATATCCATAGTATGGCTTACCGTCCACCGATACATTGGAACTGAAAAATGCCTTTCCTCCATTCAGTGTCGTGTCGATAACCTCCTGGGACGCTTTGGTTCCCACCACTCCCTCTATGGAACTGGACACTCTGGTATCCCCTTCAAACACTGTGATGTCAATATCCATCTCCCTGAACGCATGGAGATTATCGCTGTATCCCTCACAGGCAACCCGCAGCTGCCCCTGGATTGCGTCCACCAGCGCGTTTTTGGCCAAAATAAACGCAAAAATTCCCACGCCAAATCCCAGAATCACCACAGGAATCAAAACCAACATAATCAGCTTCTGTTTTAGTCTCATTCGTGTACCCTCCGCAAAATCCGCAGGTCCCGCCAGATGGAGAACAAGATTCCACGCTTCCCCTGCCTCATGCCCGTGTGCCAATTACCGTTTTCTAAAGATTGATACAATATTAACACATAATTTTTTATGTTTCAAGTAGAAGCTGTGCAAATACAATAAATTTTTGCCTGTTTTCCCCTATTTTATATGCATAAAATAGAGGATTCTACACATATTTTGCCGCTTATGTTGTATATTGAACCAGCCGCACCAACTTGCGCTTTTGCTGTACATTCAATCTCCGTTCTGTTATATTATAGCTGACGGCTTGGACTTTTCACATGCGTCCCGGTCAGAACCCGGGCGATATTCCCTTGGCAAAAGATTTCACATTTTAAATGCGGAGGCAGATCATGCAAATTTACGATTTTACAGAGAAGAGATATGGGCTCTATAACAAAGCCGCAGGCTGCGGTTTTCTGGCGCGGACATCCTCTATGCCGCCCAGGGGACTTTGCCCCGAAAAGCTCCTGTTTTCGGAGCAGGGGGCGATCATGCCGCCCTGCGCGGAGCTGACATACGAGAAAAATGCCAACGACTTTGATTTCGGCGGGCTGGCTTTCCGTGTGGATGTGCCGGGCCCCGGCGCCTACCATCTGGAGGTGGAACTGTCTCCCCTCTCGGACAAGGCCCGCATCGCCGTAAGCGGCACGCACCCGGAGCAGATCGCGCAGAAAGGCTGGTGGGATGCCGCCCGGCAGATCCCCCGTGTACACATGGCTTCTCAAAACGGCCAGACGTGGTCCTTTGACTATGTGTGCGGCGAATGCTTCCTGGAGATCGAGGTGGAACCCACAGCGCCAAACTTCACCGTGGCTGTCCGCAGGATCAGCGTCTCACCGCTGCTTAAGGCGGCCTCCGGGACGCTTCCCACCCTGTATACTTTGGGAGATTCCACCGTGAAGTCCTATGTCTATGAGGAGAATATTATGTCTGCCTGGGGGCAGATTTTTGACGATCTCTTTGATCCGGAGCAGGTGACAGTAGTAAACTACGCCATGGGAGGACGGTCTCTGGCCACTCTTTACCGGGAGGGACGCGCTAATGATCTTCTTTTAAATGCCCGGCCCGGTGATTATCTGCTGCTACAGTCAGGGCACAACGACGAGGCCCGGGGCCCCCTGGACGGCCCTGAAGCCCGGTACGGCAGGGGCAACACGGAGGAAACCTTTGCGGCAAGGCTGGAGAATTATTATATCCCCGCCGCCAGAGCCATGAAGCTGAATCTGATCCTGGTCACGCCCATGACCCGAATCAGCGGCGACATGACCTGCGACAAGAACGGCGTGGTGTTCTGCGGCTTCGCCAAATCCGGCAGCATCGATTGTCCCGGTCTGTTGCGACGGGCCGCTGACCGACACGGGCTGTCGCTGGTGGACCTGTATACAGACAGTTGCGCGTATCTAAAGTCCATCGGAGGAGATGCGGCCAAGGCTCTCTTTTTGTCCGTGGAAGCCGGAGAGACTGCCGGAAAGACCAACTCCGGCAGCTACGCCAACGGCCATCCCGACAACAAATGTGACGGAACCCACTACAAGGAAGCCCTCTCCAAACAGTTCGCGCGTCTCGTGGCATCTTCCCTGCTCCGACAGAAGGTGATCGCGGAGCGCTTCCTGCTGCCCCATGCCAGAAAGGCCATTCTTTCGGGAGATGATTACCTGCTGTTTCCCGAGATGTGTCCGGATGTACAGACAGGCAGAAATGCCTATTACCGCAACCAGATCGAATTTCTGGTCAAACATCACATCATGGAAAAAATGGAGGACGGCAACTTTCACCCCCTTGCGCCTGTCAGCACGGCACAATTCGCCGTCTCTCTCCAAAGAGCCATGAAGCTCGCCGCGTTTCCCGGGGAAAGCAGTCTCACTCCGACGTGCAGAGCGCTCTCGCCGGACGCCGAATTTGTGGCTGCCTGCACAGGCCCGAACGTCGCCTCCGAGCTGACCAGAGAGGTGATGGCGCTGTTGATATACCGGGTCTATCTATTCTGTTTTCCGGTGACGGATCTCTCCCCGGTGACCAAGTCCCCAATCTACAAAAAACCGCCTTATATGACGGACTACAACGGAAACGGCATCGCCTTCGACAATCCGGATTATGACCCCAACCTCACCGGTCAGAGTGCCATGTATTATCCTCTGGTCCCCTGGGAACGGCTTACCGACAGAGACCAGATTGCCGCCCCCTACAGGCGGGCGGCCAGAGAATGCTACCGCCTGGGACTTATGCGCTCCGAGACAGGTATTGCCCGGGGCCGCATGATTTGTGGAACCTCCTTCGATCCCAAGGTCGTGGTGACAAGGGAGAAAGCGGCGAAGCAGCTGTTCTTTCTCCAGACCCTGATCCACGGGATCTGGGAGGAGACGGATCGCTTCTGACATTTCCGCGCAAAACGCTTTTAGGAGGGGCAAACCGCCCCTCCTATCCCAGCATCCCTTCAAATACTTTCTCCGGTACGGGTTTGCAATAGCGGTACCCCTGAGCCACATAGGCCCCTATCTCCATCATCAGTTCCGTGTCGTCCTTTGTCTCCACACCTTCACAGACCACCTGGGCATTCAGATCTCTTGCGAGATTCACAATGTTTTTCATGATCTGCACCTGTCTGACACGATTCTCGTTGTTGAGAAGAAAAGAGCGGTCCAGCTTGATAACGGAGGCCGGAATTTGCTCAAAGACCCCCAGAGAAGAATAACCTGATCCGAAGTCGTCTATGGACAGGCGCACTCCCTTTTTCCGCAGGATGTCCACAATCTCCCTGACTTTCTGCTGCTGTACTTCCTCCACCACCAGAGTCTCCGTGATCTCCACTTCAATGAGTTCTTTAGGAATCCGATATCTATTTATCACTTCCTCAAATTTGTCCGGAAAGTCGTCGGTGGTAAAATGAATCCGGGAGAAGTTGCAGGACACCGGCACCACATTTTGTCCCTCGTCGATTCGTCTGCGCAGCATCCGGCACACACTCTCCATCACAAAGAAATCAATATCCCGAATCCTGCCGGTGCGCTCATAATAGGGCACAAAAAATCCCGGCGACCGAATGGCACCCTCCGCCGTGGGATCTTTAAACCGCACCAGCGCTTCCGCCCCCACAATGCGCTCATTGCGAATGTCCACCTTGGCCTGATAATAGGCCACAAAATCTCTGTTTATATCCGCCGACTCCAGGAGCTTCTCCCGTTCATGGTTCTCCCGCAGCTGGGACCGCAGCCTGTCATCATAGATCTGCACCGCGTTGCCGTAATTATTTTTCAGGGAATCCACCAGCTGAATGCTCTCGGACAAAGCTCTTCGCAGATCGCTGTCTCCGTTCTCCAGACATCCCACCCCCATAGTCAGAGACATATGGCTCTCCGCTTCCTCATAAATTTTCGCGGAGATCCGGTCCGCTATATCCAGAAGCCTCTTTTTCAGGTTGTCCAGATCTTCATATTTCACGAAAAGAACAAAATGACTGCCATAATTTCTGGCGTAAAGTTCCTTCTGTCCGTCCACTTCACTCGAAAGCGCCTCCACCACCAGTTCCAGCACTCTCTGCCCCGCACTCCAGCCGTACAGCGCGTTATAACTCTTAAACTGACCGATGTCCGTGTACGCCACGGCATAATTGCCCCCCTTATCCGCCGCCAGCCTGCGCGCCGCCCGATACCGCAGATAATTGAGATTCCAGACATTGAGTTCCGTATCCTTGTACATCAGCTTCTGTACACGCATACTGTTGCGCAGCAGGAAAAACAGTACCAGAATGACGACTGCCGCGCAGACCGAGAGAATCAGAATAATGGAAATGCTGTTGTCGCTGATAAAACTTTCTATGCTCATCTTGGAGTAGAAATTATCCTGAAGCATATAGTCGTTGACCATCTTGTCGCTGATCCCAATCAGCTCCTTGTTCAGAATGCCCAGAAGAGGAGAATCCTCCGCAGCCACAGCCATATAGATACCGTGAACGTCACTCAGCACACTGCGAATCTCCATCTTATTGAAATAGAGTTGTGAGCCCAACAGGTATTCCGCCAGATATCCGTCGCATATAGACGCGTCCGCCTGCCCCTCCTTCACCGCGTGAAGACTCTCCAGCTGTGTGGGGAAAGTCAAAAGCCTGGTGCTCTCACCTGTAAAATTTAGAACCGCCTCCCCCGCCGCGTTGCTCTCCTCCACCGCCAATATGCCGATGGTATCCGATTTGTCATTTCTACGCATAATGATGACCTGGGGCACCTGCGCGTACACCTTTGTCACCGCCAGTCCCTCCGCCCTCATATTCCTGGGAGATTCTCCGCAGTAACTCATTATGTCAATACTGCCGTCCTCCAGCGCTGTCTTCGCCTCCGCCATGTTCTCCAGCTTAATATAATCAAAGAGAATGCCCGTGCTCACGGACACCTCCTCCAACACCTGTCTGGTAAGCCCCAGATACGCGCCGTCACTCTCATAGGAAAAGGGATAATACTCATCCAGATACCCCACCGTCAGTCTCCCTTTTGCCGCGATATACTGCTTTTCTTCATTAGTGAGCAGTATAGTCTGGTCCAGTCGGCTGTCATAGTATTTTACCATGAGTTCATTTTCCAGTTCGGGCCTATGCATCTTTATATCCGCGATCCCCTGGTTGAGTTCCCGCATCAAATCGTCGTTTCCCCTGTAGGATATGTAATAGAAAGGCATGGGCGCAAACCGGCCCACCACACGCTGTCCCTCCCTGACCTCTGTGAGAGAGTGAACAAGGGCGTCAATCTCGCCCGCGCCAAGGGCGGCCTGCAAGTCCGCCGTGTCCTCATACTCCCGCACTCTGATACCCCGAATACCATTGTCCGTCATATACTCATAAAACTCATCTTTTCGTATATACGTGCCCACAACGCCAAAAGTCGCGTTGTTCATGGCATTAAAATCTTCATAGGCAAGCGTACTGTCACTGTTCACAGCGATAGCTCCAAAGGTATATCCGCTGGCCAGACTGGCATATTGAAACATCTCAGCCCGTTCCCTGGAATACTGCGCGGAACCCACCAGGTCAATCTTCTCATTGCGAAGCATGTCCAGGGCACAGTCCCAGCTTTCGCACTCCACATACTCCACATCCCAGTTCACATAGTCGCACAGAGCCTCCAGATACTCCACATCCATACCCGCGAGACTGCCGTCACTCCTGATCTCGTGGTAGCCGTCCATGGGAAAAAAACCTACCCGCACAGTGCGCTTCTCCGCTCCGTACACCGTCCCGGGATTCCCGGGTACCGCCACAAAAAGCGACAGCGCGAGTAAAAATACCAGCAAACGGTTCCTTCTGTTCCTTTTCCGTACATTTCCCATAATATTAACCTTTTCCGTTCCCGCCAAATCCTGTCCGGTGTACTTACAAACGGTTAGGTTTTCCTTCCTGCCCGGCGCATGTTGCCTGCTTACGCAATATGGGTCGGCAGAAAACGAAAAATCTTAGCGCTCATCCGCCTTTAAATGACCTGGCAATAAAAAACATGATGAAATATTTAAAAGTTACTGTTTTAATTATAAGTCAGATCTTTACGCTTACGCAAGTTCTTTTTGTCTATATACTTATGAACGGACAGATTTTCCTTTTGATCTGTTCCTCGACTATCCTCTTGAATACCGTTTCCATTTTTCAGAGCCTATATAGCGTCTTTCCGCAATGATTCCTGTGGGTGCTGTCGCATGGCTCCTTGTCAGGCTGACTGCAAAATAAAGGCCTCACAACTTAAAGATCCGCCACATCAAACTAGATATGGCGGATACTTATAAACTCATTTTAAATATTTCGCTTGTCTGCCTGACAAGGAACTGTTCCCTTTTTACTATGCGCTCTGACGCTTTGTCACTTATTCTGTTTTATTGTGCTAAATTAACAGGCAACCAGATTTCCACTATGGATTCGCCATTCCCGTCATTAAATCGCGCGTCATAATGTTCAACGCAATATGGCTTTCCTTCCAGCAAATTTCTGACATATCCTTTTTCATTGGAGACCAGCCACTCTTCCATTGCATTGTTTTCGCTTTCATACCCCTCTTTCACATACACATCAAAAGAAGCATACTCGGAAGAAGGAATTTGAAAGATTTCATATCCATCGCAGTCACCACTTATTTCACAACCGACAAAGACGCTTTCTTTTCCCGTTGCGCTGTCGTAGATGCGTACTTCATAGTTATCATCGGATATTTTGTCTGTAAGCGGAACAGCCTCATAAAGCTTCATAAAACGTTTCCATATTTCCGCCGTTTCATTGCCCAAACCCGATACTCCCGCCAAAATCATTTTTTCTTTCTTTATCATGTCAGGATTCATCAAAATACCTCCTTTTAATCGGTTGGTAAACCGCCTTACAAGCTCAGACGCAGGAACAATACACGGCACAATTTTTCTTTTACGGTATTCCGTTGGGGACATTCCTGTAATGGATTTAAAAGTTCTGGAAAAACTCTGTGCGGAGTCAAATCCAAAATCAAGTGCAATGTCCAACACTTTTCGGTCTGTTTCATAAAGCATTTTACACGCATAAACAATCCGTCTGTCACGAACATAAGCAATCAAAGATTTACCAACAACAGATGTAAACAACCTGTGAAAATAGTATGGAGAAAAAGCAAATTGTTCCGCAATCACCCGCACCGATAACGTATCATTGAGATGAGCGTCAATATATTTAATGGCCTCGCTGATTTTGTAAAAATTATTCATTCACATTCGCTCCAATAATTATGCAGTTGCAACTGTTATAAATATTATATCACGCATATTGATTCTTGCTTAACATTTCTTGCTATGTAAAATCACCCGTGTCGCTGTTGGAACATAATTCGAATTTGTTACTCATTTAATTTAATTTTATCAATTCCTAAAATATTCCGGGAAGATATATACATGAAATTATTTTCTATATGGGTATGTCCTGACAACTTTAATGGAATATTCATTACTTTTATCTTTTCCAGAGTATCCTTATTCCAAAAGGCGATTTCCGAGCAGGGATAAGAAACTGTCACCAGCATATCTTCATATATCCCCGCACAATCAAACATCTTTTTGTGTACATTCTTCACCGAAGACTCCATTTCAAAGTTTCTCATACTGATTTTAAAAAGTTTTCCATCGTGGCTTGCGGCATATAAGATTTCTCCATCAATATATAAACTACCGATATTTTTCTTCCCCAATACAAGTTCTTTTTCAATAGAAAGAGCCAATGGATCTAACAGCAACACTTTTCCGTCTACGGTTCCACAAACTAAGTATGAATCATATGTCTTAACGCTCCACATACTGCTTTCGGAAACATGAAACGCATCTACCACATACGATTGTCTGTCAACGGTAATAATCTTTCCATTGCGGATAGAACAATAGATCTTAGTACTGTCAACTGCCATTCCGCATATATCAGAACTCAAATCATTCCCTAATTGCCACTTACCAATAAGTTCATAATTCTTTTGGCTTAATACATAAAGTACGCAAAAATCATATACAAAAATCTGCTCATCCTCTGCGATTAGTTTCCTCGATAATCCTTCTTTCTCAAAAACCTGCTTTTGACAGATAATCTCCCGAGTGTGTTTATCAATTTTAACCAGATTTTTTCCACACATGCAGTCAATACAATGCTCTGCGACATTAAATCCTGTTACAACTCCGTCCAACTCTACTATATGTTCCATACTTTCACCTCAAAAAATTACTGCTTTGCTTATGCAGTTCGCAATTGTCCCGGTACCTGCCGATTGCGCGGCACGCGCCGGGCTAAAATTGAAAAACCCGCTTATTCATAAACATAGTCCCCCTGCATATTTCCATAAAATACCAGTGTACAAACGTACGTTCTGCATGGTATGATCATTCTGCCGGGAGATTTCTGCATCAGCCCACGATGCATCGGATTACCGGTATACAGCCCTACAGGAAACATGTGAAACAAAAAAGGAAAGGGGATTTATATGGAAAGTATACTATGTATTGATATTCCGGTACAGATGATCTCCTGCACTGACACAGACGGAAAAATCACCCCCATAAGATTCCGCTTCCGTGACAAAAACGGAGAAATCGTCACAATAACCATAGACAACATTCTGTCGGAAGATCAGGACCGGAATCGGGTGGGCGCACATTTTTCCTGCTCCGGTCAGATTTACGGTTCCCTCAAAACCTTTCAACTCCGCTATAATTATTTTGCCCATGAATGGAGACTGTCCCGTCTGGAGATTTAGCCGTCTGTATCCTTAAGTAACTCCCCCTCTATGGATACGATATTTTCCATAGAGAGTGTCGTTCCGTCCGCAAACAGAATTTGCCGCCGGTATCTGTCCACCTTCCTGACAACCCCTGTCACCGACACATAAGCCCCACCTTCTTTCACCGCATCCGGACGAAAATAAGTAACTTTGATCTCCGTTTTCCGGCGGGGATTTTCCTCCATCCCCGCCAAAAGTATCCGCAGCCGCTGATCCAGCTTCTCCCGCTGTCCTTCGTCCGGTTCCACAAAGGACTCTGTCCGCCTGGCTGTCTCCCTGATCGCCTCATCATGCCCGGTGAGAGCGGCAAAGGGGGCGAACTGCGCCGCCCTGTCCCAAAGCGACATCTGGGGATGTTTTGAGGATACAGGATGAGGCAGATGGATGATATCGTCATAGCAATTCTGCCTTTCATTTTTCATGCCCTGTGTCCTCCGATCTGGCGGTTGCGTTCCACTGTCATCGCTCCCTCCTGTAAATTTGTCCCCTTCAGTATGGCATTTTTCCCATATTTTTTCTTTACGGCAATCATGGTCTCCTGTAGCTTTCTCTCTCTGGCAAGTCTGGCAGCTTCCGCCTCTTTCTCTTTCTCCCGCGCCGCATAGTCCGTAAACAGATCCAGCTGTTCAAACGCCTGTATTTCTCCGGCCTGTGCCTCGTCAACCAGACGGTTTGCCGCCACAGTCACCCTGCGCACGGACAGGGCCGGATCAACAATCCTGTCATAAAGTTCCATAACGGCATCCACAATCTTTTGGGTGGAGGAAGTCCGGACACCTAGATTTGCCGTCCCGTGGGCGTGTTTGGGCACTTTCCTTCCATAACGGTCAACGGTCACTTCTCCCTTAAATTTTCCTCTTGTCTTCGGATCGGTCAGGTTCTCCACATCATAGCCTATGGTGAGCACCATCTGGTCGGTCACCAGCTTTTTTTCCACCAGATCCAGCACCAGCAGGTCTGTCATTTCCCGGACAATCAGTTTTCCTCCCGCAAAGTCATAAGGACACTGTAGAACCTGGCCGGAGCTGATACTGTTACTTTCCGGCCTGTAGGCTTTGATCATCTCCATGGTAACGGGCTCCCATCCCCATGCATGATCTATCAGAAGTTCCGCGTTGACACCGAAAATATGATACAGAAGCTCTTCCTTGTGAAAGTCAGAGTCTCCTCCCAGGGAACAGCGGGCAATGTCCCCCATGGTGAACAGGCCCACCTCCTCCAGACGTCTTTGATAACCCCAGCCCACCCTCCAGAAGTCCGTGAGAGGCCGGTGATTCCACAGAAGCCGCCTGTAAGCCATCTCATCCAGTTCTCCGATCCTCACTCCGTTTTCGTCCGGCGCTGTGTGCTTTGCCACAATATCCATAGCCACCTTACACAGATAGAGGTTTGTACCGATCCCTGCGGTGGCCGTGATGCCCGTGGAGGCCAGAACATCCCGCACAATTACCGACGCCATTTCCCTGGCCGTCATATGGTTGGCATGCAGATACTGTGTCACATCCATAAACACCTCGTCAATGGAATATACATGCATGTCTTCCGGGGCCACATACTTGAGATAGATGTTATAGATAATGGTACTGTACTCCATATAAAAGGCCATTCGGGGCGGCGCTATGATATAGGCTGCCTCCAGTTCCGGATGGGCGCTTAACTCCCCGGCATGGCAGGAGGAACCGCTAAAACGCCTGTCCGGCGCGTTCCTGCGCCTTTCTCTGTTTACCTCCCTCACCCTCTGCACCACCTCAAACAGCCTGGCTCTGCCGGGAATACCATAGGCTTTCAAGGATGGGGATACCGCCAGACATATGGTCTTTTCCGTCCTCTCCGCATCCGCGACCACCAGATTGACGGAGAGGGGGTCCAGCTGCCGCTCCACACACTCCACAGAGGCATAGAATGATTTCAAGTCGATTGCGATATAGATTCTCCGCTTTTCGTTCATGGATATTGTCCTTCTATATAAAAGTTCCGCATGCCCCCTCCATGTACACCTCCCGGTAATCCATGGCTGGCCGCTTTGGGCGTCCTGCCATGGATTAGTGTACTTTCCGGGTGCATGCTGTTCAAGTTCCGCATGCTCTTTAACCGTTCAGAAAAGACGCATCTGCTCATAGTTCTGTCTTCGCTCCAACACAGGTGAAGATTTATTCAGGAACCCGTTTACCCTGGAATCATCTCCTATCCACCAGCGGATCTCTTCCTCATCCAAAATCAGTGGCATGCGCTGATGCACAGGCCGCACCGATTCATTTGCCGCCGTTGTCAATATAATAAAATGCGGGCCATCTTCCTCTCCCCTGTAAAATCCCGCAAGGTACAGTGTGTCCTCCGCCCTGCGACAAAACGTCACTTTCTGCTTATCCCTGTCCCATTCATAAAAATGTCTGGCCGGAATGACACAGCGCCGCTGCCTTACACTCCCGGCAAATGCAGGCCGCGCAAGTGCCGTCTCCGCTCTGGCATTAATCAACAGCTTTCCCTCCCTTCCCGTCAGTCCCCATCTCATAGTCCCGCCGCAAAGCCTGTTCCTTCTGCCATAGAGCACCGGAGCCTCCTGAGAAGGATATATATCCCCAGTTCGCTCTTTTCTCATATTCTCATCGATCTCCTGCGCTATGCGGTAAATTTCTTTTTCCACATCCCTGTCAATGTAATATCTTCCGCACATTTGTCTCATTTCCGTTCCAAAGTTTAATTCGATTATCGTTTTACAGATACATCCAAAGATATTATACCAGAAAATTTGTTCGATTATAACCCCTTTTTTTGATTTTATAAGCGTTATTACTCTCAGCAGTCCGATCAGGCCATATCGTTTTCCGGTTTTGCACTGTGCTCTCTTTGTACATCTGACTGAGGAACGCCCTTGTAACACAAATACTGTTGCCCTTTTCCACGATCAGAAATATACGTAAAAACCCCGATTCCTCCTGCTTTCGCAGGAAAAACCGGGGTTTTCGCCAGACAAACTTATCCCAAAACAATGACCAGAATCATAATAAAACATGCCGCTATATCGCAGGCAACCGTACAGACAAGTTTGCGTCTTTCTTCTTCTATTTCATATTCGTCTTCGATCTTGGCCTTCTCTTCGGGATCTTCCGTATGAATCCCCCCAAGATTTTCCCATAACCTCTCTTTCCTGGGGATCAGCCCGAGCAAAGGCAATGTCACAATCAGAAGAAAACCAAGTTTAGAACCGTATTTTCCATTTCCAACATGGGTCAGGCGATTATTTTCAATAAAGGATGGAATAAACAGCCATAATGCAAATGTTACGATGATTCCCACAAGCATCATGACGTATCTTAGCAATCTGATATTTTTAGCTGTTAATCTGCCCATAGACATAACTCCTTATACAGTGGATTGCGCCAACCCATTATGGCCGCTGTTCCCCCATCACAGTATCCATAAAAGAAGCCGCATTTCAAAACGATTTCCCAAAACATCTGATGGATGCATATATGATTCAACATGTAGTTGGTCATTCTAGCTCCGGATCTTACAGTACAAATGTACACGAAACGAGAAATCCATTGGCGCAAAGCAGAAATAGAAAAATAGTATGTTTATGGTGTAGGAGTGGTATGTAGATAATGTATAAATCACATACATTTTCCCATATTTTACCACTCCCATCACTTCTTCCATTTATTGAATTTACCGGAGTTCTTAGAACTTCCCTTCCTTCGCCGCTTCCTCAATCGAAACCGCCACCGCCACGGTAGCGCCCACCATGGGGTTATTGCCCATACCGATGAGACCCATCATCTCCACATGCGCGGGGACGGAAGAAGAACCTGCGAACTGCGCATCGGAGTGCATACGGCCCAGGGTATCGGTAAAGCCGTAGGAAGCAGGACCCGCCGCCATATTGTCGGGATGCAGGGTACGGCCTGTGCCGCCGCCGGAAGCAACGGAGAAGTACTTCTTGTCTGCCTCGGTTCTCTCCTTCTTGTAGGTGCCTGCCACGGGGTGCTGGAATCTGGTGGGATTGGTGGAATTGCCTGTGATGGACACATCCACATTCTCCTTCCACATGATGGCGACGCCCTCGGGAACGCTGTTTGCGCCATAGCAGTTTACCTTGGCACGCAGACCCTCGGAATAGGATTTACGGAATACTTCCTCCACGGTGTTGGTGTAGGGATCATACTTGGTCTCCACATATGTAAAGCCGTTGATACGGGAAATAATCTGTGCGGCATCCTTGCCCAGACCGTTCAGGATGACGCGCAGAGGCTTCTGGCGTACCTTGTTGGCCTTCTCGGCGATACCGATTGCCCCTTCCGCAGCGGCAAAGGACTCATGGCCTGCCAGGAAGCAGAAACAGTCGGTCTCCTCCTCCAGCAGCATCTTGCCCAGGTTGCCGTGTCCCAGACCCACCTTACGGGTGTCGGCAACGGAACCGGGGATGCAGAAAGCCTGCAGGCCCTCTCCGATGGCGGCAGCAGCATCTGCGGCCTTGCGGCAGCCCTTCTTGATGGCAATGGCAGCGCCTACGGTATAGGCCCAGCATGCGTTCTCGAAACAGATGGGCTGGATCTTCTTCACCTGCTCATACACGTCCAGACCGGCATCCTTTGTGATCTTCTCGGCTTCTTCGATCGAAGAGATGCCGTAACCGTTCAGTACTTTATTGATCTGATCAATACGTCTTTCATATGATTCAAATAAGGCCATTCCTTTTTACCTCCTCTTCTCTCTTATTTCACTTCTTTATCATTTCTGGGATCAATGATCTTCACCGCGTCAGCCACCCGGCCATACTGGCCCTTGGACTTCTCATAGGCAGTGTTGGGATCGTCGCCCTTCTTGATAAAGTCGGTCATCTTGCCCAGGTTCACGAACTGGTAGCCAATGATCTGATCCTCGGCGTCCAGAGCGATACCTGTCACGTAACCCTCGGCCATCTCCAGATAGCGGGGACCTTTGGCCAGTGTGCCGTACATGGTGCCCACCTGGCTGCGCAGGCCCTTGCCCAGATCCTCCAGGCCGGCACCCACAGGCAGACCTTCCTCGGAAAACGCGCTCTGGGAACGGCCGTACACGATCTGCAGGAACAGCTCTCTCATGGCGGTGTTGATGGCATCGCATACCAGGTCGGTATTGAGCGCCTCCATAACAGTCAGGCCGGGCAGAATCTCTGCGGCCATTGCTGCGGAATGGGTCATGCCGGAGCAGCCGATGGTCTCCACCAAAGCCTCCTGGATAATCCCCTCCTTTACGTTCAGGGACAGCTTACAGGCGCCCTGCTGGGGAGCACACCAGCCTACACCATGGGTAAAGCCCGAGATGTCTTCCACCTTCTTGGCCTGAACCCAGTTTGCTTCTTCAGGGATGGGAGCGCAGCCATGGTGAACGCCCTGCGCTACCGGACACATTTCTTCAACTTCTTTTGAGTAAATCATGTGAAATCTCCTTTCGTCTGTTACTTAAAACACTATTTTCCAGGTCTGGAAAATGTATTCATAATTCATCCCATCTATTCTCTCATATTTCAGGAGAAAAATCCAGAGGAAAATCTCTTTTGGGGCCATTTTTTGTCCGTATACCATCATACCTTTTAAGGCAGATCCCCTTGAGAGAACATCTGGCAGATGCCCTCCTTAAAATCCCGCGCCGTCCCCAGAATCCATTCATGAAGTCCCTTTCGCTCTTCCTTGCTGACTCCCTTGATCCATTGGTCGTACGCCAGCTCCGTCCTCCAATCCACAGACACGTCCAAGGTACTGCCCTTCTTATCAAGAACAGCCTCGTCCATGGGGGCCAGAGACCACTCCGCCGCCAAACTGTTGTATCGCTTGATCCTCTCTTTCATACAACTCTGAATAGTCTCCACCGCACCGTATAACACAAGGGACAGTTCCGAGTCCCCCTGTATCTCGCTTCTCTGTAGCCGAACCTGGAGATACCACTCCTTCAAGGCATATAATTGTGCCAGAAACTCCGCATTCTTTTCATGAATCCGGCGAATCCGTTTTTCCGAAAAAGAGACACCGCAGAAAGAACAGTTTCTGTCTATATTGCTACCGGTTTCCGCATGGATGGTGGAATCCGCTACGGGATGGCGGATTACCTGTCCTGCGGCGGTCACTGCGCCGAAACCCACGGAAGCGGGACCCACCATCCCCGACAGACCGCCCAGGAAAATACGCTTTTGATCCAGAAATACACCGTCCGTGACATTCCCCACCATTGAAGGCGTCGCCTTATCCCCGTTTTTCCCCCAGGGGGTAAAGTTAAAATGAATAAATCCGCTCCCCACTTCCGTGTGCTCCCTGCGGGAACTTCCTCCTGAGATCAGGACATCACAAAAGTTAATCAGCGACCCCAGCGTGACACTGTACATCAGTATGGACTGCTTAAGTCCCACACAATGGGCCGTGGTCGCGTACTCCTCCAGGAGAGTCCCTCCACGAAAATGTACATTGGCCCCTGCCTTGGCCCTGGGCAGCAAGGTGGAGTCTGCCAAAAAGCCGCTGCCAACCTCCGCCTCCGCTCCAACGATGGAGTTCTGTATCACGGCAGGGCCTTCCGTGCCGATCTGCGCGGAAGTACCTATAAGGGTGCGCTCTCCTGTAAGCCGGCAACCCGGAAACAGTACGCTCCCCGCATAAATTCTGTCCAAATTCACCTCCGGCGAAAGGTAAGTCTGCCTGGGGTCTACGACTATAACGCCTTTTTCTTCCAGTTTACGAATACTGCCTTCCATATCTTCCCACATATTTTCCCTCCCTTTCTGATACAATTGAATCTTCTACAAGCGCCTTGCCCCCGAATCTCCTCCTACTTTGGGACACGCTGTCCACCCCGTCATTTTCCTTTGGCATAAAATGCCTCCGACGCGCGGAAACACTGTTGCAGGCTTCCCTGATTGTTCATCTGTTTCACCATGTTTGTACGGCGCGTCACGAAATTATCCAGCTTCCCCATATACTCGTCGGCAGTGATATTGCCATCCGCCACCAATGTCAGCCCCTTCTCCCAACTGGCCGTCAGCGCCGGGTCCAGGAGAGGACGTATGGAGAGATTAACCACATCGAAAATCATCTCTCCCATCAAAGTGGGTGTGATCACCTGGGTCTTTTTGTTCAGCGCCAGATACTCAATATTCACCAGCTTTTTCAGAATCTCCGCCCGGGTGGCACTGGTGCCGATGCCGCTGCCCTTGATCTGCGCCCGCAGTTCCTCATCCTCAATGAACTGCCCCGCGTTCTCCATGGTTAAAATGATACTGCCGGAGTTGTAGCGTTTGGGTGGAGACGTCTCCCCCTCCTTGATCTCATAGTCCTTGACCGGGAGACGGGAGCCCTTTTTCAGTTCTTTCAGCAGCGCCATGAACTGCTCATCGCATTTCTGTTCTCCCTCCTCGCCGCCGTCTGCCTTTGCCCCTTCTGTGCTCTCCGTTCCGGAAGTTCCGCTCTCATTTCCCGCAGCGTCCCCACGTTTTTCCGACCCTGCCTCTCTCCGTTCTGCCTGACTGTCCGTTTTCCCACCCTGCGAACCCGTCACCGTGCCGTCCTGGGGTCCGGTCTGCCCCCCCTGGGGCTGCGTTCCGCTATCCGCCTTCTTTCCGGAAAAGGAATACTGCATCACTTTTAAATATCCCTCCCGGGTCAGCACCTTGAAGTTGGCAAAAAAACTTTCTCCCGACACTTTGGCCTGCAACGACAGCTTTTGGTAGACCGCCGCCGGATAAAAAATACTTAAGAAGCGGCGCACAATCACTTCATAGACCTTGGACGCCACAGGAGCCAGCCCCTGTAAGTTGTTCAGGCCCTGCCCCGTGGGAATGATGGCATAGTGATCGGTAATCTGTTTGTCATTCACATAGCGGGTCTTGGCAATGTTTTTATAGCTGCCCTGGCCCATGATCTCCCTGGCAAAGCCTCCGCACAGGCTATATCCCTGAAGTCCGCCGATATTCTTGTGAATCTCCTTGGCCACTGCCGTGGACAATACTCTGGCGTCGGTTCTGGGATATGTCACCATCTTTTTTTCATACAATTCCTGCACAATCCGCAGTGTCTCATCCGGACTGATCTTAAACAGCTTGGAACAGTCATTCTGCAATTCCGCCAGATTGTATAAAAGAGGCGGATTCTTATTCTCGTTTTTCCGGGTGACAGACTCTATGACAGCGTCACCGGACAGCTGCCCGATCAGCGCCTGGGCGTCCTCCCTGACCTTAAAACCGTTTTCCTTATAAAGTTTGGGAGAAGCGTAATAGCGGCTGCCCTCCACAGCTCTCCACTCTCCCTCCAGCTTGCGGCCCTTTAGGTCAAAACTGCCCACAACTCTGTAAAAAGGTGTCTTGACGAATGCCCTGATCTCCCGTTCCCGCTTCACTACCATCCCCAAAACACAGGTCATAACCCGGCCCACGGAAATCACTGCCCTGTCACGGTTCAAATATTCCTGCACCGCTCTGCCGTATTTCAGCGTAAGCACCCGGGAGAAATTAATTCCCATCAGATAATCTTCCTTGGCCCGCAGATAGGCGGCGTCACTCAGAGCGTCATACTCTGACAGGTCTTTGGCTTCCTTGATCCCCCGCAGAATCTCCTCCTCGGTCTGGGAATCAATCCATACCCGCTTTCTATCCTTCCCCTTGACCCCCGCCATCTGCTCCACCAATCGGTAAATATATTCTCCCTCTCGCCCGGAGTCGGTACACACATAGATTGTGGATACATCCGGACGGTTTAAGAGGCCGCTGACAATGGTAAACTGCTTCCGCACGCTGTCAATGACCTCATATTTAAACGTATCGGGAATAAAGGGAATGGTATCATATCGCCATTTCCGGTATTTCTCGTCGTATACTTCCGGGTAACTCATGGTCACCAGATGTCCCACACACCAGGTGATAATGCAGTTCTGTGACTCCAGAAAGCCGTCCCGGGAGCTTGTATTCAATTTTAGAGCTTTCGCAAATTCTTTAGCCACACTGGGCTTTTCCGCAATAAAAAGATTTTTACCCAAACTTACCTCTGTCTGCGGATCACAAGCCATGCTTGTGATCCCGCGTAGTCATGATCCGGATGCGCAGCATCCTTACTGCCTGCCACCGCAGATATCCTCACGCCAGCTTTTCCAGCAGCGCCTCCATTTCCTGTACGGGAAGCGGCCTGCCAAAGTAATAGCCCTGTATGATATCACAGCCAATGGCATGAAGATACTTATACTGCTGCTCCTGTTCCACACCCTCCGCGATGGTCTCCAGCCCCAGCGTGCGCACCATGGATATAATACTCTCGGTGATGACTCTGGTGGCCCCGTCGGAAAGCACGGTGTCTATAAAGGATTTGTCGATTTTCAATGTGTCTATGGGCAGCTTTTTCAGATAGGAAAGGGAGGAAAAACCTGTGCCGAAATCATCCAGAGACACCCGTATTCCATAGCCACGCAGCGATCGCAGTTTGGCTGTCACCTTTTCAAAATCCTCGATGAGCACGCTCTCCGTAATCTCAAGTTCCACTTCCTGGGGATGCACCTGATATGTATTGAGCACCTGTAATAATTCATCCACAAAACCGTCCCTCATATATTGTATGGCTGATACATTGATGGACAACACCATGGAATGTTCCTGATTCCGCCGCCATTTCGCGAACTGCCGCACTCCCTCTTCCATAACCCAGCGCCCGATGGGCACAATCGCGCCGTTCTGCTCCGCGATGGGAATAAACACGGCAGGACTTACCATGCGCCCCGAACCATCCCGCCAGCGGATCAATGCCTCCATCCCCCGCAGCTGCCTGTTGCCCGCATAGTACTGCGGCTGATAATACAACTCAAAGCTTTGACTGTAAATGGCATCCTTGAGTTGGTTCTCAATCTGCACATTCTGTAGAAAAGCATTCAAAATCGGCGTGTCGAAATACTGTATGGTATTCTTGCCCATATCCTTGCTCTTGTACATGACAATCTCGGCACAGCCGATCAGTTCCAGTGCAGTGGTGGCCGACTCCGGATATTCCGCCACGCCGATGCTGACCGTAGTATTGATCTCCTGTCCGCCGCTGAGATGAAATGGTTTACTCATGCGTTCCTGTATCCGCTCATGGATTTTAGCCACAGACTTCTGCCCTGTGGGATCATATACAGCCATGCAGTATATATCACTGTTCAAATGGCAGACGATAATATCCTCGCCTGACATCTCTTTCAAAAAACTCCCCAGCTGTTGAACCAGTTCATCTCCCACAATAATTCCCAGCCCGTCATTGACTTTGCGGAAATCGTCAATATCAATCAGCAGCACACTGACAATCTCCCGTTCTTCCTGGGCTCTTCGCACAAATTCTGTCAGCAGCCGCACAAAGTAATTCCGGTTATAAAGCCCTGTCAGAGAATCATAATAGGCCATATAAGTCAATTCTTCATTCTGCTGCTTGAACTTGGTAATATCGCTGATGCAGATGATCTTGTCCTGGGGAACTCCTTCCCTGTCATAGAATACCTTGGCTCGAAACTCCAGCCAGGCTCTTCGCTCCCGCAGCATACACTCCGTAACATCATCCTGTATATGCTTTTTTTCCAGGAAAATTACTTCCCGCAGAGAATCCACATAGGGCTCGTCCACCATCTCATACAGCTGCCCCAGATCCTTCCAGTCTCTGATGCGAAAATCAAAAAAACTGTCCCATTTTCCCAGCAGCGTAATCTCGCTCTTTTCGAAGGAATAATACAAAAAGGCATTGTAAGAGGTCTCACAGACCAAACGGTACATCTTCTCCTGTACACTCAGCTTCTGGTTCTTTGCCGTCAGTAAATCCACCTGATATCGTAGTTCGTTCATACTTACCTCTTCCCTGCATATCCGAAATGTGACCTGTTCAAACTGCCTTCATCACTCTGCATTTCTTCCTGTTACATGTCTGTCACAAAACCGGTGCCCGCTTCTTCATCCTCTGCCAATCTATCGCTGAACCCTTCTCCCGGCTCCGCTATTTCCCCTTCCATATTCTTTTGAACATTATACCCTGTCCAGCCCCTTTATTCAACCGATAAAATGAGCCTCCCTGCCCGCTGCGTTCCGCAATGCTTCACTCTGTCTCAGAAACAACCCGGACATACTTATTGATGACAATTCCGCCTTTTCCCATTCCGGATAGTCAGGATACAGTCTTACGCTGCCCCTATAGTTTGCGCTCCGGACACATTCCTCCGCAAACCAGAACGCGTCCTCCTCATAGAAATCTTTCTCTATCCGATTCTCCTGCGCCACTTCCCCCTGGGAATAGACCAGTTCACGATACCCGTCCAAGTATGGATACTCATCCTCCCCCGGTATATCATAAAAATCCGTCTCCGAATAAACTCTCTCCAGCCGCCTGGCCTTCCTCCACATCCCGTCCAGCCAGATGTACATATCTTTGGCGCAATAAATATATCCGGGATTGTAAATGGGGCTGATTCTTTCAAACCGTATGGTATATTCTGTCTCTCCCGCGGAGAATGCCTCTTCCCATATATTCCAGACGCAGCCATCCGGCCTGTCCTCCAGACCTTCCTGGGCTCCGAATATGGACTTTCTCCCATGTACAGCCCCATCAAAGTCCAGCGGTTCCCCCTCATCTCTCTCATAAAAATATATGGGGATACGGACCCTATGGATGTCCTCCCCTCCGTCAGGGGCATACCGCAGAGGCAACCCCACAGGCTCCTCCACGCTTATCTCCAGAACTCTTCCATACACATCCGGTAAATACCAGACGGCATCATAGTCCAGATCATGAATCGCAATTTATCGCTCTCCCTCAAATTCCTCTGCCCCATGCATTGTATAGGCAGAGTCAATCTCTTCTCTGGACTCATAATAAGCGACCATGTGATTGCCCAGATCCAGTACCCGTTCCCCGCTCAAAACGCCCTCCGCTTCCGGCTGTGGGCAATTCAAAACCGCTGACTTCCGCGATTCTGTCATTTTCTGTTCCGGTTCGATCCCGGGATCACCGCATCCTGAAAACAGTGCCAGCAATCCCAGCATCAGAGCACATTGCGCTATACCCCCTTTATAATGATACCTGCCTTTTCTCAAAAAGGCCTTCCCCCGCTTCTGCCCCCTGGGCTGACACGCAAATCAATCCTTCCAAACGCTTCCTGCCACCGCCGAAAATATAACCATTGCTTACTTTCTGGTTATATAGCCCTGGGCTTTCAGCAGCTCCGCGCAGAGTATAGCTCCGCCCGCCGCGCCTCTGACTGTATTGTGGGACAGGCCTACAAATTTATAGTCATATACCGTGTCTTCCCGCAGACGGCCGATGCTGATTCCCATGCCGTTCTCAAAATCCACATCCAGAGATACCTGGGGCCTGTCCTCCTCCTCCATATAGCGGATGAACTGTTTCGGCGCGCTGGGCAACTCCAGCCGCTGCGGTTCGCCACTGAAAGTCACCAGTTTCTCAATTAACTGTTCTTTGGTGGGTTTCTTTCGGAATTTTACAAACACCGCCGCCGTGTGGCCGTTCAGCACCGGCACACGAATACACTGACAGGTGATCACGGGACTGGTTGCAGGCACAATCTGGCCGTCCACAATCTCTCCCCACAGGCGCAGGGGTTCCATTTCACTCTTCTCCTCCTCTCCTCCGATGTAGGGAATGATATTACCCTCCATCTCGGGCCAGTCTTTAAAGGTTTTGCCCGCGCCAGAGATCGCCTGATAAGTGGTGGCCACCACCTCATAGGGCTCAAACTCTTTCCAGGCCGTCAGCGCAGGAGCATAACTCTGGATAGAACAATTGGGCTTTACCGCCACAAATCCCCTGACAGTGCCCAGACGCCTTCTCTGGGCTTCAATGACCTGCACGTGCCGGGGATTGATCTCCGGCACCATCATGGGCACATCAGGAGTCCAGCGGTGGGCGCTGTTGTTGGATACCACGGGCGTCTCCGTCCTGGCGTAATCCTCCTCGATCTTCTTAATCTCCTCCTTGGTCATATCCACTGCGCTAAAAACAAAGTCCACGCACGCAGCTACCTTCTCCACCTCATTGACATTCATAACCACCAGATTTTTCACGGCCTCCGGCATGGGAGTGTCCATCTTCCATCTGTCTCCCACGGCCTCCTCATAGGTTTTGCCCGCAGAACGGGGGCTTGCGGCTATAGCCGTCACCTCAAACCAGGGGTGATTCTCCAGTAGCGCAATAAATCTCTGACCAACCATACCGGTACCGCCCAGGATACCTGCTTTCAACTTTTCACTCATGCTCTCATCCTCCTATTGAAAATCCTTCGATCAATCAATCGCCACACAGCCGTACCCATACATTCCGGCGCTGAATATCCCACCGCTTCCTGCGTCCGGATATCCGACCGGTCGGCACTATTTATCGTTGGGAAGCTGCCAGTCTCTGGGCTGCCACTCCTCCTCGAGATACTCCCTGCTGATGCGGATCACCTCCCGCATGGCTTCCCGGCCGGGAGCGCCCACTGTCAGACGCTTCTCCACACAACTTTTCAGAGATATGGCATCATAAAGATCCGGTCCAAACTTGTCGCTGATCTCCTGCAATTCCTCCAGGCTCAGATCATCAATGGTACAGCCCTTGTCAATACAGCACAACACCAGTCTGCCAATAATGCCATGGGCATCCCGAAAAGGTACGCCCTTGCCCACCAGATAATCCGCCGCGTCCGTGGCATTGGCAAAGCCTTTGGTGGCGCTTCCCGCCATCCGCTCCCGCTTAAAGCCCATGGTACGAAGCATACCGGTGAACAGCGTCAGACAGTTCTGTACCGTCTCCATAGCGTCAAATGCCATCTCCTTATCTTCCTGCATATCCTTATTATACGCAAGCGGAAGCCCTTTCATGGTGGTCAGAAGAGACAGCAGCGCCCCATACACCCGTCCGGTTTTTCCCCTTACCAGTTCCGCAATGTCCGGATTCTTCTTCTGGGGCATTATACTGCTGCCGGTGGAATAGGCATCGTCAATCTCCACGAACTGATACTCATTGGAATTCCAGAGGATAATCTCCTCGCAGAAACGGCTCAAGTGCATCATAATCAGGGACAACGCCGACAGAAATTCAATCAGGTAATCCCGATCGGAGACAGAGTCCATACTGTTCAGGGTGGGACCCTCAAATCCCAGCAGCGCCGCCGTATATCCCCGGTCCAGAGGATAAGTGGTGCCCGCCAGCGCGCCCGCTCCCAGGGGACAGTAGTTCATTCTGTCATGAATATCCTTTAGCCGCTGGCGATCCCTCTTGAACATCTCAAAATAGGCTCCATAGTGGTGAGCCAGCGTGGTAGGCTGTGCCTTTTGCAGATGGGTAAAGCCCGGCATGTAGGTCTCCACATTGGCCTCCATGGTGTCCAGGACCACCGTCATCAGTTCTTTCAGCAGTGCGTCTGTATTCAGCACCTGAAGTCGGGTATACAGACGCATATCCAGCGCTACCTGGTCGTTGCGACTGCGACCGGTGTGTAGCTTTTTCCCCGGCTCTCCCACCCTTTTTATCAGATTGGCCTCTACAAAGCTGTGAATATCCTCATAGGTTTCGTCGATTTCCAGCCGCCCCGCCTCCACGTCCTCCCGGATATCGGTGAGTCCCTTGATCAGCACGTCCCGCTCCTGAGAAGTCAGTATTCCCTGCTTGGCCAGCATCACCACATGGGCGATGCTGCCCTCAATATCCTGCCTGTAAAGTTTTTTGTCAAAGCCTATGGACGCGTTGAACGCAAAGACCTGGCTGTCCGTGTCCTTGGTAAAGCGCCCGCCCCATAATGTAGCCATGTATCTCACTCCTTATTGATAGTTCCGCTGCCATCCTCCCGGCACCTTATCCTGCGGAAAACTCTGTCTCCGATGCGGACCGTCTTTTCCGGGAACCGGGAGAACCGCCACTGATTTACAGTTCCGCAGCTGTCAAAGTAAAACTAATCTATAGCATACCATGAATGACACTTTATTGCAAGGAACGAATACTATAAAGTAAATTCTAATTTTAAGGTTGCTTTTCACATTAAGTCCGAAATCCGTGAAAATAACTTTGAGAGAGGACGCACTTGGATGGATAAAAATATACTGGAGTTGAAAAACATCAGCTACTCCTACCACAGCCTCCACGGGGAGACCAGGGCGCTGGACCGGATCACCTTCGGCGTCCGGGAGGGAGAGTTTGTGGCCGTGGTAGGCCCCAGCGGCTGCGGCAAATCCACGCTGCTGTCCATTATAGCCGGCCTGCTGCCTGCGGAGGAGGGCACAATCCTGGTCAACAATCCCGACGGTTCCCTGCGGTATCCCCGGGTAGGCTACATGTTACAGCGGGAACATCTGTTTGAATGGCGCAGCATCTACAAGAATGTAATTCTGGGGCTGGAGATAAATCATATGCTGACTCCTGACAGGCTGGAATATGTAAACTCGCTGCTGAGAGACTACGATCTGGAAAAGTTTAAGGACAAACGCCCCAGTGAACTCTCCGGCGGCATGAAGCAGCGGGCCGCTTTGATCCGCACTCTGGCGCTGCAGCCCCAGCTGCTTTTGCTGGATGAGCCCTTCAGCGCTCTGGACTATCAGACCCGGCTCATGGTGTCCGCGGACATCTGCCACCTGATCCGCAGAACCGGCAAGACTGTTATTCTGATCACGCATGATCTGTCCGAAGCGGTAAGCCTGGCAGACCGCATCATAGTGCTCTCCGGCAGGCCCGCCACCGTAAAAAGGGAGATTCCCATTCACTTAACACTCCAGGACGATTCGCCCCTGGCCGCCAGAAACGCCCCGGAGTTCAACGAATACTTCAATCAATTATGGGAGGAAATGAAGTCATGAGTAAGCGCAAAAAGGAATTGACGAAGCAGGAAGCATTTGTCAGGCAACATCGGCGTCATCACCACCAGATTGCTTTTTATCGGCTCTTTTTCTTTCTGCTTTTTCTGGCCCTGTGGGAGTTAAGCGCCAGGCTTGGCTGGATTGACAGCTTCTTTTTCTCCAGCCCCAGTCAGGTGGGAAAATGTCTGTGGGGCATGGTCCTGGACCGCTCCCTGTTTTTGCATGTGGGCATCACTCTGGCGGAAACGGTAGTCAGCTTCCTGCTGGTGTTCCTGATCAGCCTGCTCTCCGCCACCCTGCTGTGGTATTCCCCAAAACTGTCAGAAATCACTGAACCCTACCTGGTGATCTTAAACAGTCTGCCAAAATCCGCCCTGGCCCCTCTTTTCATCGTGTGGCTGGGCACCGGCAGCACCACCATCGTGGTGGCGGGAATCTCCGTGGCTCTGTTCGGTTCCATCATAAGTTTTTACACCGGTTTCCAGCAGGTGGACAGCGAAAAAATCACTCTGATTTACACCCTGGGGGGGCACAAAAAAGACGCTTTCCGCAAGGTGATTCTGCCGGGGTCTATCCCCATCATGCTCAGTACCACCAAAGTCAATATCGGCCTGGCGCTGGTGGGGGTTATCATTGGGGAATTTCTGGCGGCCAGGAGGGGCCTGGGGTATTTGATCATCTACGGAAGCCAGGTGTTTCAGCTGAATCTGGTAATCACCAGCATTTTGATCCTGTGTGTCATTGCCATGGGCTTTTATAAAGGTATACAGTATATTGAACACCGCATTAAAATACAACTCAAAATGTGAGATTGACATTTTGTATGAACTGTGCTAAACTTTCCACAGTACGGTACTTCAACGCTTTAAAGCGTCAGTGTCTTCTGGGGTACTACTTTTCACAGAGGCCGACTCTCTCTGCACGGTCCATAGTACTCCACAGAAACCTACACCGATACACGGCATCCGCCGAAATGATCCTTGCAGAGCGGATGCAAACCTGAACAGTATGTTCCCGGATATTCATTACCGGGTTGCGGGCTATCCGGGGACATGCGGAACTCTGAACAGCATGTTCCCGGA